>NZ_JASJOY010000001.1:0-3969 GCF_031426985.1 Hydrogenophaga sp.
CGCCGCCGATGCCGACGCCGCCCGAGAGGTGCACGTTCTTGCCGATCTGGGCGCACGAACCGACGGTGGCCCAGGTGTCGACCATGGTGCCTTCGTCCACGTAGGCGCCGATGTTCACGTAGCTGGGCATCAGGATCGCGCCCTTGGCCACGAAGCTGCCGTGGCGGGCCACGGCCGGGGGCACCACGCGCACGCCGCTGGCCTTGAGCTCGGCTTCGCTCATGTCGGAGAACTTGGTCTTGACCTTGTCGAAGAAGGTCAGGTCGCCGCTCTTCATGATGGCGTTGTCGTTCAGGCGGAACGACAGCAGCACGGCCTTCTTGATCCACTGGTGGGTGGTCCACTGGCCCACGGCTTCGCGCGTGGCCACGCGCAGCTTGCCGGTGTTGAGCTGGTCGATCACGTGGTTCACGGCGTCCAGCACCTCCTTGGGGGCGGAGGCGGGCGAGAGCTCGGCGCGGTTGTCCCAGGCGGTTTCGATCAGGGCTTGCAGTTGTTGGGTCATGTGAAGTTCAGCGTTGAGGGTTGAGCGGTGGAGGGCGGGAAGCCGGTCAGGCGTGGGCCTGGCAGAAGCGCACGATGCGGTCGGCGGCTTCCAGGCATTCGGCGGGCTCGGCCACCAGGGCCATGCGCACCCGGCCGGCGCCGGGGTTGACGCCGCCGGTGGCGCGCGCGAGGTAGCTGCCGGGCAAAACCGTCACATTGTATTGAGCCAGCAGTTCGCGGGCGAAGGCTTCGTCGGCGCTCAGGCCGGGAATTCGGCCTTCAAACGCGGTCGGCACCCCGGCCCAGAGGTAGAACGCCGCATCGGGCAGGGCCACGTCCAGCACCTGGGCCAGCAGCGGCGTGACGGCGGCGAACTTCTCGCGGTACTGGCGGCGGTTGTCGATCACGTGCTCTTCATCGCCCCAGGCGGCCACGCTGGCGGCCTGCACGGCCGGGCTCATGGCGCCGCCGTGGTAGGTGCGGTAGAGCAAGAAGCTCTTGATGAGGGCTGCGTCACCCGCAACGAAACCGCTGCGCAGGCCCGGCACGTTGCTGCGCTTGGACAGGCTGGTGAACATCATCAGGTTCTTGAAGTCCGGCCGGCCCAGCTTCACGGCCGCTTCCAGCCCGCCCAGGGGCGGTTCGTCGCGGAAATAGATCTCGCTGTAGCACTCGTCCGACGCGATCACGAAACCGTGGCGGTCGCTCAGTTCAAACAGTTTCTGCCATTCGGCCAGCGGCATCACAGCGCCGGTGGGGTTGCCCGGCGAACAGACGAAGATCAGCTGCGTGCGCGCCCAGACCTCGTCGGGCACGCTGTCCCAGTCCACCGCGAAGTTGCGAGACGGCACGCTGGGCACGTAGTACGGCTGGGCACCGCCCAGCAGGGCCGCGCCTTCGTAGATTTGGTAGAACGGGTTGGGGAAGGCCAGCGTGGCGCCGGGTTTCGAGGCGTCCAGCACCGTCTGGGCAAAGGCGAACAGCGCCTCGCGCGAGCCGTTGACCGGCAGCACCTGGGTGGCGGGATTGAGCGCCACGCCGTAGCGCCGCTGCATCCAGTCGGCACAAGCCTGGCGCAGGGCGGGCTCGCCGGCGGTCGCGGGGTAGCCGGTCAGGCCGGTGTCCAGCGCGGCGGCCAGCGCGTCTTTGAGCATCTGGGGCGTGGCGTGCTTGGGCTCGCCAATGCCCAGGCTGATGGCGCGGTGCGCCGGGCTGGGCGTGACGCCCGCGAACAGCTGGCGCAGCCGCTCGAACGGGTAGGGCTGCAGGAGGGACAACTTGGGATTCATGGGGGGTGATTATCCCTGTGGCGCGGTGGGACTTGACCGGACCCGGGTGGCCCTGCGCGGGCCCCGCTCGCGGCACCGATTTGAGGACAATCGGGCGGCGAAGTGGGCCGAATGTGCACCACCTTGGGAAGACATGGAATGAAAACCCTGTTGTTGCTGGTTCTCGTCGGCGTCGTGGTCGCCCTGGTGGGCGGTCAGGGGCTGCCATCCCTGCAGGGGCGCAGTCCTTCCTGGGCCATCGCCGCCGACCCGACCGTGCCACTGGGCCAGGGTGCGCTGGCGCTGTCACGCCCCCACCCGGGGCTGACCGGCGTGCACGTCCTCAACAGCGGGCGCAGCGCCTTCGCGGCGCGCATGCTGCTGGTCGAGACCGCGCAGCGCAGCCTGGACCTGCAGTACTACATCTGGCACGACGACATTTCCGGCCAGCTGCTGCTCGATGCCGTGCGGCGCGCGGTCGAGCGCGGTGTGCGGGTGCGGCTGCTGCTTGATGACAACGGCATCGCCGGGCTGGACCCGGTGCTGGCCGCCCTGCAGGCCCTGCCCCAGGTGCAGGTGCGCCTGTACAACCCCTTCGTGCAGCGCCGTTTCAAGCCGCTGGGCTACCTGAGCGAACCGGGCCGGCTGAACCGGCGCATGCACAACAAGTCGTTCACCGCCGATGGCGCGGTCAGCATCGTGGGCGGGCGCAACATCGGCGATGCCTACTTCGACGCCGCCGAAGGGGTGAACTTCGCCGACCTGGACCTGCTGGCGCTTGGTGCGGTGGTGGGCGAGGTCGCTACATCCTTTGACGCCTACTGGAACAGCGAGTCGGCCTACCCGCTGCCCTTGCTGGTCAAGGCCGTCCCGCAGGCCAGCGCCGGGCAACTGATCGAAGCCCGCCTGGCGGCACTGGGCGGTCAGGCCGCCGTCGACCGCTACCGGGCGGCGGTGCGGGCCAGCACCCTGGTGCACAGCCTGCAGCAGGGCACGCTGGCGCTGGAATGGGTGCCCGTGGAACTGGTGGTGGACGACCCGCAGAAAACCCTGGCCCAGGGGGATGGTGCGGTGGCCACCCACATGCTGCCCCGGCTCCAGGCCGCCGCGGGCACGATCAGCACGCGTTTCGATGTGGTGTCACCTTATTTCGTGCCCGGCGATGAGGGCACGCAAGGCTTCATCGCGTTGGCCGCCCAGGGCACGACGATGCGGGTTCTGACCAATTCGCTGGCCGCGACCGATGTGGCGGCTGTGCACGCGGGCTATGCCAGGCGCCGCCGGGACCTGCTGGCGGCGGGTCTGTCGCTGTTCGAACTCAAGCCCGACGCCCGTGCGCCAGGCCCCCGCGCTTTGACGCTGGGCAGCTCCAGTGCGAGCCTGCACGCCAAGACCTTCGCCATCGATGGCGAGCGCGCCTTTGTCGGCTCGTTCAATTTCGACCCGAGGTCGGTGAAATTCAACACCGAAATGGGATTCCTGGTGAAAAGCCCCGCGCTGGCGCAGTCCATCCACCGGGCCTTCGACGACGCCCTGCGCAACACCGCCTATGTGGTGCGGCTGAACCCCGCCGGTGATCTGGAATGGGTCGATCATGGGGTGCATCCGCCCCAGGTCTGGGACAGCGAGCCCAAGGCAGGGCTCATGCGGCGGGCGGTGGCGCGGATGCTTTCCTGGCTGCCGATCGAGTTCCTGCTGTAAGCGCTGGTAACTGCGGCGAAAGGCCGTTCCCGGGCGTCCAGGGGCGCACAGTATCATCCCCAGCGCGAGGACCGTCCCGCGCGGACTCCCATCTGTTTTCCCTTTCCGTTTGTTCCCAGGCAGTGCCGTGCGCCTCAATTCGATCAAGTTATCGGGCTTCAAGTCCTTCGCCGAACCCACCAACTTCATGCTGCCCGGACAACTGGTGGGCGTGGTCGGTCCCAACGGCTGTGGCAAGTCCAACATCATGGACGCGGTGCGCTGGGTGCTGGGCGAGTCCAAGGCGTCCGAACTGCGCGGCGAGTCCATGCAGGACGTGATCTTCAACGGCACCAACAACCGCAAGCCGGCCAGCCGTTCCAGCGTGGAGCTGGTGTTCGACAACGCCGACCACCGCGCCGGCGGCCAGTGGGGCCAGTTCCTGGAAATCGCGGTCAAGCGCGTGCTCACCCGCGACGGCACCAGCAGCTACTACATCAACAACCAGCCGGTGCGCCGGCGCGACGTGCAGGAC
>NZ_JASJOY010000002.1:0-29007 GCF_031426985.1 Hydrogenophaga sp.
GGTGCTGACGGGGTCGAACCGCCGACCTACGCCTTGTAAGGGCGCCGCTCTACCGACTGAGCTAAGCACCCCACCGGGACATCCCGTGGGGACGACCTCAGTTCAGCGCATCCTTCAGGGCCTTGCCCGGACGGAACTTCGGCACCTTGGCAGCCTTGATTTTAATCTCAGCGCCGGTGCGGGGGTTGCGACCCTTGCGAGCGGGACGCTTGGTCACGGCGAAGGAGCCAAAGCCCACCAGCGACACGGTGCCGCCTTTTTTGAGCGTGGTGCGGATGGCGGTGATGGTGGAGTCCAGCGCACGCGTCGCAGCCGCCTTGGAGATATCGGCGTGTTTGGCGATGTGTTCGACGAGTTCTGTTTTGTTCACAAATAGCCCCTCTTGAAATGGTCTGTTGAATCCTCTCGGACCCGCCGCAGGCACCGCGTACAACACAGGCCTGCAAAGCTTGCGGCGCGGCCGCTCGTGTTCGCATCGGCCCGGATGTGTCGCCGGAAAACTAATGCCTTGTGATTAGACCCACGGGGCAAAGCCCCTGTCAATACGGGCCGGTCAACAGCGGTGCGGGGCGGGCGCGAAAGGCGAGATTCTAGACGCATTGGCCACACGGACCGTCCCGTTTTGTGAATTTTGGCGCAGCACGCCAACCCGCTGCGTGCGGGGTTCAGGCGCGCACAGCGGCGGCGATTGCTCGACCGACATCGGTCGTGTTCGCGACACCCCCCAGGTCGCGCGTGCGCGGCGCGCCGCTGCCCGGTTGCAAGGTCGACTCGATGGCGCGCATCACCGCATCGTGTGCCTCGCGGTACCCCAGGTGGTCCAACATCATGGCGCCGCACCAGATCTGACCAATGGGGTTGGCAATGCCTTGTCCCGCGATGTCGGGCGCCGAGCCGTGCACCGGCTCGAACAGCGAGGGGTGCTGACGCGTCGGGTTGAGGTTGGCGCTGGGCGCGATGCCGATGGTGCCGGTGCAGGCGGGACCGAGGTCGGAGAGGATGTCGCCGAACAGGTTGCTGCCCACGACCACATCAAAGAAGTCGGGGCGCTGCACGAAGTGCGCGGTGAGGATGTCGATGTGGAACTTGTCGACCTTGACGTCCGGGTACTCCCTGGCCATGGCTTCAACGCGCTCGTCCCAGTAGGGCATGGTGATGGCGATGCCGTTGCTCTTGGTGGCACTGGTCAGGTGCTTCTTGGGGCGCGAACGCGCCACTTCAAAGGCGTAGCGCAGCACACGGTCCACGCCGATGCGGGACATCACCGTTTCCTGCACCACGATCTCGCGCTCGGTGCCGGCGTACATGCGCCCACCGATGCTGCTGTATTCGCCTTCGGTGTTCTCGCGCACGATGACCATGTCGATCTCGCCGGGCTGGCGCGGGCTGCCGTCGCGGCGGACCACCGGCGCCGTCACGCCGGGCATGAGTTTGGCGGGTCGCACGTTCACGTATTGATCGAACTCGCGTCGGAACATCAGCAGCGATCCCCAGAGCGAGATGTGGTCGGGCACCCGGTCGGGCCAGCCGACGGCACCGAAATAGATCGCATCGTGGCCGCCGACCTGCGCCTTCCAGTCGTCGGGCAGCATCTTGCCGTGCCGCTCGTAGTAATCGCAGCTGGAGAAGTCGAAATGGTCGAACCGCAGCGGGATGTTGAAGGCCGAAGCGGCGGCTTCGAGCACGCGGATGCCCTCGGGCATGACTTCGGTTCCGATGCCGTCGCCGGCGATGACGGCGATGCGGTGGGGTGTCGGGCTCATGGTGTCTCCTGCGGAAGTACGTTGGTGATGCCCGCAGCTTAGCGCCGACAGCAACCATAATCAGGCAATCCATTACTTCCCTGAGAGAAACAATTGGACCGACCCGATCTGGAACTGGTGCAGGCCATCCGCCAGCACGGCACGCTCACCGCGGCCGCACGGGCGCTGGGCATGGCCGCGCCCGCGGCCACCAAACGGCTGGCCTCCATCGAGGCTGCCCTGGGACTGCGGCTGTTCCAGCGCACCACCCGCCGCGTCAGCCCCACCGCCGAAGGCGAGGCGGTGTGCGAACGCGCCACGGCGCTGCTGCAGGGCTTTGAAGCGCTGGAAAGCGAGCTGCGCGAACGCCGCGCCGAGCCGTCGGGCCCCATCCGCCTGGCCGCGACCTTCGGCTTTGGCCGCCACTGGGTGGGGCCTGCGCTGGCCGCCTTTCAGCAGCGCTACCCGGCGGTCAGCGTGCAGTTGCAGCTGACCGAGCAACTGCCCGACCTGGCCGTGGAGGGCTTTGACGGCGCCATCTGGCTGTGGCACGCGCCGGCGCAACGCGCCAGCGAATGGGTGTCACGCCCGCTGGCCCGCAACCAGCGGGTGCTGGTGGCCGCGCCGTCGCACCTGAAACAACACGGCGAGCCCCGCACGCCGCAGGACCTGACCCAGCACCCCTGCCTGGTGGTGCGCGAGAACGGCGGTCTGGCCGACCGGCGCTTTGACCACTGGCGGCTGCACCCGGTCGACGGTTCGCCCGCCCTGCACGTGCAGGTGAGCGGGCCGCTGAGCAGCAATTCGGGCGAGATGGTGCGCGACTGGTGCCTGCAAGGGCACGGCATCATGCTGCGCAGCCTGTGGGACATTGCGCCACAACTGGCCAGCGGCGCGCTGGTGCAGGTGCTGCCAGGCTGGAGCATGCCCGACGCCGACATCCACTGGCTGGCGCCCTACCGCGCCCAGGTGCCGCGGCGCATCCGCCTGCTGGTGGACCACCTGGCCGCGCAGTTCCGCGCCGAGCCGTGGAAGCTCACACCGGTTTCGGCGGCCGCACCACGAGGCTCACGCCAAAAGCGGTGAGCGCCGTACCGGCCAGCGTGGTGGCCGTGATGGGTTCGGCGAACAGCAGCCAGGCGATCAGCGCCGTGCACGGCGGCACCAGGTACATGAGGCTGGTGACGGAGGCCGCCGCCCCGCGCTGGATCAGCATGTAGAGCAGCGAACTGCCGCCCAGGGTGAGGCCCAGCACCGACCACGCCATGGCGCCCGCCAGCTCGGCGTTCCAGCGCATGGACTCGGTTTCCAGCAGGGCCAGCGGCAGGGTGACCAGCAAGGCCGCGGCCAGTTGCACCGTGTTGGCGGTGCGCACATCGCAGGCTTGCACGAATCGCTTCTGGTACAGCGTGCCGACGGTGATGGCGAACAGGGCCATCACCGCGAACGACAGGTTGAGCCAGTTGGCCGAATCGCCCGGACCACCCGCACCAAATTTGCGTGAGACCACCAGCACCAGACCGGCAAACCCCAGCAGCAGGCCCAGCCACTGCCGGCGCGAGACGTGCTGCCCGCCCACGCTGGTGAGCCAGATGGCGGTGAGCACGGGCTGGATGCCGACGATGAGCGACGAAAGCCCCGAGCCCATGCCCGCCTTGACGGCGGCCCACACCCCGCCGAGGTAGCCCGCATGCATCAGGATGCCGGTGACCGCCAGGTGCAGCGCCTGGGTGCGGTTGCTCGGCCACTTCACGCCCGCGAGCACGATCCACGGCAGAAAACACAGGATGGACAGCGCGTAACGCACCGCCAGGAAGGACAAGGGGGGCGCGTGTGGCATGCCGTAGCGCGCGACGATGAAACCCGTGCTCCAGATCAGCACGAAGACCCAGGGCATGGCCCGCAGCCACGCGTTGTCCCGAACCGCCGGCGTCATCAGCGCGAGCGGGCGCGGATCTCGGGCAGCGCCTTCTGCAGGTAATACACCATGGACCAGACGGTGAGCACCGCCGAGATCCAGATCAGCCAGGTGCCCCAGAGGTGGGTATCGATCGCGCCCAGCAACGTGCCGTCGAACAGCAGGAACGGGATGGCCGTCATCTGCACCGCCGTCTTGAGTTTGCCCACCATGTGCACGGCCACGCTTTTGGTGGCGCCGATGATGGCCATCCACTCGCGCAGCGAGGAGATGGCGATTTCGCGGCCGATGATGATGAGCGCGACGAACACATCGGCCCGGTTCATGTGCACCAGCACCAGCAGGCTGGCGCAGACCAGGAACTTGTCGGCCACCGGATCGAGGAAGGCGCCGAAGGCCGATGTCTGGTTGAGCCGGCGGGCCAGGTAACCGTCGGCCCAGTCGGTGGCCGCGAACACCACAAACAGCACCGTGGCGAACAGGTTCTGTTCTTTTGCGCTCAGACCTTCCAGGTAGAACACCCCGATGATCAGCGGGATGGCGATGATGCGCGCCCAGGTCAGCAGGGTGGGAAGGTTGAAAAACATGGGGGGATTATGGGGGAGTCGTGCATCGCTGCAGGAGCACACAGCCGATCCGGCGCCGGGCCGCCCCAAGCCGGGACAGCCCCCAGACCCGGCGTAGACCGGGTCCCCTCCCTGTCCTGGGGCAGCGACCCGCGCAGCGGCGGAGCGTGGGGGTCAGTGCAGGGCGCGGTAGATCGCATCGGCGAGTTCGGGCGAGATGCCTTCGACGGTCGCCAGGTCGTCCACACTGGCCGAGGCCACGCCTCGCACCCCGCCGAAACGCTGCAGCAGGCGCGCGCGCTTCTTGGGGCCCACACCCGGGATGTCTTCGAGCTTGCTGCCGCCGGTGCGCACCTTGGCGCGCGCCGCGCGCATGCCGGTGATGGCGAAGCGGTGCGCCTCGTCGCGGATCTGCGCCACCAGCATGAGCGCCGCCGAGTCGTGGCCCAGGTACACCTTCTCGCGGCCGTCGGCAAACACCAACTCCTCCAGGCCGACCTTGCGGCCCTCGCCTTTTTCCACGCCGACGATGAGCGACAGGTCCAGCCCGAGCTGCTGGAACACCTCGCGCGCCATGCTCACCTGGCCCTTGCCGCCATCGACCAGCACCAGGTCGGGCATGCGCGGCCCCTTGGGCGCTTCGGTGGCGTCTTCCCTGGCGGGCTCGGCTGGCGCGTCCTCGGCGGACGGCGCCTCGACCTGCACCGTCGCCCCCTCCCGCTCGGCCCGCAGCGCCTCGGCGATCTTGCCGTAACGGCGTTGCAGCACCTGGCGCATGGCGGCGTAATCGTCGCCGCCGGTGATGCCCTCGATGTTGTAGCGGCGGTACTGGCTGTTCTGCATCTTGTGGGCTTCGAACACCACACAGGACGCCTGGGTCGATTCGCCCGCCGTGTGCGAAATGTCGAAACACTCCATGCGCAGCTCGTCGAGGTTGTCGTCGGGCAGGCCCAGCGCCTCGGCCAGCGCGCGCGTGCGGGCCTGTTGCGAGCCCTCTTCGGCCAGCAGGCGCGCGAGCGCGATCTCGGCGTTCTTCTGCGCCATGTCCAGCCAGGCACGGCGGTGTTCGCGCGGTTGGTGCACCGCATGCACCCGGGCGCCGTTCTGTTCGGTCAGGGCGTCCAGCAGGTCTTTGCTCACGGCGTGGCTGGTCACCAGGGTGTGCGGCAGGGCCGCCCCGAGGTAGTGCTGGGCGATGAAGGCTTCGAGCACGCGCAGGTGCACACGCTCCAGCGCATCGCCCGCGCGCGCACCGGCTTCGGCCTCCAGCCCTTCGTCGATCTGGGTCGCGTCGTCCACATGGGCCGGGAAATACGGCCGGTCGCCCAGGTGGCGCCCGCCGCGCACCATGGCCAGGTTCACGCAGGCCTTGCCGCCCTGCACCTTCACCGCCAGGATGTCCACGTCGCGGTCGCCCACGTTTTCCATGGACTGCTGGTGCAGCACGCGCGAGAGCGCACTCATCTGGTTGCGGATCTCGGCCGCCTGCTCGAATTCCAGCTTCTCGGCGTGCGCCAGCATGCGCTGCTCCAGTTCGTCCAGCACGGCCTGGGTCTCGCCGCGCAGGAAGCGTTCGGCCGCGGTCACGTCGCGCCCGTAGGCCTCCATATCGACCAGGTCCACACAGGGGCCGCTGCAGCGCTTGATCTGGTAGAGCAGGCAGGGCCGCGTGCGGTTGGCGAACACCGTGTCTTCGCAGGTGCGCAGGCGGAACACTTTCTGCAGCAGGGTGATGGACTCCTTTACCGCCCAGGCGCTGGGGTACGGGCCGTAGTAGCTGTGGCGCTTGTCGATCACGCCGCGGTAATACGCCATGCGCGGAAAGGCCAGCATGGGCACCGGCACGGCACCGGCCGTGCGGAAGGTCTCGCGCGTGCCGGTGATCTTGAGGTAGGGGTAGCTTTTGTCGTCGCGGAACAGGATGTTGAATTTGGGATTCAACGTCTTGATCAGGTTGTTTTCCAGCAGCAGCGCCTCGGCCTCGGAGCGCACCACCGTGGTCTCCATGCGCACGATCTTGCTCACCATGTGGCCGATGCGCGTGCCGCCGTGGTCCTTCTGGAAATAGCTGCTGACGCGCTTTTTCAGGTTGCGCGCCTTGCCCACATAGAGCACCTGGCCCTGCGCGTCGAAATAGCGGTAGACGCCCGGCAGCGCGGGCAGCGCGGCCACCTCGGCCAGCAACTGTTCGGAATGGGTGTCGGACATGGGCCGTATTGTGTCGCCGGCCAGCATGGACAATCGCCCCCCATGCGTTGGGACATCTTCTGTCACGTCATCGACAACCTGGGCGACATCGGCGTCTGCTGGCGGCTGTGCGCCGACCTCGCCAGCCGCGGCGAACAGGTGCGCCTGTGGATCGACCAGCCCGAGCCGCTGCGCTGGATGGCGCCCGGCGCGCTGGAAGGCCAGGTGCCGGGTGTGCAGGTGCTGCACTGGACCACGCCGCTGGCGCCGGCGCTGCCCGCGTCACTGCCGCCCGCCGACGTGTGGGTGGAAGCCTTCGGTTGCGACCCGGCGCCGGAATGCGCCCAGCACCTGGCGTCCGTGCTCGCGCAAGGGCACCCGCCACCGGTCTGGATCAACCTCGAATACCTGAGCGCCGAACGCTATGTGGAGCGCTCGCACCGCCTGCCCTCCCCCGTGAACAGCGGCCCGCTCAAGGGACTGACCAAGTGGTTTTTCTATCCCGGCTTCACACCGGCCACCGGCGGGCTGCTGCGCGAGGCCGATCTGCTGGAGCGGCAGGCCACCTTCCAGCCCGACGACTGGCTGCACACGCTCGGCCTGCCCTGGGCCGGCGAGCGCCGGGCGAGCCTGTTCTGCTACGAGCCGGCCGCCCTGCCCGCCGTGCTCCAGCAGGCCGGGCAAGACGCCCTGACCAGCGACTGGCTGGTGACCCCGGGCCGCGCCATGCAAGCGGTGAACAACGCGCGCGAACAACACGGCGAGCCCGGCCCCGCCTGCCGGCTGAACGCCCTGCCCGTGCTGACCCAGCGCGACTTCGACCACCTGCTGTGGTCCTGCGACCTCAATTGCGTGCGGGGAGAAGACTCTCTGGTGCGCGCGCTCTGGGCCGGCCAGCCCCTGGTCTGGCACATCTACCCCCAGCACGACGACGCCCACCACGCCAAGCTCGACGCCTTTCTGGATTGGCTGCAGGCCCCGCCCTCGCTGCGGGCGTTTCACCGCGCCTGGAACGGCATCGAAGCCGCGGCCGGCCCCGTCTGGCCCGGCTGGGCGGTGGTCGATGGCTGGCGTGCCTGCGTGCTCGCGGCCCGCGATCGCCTGCTGGCGCAGCCCGACCTGACGGCGCAGCTCCTCGAATTCATCTCCCAAAAGCGATAAAATTCAAGGCTTTGCGGAAAACCGGTCCGGTTCACACCGAGTCCCGTTGCCTGCCAGCCATCTGCCTCGCCGCACAGATCGCAGCCATCAGCACCGTTCCCGGGTCTTTCAGCCCTGCCGGAACAAGCGGCCCAACCGTTGGAATCTTTATGAAAATCGCCCAAGAACTGCGCGCCGGCAATGTGATCATGCACGGCAAGGACCCGATGATCGTCCTGAAAACCGAATACGCCCGCGGCGGCCGTGGTGCGGCCACTGTGCGCCTGAAGCTCAAGGCCCTGCTGAACAACATGGCCACCGAAGTGGTCTGCCGTGCCGACGACAAGATGGACCAGATCATTCTGGACAAGAAGGATTGCACCTACTCCTACTTCGCCGACCCGATGTACGTCTGCATGGACGCCGACTTCAACCAGTACGAAGTCGAAGCTGAAAACATGGGCGACGCCCTGAACTACCTCGAAGACGGCATGGCCGTGGAAGTGGTGTTCTACGACGGCAAGGCCATTTCGGTCGAACTGCCGACCAGCGTCGAGCGCGTGATCACCTGGACCGAACCCGCCGTCAAGGGCGACACGTCCGGCAAGGTGCTCAAGCCCGCCAAGATCGCCACCGGTTTTGAAGTCGCCGTGCCGCTGTTCGTGGCGCAGGACGACAAGATCGAAATCGACACCCGCACCGGCGAATACCGCAAGCGCGTCTGATCATTCGGACGGTTGATGTAAAAGGCTCCCTCGGGAGCCTTTTGTTGTTTCAGACCCGCGCATGGACCTCATCACCCGCATCGCCGACGTCATCATTCCGGTCTTCCTGATCGTGGCCATCGGCTACGGGTACGCGCGGCATGCGGTGCCCGACCTGTCGGTGTTCAACCGCATCGCGCTGGATGTGCTGGCGCCGGTGCTGGTGTATTCGGCGCTGGCCTCGCGCGACTTTCACCTGGCCGAGCATGGGCCGCTGCTGATCGGCGGCACGGTGCTGATCCTGGGCAGCGGGCTGCTGGCCTGGCCGCTGGCGCGGTGGTTCGGCTCGCAGCCGCGCACCCTGGTGCCGGTGGTGATGTTCAACAACTGCGGCAACATGGGCCTGCCACTGGCCCTGCTGGCCTTCGGCCCGGCGCATTTCGGGGCGGCGGTGGCGCTGTTCTCGGTCAGCAACCTGTTCCACTTCTCGCTCGGCGCCCGCATCACCAGCGCCTCGGCCCGCACGCGCGACCTGCTGACCAGCCCGCTGATGATCGGCACCGCGCTGGGCTTTGCCAGCGCCCTGACCGACCTGCGCCCGCCCGACGTGCTGCTCTCAGGCCTGAAGCTGCTGGGCGATGCCCTGCTGCCCATGATGCTGTTCGCCCTGGGCGTGCGCCTGACCTCGCTGACCCGCAACGGGCTGGCGCTGGGTCTGCTGGGCGCGCTGGCGCGGCCCCTCATCGGGCTGGCCATCGGCATCCCGCTGGCCTGGGCCCTGGGGCTGGAGGGCGCGGCGCGCGGTCAGTTGCTGCTGTTCGCCGCACTGCCCCCGGCCGTGATGCAGTTCATGCTGGCCGACCGCTACCGCCAGGAACCCGACAAGGTGGCGGCGATGATCATGCTGGGCAATGCGCTCGCGGTGGTCTTCGTTCCCCTCGCGCTGGCGCTGGCACTGTGACCCACAATCCGGACACGACACAAGGAAGCCGAATGGAAACCACACAAAACCTGAGCGAACAACGCATCGCCGATGCCTGGGCCGACCTGCAGGCCCATTCCAGCAACGGCAACACGCTGCAGGCCGACGCCTACCGCCTGGCCTTTGCCGACCCCGAGTTCCTGCTGCGCCGCGAGACACGCGGCATCCGCTTCCAGCTGGAGATGCTCAAGCCCGACCTGGCACAGCGCGAGCTGGGCATCGAGAACACCATCGTGGTGTTCGGCAGCGCCCGCGTGCGCGAACCGGCCGAAGCGCAGGAGCAGCTGGAGCTGGCCGAGGCCAGCGGCGACGCACGCGCCATCGGCAAGGCCCGGACGCTGCTGCGCAACGCCCATTTCTACGACCAGGCACGCGAGTTCGCGCGCATCGTGGCGCGTTACAGCGCGCGCTGCCCACAGGCGGACCAGCTCTTCATCTGCACCGGCGGTGGCCCGGGCATCATGGAAGCGGCCAACCGCGGCGCGCACGACGAGGGCGCGCTCAACGTGGGTCTGAACATCTCGCTGCCACACGAACAGTCGGGCAACCGCTTCATCTCACCCGAGCTGAGCTTCAAGTTCCACTACTTCGCGCTGCGCAAAATGCACTTCATGATGCGGGCGAAAGCGCTGGTGGCCTTCCCGGGCGGCTTCGGCACGCTGGACGAGCTGTTCGAGGTCATCACCCTGGTCCAGTGCAAGAAGGCCAAGCCGGTGCCGATCGTGCTGTTCGGCAGCGACTACTGGAAGCGCCTGATCCACTTCGACGTGCTGGTCGAAGAAGGCATGATCTCGCCCGAAGACCTGCAGCTGTTCAAGCTGGTCGACGACCCGCAGGACGCCTGGGACCACATCGTGCAGTTCTACGATTTGCCGAAGGTCTGACGCCGAGGCCCATCCGGCGCGACGGGCTCCCTCCAGCACACACCGTGGAACCGGCTTCGCCGGGCCACAGGTGTGGTCCCCCTGGGGGGGAAGACGCGCAGCGGCGCAGGGGGGGCTTCAGTACCCACCGCCGAGCGCTTTGTACAAAGCCACCTGGTTCTGCTGCTGCGCCAGCTGGATCTGCGTCAGCGACTGCTGGGTGGCGAACAGCGAACGCTGCGCGTCCAGCCAGTCCAGCGAACTGGCCACACCACCGCGGTAACGCAGCTCCGACAGGCGCAGGCGCTCGGCGTCGGCATTGGCCTGCTGCTGCAACGCGGTCAGCTGTTCGCCCAGCGTGGCGCGGCCGGCCAGGGCGTCGGCCACTTCGCGGAAGGCGGTCTGGATCGCCTTTTCGTACTGCGCCACGGCGATGTCGCGCCCGACCTTGGCCGAATCCAGCCCCGCCTGGTTGCGGCCGGCGTCGAAGATCGGCAGCACCGCCTGTGGCGCCAGCGTGAAACCCCAGGAACCGTCCTTGAACAGGCCCGAGAGTTCGCTGCTGGCCGACCCCACGCTGGCCGTGAGCGCGATGCGCGGGAAGAAGGCCGCACGCGCCGCGCCGATGTTGGCGTTGGCCGCGATCAGCGCCTGTTCGGCCTGGCGGATGTCGGCGCGGCGGGCCAGCAGGTCCGAGGGCAAGCCCTCGGGCACGGCCCGCATGGCCACCGATGAGGTGCTCGCCGTGGGCAGCAGGGCCGCGGGCGGGGTCTGGCCCACCAGCAGGGTCAGGGCATTGAGGTCCAGCGCACGGTTGCGCTGCAGCTGGGCCTGGCTTCCGCGGGCCGCGGCCGCCAGCGACTCGGCCTGGCGCAGGTCCAGCGCGGACGCGACGCCGTTGTCAAAACGCAGCTTCGTCAGGCGCAGCGAGTCCTCGCGTGTGGTGAGCGTGCGCTGGGTCAGGTCCAGCAGTTCTTCGTCGGCCTGCAGGGCCAGCCAGCCATTGGCCACCGCCGCGACCAGGCTGGTCTGTGCCGCCCGTTTCGCTTCTTCGCTGGCCAGGAACTGCGCCAGCGCGGTGTCCTTCAACGCCGCCACGCGGCCGAAGAAGTCCAGCTCCCAGCTGGCCATGGCCAGGCCGGCGCTGTAGGTGCTGCTGATGCCGCCGCTGCTGTTGGGCTGGCGGTTGCCGCTCGCGGCCAGGTTCAGCGTGGGGAACTGGTCGGCACGTTTGATCTGGTAGGCGGCACGCACCTGCTCCATGTTGAGCGCGGCCACCCGCAGGTCGCGGTTGTTCTGCAGCGCCAGCGCGATCAGGTCGCGCAGGCGCGCATCGGCCACCACAGTGTCCCAGGCCGGCAGCGCGGCGCCGGCGGCCACGTCGGCCGCCTGGCCCGGAAAGCTGGCCGGCACCGGCGCGGCCGGGCGTTCGTAGGTGGGGATGAAGGAGCAGCCGGACAGGACCGCCACGGCCAGGGTCAATGCACTGAGTTTCATGTTCATGGGAGTCAACCGGTCAATGGACGCCATGGTGGGCTGCTTGTTCGGCGTCGTGCGCATGCTGGCGGGCGCTGCCCTTGAACAGCTTGCGCACCACCACGAAGAAGACGGGCACGAAGATGACCGCCAGCACGGTGCCGGTGAGCATGCCGCCGATCACGCCGGTGCCGATGGCGCGCTGGCTGGCCGAGCCCGCGCCCGAGGCCAGGAACAGCGGCAACACGCCCAGCGTGAAGGCCAGCGAGGTCATGACGATGGGACGGAAGCGCAGGTGCGCCGCGGCCAGCGCCGACTCGATCACACCCTTGCCCTGGGCCTGCAGGTCTTTCGCAAACTCGATGATCAGGATCGCGTTCTTGGCCGACAGACCGATGATGGTGATCAGGCCGACCTGGAAATACACGTCGTTGGCGTAGCCGCGCAGCAGCGTGGCCAGCAGCACCCCGAGCACGCCCAGAGGCACCACCAGCACCACCGCCAGCGGGATGGACCAGCTCTCGTACAGCGCGGCCAGGGCCAGGAACACCGCCAGGATGGCGAAGCCGTAGAGGATGGTGGCCTGCGAGCCGGCCAGCTTTTCTTCACGCGACTGGCCGGTCCATTCAAAGCCGAAGCCCTGCGGCAGCTTGGCCGCCAGCGCTTCCATCTCGGCCATGGCCTGGCCGGTGCTCACGCCCGCGGCGGCGCTGCCGCTGATGCGCATGGCCGGATAGCCGTTGTAGCGCACGGTCTGCATCGGGCCGGTGACCCACTGCGTGCTGGCAAAGGCCGACAGCGGCACCGCCTGGCCCTGGCCGTTGAGCACGTTGATGCGCAGCACGTCTTCGGGCTGCATGCGGGCCGGCGCGTCGGCCTGCACCACCACGCGCTGCAGGCGCCCGGCGTTGGGGAAGTCGTTCACGTAGCTCGATCCCAGCGCGGTGCCGATGGCGGCGCTGATGCTGTCAAAGCCCACGCCCAGCGCGTTGGCGCGGTCGCGGTCGATGTCGATCTGCAGCTGCGGCGCGTCTTCCAGGCCGTCGGGGCGCACCTGCGTGAGCAGCTTGCTCTGCGAGGCCATGCCCAGCATCTGGTTGCGCGCGTTCAGCAGGGCTTCGCGGCCCAGGCCGGCGCGGTCCTGCAGGCGGAAGCTGAAGCCCGACGAGGCGCCCAGTTCGGGAATCGGCGGCGGGCTGAGCGGGAAGATGAACGCATCGCGGATGCCCGAGAGCGCGCCGAACGCGCGGCCGGCCAGCGACTGCGCGTCGCTGCCCGGCGCGGTGCGCTCGGCCCAGTCCTTGAGGGTCACGAAGGCGAGCGCCGCGTTCTGGCCCTGGCCCGAGAAGCTGAAGCCCAGCACGCTGACCATGCCCTCCACTTCGGGCTGCTTGAGCACGAAGCCTTCGACCTGCTTCATCACGTCCAGCGTGCGTTCCTGGGTGGCACCCGGCGGCAGCTGCACGTTCACCAGCATGGTGCCCTGGTCTTCGTTGGGCAGGAAGGACGTGGGCAGCCGCATGTACACCACCGCCACGGCGCCCACGATGGCGGCGTAGATGACCAGGGCGCGGCCGGCGCGCGGCAGCAGCGCGGCCACGCCGCCTTCGTAGCGCTTGGCGGTGCGCGAGAACGTGCGGTTGAACCAGCCGAAGAAGCCGGTCTTCTCGTGGTGGTGGCCGGCTTCCACCGGCTTGAGCAGCGTGGCGCACAGCGCCGGCGTGAGCGACAGCGCCATGAAGGCCGAGAACGCGATGGACACGCCCATCACCGCCGAGAACTGGCGGTAGATGTTGCCCACCGAACCGCTGAAGAAGGCCAGCGGCACGAACACGGAAATCAGCACCACGGTCACGCCGATGATGGCGCCCGAGATCTGGCCCATGGCCTTGCGCGTGGCCTGCAGCGGCGGCAGGCCCTCTTCGCTCATGATGCGTTCGACGTTCTCCACCACCACGATGGCGTCGTCCACCACGATGCCGATCACCAGCACCATGCCGAACATGGTCAGCACGTTGATCGAGAAACCCATGGCCAGCAGCGCGGCAAAGGTGCCCAGCAGGGCCACCGGCACCACCACGGTGGGAATGAGCGTGTAGCGCCAGTTCTGCAGGAACAGGAACATCACCAGGAACACCAGTGCCACGGCTTCAAACAGGGTTTCGGCCACCTGCGAGATCGAGATCTTGATGAAGCGCGAGCTGTCGTAGGGGATGGCCCACTTCATGCCCTTGGGGAAATAGGCCTCCAGCTCCTGCAGCTTGTTGCGGACCGCCTGCGCGGTGGCCAGCGCATTGCCGCTGGGCGAGAGCTGCACGCCGATGCCGGTGGACGGCTTGCCGTTCAGGCGCGCCGAGGTGGCGTAGGCCTGGGCGCCCAGCTCGATGCGCGCCACGTCTTTGAGGCGCACGGTGGCGCCGTTGCTGCTGGCGCGCAGCACGATGTTGCCGAACTGCTCCACGCTGGCGAGCTGGCCGTTGACCACCACCGTGGCCGCGATGCTCTGGCCCGCCACGTTGGGAAGCGCGCCGATTTCACCGGCCGAGACCTGGGCGTTCTGCGCGCGGATGGCGTTGCCCACGTCGGCGGCGCTGAGGTTGTAGCCCAGCAGCTTGGTCGGGTCGATCCAGATGCGCATGGCGCGCTCGGTGCCGAACAGCTGCGC
This sequence comes from Hydrogenophaga sp., assembly GCF_031426985.1. GTDB lineage: Bacteria > Pseudomonadota > Gammaproteobacteria > Burkholderiales > Burkholderiaceae_C > Hydrogenophaga. Next base: position 14,244 of record NZ_JASJOY010000002.1, read on the forward strand.
CTGGCCCACGCCGGGCAGGCGCTGGATTTCGGGCACCACGCTGCGCGACGCATAGTCGCCCAGGGCCACCGGGTCCAGGGCCGGGTCGTCGCTGGAGAGGATGGCGAACAGCAGGAAGTTGTTGCGCGACTTGTCCACCCGCACACCCTGCTGGGTCACCGCCGAGGGCAGGCGCGGCGTCGCACGCGAGAGGCGGTTCTGCACGTCCACCTGCGCCAGGTCGGCGTCGGTGCCGGGCTCGAAGCTCAGCGTGATCGCACCGGTGCCGTTGGCCTGCGCCACGGCTTCCATGTAGATCAGGCCGGGCGAGCCGTTCATTTCCTGCTCGATGACCGAGAGCACGCTGTCTTCCAGCGTCTTGGCCGATGCACCGGGGTAGGTGGCGTTGATGACGATGGCGGGCGGCGCCACCGGCGGGTACTGCGCGATCGGCAGCTGGGTGATGGACACCGCGCCCAGCACCATGATGAAGAGCGCGATCACCCACGCGAAGATGGGGCGGTCGATGAAAAACTTGGCCATGCCGGGCGCTCCTTACTTGGCTGCGGGAGCGGAGGCCGGCGCCGAGGCGGCAGCGGCAGCGGGTGCCGTGGCAGCCGGCTTGGCTTCCGCGGCCGCAGCGGCGGCCGGGGCCGCGCCCGCCGGCGTCCAGGGCACGGCCTTCACCGGCGTGCCCGGCGGCATCATCTGCAGCTTCTGGAAGCCATCGACCATGACCTGCTCGCCGGCCTTCAGGCCGTCGAGCACGACCCAGCGGCCGCCCTGCTGGCCGCCGATCTTGACCGGGCGCTTCTCGATCTTGCCGTCGGCGCCCACCACCGACACCGTGTCGCCCTGCGCCGTGCGCGTGACGGCCTGTTGCGGCAGCGTGATGGCGTCGCTGGCCACGGCCTGCTCCAGCCGCACCCGCACGTACAGGCCCGGCAGCAGCGCGCCGCCGGGGTTGGGCACCTCGGCGCGCAACGTGACCTGGCCAGTCGTGGCATCCACCGTTAGGTCCGAGAACAGCAGCTTGCCGGGCTTGGCGTATTCGCTGCCGTCGTCCAGCACCACGCGCACCGCGGCCGAACCGCCCCCCGCGCCCTTGAGCTGGCCGGCGGCCATGGCGCGCTTGAGCTTCATGGCCTCGGTGGCCGACTGGGTGAAGTTCACGTACAGCGGGTCCACCTGCTGGATGGTGGCCAGCGCCGTCACCTCGCCCTGCCCCACCAGCGCACCTTCGGTCACCAGCGCCCGGCCGATGCGGCCCGAGATCGGCGCCGTCACGCTGGCGTAGTTGAGGTTGATGCCCGCGGTCTGCACCGCCGCCTTGGCCGCGGCCACGTCGGCCTCGGCGGTCTTCTGCGCCGCAATGGCGGCGGTGTAGTCCTGCTGGCTGATGGCCTTGGCCGCCATCAGCGGCTGGTAACGCTCGACCACGGCGGTCGCGTTGGCCAGGCTGGCCTGCGCTCGCGCCAGGCTGGCCTGCGCGCTGCTCAGGCTGGCCTGGTAAGGCGCGGCGTCGATGCGGAACAGCGGCTGACCGGCCTTGACGTCGCTGCCTTCTTTGAACAGGCGCTGCTGCAGGATGCCGGCCGCCCGGGCGCGCACCTGCGCCACCCGCGAAGCTTCCAGCCGGCCCGGCAGTTCGGTCTGCAGGCCCACGTCACCCGGCTGCACGGTCACCACGCCCACTTCGGGTGCGGGCATGCCACCGCCTGGTGCGCCCCCCGCGGCCGGTGCTGACGACTGCCCGCACGCGACCAGCGCCGCCACCAGCGGCAACAACAAGAGAGGACGCCGCCAGGCAAAGGCGGAAGAAAGGGTTTGTGCGTTGGGCATGCGGACCTCGTGCGGGGAAAACGGACGAAAAAGAGACAACAAAATGCGGCGCGACAGAGCCAGGGCCGCCAAGACTTGCACAGGCATGCAAGCCACAGGCCATGGTGGGCACAAGACCCTTCCGTCGGGGTTGGCAGTATACATACACACATGAATGTATGTATATTCGTGGGGTTTCTTCTTTCATGAGCACAACCATGGTCCGCCGCACCAAAGCCGATGCCGAAGCCACCCGATCCGCCCTGCTTGATGCTGCCGAACAACTGTTTCAGGCGCGTGGCGTTTCGCGCACCTCGCTCAACGACATCGCGATCGCCGCCGGCACCACGCGCGGCGCCATCTACTGGCACTTCAAGGACAAGGCCGATCTGTTCAACGGCATGATGGAGCGCGTCACCTTTCCGATGGAGCAGGCGCTCTCCACGCCCCAGGCGCTGGAGACGCCGCTGCAGCAGGTGCGGACCTCGGTGCTCACCGCCCTGCGGCGAACCGCCAGCGACGAACAGGCGCGCCGGGTGTTCGAGATTGCGACCCAGCAGGTCGAATACAACGGCGAGATGCTGGCGGTGCGCGAACGCAAGCTGCGCTGGTGCGACGAGTACCTGCATTACCTGACCCAGCAGCTCGACGCGGCGGCGGCCGACGCCGGCATCACGCTGCGGACCGGGACACGCACGGCGGCACTGGGCCTCAAGGCCATCCTCACCGGGCTGCTGGACGCCTGGCTGTTCGACCCCGGCGATTTCGACCTGGTCCAGGTCGGCACCGCGGTGATGGACAGCTATCTGGTAGGTCTGGGCTTCAGCCCTGGTCCGGGTCCCGACGCGGTGCCGAAGGCGGCAAGTCCGCGGGCTGCGGCGCGCGCGACGGCAGCCGCAGGTGCAGCGCCGCCTGCGCCAGCAGGTTCGCCGACACCGGCGCGGTCACGAAAACGAACAGCGTGATCAGCAGCTCGGCGAGGCCGGGGCTCCCCTGCGCCCAGCCCAGCAGCAGCGACGCCAGCAGCACACCGCCCACCCCCAGGGTGGACGACTTGGTCGGCGCGTGCAGGCGCATGTAGAAGTCGGGCAGGCGCACCATGCCGATGGCGCCGACCAGCAGGAAAAAGGCGCCGACCACGATCAGGATCGCGGCGGCCCATTCGATGAGCGGGTTCAATGGCATCGCATCACTCCACCACGTCGCCACGGCTGAGGTAGCGCGCCAGCGCCACCGTGCCGACGAACCCCAGCAGCGCCACGATCAGCGCCGCCTCGAACAGCAGCGCCGTCTGCCAGCGCAGCCCCAGCATGACGACCAGCGCCACCAGGCTCAGGTACAGGGTGTCCAGCGCCAGCACGCGGTCGGCGATGGTGGGGCCGCGCAGCAGGCGCCAGCCGCACAGCAGCACGCTCAGCGCCACGGCACCGATGCCGATGGTCAGTCCGGTGTGCAACACGTTCATGCCCTGCCCTCCCCGTCCAGCCCGAAGGTGGCCAGCAGCGGCGCTTCGTAGCGCGCCTTCATGTCGGCCACCATGCCCGCCGCGTCGTCGCAGTTCAGCGCGTGCACCCAGATGCAACGGGCGTCTTCGTCCACCACGGCCGAGACGGTGCCCGGCGTCATGGTGATGATGCTGGCGAACAGGGCGTTCACCCGGTGGTGGTCACAGGCCAGCGGCACCCGCAGCCAGGCCGGTTGCGGCCGGCTCATGGGGCCCAGCACCAGGCGCGCGACGGTGATGTTGGACAGCACGATGTCCCACAGCACGACCAGGGTCAGCCGGATCGCGGCGCCCCAGCGGATCGGCCCGCCCACGTGCAGCACCCCCCGCAGCAGGCGCGGCACGATCAGCCCGAGCAGGGCCGCGGACAGCAGGTGCACCGGCTCCAGGCTGCGCGACAGCGCCAGCCAGCTGGCGGCCAGCAGCAGCGAGAGCACCGGGTGGTCGAACCAGCCCAGACGGCGGTCGAGGGTATCGGACTTCATGGTTGTTTCTCCTGTGCGGGGGCGGCGCGCTGGCCGTCGTAGGGGCGCGTGCTGGACGGTGCATCGGCCCCCAGCACGGCGCGCACGTAGTCGGCGTTGACCGACAACTGCGCCGCGGCGGCATCGGTGTAGCGTTTGACCGGCGCGGCCAGCACCGCCAGCGCCACCGTCAGCGCCATGAAGGCCCAGACCGGGGCCAGCAGGCGCGCGCTGCTGCCCGAGGCGCCTTCGTCCACCGCCGGCTGCACGTGCCAGAACACGATCACGCCCGCGCGCGCCAAGCCGACGATGGTGAGGAAGCCCACCACCAGCACCACGCTCCAGACCCAGGCCTGCGCGGCCAGGCCGCTGCTGGCCTGCAACACCATGAGCTTGCCCAGGAAGCCCGGCAGCGGCGGCAGACCGGCGGCCGACGCGGCACCAAACAGCAGCATCACGCCCAGCAGCACCGGCTCGCGCACCGCATGGGCGGGCTGCAGCCGGTCCACCGACTCGCCGCGCTGCGCAGCGATCAGCTCCACCAGCAGGAACAGCCCGGCGATGACGAGGGTGCTGTGCAGCGTGTAGTACAGCGCGGCCGACAACGCGCCGGGCGTGAACAGCCCCACCGCCGCCAGGATGGTGCCGACCGAGGACACCGTGAGGTAGGCCACCAGCCGGCCCAGGCTGCGCGCGGCCAGTGCGCCCAGCACGCCCAGCGCGCTGGTGCTCAGGGCCAGGGGCAGCAGCCAGTCGGCCACGGTGAGCGCGGCGTTGCCAGCCCCGGCGCCATAGAGCTGCCAGTGCACGCGCACGATGCTGTAGACCCCCACCTTGGTCATGATGGCGAACAGCGCCGCCACCGGCGCGCTGGCCGCGGCGTAGGTACCGGGCAGCCAGAAGTACAGCGGCAGCATGGCGGCCTTCAGGCCGAACACCACCAGCAGCACCAGCGCCGCCGCTTTCGCGAACAGCAAGGTATCGCCCTGCAACAGCGCCAGGCGCTGGCCCACGTCGGCCATGTTCAGCGTGCCGGTGGCGGCGTAGACCAGCGACAGGCCGATCAGGAACAGCCCCGAGGCCACCAGGTTGAGCACCACGTAGTGCACGCCCATGCGAAAGCGCTCGCGCCCCTGGCCGTGCACCAGCAGCACGTACGACGCGATCAGCAGCACCTCGAAGAACACAAACAGGTTGAACAGGTCGCCGGTGAGGAAGGCGCCACTCAGCCCCATGAGCTGGAACTGGAAGATGGCGTGGAAGTAGCGCCCGCGACCGTCCCAGCCGCAGCTGGCGTACCTGAGCACCGGCAGCGCCACCCCGTAGGTCAGCAGCACCATGAGCGCCGAGAGCCGGTCCACCACCATCACGATGCCGAACGGCGCCGGCCACTCGCCCAGGCGGTAGACCAGCAGCTCGCCACCGGCCGCGTGCTGCACCAGGCCCGCGGCCATCAACAGGCCCAGCGCCGTGGACAGCAGCGCAAGGCGTCGGCGCCAGCGCAGCGGCGCGTCGTCGTGCGCCCCGCCCTGCCCGGCCATGCCGCCCTGATCGCCGATCAGCAAGAGCACCACCGCCGTCAGCATGGGCAGCACCACCGACAGCACCGGGGCGTGCTGCAGCCAGAGGCTGTAGAGCGCGCCCGTCATGCGCGCGGCCCTTCGGGTTCGTGACCATCCACATGGTCGCTGCCGCTTTCGTGGCGGCTGCGCAGCGCCAGTTCGACCACGAAGCCGGTGGTGGCAAAACCGATCACGATGGCGGTGAGCACCAGCGCCTGCGGCAGCGGGTCGGCCACCGGACCAGCGCCCACCAGCACCGGCGCGGCGTTGCTCCACAACCGGCCCATGAGGAAGATGAACACGTTGACCGCGTAACCGAACAGCGACAGCCCCAGCACCACCGGAAAACTGCGCCCGCGCAGCAGGAGGTAGAGGCCGGTGGCGGTGACCATGCCCACGCCGGTGGCGAGAAGAAATTCCATGCTCATGGGATGCTCCGGTCGGATGGGGCAGCGGGCGCCTCGCGTGAGGCCTGGCCCAGCACCGAGATGGTCAGCAGCGTGCCGCCCACGACGACGAGGTACACGCCCAGGTCGAACAGCGCGGCCGTGGCCAGCGGCAGTTCACCGAGCAGCGGCACCTGGGGGTGGCCATGCGCGCTGGTCAGGAAGGGGCGCCCCAGCACGAAGGCGCCGACCCCGGTGAGGCCTGCGATGCCCAGGCCGCTGCCGATCCAGCGCACAAAACGGCGCCCACCGCCCGCGCGCAGGAAGCGCTCGGCCCGCACCTGCCCGAGCGACATGAACTGCAGCACCAGCGCCACGGCGGTGATCAGGCCGGCGATGAAGCCCCCGCCCGGTAGGTTGTGGCCGCGCATGAAGATGTGGAGGCTGAACACCAGCGCCAGCGGCAGCACCACCGAGGCGGCCACCCGCAGCAGCAGCGGCTGCTGCGCAAAGGTCCACGGCCGGCCGTCGAGATCGGCCGCCGGGCGGCGCGTGCGCATGCCGTCCATGAGCGCAAGCACGCCGATGGCGGCGATGCCCAGCACCGTGATCTCGCCCATGGTGTCGTAGCCGCGGAAGTCCACCAGGATCACGTTGACCACGTTGGTGCCACCGCCTTTGGCCAGCGACTCCTGCAGGAAGTACCACGAAATGGACGACTGGTCGCGCGTGAGCACCAGCCAGGTGATGACCGACATGGCCCCGCCACCGGCCAGCGCCAGCAGCGCGTGCAGGCCCTTGCGCAGGGCCGGCGTCTCTTTCGGGCTGGTCTGCGGCAGCAGGGCCAGGCCCATGAGCAGCAGCACCGTGGAGACGATGTCCACCGACAGCTGGGTCAGCGCCAGGTCGGGCGCCGAGAAGCCCAGGAAGGTCAGCGAGGCCGCCACGCCCACCACGCCGACCAGCACCACCGCCACAAAGCGCTGGTGGTGCGTGCGCACGATGGCCACGCAGGTGAGCAGCACCAGCGCCCACATGGCCCAGGCCAGCGGCGTGGCGGGCATCTGCGGCCGGGCACCGGTGGTGATGCCGCTGCCCATGAAAGGCGGGGCCGCCAGCACCAGCGCGGCCAGCAGCAGCCAGCCCACGTAGCGCTGCAGCGACCCGGTTTCCAGGCGCTGCGTGATGCGGCCCGACAGACCGAACAGCCGGTCGATCAGGCCTTCGAAGATCGCACGGCCGGTGGCGGCACCGAACCAGTCTTCGGAACTGATGCGGTGCAGGCGCTTCGCCTTCGCGAGCCACAGGTACAGGCCCACACCCACGGCCAGCGCGATGGCGCTCATGAGCAGCGGCAGGTTGAAACCGTGCCAGAGGGCGAGGTGGTAGTCGGGCAGGGCCTGGCCCGCCAGCGCGGTGGCGGCCACGTGCACCAGCGGCCCGAAGGTGATGGCCGGCAGCAGGCCGACGACGACGCACACGACCACCAGCAGCAGGGCTGGCAGCGTCATGCCCAGCGGCGGCTCATGGGGATGCTTGTTGGGGACCTCGCCCAGTGCACCGTTGAAGTAGGTGTCGTGCACGAAGCGCAGCGAATAGGCGACGCTGAACACACCCGCCAGGGTCACCAGCGCCGGCACCAGCCAGGCGTAGGCACCGCTGGTGCCCACCACCGCTTCGGTGAAAAACATTTCTTTGGACAAAAAACCGTTGGTCAGCGGCACGCCGGCCATGGACGCGGCCGCCACCATGGACAGCGTGGCCGTCCAGGGCATGAACTTCCACAGCCCCCCCAGCTGGCGCATGTCGCGCGAATGGGTCTCGTGGTCCACGATGCCGGCGATCATGAACAGCGAGGCCTTGAACGCCGCGTGGTTGAGCACGTGGAACACGGCGGCCACGCCGGCCAGCGGTGAACCCAGGCCGATCAGGAACACGATCAGCCCCAGGTGGCTGACGGTCGAATAGGCCAGCAGGCCCTTGAGGTCGTGCTTGAAGAGCGCGATGAAGGCGGCGAACAGCACCGTGGTCAGGCCCACCGCGCTGACGATGGCCTCGAAATGCCCGGTGCCCGCAAGCACCGGGTGCATGCGCATGAGCAGGAACACACCGGCCTTGACCATGGTGGCCGAGTGCAGGTAGGCCGAGACCGGCGTAGGCGCGGCCATGGCGTCGGGCAGCCAGAAGTGGAACGGAAACTGCGCGCTCTTGGTGAAGGCGCCCAGCAGGATCAGCAGCAGCGCGGGCACGAAGCGCGGATCGGCCTGGATGGCCGCCACGTTCGCGGCCATCGCGCTGAGTTCGTGGGTGCCGGCGATCTGCCCTAGCAGCACCAAGCCGCCCAGCATGGCCAGGCCACCACCACCGGTGACGGCCAGCGCCTGGCGGGCGCCAGCGCGCGCGTCGGCGCGGTGGCTCCAGAAGCCGATCAGCAGGAAGGACGAGATGCTGGTCAGCTCCCAGAACACCACCAGCAACAGCAGGTTGTCCGACAGCACCACGCCCAGCATGGCGGCCATGAACAGCATCATGAAGCTGTAGAACTTGCCGGCCGAGTCCTCGGGCGCCAGGTAATAGGCCGCGTACAGCACGATGAGCAGGCCGATGAACAGGATCAGCCCGGCGAACATCAGGGACAGGCCGTCGAGCCGGAACGTCAGGTTCAGCCCGATCTCGGGCACCCAGGGCCAGGCATTCATGACCGTCTGACCGGCGAACACCTGGGGCGCCAGCGACAGCAGCACGGCGAGTGCCGACGCCGTGACCCCGCCGGCGACCACGGCGGTCAAGGTGCGGGACTTTGTACCGAGCCAGGCGGTGGCCACGGTCCCGAACAGCAGCGGCAACAAAACGATCAACAAGAGCACGGCGCTTCCTTCGGGTGAGGGGGCATTCTAGGAGGCGGAGCGGCAGACGGACCCTCGGCTGCCACACGCGACAAACCGGCCTTCTGCCGCGCAACCTCTCAGGGAACCCGCAGGGCACCGGGAGCGCCGAGGGCATGGCGCCCACCGCTCAAGGGTGGCTCAAAGGCGGCGGCGGGGTCGACAACGCGGCCTGCCGGCGCATGCGCCAGGCCAGGTGCGAGCCGCCGCCGACCACCGCACCGACGACCCAGAACACACCCCCCACCCCCACCAGCACCCCCGCCGAGCCGAACAGCAGCGGCATCACCACGCTGGACCCGTTGATGGCCATGGAACGCAGCCCCAGGGCCTCGCCGTGCCGGTGCTTGGGGGTGATCTGGTGCAGGGTGCTCATCACCATGGGCTGCACCGAGCCCAGGGCAAAGCCCAGCAGCACCGACAGCAGGGCCATGGCCCAGGCGGTGTGCACCAGCGGGTACAGGCCAAACAGCAGCGCGGTGCTGACCATGGCACTGCCGATCACCGTGCCCTCGTGCAGGCGCGCGGCCAGCCAGGGCATGAGCAGGCGGACGGCGGTGGCCGCGAGCGCGAACGCACCCAGGATGGAGCCGATCACCGTGGCCGACAGCCCGCGCTCGTGCCCCAGCACCGGCACCAGAAACGTGTGCACATCCCAGCAGGACGCGAGCATCCAGTTGATCAGCATCAGGTGGCGAAACGGCCGGTCGCGCAGCAGGTTCCACGACGAGCCGCTGCGCTGCGGTGCCCCGGTGCTCGCGACCGGGTGCTCGGGCACACCACGCACCCACCACCAGGCCAGCGAGGGCAACAGCGCCAGCAGCAGATACGCCGCGCGAAAGCCGCTGGCGTCGATCAGCAACCCCGCCAGGAACGGCCCCAGAAAGTTCGAGATGGACGGCCCGATGGCCACCCAGCTGAACACCTGGCGCAGTTCGGTGGCATCGGCCGCCAGATGCCCCACGTGGCGCTGCAGCGCGATCATGGCCACGCACACGGCGGCGCCGCTGCTCAGCGCCGTGACGCACAGCACCACAAAGTGCGGCCAGGCCACCGCCAGCAAGCCGCCGGCCGTGCCCACGGCACTGGCCAGCACAAACGGTTTGAACAGGCCGTGGCGTTCGGCATAGCGCCCGGCGGGCAGGGCCAGAAACACCTGGGCCAGCGCGAACAAGGCCAGCAGCACACCCACGGCCGCCGCGCTGTACCCCTCGCGCAGCGCCATCAGCGGCGCCGCCATGCGAAAGCCGGTCATGCACGCGTGCACACACACCTGAGCGCCGATCAGGCGCGCCAGCGCGCGGCGGGTGCCGGGTTTCAAGTGCGGTCTGCCTCGGGCACGTCCAGGGAATCGGCCGGCAGCAAGGCCTGCGCCCGGTCCTGCGGCAGCGCTTCCACCGTCTTCAGGGCGCGGCCCATGGCGCGGCTGCGGGTTTCGGCGGCGTCCAGGGTGTTGAGCACGGTCTGGGTCTGGTTCTTGACCTTGGCCAGCACGTCGCCAAACTTGCCGAACTCGGTCTTGACCGCGCCCAGCACCTGCCACACCTCGCTGCTGCGCTTCTCCAGCGCCAGCGTGCGAAAGCCCATCTGCAGCGCGTTGAGCATGGCCATCAGCGTGGTCGGGCCGGTCAGCGTGACGCGGTGCTCGCGCTGCAGCGTCTCCATCAGCCCCGGGCGGCGCAGCACCTCGGCGTACAGGCCTTCGGTGGGCAAAAACAGGATGGCGAAGTCGGTGGTGTGCGGCGGCTCCAGGTACTTCTCGGCCATGCTCTTGGCTTCGAGCTTGATGCGCTGCTCCAGCCCGCGCGCGGCCAGCTCGGCGCCTTCGGCATCGGCGCGCTGCTGCGCGTCCAGCAGGCGCTCGTAATCTTCGTTCGGAAACTTGGCGTCGATCGGCAGCCAGCACGGCGCACCGTCGTCGCCACGCCCCGGCAGGCGCACCGCGAAGTCCACCATGTTGCGGCTGCCCGGACGCGTGGCCACCTGGGTGGCGTACTGCTCGGGCGAAAACACCTGCTCCAGCAGCGCGCCCAGCTGGGCTTCACCGAACATGCCGCGCGTCTTCACATTGCTCAGCAGGTGCTTGAGGTCGCCCACGCCCTGCGCCAGGTTCTGCATCTCGCCCAGGCCCTTGTGCACCTGCTCCAGCCGTTCGGCCACCTGCTTGAAGCTCTCGCCCAGCCGGGTCTCCAGCGTGCTTTGCAGCTTCTCGTCCACGGTGGCGCGCATCTCGTCGAGCTTGGCGGCGTTGCTGGTCTGCAGCTGGGTGATCTGCGCTTCCAGCGTGGCGCGCATCTCGCCCAGGCGGCGCTCGTTGCTCTCCATCAGGGCCTTGAGCTGCTGCGTCAGCGTGTCGCCCAGGGTGCCGCGCAGCTGCACCAGCTGCTGGGCAAAGGCATCGATCTGTGCGTTCTGCGTGCGCGTGGCCTCCTGCGCCTGCTGGCTCATGCCCAGGCTGATGGACTGCAGCTGCTGGGTCAGCGTGTCGCCCAGCGTGCCGCGCAGCGCCAGCAGCTGCTGGGCAAAGGCGTCGAGCTGGCTGCTCTGGGTGCGGGTGGCCTCGGCGTCCTGGCGGGTGATGGTTTCCTGGAAGGTGGCCAGGGTCTGCTGGATCTCCTGCCGGCCGGTGCGCGCGCTATCGCCCAGCTCGCGGCGCAGCTCGCTTTCCACCCGCTCGATGCGCTGCTGCGTGGCCTGCCCCTGCTGCTGCAGGGTGCCCAGCAGCTGCTGGCGCTGCGCGGCTTCTTCGGCGCTGACCGGCGGGCGGCGCAGCAACAGCCAGAGCAGCAGCAGCGCATGGACCAGGCCCAGCGCCAGCAGGATGAAGATCCACACGGCGTCGCTCATGCGCTGATCACCTGCGGGTTCAGCGGCGTCAGTGCCCGGCCCTCGGTCAGGAAGGCGATCAGGTTGTCGGCCGCCAGCGTGGCCATGGCCGTGCGCGTGGGGATGGTGGCGCTGGCGATGTGCGGCGTGAGCACCACGTTGGGCACGGTCAGCAGCGCGGGGTTGACGGTGGGCTCGCCCTCGAACACGTCCAGCCCGGCGGCGGCGATGCGCCGTTCGCGCAGCGCGGCGACCAGCGCGTTCTCGTCAACGATGCCGCCGCGCGCGATGTTCACGAGAGTGGCCGTCGGCTTCATGCGCGCGAGCTCGGCGGCGCCCACCGTGTGGTGCGCCGCCGGCGTGTAGGGCAGCACCAGCACCAGGTGGTCGGCCTGCTCGAACAGCGCGTCCTTGCCCACGTAGCGGGCCTGGCAGGCCGCTTCCTTGTCGGGTTCCAGCCGGGACCGGTTGTGGTAGATCACCTGCATGCCGAAGCCCAGCGCACCGCGGCGCGCGATGGCCTGGCCGATGCGGCCCATGCCCAGAATGCCCAGCGTGCTGCCGTGCACCTCGGCCCCGGCGAACAGGTCCAGCGACCATTCCTTCCATTGCCCGGCGCGCAGGAAATGTTCGCTCTCGGTCACGCGGCGCGCGGTGGCCATGAGCAGCGCAAAACCGAAGTCGGCCGTGGTCTCGGTCAGCACGTCGGGGGCGTTGGTGCCCAGCACACCGGCCGCCGTCATGGCCGGCAGGTCGAAGTTGTTGAACCCCACCGCGAGGTTGGCCACGATCTTGAGCTGCGGGCAGGCCGCCAGCAGCGCCGCGTCGATGCGCTCGCCCCCCGTGGTCAGCACCCCGACCTTGCCCTGCAGCCGCTCCACCAGCTGCGACGGGGACCAGACCACACCAGGCGGTGCGGCCTCGACCTCAAAATGCTGGCGGAGCTTGTGCTCCACCTCGGGAAAAACGGCTCGGGCGATCAGGATGGCGGGGCGCGCAATGGTCATGCGCCGATGGTAATCGCCACCCTGGGCCCGGCGCTGTCAGCTCACGCGAAGAACAGCCAGGTCATGAGGGCAAACAGCGGCACCAGGATGCCGAAGGACCAGGCCATGTAGCCAAAGAAACTGGGCATCTTCACGCCACGGTCCTCGGCAATGGCCTTGACCATCAGGTTGGGCGCGTTGCCGATGTAGCTGTTGGCCCCCATGAACACCGCGCCGGCCGAAATGGCCACCAGCGTCGGCGCCAGCGTGGTCATCAGCAGCTGTGCGTCGCCACCAGCGGTGTTGAAGAACACCAGGTAGGTCGGCGCGTTGTCCAGGAAAGAACTCAGGATGCCGGTGGCCCAGAAGTACATGGCCGGGTTGGGCGTGCCGTCCGGGTTGGTGACCGCGCGCACGACGGCGCCGAACGGGCCGTCCACACCGGCCTTGAGCATGGCGATGACCGGGATGATGGTCAGGAAGATCCCGGCAAACAGCTTGGCGACTTCCTGCATCGGGCCCCAGCTGAACTGGTTGTCGGCGTGCACCCCGCTGGGCGTGAGCTGCAGCGACGCCACGGTGATGGCGAGCAGGCCGAGGTCGCGCAGGAGGCCGGGCAGGCCGACTTCGGTGCCGGCGATGTGGAACCCCACGTCCGACTTCCACAGGCCACTCATCAGCACCAGGCCCACCACCCCGACGAGCAGCAGGAAATTGATGCTGCCGTCGAAGCCGAACCCGCGGTCGTCGGGCGTCGGGTCCATGGGCCGGACCTCTTCCCGCTTGTGGTAGTACCACCAGTCCAGCGCATAGAACAGCGCCAGCAGCACGCCGACCAGGAACGCTGTCTCGGGCAGGATGTGGACCAGCGTCCAGCTGAACTCCACGCCCTTGAGGAAGCCCAGGAACAGCGGCGGGTCGCCCAGCGGCGTGAGCGAGCCGCCGGCGTTGGAAACGATGAAGATGAAGAACACCACCACGTGCGCCATGTGCTTGCGGTTGTCGTTGGCGCGGATGAGCGGGCGGATCAGCAGCATCGAGGCGCCGGTGGTGCCCATCAGGCTGGCCAGCAGCGCACCCATGGCCAGGATGCCGGTGTTCAGCGCCGGACTGCCGTGCAGGTTGCCCTTGATGTAGATGCCGCCGGCCACCGTGAACAGGGCCGTCAGCAGGATGATGAAGGGGATGTACTCGGCCAGCAGCGCGTGCACCACCCCCGCCCCCGCCGCCCCGGGGCCGAACACGAAGGCGAACGGCAGCAGGAAAGCCAGGGCCCAGGCCGCCGCGACTTTGCCGAAGTGGTGGTGCCAGAAGATGGGCGCCACCAGCGGCATGACGGCGATGGACAGCAGGATGCCCGCAAACGGGACGCCCCAGAGCACCGAGAGGTCGGCGCCGTTGAGCTCCGAAGCGTGCGACAACACGGGCAGCAGGCCACCGGCCAGCGCCAGCAGGCGGGGAAGAAGGGGCTTGTTCAAGTCTTGTCTCCAGCGAGCGGCCGCGCAGCGAGGCGCGGGCTCATGTTTTTTCGAGGCGCATGGCGCCGCTTCCGGCGGCAGCCGCAGCACCGGCGGGACCGGGCGGCGGGCGGCGCCCCCTTGCAGGGGCGCGGTGACGCGAAGTGGCGCGGGAACGGGGAGGGTCAGACCGCCAGCAGGTCCACTTCGAACAGCAGCGTGGCGTTGGGCGGGATCACGCCGCCAGCGCCACGGGCACCGTAGCCCAGTGCGGCGGGGATGACCAGGCGGCGCGTGCCGCCGACCTTCATGCCTTGCACGCCTTCGTCCCAGCCCTTGATGACGTGACCGGCGCCGAGCGGGAATTCAAAAGGCTGGCCGCGGTCCTTGCTGGAGTCGAACTTGCTGCCCTGCACGCCGTCGTTGAACAGCCAGCCGGTGTAGTGCACCTGAACGGGGCGGCCGGCTTTGGCTTCGTCGCCGTTGCCAACCACGGTGTCTTCGTACTGCAGGCCGCTGGGGGTGGTGATCATGTGATGTCCTTCGAATGGATGGGAAACAAAGGCAGCGATTATTCCAGCCAATGCGTGAAGCTGGCGACGGTCTCGCGCGGCGTGTGGAAACCGTTGACCGGATCGGCCGGATCGGCGTAGCCCAGCGCCATGCCGCAGACCAGCAGTTCGTTCTCGCCCGCGCCGATGTGCGGCAGGATGATCTTGGCAAAACCGTTCCACGCGGCCTGCGGGCAGGTGTGCAGGCCGTGCCCGCGCGCGGCCACCATGATGCTCTGCAGGAACATACCGTAGTCCACCAGCGAACCGCGGCCCATGACCTTGTCCAGCGTGAACATCAGGCCCACCGGTGCGTCGAAGAACTTGAAATTGCGCTGGTGCT
>NZ_JASJOY010000003.1:0-1455 GCF_031426985.1 Hydrogenophaga sp.
CGTCGCGCACGTCGGGGTCATCGTCAACGATGTGGATGGCAGGGTGGGTCATGTCACGTTCCGAAGGTGCTGACAGCCCCCTCGGGGGGCAGCGAACGAAGTGAGCGTGGGGGTTTCATGTCAGGCCTCAGGCGTCGGCGGATGTCTGTGGCGCAAAGGGTGGGTTGGGGGCGTCGCTTGGCGGGCCGCTCAGTGGCAGCCAGATGCCAAAGCGTGCGCCGCCCAGGTCGGGGTCGCGCGTCACGTCGATGCGGCCATGGTGTGCCTCGACGATCGAGCGGCAAATGGCCAGGCCCATGCCCATGCCACCGTCTTTGGTGCTGAAGAAGGCGCTGAAGATGCGCTCGCGGTCGTCTTCGGGCACGCCTGGCCCGGTGTCGGCCACGTTGAACGATGCGGTGTGCTGCGCGTGGTCCAGGTCCAGCCACATGCGCACCTGTGGCTGCGCGGCCTGCCCCCGTGCGGCCCAGTCCAGGGCGTTGCCCACGAGGTTGAGCACCACGTGCTCCAGCAGCAGGCTGTCGGCCTGCACCCACAGGCGGCCTTCGTCGGGCAGGGGCAGCAGCGTGACGCCGGGCGCACCGGTGCTGACTGCGGTGACGCGCCTGATGAAGGCCGGCAGGTCAAGCGTCTGGCGCGACAGCTCGCGCCGCCGCGCAAACGCATTGACGCGCTGGATGATGTTGCCCGCCCGTTCGGACAGTTTGGCCATGCGTTCCACCACTGGCACCACCTCGTCCAGCGTGATGGAGTGGTTGTGCAGCCGATTGACCAGGCCGTTGGCAAAGCTGCTGAGCGCGCCCAGCGGCTGGTTCAGCTCGTGCGCCAGGGTGGAGGCGACCTCGCCCATGGCCACCAGGCGGCCCGATGCTTCCAGCTTTTGCTGCTGCACGTCGGCCACTTGCTGGGCCCGCTTGCGCTCGCTGATGTCCAGGATGGAGCTCATCCACCCGATGTGTTCGCCGCTGGCGGTGGTCAGGGGTGCTTCGTGTATCAGCACGTCCACCCGTTTGCCGTTGCGGTGCTGGAATTGCACCTCCACGCCCGTGTGCTCGGTGCCCTGGCTGATGATGCCCAGGTGCACGGCGTTCAACTCGTCGGTGTGGTCGGGCGGCCAGTACGGCAGCGGGGCCGACTGGCCCACCAGCTCATCTGCGGTGTAGCCCACCATGCGGCAAAAGGCCTCGTTGACGTACAGGATTCGCCCGTTGCGCGTCCAGGCCCGCAGCCCGATGGTGACCGAGCTTTCCATGGCCGTGCGCAGCGCCACCTGCGCTTGCAGCATGGCCTGCACCTGCTGGCGCTTGCCCATGTCGCGCCGCAGGGCCAGCAGGCTGGCCAGCATGCCCAGCAAAAACAGGACGGCCACCGCCAGGAAAATGCGTGGCACCACAGCGGGCTGCGTGGTCAGCGGGGCCATTTCGATGAACAGGTCGGTGCCCGGCAGGTTCATGG
>NZ_JASJOY010000004.1:0-169098 GCF_031426985.1 Hydrogenophaga sp.
CCGAGCGCGTGGTGCCCACGCACAAGCTGCGCTGCGGCGACACGCTGCACGACGCCGGCGGCGGCGGCGTGAACGTGGCGCGGGTGCTGACCCGGCTGGGCGGCCGCTGCACCGCCGTCTGCCCCACCGGTGGCCCCTCGGGCCACTGGCTGGAGCAGCGCATGCGCGACGAGGGGCTGGACAGCGTGTTCCTGCCGATCGCCGACGAAACCCGCGTGAGCTTCACCGTGCACGAACACAGCAGCGGCGCCGAATTCCGCTTCGTGATGCCCGGGCCGCACCTGAGCGAGGCCGAGTGGACCGGCTGCCTGGCCCACCTCGAAGGCCTGGCCGATTTCCCCGAACTGGTGGTCGCCAGCGGCAGCCTGCCGCCGGGCGTGCCGACCGACTTTTATGCGCGCGTGGCCCGGCTGTGCCGCCAGCGCGGCGCCAAACTGGTGGTCGACGCCTCGGGGCCGGCGCTCTCGGCCGCCCTGGTCGAGGGCGTGTTCCTGTTCAAGCCCAACCTCAAGGAGCTGGGGGAGCTGACGGGCGAGACGCTGGAAACGCCCGCGCAGTGGCAGGCCGGCGCGCGGCGCCTGGTGAACGAAGGCAAGGCCGAGATCGTTGCCCTGACCCTGGGCCACCAGGGCGCGCTGCTGGTGACGCGCGACGCGATGTGGTTCGCGCCGCCGCTGGACATGCCGGTGGCCAGCGCGGTCGGCGCGGGCGACAGCTTCGTGGGTGGACTGGTCTGGGCCTGGCAGCAGGGCCTGGCGCTGGACCAGGCCTTCGCCTGGGGCGTGGCGGCCGGCTCGGCCGCGCTGCTGAACGCCGGCACCGGCCTGGCCCACCCGCAGGACATGCAGCGCCTGTTCGCCCAGGTGCAGGTGCGGCCCGTGGCCTGAAGCGCCGGCCAGCGGTGCACGGCGCCGCGGCGCGCCTTCTCTGCCCCCCATCCGGTCCGGGCGGCCGGCTGGAACCGGGACGGCACAGCCCGCTTGGGCCCTCGACACATCGCCGTATAGAATTGGAATCGTTCTCATTTGTCTTTTTAGGAACGCATCCACCATGAAACTGCACCCCGTCGCCGCCGCCGTGCTGGCCCTCGCTTCCCTGACCGCCGCCTGCCTGCCGGCCCATGCCCAGACGGCGGCCACCGCAGCGGTCGCCGCCGTGGACCACAAGGCCGTGGCCCAGCACTACGCCGCCCTGGTGCACGCCAGCTACGCCGACACCCTGGCCGCCGCCCAGGACCTGCAGGCGGCCATCGCCGCGTTCACCAAAGCCCCGTCGGCCGACGGCCTGAACAAGGCCCGCCAGGCCTGGCTGGACGCCCGCGAGTTCTACGGCCAGACCGAGGCCTTCCGCTTCTACGGCGGCCCGATCGACGACGCCAAGGGCCCCGAAGGCCAAATCAACGCCTGGCCGCTGGACGAGGCCTATGTGGACTACGTGACCGGCAAGCCCAAGGCCGGCATGGTCAACAACGCCAAGTTCAAGATCACCAAGGCCGCCCTGACCAAGGCCAACGAGCGCGGCGGCGAAGAGAACATCAGCGCCGGCTGGCACGCGGTCGAGTTCCTGCTCTGGGGCCAGGACCAGAGCGAGACCGGCCCGGGCAACCGCTCGTTTGAGGACTACGTGGTGGGCAAAGGCGCCAACGCCGAGCGCCGCGCCCAGTACCTGACCGTGGCCACCGGGCTGCTGGTGGACGATCTGTCGGCCATGGTCGCCGCCTGGGAACCCGGCAAGAAGAACTACCGCGCCAAATTCGAGCAGGGCGGCAAGGAGTCGGTGCGCAAGATCATCGTCGGCCTGGGTTCGCTCTCGCGCGGCGAACTCTCGGGCGAGCGCATGGAAGTGGCCCTGAACTCGCAGGACCAGGAAGACGAACATTCCTGCTTCTCGGACAACACGCACCGCGATGTGGCGACCAACGCCAAGGGCATCCAGAACGTCTGGCTGGGCGAATTCAAGCGCCGCGACGGCAGCCTGCTCAAGGGCCCGGGCCTGCGCGACCTGGTCGCCGTGAAGAACCCGGCCCTGGCCGAGAAGACCACCGCCCAGATCGCCGCTTCGGTGCAGGGCGCCGAAGCGATCCCCGCACCCTTCGATCGCGCCATCGTCAAGGGCTCGGCCGGCCGGCCGGTGATCGAGAAGACGGTCGCCAGCCTGGTGTCGCAGTCCAAGCTGCTGGTGGAATCCGCGTCCGCCGTCGGCATCGCCAAGCTCACGCTCGTCGAGCCCTGAGACAAGGCCCACGCCTGCGCCGCGCCGCACGTGCGGCGCGTCACCCCCTCAAGGGGGCGATGCCTGTGGCCCGGCCAAGCCGGTTCCACGGCATCCCCGACCGAGTCCGCCTCTCTTCCCAAACCGGCCTTTCACCATGTTCACTCGTCCCACAGCCACGCGCCTCGCGCCAGCCATGGGGGCCGTCGCCTTCGGGGTGGCGGCGCTCCTGCTGATCGGCCACGCCGCCGCCGACACCGACCCGGACCCGCTGGGTGAGAAGACCGGCGGCAGCACCACCGTCTACGCCACCGGCCGCAACGCCTTCTCGTTCCCGCTGGCCAACCTGGACGACGCTGAGCGCACGCGCTTTGCCATCGGCAACTCCTTCTTCAAACGCAACTGGGTCGAAGCCCCCGCCTCGACCACCGCGCGCGACGGCCTGGGGCCGCACTTCATAGCCCGCTCCTGCGCCGGCTGCCATGTGATGGACGGCCGCGGCGCACCGCCCGACTGGCGGCGCACGCTCGGCCCCGAGCCCGACAACACGGTCGCGCTGCTGTTCCGCCTCTCGGTGCCCGGCACGCCCGCGCCGCACGACGGCGTGGTGCCCGAACCGACCTATGGCGACCAGTTCAACAACGCCGGCATCCAGGGCGTGAAGGCCGAAGGCACGGTGCGCATCCGCAGCACGCCGGTGCACGGCCGCTTCGCCGACGGCACGCGTTTCGTGCTGAACAAGCCCGGGTACACATTCACCAACCTCGGCTACGGCCCCATAGCCAAGGACGTCATGGTCAGCCCGCGCATCGCGCCGCACATGGCCGGCCTGGGCCTGATCGAAGCCATCCCCGAGGCCGAGATCCTGGCCAACGCGCGCGACCAGGCGGCCGCGCCCGGCCCGATCAAGGGCCAGCCCAACCGGGTCTGGGACGCCTTCGCGCAGCAGCAGGTGATCGGCCGCTTCGGCTGGAAGGCCAACACCGGCAGCCTGGCGCACCAGAGCGCGGGCGCCTTCAACGGCGACATGGGCATCACCAGCAGCGTGAACGGGCGCGAGGGCTGCACGCCGGTGCAGACCGACTGCCTGGCCGCGCCGCACGGCGGTGGCCAGCGCAGCGGCCACGACGGGCTGATGCCCTCGTCGCAGGCCAGCGCGCAGGTGCCCGAGATCGACGACCAGACCCTGGGCGATGTGGTGTTCTACGCCGCCACCCTGGCCCCGGCCGCACGCCGCCAGCCCGACGACCCGCAGGTGCTTCGCGGCCAGGCGCTGTTTGCGCAGGCCCAGTGCGCCGCCTGCCACCGCCCGGCCTACCTGACGGGCGAGCCGCGCTTCCCGCGCCTGACCAGCCACCAGGTGGTCGGTCAGCGCATCTGGCCCTACACCGACCTGCTGCTGCACGACATGGGCGAGGGCCTGGCCGACGGCCGGCCCGACTTCCTGGCCAGCGGCCGGCAGTGGAAGACGCCGCCGCTGTGGGGCGTGGGCCTGTTCCAGGACGTGAACGGCCACCAGCGCCTGCTGCACGACGGCCGCGCCAACGGCGTGCTCGAAGCCGTGCTGTGGCACGGTGGCGAAGCACAGGGCGCGAAAGACCAGGTGCTGAAGTTCTCGAAGCAGGACCGCGACGCGCTGGTCGCCTTCGTCAACTCCTTGTGAGGACCGGGACATGATCACCCGCCGACACACCCTGGCCGGCCTGCTGGCCGTCGCGGCCCTGCCCGCCACGGGTCTGCACGCGCAGACCGGTGGCGCGCTCGCCTTCCCCTACTACAGCGGCGAGGACGCGCTGCAGGGCCTGTACGCCCAACACCTGCCGCCGCTGGCGCGCGACTTCGAGGCCCAGGCCCAGGCCCTGACGGCCGCGGCGCGGCAGCACTGCGCGTCGTCCACCGCAACGTCTACCGCATTGAAAGACGCCTGGCGCCGGGCCCTGCTGTCCTGGCAGGCGCTGTCCAGCCCCGCGCTGGGACCGGTGATCGAACGCCGTTCGCAACGCCAGATCGACTTCTGGCCCACACGACCGGCGCTGCTGGTCAAGGCGCTGGCGCGCGCGCCCCAGACGCTGGCCGACATGGAATCCATCGGCACGCCGGCCAAGGGATTTCCGGCCTTCGAGCAGCTGCAGGCCGCGAAGCCGTCGCCCGCCCACTGCCCCTACCTGGTGCTGCTGGCCGAAGGCATCGCGGCCGAGGCCACGGCCTTGCGCACCGGCTTCGACGCGCTCGCCGCACGCGACTGGACCAGCGATGAAGACGCCGCCCGCGCCGCCTTCGCCGAATGGATCAACCAGTGGCTCGGCGG
Source organism: Hydrogenophaga sp. (assembly GCF_031426985.1). Lineage (GTDB taxonomy): Bacteria > Pseudomonadota > Gammaproteobacteria > Burkholderiales > Burkholderiaceae_C > Hydrogenophaga. Next base: position 4,520 of record NZ_JASJOY010000004.1, read on the forward strand.
CCTGGAGCGCCTGCGCTGGGCCCACATCGAGCAGCCGGTGCAGAAGGCCCGCACCGCCGGCCCGGGCCACGCGCCCGCGTTCGCGCGCCGGTCCCCGGCCGACAACGCGGCCGAATGGCGCGCGCAGTGGAAGGCCCTGCTGGTGCAGGCGCGCCTGAGCCCCGCGCAGCGCACCCAGCCGCCACAGCCCGGCCAGGGCCTGATCCCCATCGAAGCGCTGCTCATGGGCAAGGGCCAGATCGCGCTGGCACAGCGCTGGGGCCAGGCGCTGGACCGCGCCGACGCCGCCATCGCGGCCCTGCCCGCGAAGGCGGGCGACCAGGACCTGATGGCGCTGTCGAAAACGCTCAAGGGCGTGACCACGCTGTTCCAGACCGAGGTGGCCGCCGCACTCGACGTGCCGCTGGGCTTCTCCGACGCCGACGGGGACTGACGTGACGCCACTCAGCCGCCGCCAACTGCTGGCACTGCTCGCGTCGGGCGCAGCCCTCCCGCCCAGCGCCTGGGCCGGCACCGACCACCGCGCGACGCTGCTGGCCGCCTGGCAGAACGGGGCGGAGCAGCACATCGGCCTGCTGTCGGTCGGCGGCGCGCAGTGGTCGGTGCAGCGCGCGCTCGCGGTGCCCACACGGGCGCATGGGCTGTGGGCCGAATCGGGCGGATCGGTGCTCGCCGTGGCGCGCCGGCCCGGCGACTGGCTGCTGCGCTGGCACCCGGCCCGCGGCCTCACGCAGTGGCACTGGATCGGCGAGGACCGGCGCTTCAACGGCCATGTGATCGCCCACGGCGACGGCGCCACGCTCTGGACCACCGAAACCGATCTCGACACCGCACAGGGCCGCATCGGCGTGCGCGAGGCGAAGTCGCTGGAGAAGACCACCGAGTGGGCGACCCACGGCATGGACCCGCACCAGCTGCTGGCGCTGCCGCAGGCGGTGGGCGCGCTGCCCGCGGGCACGCTGATGGTGGCCAACGGCGGCATCCCGACCCTGCCCGAGACCGGGCGCAGCAAACGCGCGCTGGGGCACATGGACGCGTCGCTGGTGGCGCTGGACCCGGGCAGCGGAGCGCTGCGGGGCCAGTGGCGGCTGGACGACCCGTACCTGAGCATCCGCCACCTGGCCTTCGACCCCGTGTCGGGCACGCTGGGCATCGCGCTGCAGGCCGAACACCCGGCCCCCGCGGACAGGTCAGCGGCGCCGGTGCTCGCGCTGTGGGACGGCCGTGCCCTGCGCGCCGCCGACGACCAGCCGCCGCTGGCCGGCTACGGCGGCGACATCTGCGCCCTGCCCGGAGGGGGTTTCGCGGTCAGCTGCCCGCGCGTGAACCGGCTGGCGCTGTTCCGCGCGTCGGGGCGTTGGCAGGGCGCCATCGAACATCCCGAGGCCTGCGCCCTCGCCGCCGGCCGCGCGCAGTGGTGGCTGGCCAGCACCCGCGCACAGATTGGGCTGCTGCACGGCGACGCCAAGCCCTACACGCCCCAGGCTGTGCGGGCAGCCGACCACAACGCGCTGGCTCTGCAGCTCGACAACCACTGGCTGCTGCTCGAGGGTTGAGGGGGCGGGGTGGCCTCGGGCCCGCTCATCCCGGCGCATAGCACCGCCATCGCTCGGGCGTTCGCGCGCATGTGCAACGAACAGGGGCGTGTCCTTCGCGCCAGACGCGGGCGTGTCGGGTGTCGGGTGGGTGTACCCCTGCTCAGCGCACCGCCGCGCCCGGGTCCACCCGCTCGCAGGCCTGGCCACTGCGCCGGCACTGGCCGTCGGCCTCCAGCCAGGGGTGGGCGTGGCCCACGCAGCCGGTCTGGCAGATCACGGCCTGGGCCTCCCGCGCGCCGGCGTCCACCGCTGGTGGGCGGGCGGCGACAGGGCGGCGCAGCACCGTGGCCGCGCCCAGGCCCCAGAACACGCTGGTGCGCAGCAGCACCAGCTCGGCGCGCAGCCGCAGGTTCTCGGCCACCAGTGCGGTCTCGCGGGCGCTGGAAGCCCGCAGGAGTTCGCTGCTGCGCCGTTGCAGGCCACCGATCTGGCGCATCAGCACGCCGTGTTCGGCCACCAGTTCGTGGGAGGGCGCCGCCGCGCGGGGCTGGAGGGTTCGGGTGGTGGGTCGGGTGTGCATCGGGGCTCCCTTAAGCGGTGTGTGAACGGTCGGTGGCGCCGGTCCGGCGCGCCGGTGGGTGCGGCCGGCCGCCGCCAGCGGCTTGCGCTGGTGGGGACAGGCCCGGTGACGAGCGGGACCCACGCCGTCGACCGCAGGCCGCCGGGACACGCCGGTGCGGGCGGCGATGGGGTGGGCTTCGCCGGCGCGCAGACCGCAGGCGCCCGGCGTTCGCGTGCGTCGACCGCGCTCATTGCACGGCCTCTGGTGCCCCGTGCCACAACGCCCGCGGCGCGCTGGCGTGCAACGCGGGCCCGTCCTTCTCCACCTCCAGCTGCCAGCGCGTGCGCAGGTTGCCGAGCAGGGTCTGCATGGGCGCCGAAAGTTGCGGATGGGCCGCGAGGAAGAAGAGGTTGGACACCACCTTCCTGGCCATCAGCGGCCGGTGCGCGCAGTCGGGCGCCGACTGTGCATAGCCCGTGAGCAGGGCCAGGGTGCCGGCCATCAGGGCTTCCACCGACGGCAGGGTGTATTCCTCATCGGCGCAGGGGGCGGTGTGCATGGGGGTTCTCCGGTGGATGACGGGCGCGGCGGCCTCGGACACGAGGGCCAGCGCCATGCGATGGCGACAGGAAGGCGGCAGCCCCAGAGGCAACGCCGCGGCCCGGACAACGGGGCACGGGTTCGGGCCTGGCCACCACCCAGGGTGGATCGGATCGGCTGGCGGGGCACAGGCGCCGCGCGAGGCGGACCGGTGCTGGCTGGCGGTGAAAACGGTGTCGACCTCATCATATGCGAATGATTCGCATTTGTGAAGGATGGAGCAAACACCCCGCAAATCCGCGGGTGATCGCTGCACAATGCCGGCATCACCAACACCCAGGAAGGAGCCTCCCATGAAAGGCGACCCGCAAGCCATTGCCCACCTGCAGGCCCAGCTCAAGAACGAGCTCACGGCCATCAACCAGTACTTCGTGCACTACCGCATGCTCAAGCACTGGGGCCTGGACAAGCTGGCCAAGAAGGAATACGAGGAATCCATCGGCGAGATGAAACACGCCGACTGGCTGATGGACCGCATCTTCATGCTCGACGGCCTGCCCAACCTGCAGGACCTGGGCAAGCTGAACATCGCCGAGGACGTGCCCGAGATGCTGCAGAGCGACCTGGCGCTGGAGCGCGCTGCGCAGGCCACCATCAAGGACGGCGTGGCGTACTGCGAAGCGGTGCGCGACTTCGTCTCGCGCGACCTGCTGATGAAGATCCTGGACGACACCGAGGAACACATCGACTTCCTCGAAACCCAGCTCGAACTGCTGGACAAGGTGGGCCTGCAGAACTACCTGCAGAGCCAGATGGCCGACGAACACTGATCGACGCGGGGATTAGGCCGACCTTTCGTCGGCCCAATCCCCTGACCGGTGTACGGCCTTTGGGTTTTATGAATGAGATCAATTATCATTTGATCCAACAACCCACATTCCGTACCGCCATGATCGTCTGTGTTTGCCGCCGCGTGAACGACAAAGCCATTGCCCAGGCCGCCCGCTGCGGCGCGAGCTTTGACGACATCCAGATCGACATGGGCGTGGCCACACAGTGCGGCCAGTGCGAATCCAGCGCCCGGGCGGTCTGGGCCCAGTGCCGCCCCCTTCAGCCCCTGGCCCTGCTGCAGAAACAGGGCACCGAACCGGCCGGTCGCGCACCCGCGCTGGTTTAAATCCACACGCTCCGCCCCAAAGCCGCCCCCGAGGCGGCTTTTTTTGCTGTGGAAAACCGAGCTTGTCAGGCGCCGATTGCGGCTCAAAATGTCATGAGCCTTCGCACCTTTCTTCAGAAAAAAACGATGGGCACGGAAACTCTCAACATCTAGAATGCGCAATTGCATTCCACATTGCAGAATTAGCGACCAGGAGACCGCCACATGAGCACCCCCCAAGCCCAGGACAACAAACGCGCCGAACTGCGCCTTGCCGCGCTCGAATACCACGAGTTCCCCACCCCCGGGAAGGTGGCGATCGCGGCCACCAAGCAGCTGGTGAACCAGCGCGATCTGGCGCTGGCCTACTCGCCCGGTGTGGCGGCTCCCTGCGAAGAAATCGTCGCCGACCCCAACAACGCCTTCAAGTACACCAGCCGCGGCAACCTGGTGGCCGTCATCACCAACGGCACCGCCGTGCTCGGCCTGGGCGACATCGGCCCGCTGGCCGCCAAGCCGGTGATGGAAGGCAAGGGCGTGCTGTTCAAGAAGTTCTCGGGCATCGATGTGTTCGACATCGAGATCAACGAGAAGGACCCGGACAAGCTGGTCGAGATCATCGCCTCGCTCGAACCCACCTTCGGCGGCATCAACCTCGAAGACATCAAGGCGCCCGACTGCTTCTACGTCGAGCGCAAGCTGCGCGAACGCATGAAGATCCCGGTCTTCCACGACGACCAGCACGGCACCGCCATCGTGGTCGGCGCGGCCATCTTCAACGGTCTGAAAGTGGCCGGCAAAGATCCGAAAAAGATCAAGCTCGTGACCTCGGGCGCCGGCGCCGCAGCCCTGGCCTGCCTGGGCCTGCTGGTCAAGCTGGGCATCCCGCGCGAAAACATCTGGGTGACCGACCTGGCCGGCGTGGTCTACGAGGGCCGCACCGAGCTGATGGACGAAGACAAGATCCAGTTCGCGCAGAAGACCGACCAGCGCACGCTGAGTGAGGCGATCGCTGGTGCCGACGTGTTCCTGGGGCTTTCGGCCGGTGGCGTGCTCAAGAAAGACATGGTGGCCAAGATGGCGGCCAAGCCACTGGTCTTCGCGCTGGCGAACCCGAACCCCGAGATCACGCCCGAAGACGTGAAAGCGGTGCGCGACGACGCCATCATGGCGACAGGCCGCTCCGACTACCCGAACCAGGTCAACAACGTCCTGTGTTTCCCCTATATCTTCCGTGGCGCGCTGGACGCCGGCGCATCGACCATCACCGACGAGATGGAGATCGCCGCGGTGCACGCCATCGCCGAGCTGGCCCAGGCCGAGCAAAGCGATGTCGTCGCGGCGGCCTATGCGGGTGAAAAGCTGGCCTTCGGCCCCGAATACCTGATTCCGAAACCGTTCGACCCGCGCCTGATGATGAAGATCGCGCCGGCCGTGGCCCAGGCCGCCGCCGACAGCGGCGTGGCGCTGCGCCCGATCACCGACATGGACGCCTACAAGCAGCGCTTGCAGAGCTTCGTGTTCGCTTCCGGCACGATCATGAAACCGATCTACGCCGCCGCCAAGATGGCGCTGAAAAAGCGTGTGGCCTACGCCGAGGGCGAAGAAGAGCGCGTGCTGCGCGCCGCCCAGATCGTGGTGGACGAAGGTCTGGCGCGCCCGACGCTGATCGGCCGCCCGACCGTCATCGCCGAGCGCATCGAGAAGTTCGGCCTGCGCCTGAAGGAAGAGCTGGATTACGACGTGGTCAACGTCGAGCAGGACGCGCGCTACCGCGAACTCTGGACCACCTACCACCAGCTCATGGAGCGCCGCGGCGTGACCGAGCAGCTGGCCAAGATCGAGATGCGCCGGCGCCTGACCCTCATCAGCTCCATGCTGCTGCGCCGCGGCGACGTGGACGGCCTGATCTGCGGCACCTGGGGCAACACCCAGCTGCACCTGGACTACATCGACCAGGTGATCGGCAAGCGCGAGGGCGCCACCTGCTACGCCGCCATGAACGCGCTGATGCTGCCGGGCCGCCAAGTGTTCCTGGTGGACACCCACATCAACTACGACCCGACCGCGCAGCAGCTGGCCGAGATCACCAAGATGGCCGCGCGCAAGATGCTGCGCTTTGGCATCACGCCCAAAGCCGCGCTGCTCTCGCACAGCAACTTCGGTTCCAGCAACCAGCCCAGCGCACTCAAGATGCGCGAGACCCTGGCCATTCTGCAAACGAATGCACCATGGCTGGAGGTGGACGGCGAGATGCACGGCGATGTGGCACTGGACGCCGATGCACGCCAATCGATCATGCCGCGCTCGGCCCTCAAGGGCGACGCCAACCTGCTGGTGTGCCCCAACATCGACGCCGCCAACATCGCCTACAACCTGCTCAAGACGGCCGCCGGCGGCAACATCGCCATCGGCCCCATGCTGCTGGGCGTGGCCAAACCGGCCCACATCCTCACCGCCAGCGCCACCGTGCGCCGCATCGTCAACATGACAGCCCTGACGGTGGCCGAAGCCAACGTGCAGCGCTGAGCGCTTCAGAAAAAGCAAGCACTAACTTTTTGTCACCCTTGCCCCCAAGGTAATTGCCTATTTATTCAGCAATCGCTTGCTTTTTTGCAACACCTGGGGCACACTCTGCGGCTTGAAACACAGGGTTAACCCGCTCAAAACACCCCCCTCATCCGGGGTCTTGAAAGCGGGTTGATGTATCAGGAGCAGGGATTTTCATGGGTCTGAAGCGGATCCGGGTGGGTCGATGGGGCATACACAGATCCGGTGCTGCGGCGCTGGTGGTGGCCCTGACAGCAACGGTTGGCACCTTTTTGGTGCAAGCCCGCACCCCCGCTCCCACACCGTTGCCGGGTTCGGCGGTCGCCTCCGTGGCGTACACCGGTTTGCCTGTGCAAGGTCGGGAGGTGATGGAGCAGATTCGCCAGGGCGGCCCTTACCGCTACGAGAAAGACGGCACGGTGTTTGGCAACCGCGAGCGCGTGTTGCCGGCGCAGAAACGAGGGTATTACCGTGAGTACACGGTGCCCACCCCGGGACTGAGCCACCGGGGTGCGCGCCGGATCGTGTGTGGTGGCCAGAAGCCCCGTGTCCCGGATGCCTGTTATTACACCGAAGACCACTACAGCAGCTTCCGGCTGATCGTGCAGTGACCCGGTGAGCGCGACGGATTTTTAACTTTGACCTTCGAAAGAGACGCGGAGATGGACACGCCACTTCGTAACGTACGTACCAACATCGTTCAGTCGATCCGCGCCTATGGCGTGAAAGACCTCGAGGCCGCTGCCGAGCAGTTGGGCCACCATTTCCTGTACGCCAACCTGGCCAAGGCCCAGAGCAAGCAGGACGTGCTGGACCTGATCGCCGCGCAGTACACGCTGCCCGCCCACTTCGGCAAGAACTTCGATGCGCTCTACGACTGCATGACCGACCTGGTGCACAAGTCGGGCCCGCAGACCGGCTTCATCGTCGTGCTCGAGCACATCCCGGCCAACAGCAAGTTCGACAAGGAAGCGCGCGAGCAACTGCTGGACATCTTCCGCGACGTGGCCGACTACTGGTCCGACCGCAAGATCCCGTTCCGCTGCTTCTATTCGTTCTCGGTCGCCCGCGCGCCCAAGGGTGAAGAGGCTGCTGAAGCCGAAAACGAAGAGCCCATGCCCACCGACAAGCTCCTGGACGTGAGCCCGATGGCGCTGCGCATGAGCAGCCCGTTCAACGCCGGCTACTGGTTGACTGCGGCCTGAACTGGACCACCCCCGCGCCGCCTGCGGCGTCACCCCCTCAAGGGGGCGGCACTGGTGGCCCGGCGAAGCCGGTTCCGCGGTGCCCTTGGAAAGAAAAAAGCCGCTGCACTTGCAGCGGCTTTTTTGTTGCGTGCGCGTGGGCTATGACTAAACGGCCTGCGCGAGCGCCACGTATTCGGCCACGGGCACTTCTTCGGCGCGGCGCTGCAGGTCGAAGTCGCCAGTGAAGCCCCGCGCTTCCAGCCATTTGCCCAGCGTGTTGCGCAGGATCTTGCGGCGCTGGCTGAAGGCGGTCTGCACCAGCTCGCCGTACAGCCGCAGGTCGATCTGCGGCGGCTGCGCCAGCGGCACCATGCGCACCACGGCGCTGTCCACACGCGGCGGCGGATCGAAGCTCTCGGGCGGCACGAACAGCACGTTCTCCATCGCGTAGCGCCACTGCAGCATGACGGACAGGCGGCTGTAATCGCCCGAACCGGGCGCAGCCACCATGCGGTCGATCACTTCCTTCTGCAGCATGAAGTGCTGGTCCTGCACCACCGCCACGTGGTCGAGCAGGTGGAACAGGATGGGGCTGGAGATGTTGTAGGGCAGGTTGCCCACGACACGGAGCCTGGTCCCCACGCCCCGCCGCGGCCCGGCGGCGATGTCGGGTTCGGGGGCAGCTGGGCACAGGCGCCCGGCCAGCGCGGTGAAGTCCACCTTGAGCACGTCGGACTCGACCACGTCCAGCTGCCCGTGGCCACGCAGGCGGGCGGCGAGGTCGCGGTCGAGTTCCACCACCGTCAGGTGGCCCAGTCGCTCGACCAGCGGCTGCGTGAGCGCGGCCAGGCCTGGGCCGATTTCCACCATGGGATCGCCCGGCTGCGGCGCGATGGCGGCCACGATGGCGTCGATGATGCCGTGGTCGCTCAGGAAGTGCTGGCCGAAGCGTTTGCGCGCGATGTGTTTCATGCGCGGGGACCCCGTTGCTGGCCCGCCCTCATGGCTGCGGCGCTTCGCGGTATTCCACGTAGGCGCGCGACCGCAGGTCCTGCGCCCAGCTTTCGAGTGCGTCCGCGGCTTTCTTCTCGCGCACCAGACCGCGCACGATCTCGCGCTGCTCCCGGTCGCTGAGTTTCATCTGCCGGCGCTCGTCCACACGGATCAGGTGCACGCCGAAACGCGACACCACCGGGAAGGACATCGCCCCCGGGCGCAGGCCGTTCATGGCTTCTTCGAACTCGGGCACGAACTGGCCCGGGCTGGCCCAGCCCAGGTCGCCGCCGGCGCTGGCCGAACCGTCCTGGCTGTGCTCGCGGGCCAGGGCCTCGAAGGTCGCTTTGCCGCCGACGATCTGCTCGCGGTACTGCGTCAGGCGCGTCACGGCGTCGTTCTGGCTCAGCTGCGGGCCCGGGCGCAGCAGGATGTGGCGCGCATGGGTCTGGGTGACGTTGACGTCGGGCAGGCCGGCCTGGCGCTTTTCCACCAGCTTGAGCACGTGAAAGCCCGCCGGGCTGCGCACCGGGCCGACGATCTCGCCTGCGCGCAGCTCGCGCGTGGCCGTGACGAAGACCTCGGGCAGCCGATCGGCCGAGCGCATGCCGAACTGGCCCCCGTTGGCGCCCTCGGGCGCGTCGGAATACTCGCGCGCCAGCGTGCCGAAGTCATCGCCCTTGCGGGCGCGGTCGGCGGCGCGCTGGGCACGCGCTTCCAACCCCTTGACCTGCTCGGGCGTGGCGCTTTCGGGCACCCGCACCAGGATGTGCGAGAGGTTGAGCTCCAGGCTGCCGAGGTCGTTGCTGGTCTTCTGTTCGCGCACGAAGTCGTCGATGTCGTTTTCGCTCACGCGCACGCGGGCCTCGACCTCGCGCTCGCGCAGTTGCTGCAGCAGGATCTGGTTGCGCAGTTCGTTGCGCAGGAAGTTGATGTCCATGCCGTCGGCGGCCACGCGGCGGCGGAACTCCTCCACGCTCAGCTGGTTCTGCGAGGCGATGGACTGCTCGGCACGGGCCAGCGTGGCTTCGTCCACGCGCAGGCCTTGTTCGCTGGCCTGCTGCAGCTGGGCACGCTCGTTGACCAGCTGCTCCATCACCTGGCGCGCCAGTTCGGCCCGCGCGGGCAGCGCCGCGCCCTGCTGGGTCAGCTGTTGCTCCACGCGCAGCAGCCGCGCACGCACCTCGTTGTTGGTCACGGGTTCGGAATTGACCAGGGCGACGATGTAGTCCACCGTGCGCGGGCCTTGCGCGGCCGGCAGGCCCCGCAGCGGGCTGAGCTGGGTCGAAGGGCGCAGCGATTGCGCCTGGGCCGCGCCAGCGCAAGCCAGGCAGGCACTCAGCGCCAGAGCCGTCCAGCGGCGGGAAACGAGGGAACGGCGATCAGTCATATTGTTGGAACCGGCTCGGCGGGTTGATGTCTTCACGCAGGTATTGGTAGCGGGGCACATTGTCTTTGAGCGTCTGCAGCGGGTTGGAGCCAATGCGCGAGAAGCCGGAGAATTCGATCTGGAACAGCACGCGTTGGTTCGCGCTGGTGGTGCCAGTCGTCAGGCGCTCGACCACCACACGGCCGATCCAGCAGCCGGCATCGTACTCAAAGCCCGCCACCAGATCGACGATCTTGCGGTCGGGCACGCTGTAGTTGATGCGGCCCACGCTGTACCACTGGCCCGGCCCCAGGCCGCGACCGGCGCTGGGGGTGGCGGGCTTGTCGGCCCACAGGTCCGACAGCGGCCACTGCCAGCCGATGTCCAGCTGCTCGCTGCTGCCGCGCTGCAGGCGGTAGGCGGCGCTGAGCACGCGGTAGTTGCTGGGCGTGTAGCGGCCGCTGAGCGTGGTGCGCACCGACTCGCGCTCCTGCGGGCTGTACTGCACATTGGCGTCGGTGGACCAGCGCGGGCTCCATTGCACGCGCGCGCCCAGCAGCACGTCGCTCAGGCGGTTGGTCACCGGCGTGCAGCCGGACGCGTCGCTGCTGCCGCAGCTCTGAGGGGGCAGCACCACGCGCTGGTCGCGCAGCAGGTAGCGCTGGGCCAGGCCCAGGCGCACCACCTCGGCGCCGGTGGCCGGGTCCAGCAGGCGCGAGCTGGCGCCCACGGTGAGCGCACGCAGGTCGGCAAGGCGGTCGTTGCCGCCGAAGGTGTTCTCGGCGTAGATCGACGCGAAATTGAAGTCGTTGGCGGCCGAGTCGTAATTGGGCAGGGCGCTCTGGTCGCGGTAGGGCGTCCAGGTGAAGAAGGCGCGCGGCTCCAGCGTCTGGTTGAAGCGGCGGCCAAAGTAGCTGGTCTCGCGCTCGAACACCAGACCGCTGTCGACGCTGAAGGTGGGCACGCTGCGGCTGGCGCTGCGCGCGCCACTGACCACGCCATCGAAACGGTAGCTGGCGTGGTGCAGTTGCAGGCTGGGGGCCAGGTAGCCGCCGGCCTTGTCCCAGCGGTGGCCGATGCGTGCGATGGCCAGCGACCGCGAGCCGTTGACCTGCCCGGTGAGCGACGGGTCGGAATGGAAGCGCGTGTAGTCGGTCTGCAGCGACCATTCCCAGCCGCTCAGGCCGGCCCAGCGCTGGTGGTCCTGCGCGAACCGCAGCGCCACCGACGGCAGCCGGTCGTAGGGGGGGATGATCTTCGCGTCGACATCGTCCGTCGCCTGAAGGGTCTGCCAGCGGTAGGCGCCAGCGCTCAGCGCCCAGGGCCCCTGGTTCCAGTTGAGCACCGCTTCGTTGGCCAGCAGGCGCGAGGTCAGCGAGGTGCTGCTGCGCGGAAAGTCGCGCCAGTAGTTGTCGTCGCTCACGCGGTTGAGGTTCAGGCGCAGGCCCAGCGGGCTGTGCAGGCCGAGCCCGCCCAGCGTGGCGCCGGGGGACACGCTGTGCTGGTGCTGCAGGGCGTAGCCCCAGCGGTCGCTGTTGCGCAGCGTGTCGTTGGGCATGTAGGCCGCGCGCAACCGGCCGTTGTAGCCGGGCTGCAGATAGCGGAACTCGCCGCCCAGGTCCAGGCCGCGCCGGCTCATGAGCGTCGGGTAGAGCGTGGCGTCGAACTCGGGCGCGAGGTTCAGGTAGTAGGGCAGCGTCAGTTCGAGCCCGCTGACGTTGTCGAGGTTGATGGTCGGCGGCAGCACGCCGCTCTTGCGCTTGTCGGTCAGCGGAAAGCTCAGGTAGGGCGCTCCCAGGATGGGCACGCCCTTGAACTCCATCACGCCGCCGTGGGCCGTGCCCACTTCTTCGGCGTTGTCCAGCTCGATGCGGTCGGCGCGCACCAGCCAGTCGGGCATCCATTTCGCCCCCGGCGTGCGCGGACAGGTGGAATAGCGCGCGTCGGTCGCCTCGACCTTGTCCTGCCCCAGAAAGTCCACCCGCTTCGCGTCGCCGTGCCCGTCGCTCTGCAGCAGCGAAAACGCCGGCTGCTCGAAGTGACCGCGGCTGGTGTCCACGTTGAGTTGCAGCGCCGGGCCTTCGAAACGGTTGCCGCCGCGGTTGATGAGCACGTGGCCCTCGGCCTTGGCCTCGCTGCTGGTCTGGTCGTATTCGAGCCGGTCGGCCTTGATCACCGTGCCGTGGCGGCGCAGCTCGGCGGCGCCTTCGATCACCACCACGCCGTCGGTCTGGCCGTGCAGACGCTCGCCCGACACGAAGCTGGGCACGCTGCCCTGCACCGCTTCGGGCAGGGTCTCCAGCAGGGTGGCGCTGGGCTGCAAGACCACAGGGGCCGCGGCCCCACTGGCCTGCGCGAACGCCAGCCCGGGCGCCCCGAAGGCGATCAGCGCCAGCAGCGCACGCACGCCGCGCCCCACGGGCGAAGGCGTGAACAGGGGCCGGGCAGCGGTCGGCGGACAGACGGGGCGACGGTTCAAGGTGTGACGGGAGTGGAGGCGGTCCGCTGCCCCGGGTGGGCACAGGGCGCGTGCACCGGCCAGGCGCCGGACACGCGGGTTCTAAAATCTCAGGCGATTATCCACTGCCCACCACCCGGTCGCGCCCCTGCCGGGCGTGCCTTCTGCGGCCTCCAGGGCCCTGCTCCCATGACCCCGAACACCCCAGCCGTCACCTGGTCCGACGCCGCGCGCGAAGCCGCCTTCCACACCTGGCTGCACGGCCTGGCCGCCGCCCAGGGCCTGCGCCCCGAGACGCTGCGCCCGGCCTCGGCCGACGCGAGCTTCCGCCGCTACCTGCGCGTGGACACCACCGACGGCGCCAGCCGCATCGTCATGGACGCGCCGCCCGAGAAGGAAAACTGCCAGCCCTTCGTGCATGTGGCCGGCCTGATGAAAGCCGCCGGCCTGCTGGTGCCCGACATCCTGGCCTGGGACGAGCCGCAGGGTTTCATGTTGTTGCCCGATCTGGGCACGCAGACCATGATGGAGCAGATCGACGCCACGAACCCGCAGGCCAACCACGCGCGTTACCTGCAGGCGGTGGACACGCTGCTGGCCTGGCAACTGTCGTCAAAGCCCGGCGTGCTGCCGGCCTACGACGAGCCGCTGCTGCGCCGCGAGCTGCAGCTCTTCCCCGACTGGTACCTGGCCCAGCACCGCCAGACCACGCTGGAAGGCAAGGACGCCGAGACCCTGAGCAAGGCCTTCGACAGCATCGTCAAACGCTGCCTGGCCGCGCCCACGGTCTACGTGCACCGCGACTTCATGCCGCGCAACCTGATGATTCCCGGCCAGCCCGGCACTACGCCCGCGCAGCAGCTGGGCGTGCTCGACTTCCAGGACGCGGTGCACGGCCCCATCACCTACGACGTGGCCAGCCTGATGCGCGACGCCTTCCTCACCTGGGACGAGGATTTCGTCATCGATATCACCATCCGTTACTGGGAAAAGGCGCGCAAGGCCGGGTTGATGGATTTCGAGGACTGGCACAGCGACTTCGGCGCCTTCTACCGTGCCGTCGAATGGATGGGCCTGCAGCGCCACCTGAAGGTGGCCGGCATCTTCGCGCGCCTCACGCTGCGCGACGGCAAGCCCAAATACCTGGCCGACACGCCGCGCTTCATCGCCTACATCCGGGCCACCACCCACCGCTACCGCGAGCTGGGCCCGCTGCTGCAGCTCATCGACAAGGTCGAAGGCCTGGAAGCCGCGTCGGGCTACGCCTTCGGCCGCGTCTGAACGTCATCACATGCCGCGCTTTCACTGCCCCGTTCCCCTGACCGCCGGCGCCGAGCTGGACCTGCCCCCCGCCGCCGCGCGCCATGTGCAGGTGCTGCGCCACCAGCCGGGCGACGCCATCACGCTGTTCAACGGCGAGGGCGGGCAGTGGCAGGCCACCGTGCTGCGCATGGGCCGCAGCGACGTCGCTGTGCGCGTGGACACGTTCGAAGCGGTCGAGCGCGAGCCGCAACGCCGCGTGCACCTGGCCCTGGGCATGCCGGCCAACGAGCGCATGGACTGGCTGGTGGAAAAGGCCGCCGAACTCGGCGTGGCCAGCGTGCAGCCGCTGCACACCGCGCACAGCGTGCTGCGCCTCACCGGCGAACGCGCGACCAAGAAACAGGCGCACTGGCAGCAGGTGGCCGTGGCCGCCTGCGAACAGTGCGGCGGCAACCGCGTGCCGCTGGTGCAGCCCGTGGCCGACTTCCCGGCCTGGCTGCGCGAGAGCGCGGGCACGGCCCCGCTGCGCTGCGTGCTCTCGCTGGCCGACGGCTCGCGGCCGCTGGCCGAGGTGCTGCGCGCTCAACCGGCCGATGCGCCGGTGCTCTTTCTCAGCGGTCCGGAGGGCGGCCTCTCCCCCAGCGAAGACGCCCACGCCCGCGCCGCCGGCTTCGTGCCCGTCACCCTCGGCCCGCGCGTGCTGCGCGCCGAAACCGCGGCGCTGGCCGCGCTGGTGCAGGCCCTGGCCTGATCGCCGGATTCACTGGCGCGCGAAGAAGGCCCAGATCTCGGCCGTCGCGTCCAGCGCCGTCGACCCCTGTCCCCCCAGGGGCTTGCGCCCGCCGGGCCAGGCGTGGCCCCCGGTGTCGGTGACGCACAGACGCACTTCGGCGCCATCCGCGCAGCCGCTGCGCACTTCGCACACCACACCGGGCCGCTCCAGCACGCGCTGCGCCGGGCCGGGGCAGGCGTTGAGCCGCGCCCAGCGGTCCACCGTCGCGGGGACCGAAACGAAGTCGGCGTGCGTGTCCGACGCGCTGCCCGAGCCGCCGTTGAACAGCACCCGGTCGTCGTCCTTCGCATGGATGTGAAACACCGGCACCGGCCGCCCGGGCCGGCAGTCCGCCATGCCGTCGGTGCCGGCCACCGCGGCCACGGCGCGGAACACGTCGGACGCTTCGCAGGCCAGGCGGTAACCCATCATCCCGCCGTTGGACATGCCGGTGGCGAAGACGCGCTGCGGGTCGATGGCCAGGCGCTGCTGCACCTGCGCCACCACGGCGCGCAGGAAGCCCACGTCGTCGCTGCCGCTGTCGCGCGCGGCGCCGCAGCAAAGGCCGGCGTTCCAGGTCGCGAGCTTGCCGCCCAGGCGGCTGAACCCGTTGGGAAACACCACGATCCAGCCACTGGCCTCCGACTGCGACACCAGGCCATACAGCCGGTCGCGTGCCATCACCTGCATGCTGCCGCCACCGCCGTGCAGGGCCAGCACCAGCGGCACCGGCCGGTCGGCCCGGTACGCCTGGGGCACATGCACGATGAAGCCGCGCTCGCGGCCCGCATGGCGCAGCGACAGTTCGTGTGAACCGGCGGCCAGCGGCGCGCCCGCGGCATGGACGGATGAGGCCAGCAGCAGCCAGCCCGCCAGCCGCGCGCACAGGCCGAGCAGGAAATGCAAGCAAGGTGTCATGCCCCGCATTGCAACACCGCGGTGCGCCGCGCTGGCCGCGCGGCCGACGAATGGACGGCCGCCCCGGGACAGCGGTTCAGGCCGGCAGGCGGAACACCGCGACCGCCTGGCCCAGGCGCTGCGCGCTGTCGCGCAGCGTGCCGGCGGCCGCGGCGCTTTCTTCCACCAGCGCGGCGTTCTGCTGCGTCATCTGGTCCAGCCGCGTGACCGCCGCGTTGACCTGGCCGAGGCCGCTGGCCTGCTCGCCACTGGCCGCGGTGATCTCGCCAATGATGTCGGCCACGCGCTGCGCGTTGGCCACCACCTCGCCGATGGTGCTGCCCGCCTCGGCCACCAGGCGCGTGCCGGCTTCCACCTTGTCCACGCTGGTGCCGATCAGGCCCTTGATCTCTTTGGCCGCCTCGGCGCTGCGCTGCGCCAGGTTGCGCACTTCGCTGGCCACCACCGCAAAGCCCCGGCCCTGCTCGCCGGCGCGCGCGGCTTCCACCGCGGCGTTGAGCGCCAGGATGTTGGTCTGGAACGCGATGCCGTCGATCACGCCGATGATGTCGTTGATCTTTTTGCTGCTGTGGTGGATCTCGTCCATGGTGCTCACCACCTGCTGCACCACCGCGCCACCGCGTGCGGCGGCTTCGGCATTGGCCATGGCCAGCCGGCTGGCGTTGCGCGCCGCCTCGGCGCCGTGTTGCAGGGTGCCGTGTATCGCCTCCATGCTCGCGGCCGTCTGCTGCAGGTTCGAGGCCGCTGCCTCGGTGCGGCTGGACAGGTCCTGGTTGCCGGCCGCGATTTCCTGGCTGGCGTGCACCACGGTGGCCACGCTCTGGTGGATCTGCCCGACCACCCGCACCAGCGCGGCCTGCATGACATCGATGCCCTGCATCACGCGTGCGATCTCGTCGCGCCCCAGGACCTGGACGCGCCCGGTCAGGTCGCCCTGCGCCACCCGTTCGACGGCGCGCGCCGCCTGCTGCAGCGGCCCCGTGACCGCGCGCGCGATGCGCCAGCCGAGCCAGACGACGCCGCCCAGCATGCCCAGCGCCACCAACAGCGTGCGCTGCACCACCTGGTGTTCCAGCGCGGCCAGGGCCTGCGCGGTGCCGTCCACGCGCTGCCCGATCGACCGGCCGATCGCGCTCAGCGCCTGGTCGGCCGCGCGGATTTCGCCCTTGGCTGGCTCCAGCGCCTTGTTGGCGGCCCAGGGGTCGTTGATCTCGCCGATCTCGATGCGCCGCACGATGGCCTGCACCGCCTGCTGGTAACGCCCCAGCGCCGCCGTCATCTCGCGCGCCGCCGCCCGCTGCGGCCCATCGAGCAGGGGTTCCATCTTGGCCAGGGTCGCGCGCAGCTGGTCGAGCTCCGCGACCCAGGCCTTGTGGTAGTCCGCGAGCCTGTCCTCTTCGGCCAGGTTCAGGAACATGTCTTTTTCGAAACGGCGCGCATGGCCCACCGCCGAACGCGTGTCGCCCAGCCACTGCACGACCCGCAACTCCCGGTCCACCATCGAACGGCTGGCCGACACCGCCTGGTTCAGGCCCCAGAAACTCAGACCGACCACCAGCGCCATGCCGATGGAAAACACAGCGACCAGCAGGCCCAGCTTGGCGTGCACGGACAGACGGGAAAGCCAGGACATGGCGGCACCTCGAAAAAGGGGTTGGGACGGCGGCAAACCGCCACGGCCTGCCCTGAGGAAGTTTTCGGTCGGAACCGCCCGCCCTTGAGTACAGCAATGGTTCCAGACAGCATGCAATCTTGCTGTGCAGCTACTGATTTAGGAGCATTTGTGTCAGAGCCATGACAGCCAAAAGGCCCCAACACCCCCCTGACCGGGCAGCGGCGCCGGCCAGACCCCGGTATAAACAACGACTTATGAACAAAAACCTCTGGCTGCTGGCCGCCGCGCAAGGCCTGTTTCTGACCAACAACGTGGTCTTCATCGCCATCAACGGCCTGGTGGGTCTGTCGCTCGCGCCGCTGGGCTGGATGGCGACGCTGCCGGTGATGGGTTATGTGGTGGGGGGCGCGCTGTCCACGCCGCTGGTGGCGCGCACGCAAAGCGCGTTCGGCCGCAAAGGCTCTTTCCAGATCGGCCTGCTGGTCGCGCTCGGCTCGGCCCTGCTGTGCTACTGGGCGGCCATGCAGCACAACTTCTGGCTGCTGGTGAGCGCCACGGTGATCGCCGGTTACTACAGCGCCAATGGCCAGCTCTACCGCTTCGCCGCGGCCGAGCTGGCGGCGCCGGAGTTCCGCGAGAAAGCCGTGTCGCTGGTGCTGGCCGGCGGCCTGGTGGGCGCGGTGCTCGGCCCCAACCTGGCCAGCCGCACCCGCAACCTGCTGGACGTGCCGTTCGCCGGCGCCTACCTGTCGCTGGCGGTGGTGGCGCTGCTGTCCATGGCCATCATGGCGTTCATGAAGTTCCCGCCGCTGCCGCCCAGGAAGGCCGGCGCCGACACCGGGCGGCCGCTGTCGGTGATCGTGCGCCAGCCGGTGTTCATGGTCGCGGCCATCGGCGCCGCGCTGGGCTACGGTGTGATGAACCTGCTGATGGCCGCCACGCCGCTGGCCATGCAGGTCTGCGGCTTCGAGTTCAGCGACGCCGCCCTGGTGCTGGAATGGCACGTGATCGGCATGTTCGCGCCGGGCTTCTTCACCGGCCACCTGATCAAGCGCTTTGGCGTGCTGCCCATCATGGGCGTGGGCGTGGCGCTGAACGCGCTGTGCATCGCCATTGCCCTGACGGGTGTGGAGCTGCAGCAGTTCCTGGTCGCCCTGTTCCTGCTGGGCGTGGGCTGGAACTTCCTGTTCACCGGCAGCACCACACTGTCGCTGCAGGCCTACAGACCTGAGGAAAAAGACCGCGCACAGGCGGCCATCAATTTCTTTGTGTTCGCCACCATGGCGGTGACCTCGTTCGCCTCTGGCGCCCTCGTGACCACCCAGGGCTGGGCCCTGCTGAACCTGGGCTCCCTGTTGCCCGTGGCCCTCACCGGCCTGGCCCTGCTGTGGCTTGCCGCCGTCCGCCGGCACGCCCACAATCCGGCCTGAACCGGCGCCGCCGTGGCGCCGGGCACCGCAACCTCACACGGGAGAAATCACATGGGTCTATTGGATTCGGTACTGGGCGCAGCCCTCGGTGGCCAGCAAGGCGGTCAGGCGCAGGGTGGCGCGGGCGGCATCGACCCGCAGATGCTCGTGGGCATCGTCGGCGCGCTGATGAACAACGCCGGCGGCCTCTCGGGCATTCTGGGCAAGCTGCAGCAGGGTGGCCTGGGTGACGCGGCCGCCTCGTGGGTGGGCACGGGTGCGAACCAGCCGGTCTCGGCCGACGCCCTGGGCGGCGCCCTGGGCCCGGACCTGATGGGCATGATCGCCAAGCAGCTGGGCGGCAATCAGCAACAGGCCGCCGGCACCATGGCCGATCTGCTGCCCGGTCTG
The DNA here is from genome assembly GCF_031426985.1 of Hydrogenophaga sp. Taxonomy (GTDB): domain Bacteria; phylum Pseudomonadota; class Gammaproteobacteria; order Burkholderiales; family Burkholderiaceae_C; genus Hydrogenophaga. The sequence continues at coordinate 23,261 of NZ_JASJOY010000004.1, forward strand.
ATCGACAAGCTCACGCCGCAAGGCCAGGTGCCGGCCGACAACGGCATGGGCGCGCTGGGTTCGCTGCTGGGTGGTGGCGACGGCCAGCTGGACGCCGGCGATCTGGTGGGCATGCTGGGCGGCTTGATGAAGCGATGACCGGCCCGGGCCCCTGACAAGGCCCAAACACCAAAAAGCCGCTGCGCGATGGCTTCGCGCAGCGGCTTTTCTTTTGTGCGCCGGCGGTTCAGGCCGGTGCGAGCTGGTCCAGCCAGACCCTGAGCGCCGCGTACGACAACGACGGATCGGCCTCGTTGAAGATTTCGTGGAACTGGCCTTCCAGGCACTGGCTGGTGACCACCTCGCGCGGCGCCACGGCGGCAAAGGCGCGGCTGCCATCGGGCCGCACCAGGCGGTCGGCGCCGGCGTACAGCAGCAGGGTCGGCACGGTCCAGCCGGGGGCGGCCGCCACCACGGCCGGGCCGTTGGCGTCGATGAAGCGCGCCAGCCGCGCCGAGATGCGGTCGTGCACCCGCTTGTCCTTCTGGTAAGCGGCCACCACGGCCGGGTCGTGCGAGAGCTGGCGCGGGTCCAGCCCGTTGGACAGGGTGAGGTTGGGGACCCAGCGGAGCAGCAGCGCGATCAGGCGCTTGTGCAGGGGGCCGATGCCCGCGTCCAGCGCGGGCGAGGACAGCACCAGCGCGTCCACCGGCAGGGACCCGCGCAGCACCCAGGTGGCCGCCACCAGACCGCCCATGCTGTGGCCCATCAGGATCAGCGGGCAGGCCCAGGGCTCGGCGATGTGGCGCCGCGTGTCTTCCAGCACCTCGCACAGGTCGTCGAGCAGGGCGTCGTCGTCGGGCAGCACACCGCGCTGCCCGCCCGAATCGCCGTGGCCGCGCTGGTCGTAGGCGCGCACCGCAAAACCCCATTCGTTCAGACGCTGCGCCAGCGGGTCGTAGCGCCAGGCGTGTTCGCCCAGGCCGTGCACGATCAGCACCACCCCGCGCGGGCGGCGGCGGCTGGGCAGCGGCCAGTCGAACAGCGCGATGTTCAGACCATCGCGCAGCGTGAACGGGGCTTCGGTGGTGTCGTCGCCCATGGCGGTCAGGGCATGCGGGCGATGACCTGCGCGACCGACGCGGTCAGGCGGCGCGCGTAGTCCAGGTGCAGGAATTCGTTGGGGCCGTGCGCGTTGCTGCGCGGGCCCAGCACGCCGCAGACCATCATCTGCGCGGTCGGGAAGCCCTGGCTGAGCATGTTCATCAGCGGGATGGTGCCCCCCTGGCCGATGGTGGCGCAGGCGGCGCCGTAGTGGGCCTGCGAGGCCGCCTGCAGCGCCGACTCGAACCAGGGCGCGGTGCTCGGCGCGTTCCAGCCGGTGGCCGAACTCAGGCCTTCGAAGGTGACCCTGGCCTGGTAGGGCGCGTTGTCTTCCAGCAGCGTCTTGAGCTGCTGCACCGCGCCGGCCGCGTCCACCAGGGGTGGCAGGCGCAGGCTGAGCTTGAACGCCGTGTAGGGCCGCAGCACGTTGCCGGCGTTGGCGATGTCGGGGAAGCCTTCGGCGCCGGTGACCGAGAGGGTGGGCCGCCAGGTGCGGGCCAGCAGGGCTTCGACCGGGTCGGTGGTGGTCGGCAGGGCCGAGACGGTGGCGCCGCCGCAGTCGTGGTGGGCCCAGGGGAAGCGTTTGAACAGCTCGTCGCCCAGGATGGCGGCCGTGGCTTGCGCCTGCGCCAGCCGCTCGCCCGGCACCTGGCAATGGAACGCCGCGGGCAGCAGGTGGCCGGTGCCGCTGTCTTCCAGCCGGTCCAGCACCTGCCGCATGATGCGAAAGCTCGACGGCACCAGGCCCGAGGCGTCGCCCGAGTGGATGCCCTCGGTGAGGATCTCGACCTTGAGCACGCCGCTGGCCATGCCGCGCAGGCTGGTGGTCAGCCAGAGCTGGTCGTAGTTGCCGGCGCCGCTGTCCAGGCAGACCACCAGGCCCACATCGCCCAGGCGGGGGCGCAGCGCGTCCACATAGGGCAGCAGGTCGGCCGAGCCGCTTTCTTCGCAGGTTTCGATCAGGCCGACGATGCGCGGGTGCGCCACGCCCTGCGCCTGCAGCGCCTGGATGGCCGTGATGCTGGCGTAGATGGCGTAACCGTCGTCGGCGCCGCCGCGGCCGTAGAGCTTGCCGTCGTCGATCACCGGGGTCCACGGCCCCAGGTCGCTGCGCCAGCCGTTGAATTCGGGTTGTTTGTCCAGGTGGCCGTACATCAGCACGGTCTGGGCACTGGCCGGGGCCGGTGTGCCGTCTTTTCCGGCGCTGGCCGGCAGTTCAAAAAACAGCACCGGCGTGCGTGATCGGCCCTGGGCGTCGTTCAGGCGAACGATCTCCAACCGCAAGCCCGGCACCTGCTGGGCGCGCACCCAGTCGGCGGCGTTCTGCAACACCCGTTCGAGCAGGCCGTGCGCCGCCCAGTCGGGGTCGAACATGGGCGACTTGGCCGGCACCGCGATGTAGCGTTGCAGCTCGGGCACGATGGTGGAGCGCCAGGCGGCGTCCACCTGGGTTTGCAGGGTCTGGGCGTCCAGCGGGACGGCGGCGGCGGGCAGTCGGGCATTCATGGCGGGCCTTTCCGGTCGGTCGGCAACGAGGCGGCCAGTATAGGCAGGCCAGCGTGCGCGCGCACACCCTTGCGCAACCGGCCACCCGGGCACCGGGCGTGGCCGGTCGGCAGGCGTCGGCGAACGCCGGACCCCCGTGCAGCACGGCGCTCGACGCCCTCACGGTCCCGCAACCACAGCGGCAACGCGTGCGGCGGACAGGAGCGCGCGGTCACACGGATGGCGGACGGGTGTGCCGCTCAGGCGCGGCTGAGCTGGAAGGTGGCCACCACGGCGGCCAGCCTGCCCGCCTGGTCGCGCAGGTTCTCGGCGGCGGCCGCGCTCTGTTCCACCAGCGCCGCGTTCTGCTGCGTCATCTGGTCGAGCTGGCCGACCGCGCTGTTGACCTGGCCGATGCCCTGGCTCTGGTCGTTGGCAGCGGTGGTGATGTCGTTGATGAAGACCGAGATCTTCTGCGCGTGCGTGACGATCTCGCCGATCGTCTGGCCCGCCTCGGCCACCAGGTGGGTGCCGGCCTCGACCTTGTCCACGCTGGCCCCGATCAGCAGCTTGATCTCCTGCGCCGCCTCGGCGCTGCGGCGCGCGAGGTTGCGCACCTCGCCGGCCACCACCGCGAACCCGCGCCCGGAATCACCGGCGCGTGCGGCTTCCACCGCCGCGTTGAGCGCCAGGATGTTGGTCTGGAACGCGATGCCGTCGATCACGCCGATGATGTCGCTGATCTTCTTGCTGCTGTGGTTGATCTCGTCCATCGTGGCCACCACCTGGCTGACCACCTGGCCGCCGCGCGCGGCCACGTCGGCGTTGGTCGCGGCCATGGCGCTGGCCTGGCGCGCGCTCTCCACGCTGTGGCTCACCATGCCGTTGATCTGTTCCAGGCTGCTGGCGGCCTGCTGCAGGCTGCTGGCGGCCAGTTCGGTGCGGTTGGACAGGTCCTGGTTGCCCGAGGCGATTTCCACACTCGCGCTGCCGATGCTGTCGGTGCTGTTGCGCACCTCGCCCACGATGCGCGCCAGCGACGCCTGCATCATGCCCAGCGCGTGCATCAGCGCGGTCAGCTCGTCCTTGCCCTGGGTCTGCACCGGCTGCGTCAGGTCGCCCTTGGCAATGGACGCCGCCAGGTTCTGCGCCACGTTCAGCGGCTGGCAGATGCTCTGCATGTTGGCCAGCGTGGTCGGCACCACCACGAACATGGCCAGGCCCACGGCCACGGCAAAGCCGATCAGGGTGGTGCGCGCCGTCGCGGCCTCCTGGGCCTGCAGGGCCGAGGCCTCGGCGGTGATGAGGGCCTCGATCTTCTTCATGTCCGCCTCCAGCGCCGCATAGCTCTGGTGCGCACGTTCGAGCATGCGGTTGGCCACGGTGGCGCTGTCGTAGCCGCCGCTCTGCATGTTGTTGACCACCGGGTCCACGGCGGCCTCGTAGGCGGCCAGGTTTTTCTCCAGGCTGTGCAGCACCACGTTGTCTTTGTCGGCCGCGCCTTGCTGCATGTGCTGGATCTGCTCGCGCACCACCTTGCGGGCCTTGCCCCAGTTCAGGTTCGCCAGCGACAGCTGCTCGGGCGACTCGTACTGGATCACCATCTCTTTTTCGTACCGGCCCAGGTCGGCCAGCCCCAGGCGCAAGCGCGACAGCGCCTTGGTTTCCTCGAATGCGTGGTCCACGAACTCCTGGCTGATCGACTGCAGGTTCTGCATGCCCCACACCCCCGCGCCCCCCACGCCCAGCAGCAGCACCAGCACGACGCCGATGGCGCCCACCATGCGCACCCGGATGGAAAACAGCCGCATCATTGATTGCAGGCCCATGTCATGAACTCCTTGAACACATCGAACCGTGGCGCGCTCAGGCGCGCGCCTTCTTGAAAACCTGCACCGCCTGTGCCAGCTGCTCGGCCTGCGAGCGCATGCTCTCGGCCGCCGCACTGCTCTGCTCCACCAGCGCGGCGTTCTGCTGCGTCATCTGGTCGAGCTGCGTGACCGCCGTGTTGACCTGACCGATGCCGCTGGCCTGCTCGCCGCTGGCCGCGGTGATCTCGCCAATGATGTCGGCCACCCGCTGCGCGTTGGCCACCACCTCGCCGATGGTGTTGCCCGCCTCGGCCACCAGGCGCGTGCCGGCTTCCACCTTGTCCACGCTGGTGCCGATCAGGCCCTTGATCTCTTTGGCCGCCTCGGCGCTGCGCTGCGCCAGGTTGCGCACTTCGCTGGCCACCACCGCAAAGCCCCGGCCCTGCTCGCCGGCGCGCGCGGCTTCCACCGCCGCGTTGAGCGCCAGGATGTTGGTCTGGAACGCGATGCCGTCGATCACGCCGATGATGTCGTTGATCTTCTTGCTGCTGTGGTTGATCTCGTCCATGGTGGCGACCACCTGGCCCACCACCTGGCCGCCCCGCGCGGCCACTTCCGCGTTGGCCACCGCCATCTGGCTGGCCTGGCGTGCCGCGTCGGCGCTCTGGCGCATGGTGCTGTTGAGCTCTTCCATGCTCGCCGCCGTCTGCTGCAGGCTGCTGGCCGCCTGCTCGGTGCGCGCGCTCAGGTCGCTGTTGCCGTGCGCGATCTCGCGGCTGGCGGCGTCGATGTGCATGGCCGAGGTCTGCACCGAGACCACCACCGCCTGCATGCGCTGCAGCGCGCCCTGCAGCGCACGCGCGACCGGCGTGCCCACGGTCTGGCCGCTCACGTCCAGCGCAATGCCGTCGGCCTGGTCCACCGCGGCCACCAGGGCCGAGAGTTCTTCGCCCTCACGCGCCGTGCGCCCCATGCCCAGCACCAGCACCACCTCCAGCGCGGTCTGGATCACCACGTAGGCGGCGTGCAGCACGATGCGGCCGAAGTTCGCTTCGGACAGGCAATAAAAGCCCAGGCCGACCGCCTGCAGCCGGTCGAACAGCACGTGGTGCACGGCGAACAGCACCGCGGCCAGCAGGATGGGGCGCCAGTCCAGGTACACCAGCAGCGCCGCCAGCGTGACGAAGACACCGAAGTGGTATTCCAGCTCGCCGTGCGCGAGCTGGATGTGCAGCGCCACCAGCGCCACCAGGGACGTGGTCAGCACCAGGCGCGAGAACAGGGTGCCCCGCGCCATGGCGTAGCCCACCACGCCCAGACCGGCCAGCGCCAGAGCGCCGACCACGCCCAGCGTGGGCTCGTGGTACAGAAAACCGATGACGGCGGCGGCCACCGCGCTGAGCGCGATCGCCCCCAGCATCACCTGGTCACCCAACAAGGCGCGGCTGTTGGCCGGCGCGGACGCGCGGGCCGAATGGGCGGTGTGCATGAGGTTCTCCTACGGTGTGCCGGGGGTGGTCAAAAGCTCTCCCAGTCGCCTTCGGCGCTGGCGGGCACGGGGATGTTTTTGGGTGCGGCGGGCACCGGTGTGGATGCGGGTGCAGGTGCCGGCGCAGACGCCACCGAGGCCACCGCAGGCGCGGCCGGGTTGGTCGCCGCCGGCCGGGGCAGGGCAGCGGCCTTGGGCTTGTGGGCCGGCGCGCTCAGCGCCTTGGCCGGAGCGGGCCGCAACGGTGCAGCGTGGGTGGCGCGGGCGCTCAGGGCGCGGCTGGCCGGGGCCGACACCGATACCACCGGGGTCGATGCCGAGGCGTGCGCATCGAGCCGGAACACCGCCACCACCTGGGCCAGGCGCGCGGCCTGGTCTTTGAGGCTTTGCGCGGCCGCCGCGCTCTCTTCCACCAGCGCCGCGTTCTGCTGCGTCATCTGGTCGAGCTGGCTCACTGCCACGTTGACCTGGCCGATGCCGTCGCTCTGCTCACCGGCCGCGGCCGTGATCTCGCCCACGATGTCGCTCACGCGCTGGATCGAGCCCACGATCTCGCTCATGGTCTGGCCCGCATCGGCCACCAGGCGCGTGCCCACGTCCACCTTGTCCACGCTGGTGCCGATCAGGCCCTTGATCTCTTTGGCCGCCTCGGCGCTGCGCTGCGCCAGGTTGCGCACTTCGCTGGCCACCACCGCAAAGCCCCGGCCCTGCTCGCCGGCGCGCGCGGCTTCCACCGCCGCGTTGAGCGCCAGGATGTTGGTCTGGAACGCGATGCCGTCGATGGTGCCGATGATGTCGTTGATCTTCTGGCTGCTGTGGTGGATCTCCTGCATGGTGGCCACCACCTGGTTGACCACTTCACCGCCGCGCACCGCGATCTCGCTGGCGCTGGCGGCCAGCTGGTTGGCCTGGCGCGCCGAGTCCGCGCTGGTGCGCACCGTGGCGGTGAGTTCTTCCATGCTGGCGGCCGTCTGCTGCAGGCTGCTGGCCGTCTGTTCGGTGCGCGCGCTCAGGTCGTGGTTGCCGCTGGCGATCTCGCTGGACGCCACGCCGATGTTGTCGCTGGCCTGGCGCACCTGGGCCACGGTGGACAGCAGCGAGGCCTTCATGTCGGCCAGCGCCTGCTGCAGCTGGCCCAGTTCGTCGCGGCGGTCCACCTGCACGGTCTGCGTCAGGTCACCGTCGGCCACGGCCCGCGCGGCGCGCACCGCGCCGGCCACCGGCACCGTGACCGAGCGCGCCACGCGCCAGGCCACCAGCACACCGACCAGCAGCGCCACCAGCGCGACGACCCCGATCAAGGCCAGCTGGCGAACCTGGGTCGCCTCGGCTTGTTGCAGCTTGTCGTCCACCCGCTGGTGTTCGTATTGCTGCAGCGCCTGCATGCTGCTCACGTAGCGCTGCACCGCCGGCAGCAACTGGCTGTCCAGCAGCTCGGCGGCCTGCGGGTCGGCGGCCTTGAGCGTGTCGAAGTAGGTCTTGCGCTCGGCGATGTACGCTTTGCGACGCGCCGCGATGTCGGTCAGCAGGGCCTTGCCCTGATCGGCCTCGATCGACGCCTCCAGCGCCTTCTGCAGCTCGTTGATGCGTTCGGTGGTCTGGGCGATCAGGGGCTTGAAATAGGCCTCGACCTCGGGGTTGTTGCCGGACTTGGCCAGCGCCATCACGCGGTTGATGTTCAGCTGCGTGCTGGCCACCCATTCGTCGGCCAGCGCCACCTGGCGGTTCATCTCCACCAGCTGTTGCTGGTCGCGGGTGGCCTCGTTCATGCCGCTGTAGACCATGCCGGTCTGCACCAGCAACAGCAGCAGCACGACACCGAAGCCCAGGCCCAGTCGCTGGCCGATGGTGAGTTGGTTGAAGTTCATGAAAGTCTCCAGGGCATCGGGCCGGGCTCAGGCCGCGTGCGGGATGGGAATGTGGTCGGTGCACAAGGTCCGCACCACGTCGGGGTTCAGTCGGTGGTCAGAAGCTCTCCCAGTCGCCTTCGGCGCTGGCGGGCACGGGGATGTTTTTGGGTGCGGCGGGCACCGGTGTGGATGCGGGTGCAGGTGCCGGCGCAGACGCCACCGAGGCCACCGCAGGCGCGGCCGGGTTGGTCGCCGCCGGCCGGGGCAGGGCAGCGGCCTTGGGCTTGTGGGCCGGCGCGCTCAGCGCCTTGGCCGGAGCGGGCCGCAACGGTGCAGCGTGGATGGCGCGGGCGCTCAGGGCACGGCTGGCCGGGGCCGACACCGACACCACCGGGGCCGATGCCGAGGCGTGCGCATCGAGCCGGAACACCGACATCACCTGGGCCAGGCGCGCGGCCTGGTCCTTGAGGCTTTGCGCGGCCGCCGCGCTCTCTTCCACCAGCGCCGCGTTCTGCTGCGTCATCTGGTCGAGCTGGCTCACTGCCACGTTGACCTGGCCGATGCCGTCGCTCTGCTCACCGGCCGCGGCCGTGATCTCGCCCACGATGTCGCTCACGCGCTGGATCGAGCCCACGATCTCGCTCATGGTCTGGCCCGCATCGGCCACCAGGCGCGTGCCCACGTCCACCTTGTCCACGCTGGTGCCGATCAGGCCCTTGATCTCTTTGGCCGCCTCGGCGCTGCGCTGCGCCAGGTTGCGCACTTCGCTGGCCACCACCGCAAAGCCCCGGCCCTGCTCGCCGGCGCGCGCGGCTTCCACCGCGGCGTTCAGCGCCAGGATGTTGGTCTGGAAGGCGATGCCGTCGATGGTGCCGATGATGTCGTTGATCTTCTGGCTGCTGTGGTGGATCTCCTGCATGGTGGCCACCACCTGGTTGACCACTTCACCGCCGCGCACCGCGATCTCGCTGGCGCTGGCGGCCAGCTGGTTGGCCTGGCGCGCCGAGTCCGCGCTGGTGCGCACCGTGGCGGTGAGTTCTTCCATGCTGGCGGCCGTCTGCTGCAGGCTGCTGGCCGTCTGTTCGGTGCGCGCGCTCAGGTCGTGGTTGCCGCTGGCGATCTCGCTGGACGCCACACCGATGTTGTCGGCCGCGGTGCGCAGCTCGCGCATCATGTCCACGAAGCGCTGGCGCATGCCCTCGACCTCGCGCACCAGGCGCCCGATCTCGTCGCGGCGTTCGGTGGCGAAGGCGTGTGAGAGATCGCCCTGCGCCACCGCGGTGACCGTGCGCGAGAGCTCCCCCAGCGGAGCGCTGACGTTGCGGCGGATCAGCACATACAGGCCGAACGCCACCACGGCGGTGGCCACGCCGAGCAGCCCCCAGAAAGCGTAGATGGTGGCCCAGTGGGTGGCCATGGCTTCGTCGTCCGAGACCTGGGCCACCACCCACCAGCCGCCGGCTTTGGCGCTGCGCTTGGCCAGCCACGGGTCGGCGCCCATGGCCTCGCCGCTCAGGGCCGGGCCACCCGGGTGGAACACCTGGGCGTTGGCACGCATCGCGTCCAGCGCGGGGCCGGCGTCGGGGTAGACCTCCAGCACCTTCTTGCCCACGGCCTTGGGGTGCACGACGAAGACGGCGTCGGCGTTCTGCTTGCGCGGGTCGATCACCAGCGTGCGGCCGGTGTCGAAGAAATGCGCCTCGTTGACCAGTTTGACCATCGCGGACTGGAAGGCCGAGACGTCAAAGCCGATGAACAGGATGCCCACCACCTGGCCGGCGGCGTTCTTCACCGCTTCGTAGTGGGTCATGTAGGGGGTGCCGAACAGCACGGCGCGACCGGTGTAGGTCTGGCCTTGCAGCATCAGCGGATAGGCCGGGTGGTCGCGCGCCAGCAGGGTGCCCATGGCGCGCTCACCGTTTTCCTTTTTCAGCGAGGTGGTGACACGTTCGAAGTCGTCCCCCTTGCGCATGAAGATGGTGGCGACCCCGCCGTTGGTTTTGGCAAACGCGTCGACGCTGGAGAAGTCGTCGTTGAGCAGCATGCCCCAGCTCTTGAGGTGCCCGGACGACGCATCGAGATCGAACTGCTCGGCGAACTGCTGGCGAAAGGGCTTGTAGGCCCGTTCGGTCATCATGCGCGCCGTGGCGTCGGAGGCGTCGATCGCGTCGGCCACCGACTGTGCCTTGTCACCGACCCACTGCACGATGCGCTCGCGTGAGCGCTCTTCTGCGACGGTGGAAATCAGCACGCTGGACCCCAGCAGCACGACCGACAGCAACCCGACGGCCTGCAGCGTGAGGGTGCGGGCCAGGGAGCGCGTGTTCGTGGAGGAGGTCATGGCGGGTTCCGGATCGGTTGTGGGCGGCGGGGACGGGCGGGCGCGCTCAGGGCGCCCGGCTCAGGTCACTGCAATTGCTGCGTGGAGGCGTCCATCAGCCCCATGTCGGCGCTGCTCATGAGGGCGGAGATGTCCATCAGGATCAGCATGCGTTCGCCCACGCTGGCGATGCCGGTGATGAAGCTGGTGTCCACCGTGGTGTTCATCTCCGGCGCCGGCTTGATCAGGTCCTGGCTGAGTTCCAGCACGTCCGAGACCGAGTCCACCACCGCACCGACCACCCGGCCGTGCACGTTGAGCACCACCACCACCGTGAAGCCGTTGTATTCCACCTTCTCGCAGTTGAGCTTGATGCGCAGGTCCACCACCGGCACGATCACCCCGCGCAGGTTCACCACGCCCTTGATGAAGTGCGGTGCGTTCGCAATCCGCGTGGGCTCTTCGTAGGAACGGATCTCCTGCACCCGCAGGATGTCGATGCCGTATTCCTCGGCCCCCAGGCGGAAGGTCAGAAATTCGGCGTGCGCGCCTTGCTGCGCGCCCACGTGGCGGCCGCTGGCCGCGCTGGTGTTGGGGTTCATGTCCATGGTGGTCGGTCCTTGAAAGACGGATAGGGTCCATGGACTATCGACCGCTGCGGCGCGCTCTGAAGGTGGGAAAAACGCCGCAAAGCCGGCCCAAACCCCTGCCCGATCGGAAAAGGCGGTCAAAGGTCTTCAGTTCGCACCCCACGGCCCCTGCCCGCCCGACGGGTCGGGCCGGCCATTCGACCAGCGGTTGCCCCAAAGACCCGAGGGTGTGACGGCCGTCTGGCCGTCACACCCTCGGGGTGCACCGGGGGGCCGGACTCAGCCGTGCACGCGGAACACCGCCACCGCCTGCGCCAGGCGCGCCGCCTGGTCTTTCAGGCTCTCGGCCGCCGCCGCGCTTTCTTCCACCAGCGCCGCGTTCTGCTGCGTCATCTGGTCGAGCTGCGTGACCGCGACGTTGACCTGGCCGATGCCCTCGCCCTGCTCGCCGGCCGAGGCCGAGATCTCGGCAATGATGTCGGTCACGCGCTGCACGCTGGCCACGATCTCGCCCATGGTCTGGCCCGCCTCGGCCACCAGGCGTGTGCCCACGTCCACCTTGTCCACGCTGGTGCCGATCAGGCCCTTGATTTCCTTGGCCGCCTCGGCGCTGCGCTGCGCGAGGTTGCGCACCTCGGCCGCCACCACCGCAAAGCCCCGGCCCTGCTCACCGGCGCGCGCTGCTTCCACCGCGGCGTTGAGCGCCAGGATGTTGGTCTGGAACGCGATGCCGTCGATCACGCCGATGATGTCGTTGATCTTTTTGCTGCTGTGGTTGATCTCGTCCATGGTGGTGACCACCTGGCCCACCACCTGCCCGCCACGCACCGCGATCTCACTGGCGCTGGCGGCCAGCTGGTTGGCCTGGCGCGCGGCGTCGGCGCTGCTCTGCACCGTGCCGGTCAGCTGCTCCATGCTGGCGGCGGTCTCTTCCAGGCTGCTCGCGGCCTGCTCGGTGCGGCTCGACAGGTCCTGGTTGCCCGCCGCGATCTCGGCGCTGGCGGTGCCGATGCTGTCGGCCGCCGAGCGCACCTGCACCACGGTGTTGAGCAGGGACGCCCTCATCGCGGCCAGGGCGCGGAGCAGTTCGCCCAGTTCGTCGTTGCGGTCGGTCTCCACCGTCTGGGTCAGGTCGCCGTCGGCCACGGAGCGGGCCACGCGCGAGGCCTGGTCCAGCGCGCGCGCCACCTGCCGCAGCATGAGCCAGGCCACCGTCACCACCGCCGCCGCCACCACCAGCGACAACAGGCTGAGCAGCCAGTGCGTGCCCGCCGCGGCGGCGGCCTGGTCTTCGGCGTCCTGTGTGGCGCGCTCCACCATCTTGGCCTGGACCGCGCCGAGCGAGCGCCCCAGGGCGCCGTAGGCCTCGTCCGCGCCTTGCATGGCCGCCACGCCGGTGTTGGGGTCCACCGAGGCGAGATCGATCGCGGCGTCCGCTTTCTTGAAGTAGTCGGCCACCTGCTGGCGCGCCGTGTCGGCGTCGGCACGCAGTGCGCTGCCGGGGGGCATCTGCTGATCCAGCCGGGCGCTGGTCGTCGCCGAGCGCTCGGCCAGCGCCTTGCGCCGGGCCTGGATCGTGGGTTCGTCGAGCGAGCCGATGATGGTCATCATGCGGTAGACCTCGACGTGGGCCTGGTTCACGTCGGCCTGCAGGCTGCTCAGGGCCTGCACCTCCCCGATGTGCTCGCTGAAGGAGGCGACCGCCTGTGCATTGGAGCGGCTGAGCAACCAGGAATCCACCTGGCCGGCCAGCAGCACGACCGCAGCCGTCACCACCGGTGCCAGCAAGAGTTTCTGACCCAGTTTCATGGGGTGTCCTTATCGTTGTCGACCTGCTGCATTCGCACGCGGCGCACCCACACGGGCGCGCCGGCGTGGGTGGGCCTTATTTGTAGATGCCGCCGCAGACCACGGTGGTGTCCAACTTCTCGCAGTACATGGCCTTGGGCTCGATCTTCTTGGTCTCGGGGTTGGTGAACTTGTAGTCCTGCCAGAAGCTGGCCTTGGTCTTGGCCATTTCGACGCGCTCGCGCACGAAGGGCTTGCCGTCGATGTCCTTGAGGTCGATCAGGTTCTTGCCGATCATTTTTTCGTTGGCCCCGTGGGCGTGGACCGTGCCGTCCAGACCGTAGACCACCAGGTACAGGTCTTCCTTCTTGAACTGGCTGGTCTTGCTGCTGATCTCGGCGTAGCCCTTGTCCTTGCCGCTGGCGGTGATGAAGGCCACGCCTTTTTTGACCATGGCGATGGCGTCATCGGGTTTGGCGTCGGCGTGCGCCGTCAGGCTGGCGCCGGCCAGGGCGAGGGTGGCGACAGAGGCCAGGAAGGTGCGAGCGAAGGTCATGTGAAGTCTCCTGTGGATGGTTGGGAGGGGTGAGGGAACCGATAGGGGTGCGGAGAAAGATCCGGGGTCAGGCGGTGGTGCGGAACACCGCCACCACCTGGGCCAGGCGCGCGGCCTGGTCTTTGAGGCTTTGCGCGGCCGCCGCGCTCTCTTCCACCAGCGCCGCGTTCTGCTGCGTCATCTGGTCGAGCTGGCTCACTGCCACGTTGACCTGGCCGATGCCGTCGCTCTGCTCACCGGCCGCGGCCGTGATCTCGCCCACGATGTCGCTCACGCGCTGGATCGAGCCCACGATCTCGCTCATGGTCTGGCCCGCATCGGCCACCAGGCGCGTGCCCACGTCCACCTTGTCCACGCTGGTGCCGATCAGGCCCTTGATCTCTTTGGCCGCCTCGGCGCTGCGCTGCGCCAGGTTGCGCACTTCGCTGGCCACCACCGCAAAGCCCCGGCCCTGCTCGCCGGCGCGCGCGGCTTCCACCGCCGCGTTGAGCGCCAGGATGTTGGTCTGGAACGCGATGCCGTCGATGGTGCCGATGATGTCGTTGATCTTCTGGCTGCTGTGGTGGATCTCCTGCATGGTGGCCACCACCTGGTTGACCACTTCACCGCCGCGCACCGCGATCTCGCTGGCGCTGGCGGCCAGCTGGTTGGCCTGGCGCGCCGAGTCCGCGCTGGTGCGCACCGTGGCGGTGAGTTCTTCCATGCTGGCGGCCGTCTGCTGCAGGCTGCTGGCCGTCTGTTCGGTGCGCGCGCTCAGGTCGTGGTTGCCGCTGGCGATCTCGCTGGACGCCACGCCGATGTTGTCGCTGGCGCCGCGCACCTGCGTCACCAGCTTCTGCAGCGCCTCGACCATCTCGCCCAGGGCCGCGAGCACGCTGCCCGGCGGCACGCCCTGCAGGCGCACGGCCAGGTTGCCCCGGGCCACGTCCTGCATGACGGCCACAGCCTCGCCGGGCTCGCCGCCGATCTGGCGCACCACGCCGCGCAGCACGATCCAGCCGAAGCCCGCCATGGCCAGCAAGGCCACCCCGCCGACCACCAGGTTGCCCAGCACGGCGCGCATCACCAGCGCGTTCAGGTCGTCGGTGTACAGGCCCGAGCCCACCATCCAGTTCCAGCCCTCGACCTGGATCACGTACTGCAGCTTGGGCACCGGGGTCTTTTCGCCCGGGCGCGGGAAATTGGTCATGACGAAGGCGCGCCCGTCGCGGCTGGCGCGCAGGCCGTCGATCAGGGCGACGATGATGTCCACGCCCTGGCCGTCCTTGATCTGGCCGACCATGTTGCGGCCGCTCCACTCGGGCTTGATGGGGTGCATCACCCCCACGCCCTGGAGGGTCCAGATGTAGAAGTAGTCCTTGCCGTCGGCGCCGTAGCGCGCGTGGCGCAGCGCGGCCTGGGCGGCCTTCTGGGCGTCGGCCTCGCTCAGCTGGCCGGCCGCGGCCTGCTGGCGGAAACCGTCCACGATGGCGTGGGCCGACTGCACGGCCGCCACCAGCTGGCCTTCGCGGCCTTCGATGAGCTGCTGGCGCACCTGCCAGACCGAGAGCCCGCCCAGCAGGGCCATGCCGACGACGGCGACGGCCACGAGGGCCAGGATTTTGCTGCGAAAGCTCAGAAGGTGTGGCATGGCAGTGGCGGCGGGCGCCCCCGTGGGCCGGATCGTTCCGCGTGTGGCCGATCCGGTCGGGTTGGACAGCGCTTGGGCGGTGCGCCTGGGCGCACGGTCGAAGCAGGTCCATGGACTATCGACCGGCCGGGGCCGGACTGAAGCCGCGATAAGCGCCACCGGACAGGAGGTATTCCCGCACCGGCGCGTGCCGTTCAGCCCCCCGCCAGCCGGAAGCGGCCCACCAGCGCCGCCAGTTGCCGGGCCTGCGCTTGCAGGCTGTCGGCCGCGGCCGCGCTTTCTTCCACCAGCGCCGCGTTCTGCTGCGTCACCTGGTCCAGCTGAGCCACCGCGTTGCCCACCTGGGCAATGCCGCTGGCCTGCTCGGCACTCGACGCGGCTATGGCCTCGATCAGCTGGTTCACCTGCGCCACGCGGTCCACGATGCGGCCCACGCTGGCGCCCGCATCGGCCACCAGGGCCGTGCCGGCTTCCACCCGGTCCACACTTTCGCTGATCAGCTGCTTGATCTGCTTGGCCGCCTCGGCGCTGCGCTGCGCGAGGTTGCGCACCTCGGCCGCCACCACCGCAAAACCGCGACCCTGCTCGCCGGCCCGCGCGGCTTCCACCGCGGCGTTCAGGGCCAGGATGTTGGTCTGGAAGGCGATGCCGTCGATCACGCCGATGATGTCGTGGATGCGGCGGCTGCTCTGGCTGATCGCTTCCATGGTGGTCACGACCTGGCCCACCGTCTGGCCGCCCTCGCGGGCCGCGTCGGTAGCGCCGCGCACGATGGCGCTGGCCTGGCGCGCCGTGTCGGCGTTCTGCTGCACGGTGCTGGTCAGCTGCTCCATGCTGGCGGCCGTCTGCTGCAGGTTGCTGGCCTGCTCTTCGGTGCGCTGCGAGAGGTCGGCGTTGCCGGTCGCGATCTGGCTGCTGCCGGTGGCGATGTGGTCGCTGCCCTGGCGCACCTGTGACACCACCTGGGCCAGCCCGTCGTTCATGGTCTTGAGGGCCTGCAGCAGCTGTGCCGTTTCGTCGCGGCCGCGCACCTCGATGTGCGAGGTCAGGTCGCCGGCGGCCACGGTCTGGGCCACCTGCACGGCCTGGGCAATGGCGGTCGTGGTGCTGCGCGCGATGGCCCACATGAACGCTGCGCCCAGCGCCATGAGCGCGGCCAGGCCGCCGACCATGACCATCAGCCCGGTGCTGGCGCTGCGTTCGCGCTCGTGCAGCGTGGCCGAGAGCTGGTCGAACCCGGCGGTGATGAGCGCGAACTGCGCGTCGATCTGGCGCGTGAGGATGCCGAAATAGTCGGAGGCCGCCATGCTGGGCACCTCGGCCTGCACGATGGCCTGCCCGGTCAGGGCGAACGCGGCCTCGGCCTGCTGCCAGGCCTGCTGGGCGGGGGTGTTCAGTTGCTGGCCATAGGCCGGCTCGGCGGCCACGGCCTTTTCAAGGCTGCGACGCGCCTGGCGCAGGTGCGCCCGCGAAAGGTCGGTCAGGGCGGCCAGCTGCGCACGCTGCGCGGTGCCCACTTCGCCGCGCGCCAGCGCGAGCGAACCTTGTGCACGGGTCTGGCCCAGGGTCTCGGTCAGGCGCGGCAGGTGCATCAGCACCGACTGGATCAGGAAGTAGCTGTGGCCGTGCGGGTCCAGGCTCATGCCCGACGCGTCGGTGACCGACTCCAGCAGGTTGAGCTGGCGTTCGATGAGCGCGGTGTGGCGCGCAAAACTCTGCGGGCCGGTGACGCCGCGGCTGGCCACGGCGCGCGACAGCTCGGCCCATTCGGTTTCGATGGCCTGCAACTCGGTGCCCAGCGCCGGGGTGTTCAGCGCACCCAGGCTTGCGCGCACCTGCGGCAGAAGCTGGCCGATCGCAGCCTGGCGCTTCTCGCGCTCGCCCTGCAGCGCCTCGTTGCCGCCCAGCACATTGGCCGAGAGGCCGCGGTGCTGCTGGCTCAGCTGCACCAGCTGCAGGATGTGGCCGGCCGGGGCAATGCCCGCGGCCTCTGCGCGTGCCGCCTCCCAGACGGTCAGCTCGCCGCGCACCGCAAAGGTGACGGGCAGGGACACCATGAGCAGGGCGATCAGGCCCAGGACCAGGAATTTGTGGGCCAGCCGGAGCTGGGCAATGAAACGGAACATGGGAACTCCCTGGAATCGCTCGGCGCTGAACCGGTCCCCGCGTCGCGCGGGACAGGTCCGGCGCGGCCTTTACTGCAAGTTTTGAGACGAGGCGTCCATGAGGCCCATGTCGGCGCTGCTCATGAGCGCGGCGATGTCCATCAGGATCAGCATGCGTTCGCCCACGCTGGCAATGCCGGTGATGAAGCTGGTGTCCACCGTCGTGTTCATCTCCGGTGCCGGCTTGATCAGCTCCTGGCTGAGCTCCAGCACGTCGGACACCGAGTCCACCACCGCACCGACCACCCGCCCGTGCACGTTCAGCACGATCACCACCGTGAAACCGTTGTATTCCACCTTCTCGCAGTTGAGCTTGATGCGCAGGTCCACCACCGGCACGATCACCCCGCGCAGGTTCACCACGCCCTTGATGAAGTGCGGTGCGTTCGCAATCCGCGTGGGCTCTTCGTAGGAACGGATCTCCTGCACCCGCAGGATGTCGATGCCGTATTCCTCGGCCCCCAGGCGGAAGGTCAGGAATTCGGCGTGCGCGCCTTGCTGCGCGGTCACGGAGCGGCCGGAGGCCGGAGCGGCGTGGGTGTTCATGTCCATGGTGGGTCCTGGTGTTCGGTGGTCGGGTGGGTGGGGGAGTTCAGGCTCAGAAGCTTTCCCAGTCGTCGCTGGCACCCGCGCTGACGGGGGTGGACTTGGCTGCGGCCTTGGGCGCAGCTGGTGCGGGCGTGTGGGCCGCTGCGGCGGGCTTGGGCAGGGCCTTGGGCGACGCCGGGCGGGCCAGCGGCTTGGCTGCTGCCGGCGCGGCACGCGAGACGGGGGCCGCCATCAGCTGCGACACCGCCGCCACCGGCGAGGCGCTGGCGCTGTGGTTGCCGGCGGTGCGGAACAGGCTGACGGCGTGCACCAGCTGCTCGGCCTGGCCGCGCAGGCTGGACGCGGCAGCGGCGCTTTCTTCCACCAGCGCGGCGTTCTGCTGCGTGGTCTGGTCCATGCTGGTCACGGCCTCGGCGACCTGGTTCACACCAGCGTTCTGTTCCTGGCTGGCGCTGCTGATCTCGCCCACGATGTCGGTCACGCGCTGGATCGACTGCACCACTTCCTGCATGGTCGTGCCGGCCTGGTCCACCAGGGCGGTGCCTTGCTCCACGCGTTCCACGCTGGCGTTGATCAGGCCCTTGATTTCCTTGGCCGCTTCGGCGCTGCGCTGCGCCAGGTTGCGCACCTCGGCCGCCACCACCGCAAAGCCGCGCCCCTGCTCGCCCGCCCGCGCCGCTTCCACCGCGGCGTTCAGGGCCAGGATGTTGGTCTGGAACGCGATGCCGTCGATCACGCCGATGATGTCGCTGATCTTGCGGCTGCTGTCGTTGATGTCGCGCATGGTCTGCACCACCTGGTTGACCACCTCGCCACCCTGCACCGCGACGCTGCTGGCGCTGGCGGCCAGCTGGCTGGCCTGGCGCGCGTTGTCGGCGTTCTGCTGTGCGGTCGAGCCCATTTCTTCCATGGAGGCGCTGGTCTCTTCCAGCGCGCTGGCCTGCTGCTCGGTGCGGCTGGACAGGTCGGAGTTGCCCTGGGCGATCTGCGCGCTGGCGGTGGCCACGCCCTCGGCGTTCTGGCGCACGCTGTTGACCAGGGTGCTCAGCGCGTTCTGCATCTTTTGCATGGCCTGCAGCAGCAAGCCTGTTTCATCGGAGCGGTTCACAACGATCTGCTGGGTCAGGTCGCCGCCCGCAATGTGATCGGCAATCTGCACAGCCTCGTTGATCGGGCGGGTGATCGAGCGCGAGAGCAACCAGGCAAACAGGCTGCCCAGAGCCACAACAAAGGCGAGCCCCGCGCTAATCATCCAGATCGACTGTTGGAACAACTCGCTCCCACGGTGTGTGGCGTCCTGCGATCCCTTGGAATTGAGCTCGACCAGTTCGCCCAACACCTGGTTCATCTCGAAATACTGCTTGCGCGAGTCGCCCATCATGACGGCGCGCGCCTCCTCGTTGCGGTTGGCTCTGGAATGGTCGATGGCCTTCTGATGCTCAACCGTGTACGGCTGCCACAAGGCTTCAAACTTTTGCTGCAGCGCACGCTCTTCTGGCGAAGAAACCAGCTTGTCGTATGCAGCGCGTTCCGCGTCGATGGACTTGCGCAACTCGGCCAGCCGGCCCTCTACCACTTGCCTGTCTTTCTCGTCGTTGGAGAGAATGTGCACGAACTCCTGCACGCGAAACGCCGCCACATCGCCGTCCAGCTGAGCGGTCATTTCCACGCTGGGCAGCCAGTTGTCGTCGATCTCGTTGGACACAGCGTTGACGGCCTGCATCCGGATCAGGCCGAACGCGCCGAACAGCACGGTCAGCACCAAGACCGCCCCAAATCCCAGGGCAAGGCGCGCACCCAGGCGCAGATTGTTCAAAAAGTTCATGGTCTTCTCTCAGGTGGGATGGATAGGAGGCGCGTTGTAAGGCCCTCTCAGCGCGCGCCAGCGCCAGAGAGTTTGAAAACGGAAACGGCTTGCACCATCTGCTCGGCCTGCTGGCGCAGGCCGGCCGCGGCGGCGGCGCTCTCTTCGACCAGTGCGGCGTTCTGCTGCGTGGCCTGGTCCATCTGGCGCACGGCTTCGCTCACGCGGGCCACGCCAGCGCTCTGCTCGGTGCTGGCGCTGCTGATCTCGCCCACGATGTCGGTCACGCGCTGGATCGACTGCACGATCTCCTGCATGGTGCTGCCGGCCTGGTCCACCAGGGCGGTGCCCTGCTCGACGCGTTCCACGCTGGCGTTGATCAGGCCCTTGATTTCTTTGGCCGCTTCGGCGCTGCGCTGCGCGAGGTTGCGCACCTCGCCGGCCACCACGGCAAAGCCCCGGCCCTGCTCGCCCGCGCGGGCGGCTTCCACCGCGGCGTTGAGCGCCAGGATGTTGGTCTGGAACGCGATGCCGTCGATCACGCCGATGATGTCGTTGATCTTGCGGCTGCTGTCGTTGATGTCTTTCATGGTCTGCACGACCTGACTCACCACGTCACCGCCCTGGATGGCCACACTGCTGGCGCTGGCGGCCAGCTGGCTGGCCTGGCGCGCGCTGTCGGCGTTCTGCTGCGCGGTGTGGCCCAGCGTGGTGGTGGTGGAGTTGGTTTCTTCCAGCGCGGCGGCCTGCTGTTCGGTGCGGCCCGAGAGGTCTTCGTTGCCCTGGGCGATCTGGGTGCTGGCGGTGGCCACGCTTTCGGCGCTGCCGCGCACGTCGGCCACCACGCGCGAGAGCGAACCCTGCATCTCGCCCAGCGCGGCCAGCAGGGGTGAGAACTCGTCGTGTCCGTCGTCCCGCACGGCGGTGCTCAGGTCACCGTCGCGCACGCGCTCAGCCGTGCCCTGGGCAAGGGCCACCCGGCGGTGCAACTGACCCGCCACCCAGGCCGAGAAGGCCAGCAGGCCCACTGCGATCACGGCCACCAGCGCCACCAGGGCCGACGAGGTCGTGCCGATGGTGCTCTGGATGCTCTGGATGTCGGCGGCCAGGGCTTCTTGCTGGTAGGTCACGCCTTCGTCCAGCACCTTGAGCACTTTGTTGCGCGCGGGAATGGTTTCGTCCACCAGGAAGGCAAAGGCGTACGTGGTGTCACCGGCCATGATCAAGGTCACGTTTTTCTCGGCGATGCCCCAGAAGGTGTTCATCAGGGGTGGCAGCTGGGCGAACTGGGCCTTGCCCTTGTCGGTGTACAGGCCTTGCTCGTACCGGGCCATGGTCTCGGCAATGAGCTTGCGTTTGGCACCAATGTCGGCCAGCGCCGCGTCGCGCTCTTCGGGCGTGCGGGCCAGCATGGCGTGCCGCAACTGCAGCGACGACCGCGTGACCGCCAGCTCCAGGTCGGACATGGCGGTCAGCTGCGGGGCGCGGACCTTCTGGGTGGTTTCGGCCTTGTCACTGGCGTCGTGCAGGCTGACATAGGCGTAGACCGCCAATGCCACCAGCGCCAGCGAAACGGCGATGCTCAGCGTGTACAGGCGCTTCGCAATGCCAAAACCGATCGAATGCTTGTTCATGGGTGTTCCCTGCGGATGGGGGCGTCGTGGCAACCACACCCGCAGGGACGCCCGCCCATGGATGCGCCGATCGGTACACACATGTCCCCAGGAATTGCGTGGACTTGTGATCGTCAAAACAACTATCGGCGGACCCCGGCGCATCTGAAGTGCGAAAAAAGGGTGCATTTGCACCCTTGATGTCGGTGATGGCGGGGGTTTTGACCTGGATCAACGCCACGGCCGGCCCCGAAACCGGGTGCGGCGTGCGGTCTGTCACGCACGCCGCCCGGCACCGTGGTCAGAACAGGTGGCCGACGTTGAGCAGGGTGAGCACGCCCAGCACCGCAAAAATGAGCGCCGAGATGCCGTGCACCAGCGTCATCGACACCTTTTGGGCGATCTGGTCGCCCAGGAAGACCGCCGGCACGTTGGCCAGCATCATGCCCAGCGTGGTGCCGGCGACCACGGCCACCACCGCGTCGTAGCGCGCGGCCAGGGCGACAGTGGCGATCTGCGTCTTGTCGCCCATCTCGGCCAGGAAAAAGGCCACCACGGTGGTGCCGAACACCCCCAGGCGCAGGCCCTTGGCGTCGGTCTCGTCCTCGTCGATCTTGTCGGGGATCATCATCCACACCGCCATGGCCAGGAACGAGCCGCCGATGATCCAGCGCAGCCAGACCGGGCCGATCGCGTCGGCCACCCACTGGCCGACGGCACCGGCCAGCGCGTGGTTGGCCAGCGTGGCCACCAGGATGCCCAGCACGATGGGCAGGGGTTTGCGAAAGCGCGCGGCCAGCAGCATGGCCAGCAGCTGCGTCTTGTCGCCCATTTCACCGAGCGCGACGATGCCGATGGAGACCAGAAATGCTTCCAAGATGGTGTTCCTCAGGGCCAGACCAACGAGATGACCACAACGCGTCCCCGGCCCGACCGGAGGCGTTGTGGTCACAGGTCTTGCCAGGCCAGGTGGTTCCTGGGCTGCCCGCGCCATGGTCGTGAGGACCAAGTGTGTTGACGCGGGCCCTTGCAGTGTTTGCCCTGCAAGGCGGCTACTCCCCCATGACGGGTGAGCGGCGATTCTAGCCGCAGCGACCTGCGCAGCGGCGGCGCGTGGGCCCGATGTTCAGTTGTTGAACTTGAAGACCGCCGTGCTCGCCAGCAGGTTCGGGAAACGGCGCACTTCCTGCCCCTCGTGCAGGCCGAAGCTGTCGGTGATGCTCAGGCCGCAGCTGCGCGCCAGCACTTCAAAATCGGCAAAGGTGCCGACGCGGATGTTGGGCGTGTCGTACCACTGGTAGGGCAGGCGCTTGGTCACCGGCATGCGGCCCTGCAGCACGGCCAGCCGGTTGGGCCAGTGGGCAAAGTTGGGAAAGGCCACCACGCCGCTGCGGCCCACGCGTGCGGTCTCGCGCAGCATGGTTTCGGCGTTGCGCAGGTGCTGCAGGGTATCGATCTGCAGCACCACGTCGAAGGCGTCGTCGCCGAACATGTTCAGCCCGTCTTCCAGGTTGAGCTGCAGCACGTTGACGCCGCGCTTGAGGCAGGCGTGCACCTTGGCGTCGTCGATTTCCACGCCGTAGCCGGTGCACTGGCGCGTGGCCTGCAGGTGGGCCATGAGGGCGCCGTCGCCGCAGCCCAGGTCGAGCACGCGCGAGCCCGGCGGCACCAGGCGGGCGATGCTGTGCAGGATGGTCGGGTCAGCCATGGGCCACCTCCGTGGTCACGCCCTGGGAAACGGTCTGTTCGAAGTAGCTGCGCACGGCCGCGTGGTAACGCGGGTCGTCGAGCAAGAAGGCGTCGTGGCCGTGCGGCGCATCGATCTCGGCGTAGCTCACGTCGCGCTTGTTCTCCAGCAGGGCCTTGACGATTTCTCGGCTGCGCCCGGGCGAGAAGCGCCAGTCGGTGGTGAAGCTGACCAGCAGGAACTTGGCCGTGGCGCGCGCCAGCGCGGCGCTGAGGTTGCCGTCGTACTCGCGCGCGGGGTCGAAGTAATCGAGCGCGCGGGTGATGAGCAAATAGGTGTTGGCGTCGAAGTACTCGCTGAACTTGTCGCCCTGGTAGCGCAGGTAGCTCTCGATCTGGAACTCCACGTCCTGCGTGGTGTAGCGGTAGGCCAGCTCGGCGGTGTCGGCCGGGTCTTCCCCGTTGGCGGTGCGCAGCGAACGACCAAATTTTTCGTTCATCACGTCGTCGCTCAGGTACGTGATGTGGCCGATCATGCGGGCGATGCGCAGGCCACGGCGCGGCAGCGTGCCTTCGCGCAGGTAGTGGCCACCACAGAAGTCCGGGTCGGTCACGATGGCGCGGCGCGCCACCTCGTTGAAGGCGATGTTTTCGGCCGTGAGGTTGGGCGCGCTGGCCACCACCACCGCGTGGCGCACCCGCTCGGGGTACTGCAGGGTCCAGCTCAGGGTCTGCATGCCGCCCAGGCTGCCGCCCATGACGGCCGCCAGTTGCTGGATGCCCAGCACGTCGAGCAGGCGGGCCTGGGCGTCGACCCAGTCTTCCACCGTGACCACCGGGAAGTCGGCGCCCCAGGGCTGGCCGGTGGCGGGGTTGGTGTGGGTCGGGCCGGTGCTGCCGAAGCACGACCCGATGTTGTTGACGCCGATGACGAACCAGCGGTTCGTGTCCAGCGCCTTGGCCGGCCCGATCATGTTGTGCCACCAGCCTTCGCTGCGCGGCAGCGGCTGGCCGTGTTCGTCGGCGTGAAAGCCGGCCACGTGGTGGCTGGCGTTGAGGGCGTGGCAGATCAGCACCGCGTTGGAGCGGTCGGCGTTGAGCGTGCCGTAGGTCTCGACTTTGAGTTCGTAGGCCGGCAGCACGGCGCCGCTTTTGAGCGGCAGCGGCGTGTCGAACCGGAACGTTTGGGGTGTGACGATCACTGGGTTCTCCTGCGAGGCAGGTCCGAAAAGAGAAAAGCCCGGAACACCAAGAGGCAGACCGGGCATCTCCCCTTTAGCGGCATTTTTAGAGCGCCCGCAATCCGGATCAAATCGGCGCTGTGCGGCAGTATAAAGGCTGAGGCAACGCTGATGAAGTCTCTCGCGGGGCGCTCATCTCGCTCTCGGGCGGTCTGCCGCGTTTCAAAGCCTCGCCGGGCCGCCCGGCCCGTCTGCGTTTTGCGCCTTGCAGCCCATCCCGACAGCGAGTGATCGCATCCGCGGGGACCTCATCAGCGTCGCCCTGATCTCAAAGGAAAGCCCATGTCCGAACTGTTTGGCTCCGACGCCTACGCCCCGCGCGAGGTGGCCCAGCGCATCGAGACCGTGGGCGTGGCCAAGGCCCGCATGGCCACCCTGCCGCTGCTGATGCTGGGCGTGCTGGCGGGGGCATTCATCGGCCTGGGTTCGCTGTTTTTCAACCTGGTGCGATCGGACCCCACGCTGGGCTTTGCCACCGGCCAGGTGCTGGGCGGCGGGGTGTTCGCGCTCGGCCTGCTGCTGGTGGTGGTGGCCGGGGCCGAACTGTTCACCGGCAACAACCTGATCGTCATGGCCTGGGCGGATGGCCGCATCGGCAGCGCCGAGGTGCTGCGCAACTGGGTGCTGGTGTGCGCGGCCAATTTCGTCGGCGCGGCCGGGCTGGCCCTGCTGGTGTACCTGAGCGGGCACACCGCGCAGGCTGGCGGCGCGATCGGCGCCCAGGTCGTCAAGATCGCGCTGGCCAAGCAGTCGCTGCCCTGGCACGAGGCCTTCTTTCGCGGCGTGCTGTGCAACGTGCTGGTGTGCCTGGCGGTGTGGATGGCCATGGCCGGACGCAGCGTGGTGGACAAGGCGGTGGCGGTGGTGCCGCCGGTGGCGGCGTTCGTGGCCGCGGGCTTTGAGCACAGCATCGCCAACATGTATTTCTTTCCCCTGGCCATGCTGGTGCAGGCGGGCGACCCGGCGCTGGCCGCGCCGCCCGTGACCTGGAGCGGCCTGGGCGGGAACCTGCTGCCGGTGATCGCCGGCAACCTGCTGGGCGGCAGCGTGCTGGTGGGGCTGAGCTACCACCTGATTTACCGGCCGGGCCCGCCCCCCAACTGACCGCGTGGCCGCACGATCGGCGCCGTTCGTGCGTTTGTGCCCGCTCCCGCGGGGCGGACCTGATGGACAATCTCACCCTGTTTTTACAGCACAAAGTATTCAATCCCGATGGTGAGACGCTTCATTCCGCACGCACAAAGCTGGCTGCTGGGCTTGGCCGCCTTGATGGCGCTGCCCCACGCCCTGGCCCAGACCTGCGCCATGCCCGGCCGTGACGGCAGCACCGCCAGCAGCGGCACCATCAACACCTATTACCCGCCCGCCGCCGGCAGCTACAGCGCCGCCAGCACGAGCATCGCCCTGGGCACATCACGCGGCGCGGCCACGGCCGTGGCACCCGGCGACCTGGTGATGTTGGTGCAGATGCAGTGCGCCAGCCTGAACACGACCAACACCAGCAACTACGGCGCCGGCAATGGCACGGGCCGCGGCTACACCGACCCGGTGGGCAGCTGCCTGGCCGGACGCTACGAATATGTGCGCGCCGGTGCGGGCACCACCGCCGCTTCGCTGGACCTGCGCGGCGCGCCGCTGGCGGCGACCTACGTGCAGGACGCCAGCACCGCCACCAACCGCCGGACCTTCCAGGTGATCCGGGTGCCGCAGCACGCGGCCCTGACCCTGACCGGCGCCGTCAACGCCGCCTACTGGGACGGCAGCACCGGCGGCGTGGTGGCGCTGGACGTGGCCGGCGCCCTCAACTGGAACGGGCAAACCATCGACGTGAGCGAGCGCGGCTTTCGCGGCGCCGCGGCCGTGCAATGGCTCGGCGTCGCCGACGCCGACGCCACCCCCGACTACGTGGCCACGCTGGCCAGCGACCAGCACTCCACCAAGGGCGAAGGCATCGCGGGCACCCCACGCTGGGTGTTCAACCCCGCCACCAGCCTGCGCCTGGACAACGGCGCCACCTGGGGCGGCTATGCCAACGGCGACCAGGGCCGTGGCGCCCCCGGCAACGCCGGCGGCGGTGGCGACAACCGCGACGCCGCACGCGACAACGGCGGCGGCGGCGGCGGCGGCAACGGCGGCATCGGCGGCTTGGGCGCCTACGGCTGGAAAAGCGGCGGCTGGGGCGGCACCTTCACCGTGGCCGATTTCGATTTGCGCGGCATCGGCGGCGCCGCGTTCGCCTCGGCCGCGCCCAACCGCGTGGTCATGGGCGGCGGCGGCGGCGCCGGTGGCACCAACAACAGCGGCGCCGACCCCATCAACTCCAGCGGCGGGGCGGGCGGCGGCATCGTCATCGTGCGCGCCGGCAGCATGAGCGGCAGCGGCACGGTCAACGCCAACGGCGCCAACGGCCGCACCCAGCCGGTCAACGACGGGGCCGGCGGCGGCGGCGCCGGGGGTTCGGTGGTGCTGATGAGCGTGGCCGGCGGCCTGGGCGCGGTCACGGTCAACGTGCGAGGCGGCACGGGTGGCGACTCCCACATCGGCGGCGCCGACGCCCATGCCGGCGGCGGCGGCGGCGCTGGCGGGGTGGTCATCCGCTCCGGCGCCGCCACGGCCAGCAACACGGGTTCGGCCAACGGCATCACCAACATCGGCGGCAACCCGGTGGGCGGTGCGGCCCACGGCGCCACGGCCGGCACCGGCGGCAGCAACACCGCCCCGGCCGACAGCAGCTTCACCAGCACCCGCCCCAGCGCGCAGTGCCTGCCGCAGCTCAGCGTGGTCAAGGCCACGCTCACGCCCACCGTCACCACCGCTGCCGCAACCTCGGTCAGCTACACCATCGTGGTCAGCAACAGCGGCGGCTCGGCCATCGGCGCCGATCTGGTGGACAACACCCTGCCCCCGGGCTGGACCTTTTCGCAGACCAGCGGCCTGGGCTTCGCGCCCGCGCTCTCGGCCAGCGCCTGGGGCGGCTTCGTCGAGGGCGCCACGCCCGGCCAGCCGGCGGTGGCGGGCAGCCCGGGCACGGTGGCCAACCTGAGCGTCAACGGCGTGCCCAACACCGCGCCGGTCTGGAGCAACCTGACCATCCCCGGCCTGACCAGCGGCACGCCCGGCCGGGTCACGCTCAGCTTCGTGGTCAGCGTGCCGGCCAGCGCGCCGGTGGGGTGCTTCCACAACCCGGCGGGCGTGAAATACCTGGACCCGACGCGCAGCACCGCCGGCCGCGAGGTGGCCCCTGCGACGAACAACACCGCCAACCGGGCCGGCGCCCAGGTCGGCGGCACGGTCAACACGGCTTACGAAACCAACCCCGGCCCGGGCACCACGGTGGGCGGCAGCCAGCACTCGGGCCTGGTCGCCGGCCCGGCCAGCGACGACGTCTGCCTGCAGGGCGACCTGTCGATCACCAAGTCGGCCCCGGCCAGCGTGACCGCCGGCCAGACCCTGACCTACACCCTCACGCCGCGCAACAACGGCCGCACCATCCGCGACCTGAGCTACAGCACCGACCAGGCCGCCGACGCCACCAACACCAACGCCAGCACCCGGGTGCTGGCCAACGGGGTGGTGCGCGTCACCGACACGCTGCCCGCGGGCGCGGTCATCACCGGCGCCATCGCCCCCACCGGCTGGACCTGCGGCCAGAGCGGCCAGACCGTGAGCTGCGACAGCACGGTCGCCCTGCCCATCGCGGCCAGCACCACCCTCGACGCCATCACCGGCACGGTGCGGGTGAGCAACAGCGCCTGCCCCGGCCCGCTGGTCAACACCGCCGCCGTCGCCGGCTTCCAGGCGCCCTACGCCGACAGCACGCTGGCCAACGGCAGCAGCACGGTCAGCACCACGCTGGTGTGCAGCGGCACGCTGACCGTGGCCAAGGACAACGGCAGCAGCACGGTCACCACCGGCACCACCACCACCTACACCGTCACGGTCGCCAACCAGGGGCCGGCCAGTGCCGACGGTGCGGTGGTCAGCGACACGCCCGATGCCGGGCTGTCCAGCTGCAGCGTGGTCTCGTGCAGCGCCAGCGGCGGCGACCCGGTGGCCAGTTGCCCAGCCACCTCCGCCAACCTGCTGACCCCGGGCGGCGTGGTCCTGCCCAGTCTGCCCTCGGGGGGCTCGGTGGTGTTCGGGGTGCGCTGCAGCGTCACGGCCAGCGGGGTGTAAGCCCAAGCCCCGGTGCTCCGCCGCAGGGGGCTGGAGCGGCCCAGCGGCGGGCCCGTTGCACCCCATGGCGCGGCGGCGCGAGGCGCCCGTTCTGCCCCGCTGTTGTAAACGCGCACCAAGCCCGAAGGGGGCTTGCATGGGCGGAAAAAATGTCCCAACGCGCGGAACGATCGGCGCATAATCGCCCTCGCGAGCGCCTGGAGGCGCCCGTTGAACCAGTGATCGGTCGGTTTCGCGTGCTACAGGTTTTGTGTGCTAACGGGGCTCCATCGCTACTTCTTTCAGTGTTTCTAGGAGTCCCAACCATGGGCAACAAACTGTACGTCGGCAACCTGCCGTACACCGTGCGCGACGAAGATCTGCAACAAGCCTTCGGCGCTTTTGGTTCTGTGAACAGCGCCAAGGTCATGATGGAACGCGACACCGGTCGCTCCAAGGGTTTTGGTTTCGTCGAAATGGGCAACGATGCTGAAGCCCAGGCCGCGATCGAAGGCATGAACGGCCAGTCCCTGGGCGGCCGCAGCCTCGTCGTGAACGAAGCCCGCCCGATGGAAGCCCGTCCCCCGCGCACCGGTGGCTTCGGTGGCCCCCGTGGTGGTGGCGGCGGCTTCGGTGGTGGTGGCGGCGAAGGCGGCTTCCGCAGCCCCTACGGCGCTGGCCGTGGTGGCCGTGAAGGCGGCGGCGGTGGCCGCGGCGGTTACTGATCGCAACGACCCGCGCCAGACCGCTGAGGCGGTCTGAAACAAAAGCCCCGAGGCCTTGGCCCAGGGGCTTTTTTGTTGCCTGTACGAAACCTGGCCGGAGCGGTGGCGGGAGCGGCTCGACAGGGTCCGGGCCAGCGGCGTCCGGGCGAGAGGGCCGCCTGGCCACCGGCCTGGTCAGGCTTGGCCTTCACCCTTGCGGTGCTTGCGGGGCCGCCCGGCGAGCAGGCGGTCAAACCAGGGGTTGGGCAGCAGGCGCAGCAGCTTGGCGGCCACCCCCATCTGCCAGGGGATGACGCGGTAACTGGTCTGCGCGGTGATGGCGGCAAACGCCCGGTCGGCAAACGCTTCGGGGCTGAGCAGGAAGGGCATGCCGTAGCGGTTCTGGCGCGTCAGCGGCGTGTCCACATACCCCGGCAGCAGGGTCACCACTTTCACGCCGCTGGCGCGCAGTTCGCCGCGCAGGCTTTCGCAGTAGGCGACCACGCCGGCCTTGCTGGCGCAGTAGGCGCCATGCCCGGGCAGGCCACGGATGGCGGCCACGCTGGCGATGCCCACCAGCGAGCCGCTGCCGCGCGCGACCATGCCGGCCACGAACGGATGGAACGTCGCCGCCAGACCGGTGTTGTTGAGCGCCAGGGTACGGGCCAGCACGTCCAGATCGTCCCGCTCGGCGGTGTCCATGCCGATGCTGACGCCGGCGTTGGCGATCACCACGTCGGGCAGGCCCTGGGCCGCGATGCAGGCCTGGCCGGCGGCCACGATGCTGTCCACCTCGGCCACGTCGGCGCCGTAGACGCGGCAGCGCTCGGGGCCGTAACCCTGGGCGTCGGCCCAGGCCTGCATGTCGGTGGTGCGGCGCGCCACCAGCGCCAGGCGCCAGCCCGCCTGCGCGTAGCGGGCGGCCAGCGCCTGGCCGATGCCGCTGGACGCGCCGGTGATGAAGGCCAGGGGGGATGTCGGATCGGACATGGCGACGCGCCTCAGCGGGGCGCCAGGGTCGCGCGCACGCGACCGGTGAGGGTGGCCACGCGCACGTCGCCGCCCAGGTATTGGAGCGTGTCGGCCTGCAGACGGTCGTTGCCGCGCACCAGCAGCACCGGGCGGTCGGACACCACGCGCTCGGGCGCGGTGAAGACCTGGATGAATTCGCCCCGGAATTCCAGCCGCGGCACCGCATTGGCCTGGCCCGGACGCGCGGGTTCGCGGACCACGACCGCATCGCCGTCGAGCGTGAAGGCGGTCTGCTCGGCGTTGCTGACGACGCGCCGTGCGGTGGCGGTGGTCAGCTGCCCGCCCGCGCCGACCGAGCGGATGCGGGCGTTGTCGATTTCGACGGTGTCGGTGTCGGGGTGGTGGCGCGCCTCGGCGCCGAAGACCTCGCTCCGGAGGGCGCCGCTGGCGTCGAACACCTTGACCGAGAAGCGCTGCATGAAATAGTCGGGCTCGTGCGTGACGGGGCGCTCGGGTGGGGGTTCCAGGGCTTCTGGCGTGGCGCGCAACAGCCAGTAGGACGCCGCCGCCAGCAGGGCCATGAGCAGCACCGGCAGGTAGATGGAGACCTGGTCCCACAGGCGCTGGCGCGAGCGGGGACGCGCGCGCGCCGTCGGCGGGGTGCTGGGGGACAGGGTCGCCGCGTTCACCGGGCCGCCATGTCGAGTTCGTGTGCGTAGGCGCCGCAGGCGACCAGCAGCAGGTCGCACAGCTCGCGCGCCGCGCCGGCGCCGGCCGCGTGCCGCGTGACGTGGTGGGCCAGCGCCAGCACCTCGTCGTGGGCCGTGGGTGGGCAGCAGGCCAGGGCCACGCGGCGCAGCACGGCCAGGTCGGGCCAGTCGTCGCCCATGGCGGCGGCCTGCGACCAGTCCAGGCCCAGGCCGGCCAGGATCTCGGCCGCTGCGGGCGCTTTGTCTTCGGTGCCGTAGCGCACGTGCTGCACGCCCAGGGCCTGCAGGCGCAGGCGCAGCGCGGGCGAGTCGCGCCCGGTCACCACCGCGGGGGTGATGCCCGCGCGCTGCAGCAGCTTGATGCCGTGGCCATCGAGCGAATGGAACCGCTTGAGCGTCTCGCCCGCCTCGGAAATGAACAGCCCGCCGTCGGTCAGCACACCGTCGATGTCAAAAAACACCACCCGCACCGGCTGCGCCCGCAGCAGCAGCGCGGGATCGAAGTTCAGCACAGGGCGCAGGGGCGGCAGCGGAGGCAATTCGGAAGCGGACATAGGGTGATCGTACCGGCGCGAAGGGTGGGTGGTCGAGAGCGCCGCGGAACTGGCTTTGCCAGGCCGCCAGCGCCGCCCCCTGGGGGGTGACGCGCGCAGCGCGGCGCGGGGGGTCAAATCACCTTGGCGCGCATCAGGTCGTTGCTGTTGAGCGCGCCCACCAGGCGGTCCGCTTCGTCCACCACCAGCACGCTGGTGATGCGGCTGGCTTCCATGAGTTGGGCGGCGACGACGGCCAGCGCATCGGCCCGCACGGTGCGCGGGTGGGCGTGCATCACCTCGCGCGCGCGCAGGTTGCGCAGGTCCACGCTGCTGCCGGACTTTTCGATCAGGCGGCGCAGGTCGCCGTCGGTGAAGATGCCCAGCACGCGCTGGTCGGCATCGACGATGGCGCTCATGCCCAGGCCCTTGGCGCTGATCTCGCGCATCAGCGTCATCAGGTCGGCATCCAGCGGCACGCGCGGCAGTTCGTCGCCGCTGCGCATCACGTCGCTCACGTGCGTGAGCAGCTTGCGGCCCAGCGCGCCGCCGGGGTGCGAGCGGGCAAAGTCGTCGGCCTTGAAACCGCGCGCATCGAGCAGCGCCACGGCCAGCGCATCGCCCAGCGCCAGCTGCGCGGTGGTGCTGGCGGTGGGCGCCAGGTTGTGCGGGCAGGCTTCCTTGTCCACCGCGGCGTCGAGCACCACGTCGGCGTGGCGGCCCAGGGTGGATTGCGCGCGGCCGGTGAGCGCGATCAGAGGCACGCCCATGCGCTTGATCAGCGGCAGGATGGCGGTGAGCTCTTCGCTCTCGCCGCTGTTGCTGATGCCCAGCACCACGTCGGCGGCGGTGATCATGCCCAAGTCGCCATGGCTGGCCTCGGCCGGGTGCACGAACAGGGCCGGCGTACCGGTGGACGCCAGCGTGGCCGTGATCTTGCGGCCAATGTGGCCGCTCTTGCCCATGCCCATGACGACCAGGCGCCCCCGGCAGGCCAGCACCAGCGCGACCGCGCGGGCGAAGCGCTCGTCCAGCCGCGCGGCCATGGCCTGCACGGCCTGGGCCTCGATGTCCAGGGTTTCACGGGCCAGCGCGAGGGCGCGTTGCGGGTCGAATGCGGTGCTTGCGGTCATGGCGCGATTATCGTTGTGCACCCGGCGCCGACACCCGCGAAACGCGGAAGACCGGCCGCTACCATAGGGGCATGAATGCCCTCGACCTGACCCTGCTCTACCTGGCCGCGGCCGTGTTGGGCGTGGTGGGTTGCCGGCTGCTCAAGCTGCCGCCCATGCTGGGCTACCTGGTGGTGGGCGTGGTCATCGGGCCCAACGCCCTGGCCCTGGCGCAGAACTCGCAAGGGCTGCGCTACCTGGCCGAGTTCGGTGTCGTGTTCCTGATGTTCGTCATCGGGCTCGAATTCAGCCTGCCCAAGCTCAAGGCCATGAAGCGCCATGTGTTCGGGCTGGGCCTGTCGCAGGTGGTGCTGACGGTCACCCTGACCACACTGGGTTCGCTGGCGCTGGGCCGGCTGCTGCCCGCCTGGTGGCAGATGCAATGGCAGATGGCGCTGGCGCTGGGCGGCGTCATGGCCATGAGCAGCACGGCCATCGTGATCAAGCTGGTGGCCGAGCGGCTGGAACTCGAATCGGACCACGGCAAGCGCGTGGTCGGCATCCTGCTGTTCCAGGACCTGGCGGTGGTGCCGCTGTTGGTGCTGATCCCGGCGCTGGGTTCGCCACCGGACGAGTTGTTCAAGGCGCTGGGCGTGGCCCTGTTCAAGGCCACGGTGCTGCTGGGCATTCTGCTCACCGGCGGCCAGCGCGTGATGCGCTGGTGGCTGACCCTGGTGGCGCGGCGCAAGAGCGAAGAGCTGTTCATGCTCAACCTGCTGCTCATCACCCTGGGCCTGGCCTGGCTGACCGAACACGCCGGCCTGTCGCTGGCCCTGGGCGCCTTCGTGGCCGGCATGCTGATTTCGGAGACCGAATACAAGCACCAGGTGGAGACCGACATCCGCCCCTTCCACGACGTGCTGCTGGGCCTGTTCTTCATCACCATCGGCATGCTGCTGGACTGGCGCCTGGTGCTCGAACGCTGGCCCCTGGTGCTGCTGCTGCTCACCCTCTCGCTGGGTTTCAAGGTGGCCATGATCACCGGGCTCACGCGCGCGTTCGGCGCCCCCATGGGCACGGCGCTGCGCACCGGCCTCTACCTGTGCCAGGCGGGCGAGTTCGGCCTGGTGCTGCTGTCGCTGGCCGGGCAGCACGAACTGGTGCCGCCGGCGCTGTTCAACCCCATCCTGGCGAGCATGGTGATCTCCATGCTCGCCACGCCGTTCATCATCCAGAGCGCCAACGACGTGGTCACCCGCGTGGTGGGCAGCGACTGGCTGATGCAGTCGGTGCAGATGACCAGCATCGCGCGCAAGGCCATCAGCGCCGACAAGCACGTGATCATCTGCGGCTATGGCCGCTGCGGCCAGAACCTGGCGCGACTGCTCGAAGCCGAAGGCATTCCGTACATGGCGCTGGACCTGGACCCGGACCGGGTGCGCCAGGCGGCGGCGGCCGGCCACTCGGTGGTGTTCGGCGACGCGGCCCGCCTGCAGGCGCTGATGGCCGCCGGCCTGCACCGCGCCAGCGCGCTGGTCATCACCTACATCGAAACCGCCAGCGCCCTGAAGGTGCTGCACCACGCGCAGGAACACGCGCCCCAGGTGCCGGTGGTGGTGCGCACCGTCGACGACCTGGACCTGGACAAGCTGCGCCAGGCCGGCGCCACCGAAGTGGTGCCCGAAGCCATCGAGGCCAGCCTGATGCTGGCCAGCCACGCGCTGGCCCTGGTGGGCGTGCCCATGCGGCGCGTGATCCGCGTGGTGCAGGACCAGCGCGACGAGCGCTACAACCTGCTCAAGGGCTACTTCCACGGCGCCGACGACGACAGCGTGGAAGACGCCGACACCGAGCGCCTGAGCACGGTGACCATCCCGCCCGGTGGCCGCAAGGTCGGCCGCACGCTGGGCAGCCTGGCGCTGGACGCCATGGGCGTGCACACCGCCAGCCTGCGGCGCGCCAACGGGCGCAGCGAGGCCTTCGGTGACGACACCGTGCTCGAAGGCGGCGACACCCTGGTGCTCAGCGGCAGCACCACCGCGCTGGCACTGGCCGAAGAAAAGCTGCTGTCGGGCAAGGCCTGACGGCGGCCGGCCCCTGGGCCTCGTCCGCCCCGACCGTCGGCTGGGACCACGGCCTCCCGTGGCAGAGATCATGGCCCGCACGGCGGAGGGTCCTCATAATCCCGCCATGGACACCTCCGCCTACCTCAAGAGCCACATCCGCACCGTGCCCGACTGGCCGGCACCGGGCGTGCAGTTCCGCGACATCACGCCGCTGCTGCAAGACCCCAAGGTCTTCCGCGTGCTGATCGACACCTTCGTGCACCGCTACATGGACCGGGCGCTGCGCCCCACGGTCATCGCGGGGCTGGACGCGCGCGGCTTCATCATCGGTTCGGTGCTGGCCTACGAGCTGGGCCTGGGTTTCGTGCCCATCCGCAAGAAAGGCAAGCTGCCCTTCACCACGGTGGAAGAGACCTACGAGCTGGAATACGGCAGCGCCACGGTGGAGCTGCACACCGACGCTGTCCAGCCCGGTGACCGGGTGGTGCTGATCGACGACCTGATCGCCACCGGCGGCACCATGATGGCCGGACGCCGCCTGCTGGAAAAGCTGGGGGCCGAGGTGATCGAGGGCGCCGCCATCGTCGACCTGCCCGAACTGGGCGGTTCACAGAAGCTGCGCGAGTCGGGCCTGGCGCTGTTCACCCTGCTCGACTTCGCCGGCCACTGAAGAACGGGGCCCCCACGCTCCGCCGCTGACGCGGGTCGCTGCCCCCCAAGGGGGCGCAAATCCGTCTTGGGGCGGCCCGGCGCCGGATTCCTTGCCCCCACACGCTCCACCGCTGCGCGGGGCGCTGCCCCGCCTGCCGGCCGCCGACGGGGTCAGAGTTTCCCGTACTGCGTGGCGCTCAGCGCGCCGAAGTCGCTGTGCGATTCGGGCTGGGGCAGGTGGCCGAACACGTCGGCTTCGTGCGGGCCCCCGCGCAACGGCGCCTGCACGGACGCCAGCGCGAGACGGAAGGCTTCCAGCTCGTCGCGCCCCACGGGCTGCGCGCGGCCGCTGGAATGCGGCATCTCCGGGCGCGGGATGGCGGTGTCGCTGTTCAGCGGGGCCGGGGCCGATGCGGGCGCTTCGCGCCGGTGCTGCGCCGCCACGGCGGCCTTGAGGGCGATGCCGCGCTGGTCGTGCACCGCCTTGCGGC
Source organism: Hydrogenophaga sp. (assembly GCF_031426985.1). Classification (GTDB taxonomy): domain Bacteria; phylum Pseudomonadota; class Gammaproteobacteria; order Burkholderiales; family Burkholderiaceae_C; genus Hydrogenophaga. The sequence continues at coordinate 58,315 of NZ_JASJOY010000004.1, forward strand.
GCCAGTAGACCGAGCCGACCGTCATGTCGTGGCGCGACTGGGCGCTGGCCTGCACCCAGCGTTCGATTTCCAGCAGGTACTCGTCGGGCATCACCTCGGCCGGCAACGCCAGGTCGATCAGCACCAGAAAACTGTCGCCATTGGCGTCCAGCGTGAGCACCTTGAATTCGTAGCTCGACGAGAGCACGCCGCCGCGGATCATGGATTCGCGCACCACCGAGAACAGCTGTTCGCGGCGCAGGATGCGGCGCCCCCGGCGCGGCGAAATCAGCGGCAGCGTGGTCTGGCCAAAGGACTTGCGCGGGCGCAGCGCAGCGCGTTTGCGCGCGTTGGCGGGGTATTTGGCGTTCAGCCAGTTCAGCAGCAGCATGGTTCGAGCCTCGAAGGCGCCACAGGAGCGTGTCCAGACTATCGGCGCCGCGGCGCGGGAATTGAATGTTCGGGCGCACCCACGGGTGGCCGATGGGTCGCCGATGGCCGATCAGGTGACGGCCACCCGCTTGGGTTTGTTGTACATGCGGCGCGCCAGCACGGCCGACATCGCCACCGTCATGTCCAGCGCCAGCTCGGGGAACCGGGTGCAGAGTTCGCGAAAACGCAGCGGCGTGAGGCACCACAGCCGGCAGGCGCTGCCGGCGTTCACGGTGGCGCTGCGCGGCAGGTGGCTGAAAAAGGCGCCTTCGCCCAGCAGCGAGCCGGCCCCCACCATGGCGATGCGGATGCGGTCCTTGTCGTCCTCGTAATGCACCGTGAGGCTGCCGCTTTCCACGAAGTAGACCGTTCGGTCCTTCACGCCCTGCTCGATCAGCACCTGGCCCTGCTGCAGGCTCACCGGCTGCAGGTAGTCGGCCAGGCTGCGCCACTGGGCGTCCTGCAGGTTCAGGGGCACCGCGTCCAGCGCATTGCTGTGCTTCATCGCCTGGGCCAGGTCCAGGATGTCAAAGCGCACGGAAGAGGGCGACACAGCGTTCATGCGGCGACCATAACCGCCCGTCGCCCCGGCGCGCAAGGCGCTGCTTACGCGTGCTTACACCTGCGTTCCCAGCGGTTCGCTGCAGCGCACCAACGGCGCCGAGCGCCTCATTTACCGATGCAAAAACGCGAAAAAATCTCGCCCAGCAGGTCATCGGCGCTGAATTCGCCGGTGATTTCGCCCAGCGCCTGCTGCGCCAGGCGCAGCTCTTCGGCCAGCAGATCCAGGTGTTCGGCCTGAGCGGCCAGGCATTCGTGCGCCAGGTCCAGGTGCTCGCCCACGCGGCGCAGCGCCTGCAGGTGGCGCTCGCGCGCCATGAACAGGCCGTCGCCCGCGTGCTGCCAGCCAGCGAGTTGCAGCAGGCGCTGGCGCAGCGCCTGCAACCCGTCGCCGTGCTTGGCCGAAATGGCCAGGTCGCCCGCGGCCTGCGCCTGCGCCAGCAGCGGCTGCGCCCCGGGGCTGCACTGGTCCAGCTTGTTCCAGACCGGCAACAGGGTCACGCCCGCCGGCAGGTCGGCGGCGATGGCCGCATCGGCCGCCTGGTAGTCGGCCTGGTCGCAGCGACTGAGGTCGTGCAGGAACAGCACCGCGTCGGCCTTGTGGATCTGCCCCCAGGCGCGTTCGATGCCGATCTGCTCGACCTCGTCCACGTCCGCCCCTTCGCGCAGACCGGCGGTGTCGATCACGTGCAGCGGCACGCCTTCGATCTGGATAGTCTGCTGCACCACGTCGCGCGTGGTGCCGGCAATGGGGGTGACGATGGCCAGCTCGGCACCCGCCAGCGCGTTGAGCAGCGAGCTCTTGCCCGCGTTGGGCTGTCCGGCAATCACCACCTTCAGGCCGTCGCGCAGCAGCGCGCCCTGGCGCGCCTCGTTCAGCACCGCGGCCAGGCCCTGGCGCAGGCGGTCCAGCTGGCCGGTGGCGTCGGCCTTCTGCAGGAAGTCGATCTCTTCTTCGGGGAAGTCCAGCGTCGCCTCGACCAGCATGCGCAGGTTCACCAGCGCGTCGCGCAGCGCGTGGATGCGCTCGGAGAACACCCCCGCCAGCGAGCGGCTGGCGCTGCGCGCCGCGGCCTCGGTGCTGGCGTCGATCAGGTCGGCCACGGCCTCGGCCTGGGCCAGGTCCAGTTTGTCGTTGAGGAAAGCGCGTTCGGTGAACTCACCGGCCCGCGCCGGCCGCAGCCCGCGCAGCAGCGGTTGGCCTTGGGCATCGGCGGCCTGGGCCACCTGCAGGCAGCGCGCCAGCAGCAGCTGCAGCACCACCGGCCCGCCGTGGCCCTGCAGTTCCAGCACGTCTTCGCCGGTGTAGGAATGCGGCCCCGGAAACCACAGCGCCAGGCCGTGGTCGATGGGCTGGCCCGCCGCGTCCGGGAACGGCAGGTAGGTGGCCTCGCGGGCCCTGGGCAGCCGCCCCAGCAAGGCCGTCACGAACGGCGCCAGCCCCTGGCCCGAGACCCGCACGATGCCCACCGCCCCACGACCGGGCGCGGTGGCGATGGCGGCGATGGGGTCACGGGCGGCGGCAAGCATGGTGAGATTCTGCGACAGGGAGTTTCAGAAACAGCGAGGGCCTGCAAAAGCAGGCCCAGCTGGAAGAGAGGCCTCCACCAAGAATGCGGCGGAACCGGCTTTGGCCGGGCCGCTCGCATTGTCCCCCTGGGGGAAGCCGCGCAGCGGCGCAGGGGGTGGCTATCTCTGGGGTTACTTCTTGAACAATTCGAACGGGTTCGTGATCTTCAGCGGCACGCCCATCTTGTGGTTGATGAAGGCCTGCTGCGCGATGGTCAGCACGTTGTTCGTGATCCAGTACAGCACCAGGCCGGCCGGGAAGAAGAAGAACATCACCGAGAACATCAGCGGCATCATCCACATCATCTTGGCCTGCAGCGGGTCCGGCGGCAGCGGGTTCAGGGCCGTCTGCACGATGGTGGTGAGCGTCATGAACGCCGGCAGCACAAAGAACGGGTCCTTGGTGGACAGGTCGGTGATCCAGGCCATCCACGGCGCGTTGCGCATCTCCACGCTGGACAGCAGCACCCAGTACAGCGCGATGAACACGGGGATCTGGATCATGATGGGGAAGCAGCCGCCCAGCGGGTTGACCTTCTCTTCCCGGTAGATCTTCATCATCTCCTGCTGCATGGCCTGCGGATTGCTCTTGAGGCGCTCGCGCATTTCGGTGATGCGGGGGTTGATCGCCTTCATCTTGGCCATGGAGCGGTAGGCGCTGGCGTTGAGCCAGTAGAAGGCCGCCTTGAGCAGCACCACCAGCAGCACGATGGACCAGCCCCAGTTGGCCACGAAACCGTGGATGGTGGACAGCAGCATGTACAGCGGCTTGGCGAGGATGGTCAGCCAGCCGTAATCCTTGACCAGCTCCAGGCCCGGGGCCGTGGCTTCGAGCACGTGCTCGTCCTGCGGGCCGACGAACAGGCGGGCGTCCACCTTCTGGCTCTGGCCCGGGGCCACCGCCGGCAGCGTGGTGATGGAACCCACGGCGTACAGGTTGTTGTCCACCTTGCGCACGAAGTTGTCGCGCGCCGTGCCCTCGGCCAGCAACCAGGCCGAGGCGAAGTAGTGCTGGACCATGGCCACGTAGCCGTCGCTGGTGGTCTTGACGATGTCGACCTTGTTCTCGTCGATCTTCTTGAACTCGACCTTCTGGTACTTCTGCTCGTTGGTGTAGACCGCCGGGCCGGTGAAGGTGGAATAGAACGGGGTTTCGCTGGCGCCGGTGGCGCCGTCGCGCACCAGCTGCACGTACAGCTGAGGGCTGACCGCGGCCGCGCCGGTGTTGGCCACTTCGTGGCTCACGCCGATGACGTAGCTGCCGCGCTTGAGCGTGTAGGTCTTGACCAGCTTGACGCCGCCCACATCGGCCGACTCGAACCGGATCTGCAGTTCGTTCTGGCCGTCGACCAGCGCGGTGGCGCCGGGCACCAGCGTCATGGGCGTCTTGTGGGTGGGGAAAGCCCCGCCGATCAGGCCCGTCTGCGCGATGTAGGTGTGCTCGGGCGTCTGCGTCAGCAGTTCGATCGGGGCGGTGCCCAGCTGCTTGCTGGCGTGCTGGAGCAGCGTGGCGCCGATGAGCGAACCGCCTTCGGTGTTGAAGGTCAGCTTGAACAGGTCGGTGCTGACGTCCACGCGCTGGCCGGCCGGGGCGGGCGCGGGGGCACCCGCTGGCGCGATCCCTGCGGCGGCACCGGCCGGCACGGCGCTGCTGGCCGCGGGCACGGAGCCATCGGTCGCGGGCGCGGCCGGCTTGCCGTCGGCCGGGGCGGTGACCGCCGCGGTCGGGAAGAAGGTCGGCTTCTGCCCGTTGTGGATTTGCCACTTGTCCCAGATCAGGACCATCGAAAAACCAAAAACCACCCACAGGATGGACCGACGGATGTCATTCATGACAGGTTCTGCTTTTCAGGGGAAGAAGAAGGGATCAGCCGCGTGAACAGCCGGGGAGGCGTTGCGGGCACCGGGTCGCAACCGCCCGCGCACCACGGGCCGCAACGGCCGATGCGGTGCAGCATGAGATAAGCCCCCGCCAGCGCGCCGTGGCGCTGCAGGGCGCCGATGGCGTAGACCGAGCAGGTGGGTTCGAAGCGGCAGCTGTTGCCCAGCCAGGGGCTGAGCAGCAGGCGGTAGCCCTTGACCAGACCGATCAGGGCGCGGCGCGGCCATTCAGCCCACATGACCGGTCTCCACAGGGCCGGCCGGCGGCGCCTTGGCCACCTTGCCCAGCAGCTGCTGCAGCTCCGCGCGCACGGCGTGCTTGAGCGGCTCCGACGTGGCGCTGATGAACTGCTTGCGACTGAATTCGCTGCGCAGACGCACCACCCAGGCAGCCTGCGGCAGACCCACCGGCACCGCGCGAGCGGTTTCGTAGATCTGGCGGCGGATGGTGTTGCGCGTGACCGCACGGCGCGCCCAGCGTTTGGGCAGCAGAACACCCAGCCAGGCGTCGGCTACAGCAAAAAGAGGGCGGCCTTCGTGCGCGCCATCCAGGGCGGCACGGTGCAAGGCGAAATGGGCGGTCTTGGCCACAGGCGGGCCCGCCAGGACGGCCTGAAACTGGGCCCGGTTGCGGATGCGCTGCATCAGCCGGCCCCGCAGGAGCGGGAGGTTGAGGGCATCCGACCGGCCAGCATCGGCCAGCGCGTCAATGGCCTCAGACGGCCAGACGCTTGCGGCCCTTGGCGCGGCGCGCGTTGATGACGGCGCGACCACCGCGGGTCTTCATGCGCACGAGGAAACCGTGCGTACGGGCGCGCTTGATTTTGGAAGGCTGGTAGGTGCGTTTCATTGCCATGGCAGTGCGGCCCAGGCAAGGCCAGGGCTTTTCAAGTTAGAGGAAAACCCGCGATTATCGCGCCAAAATCCAAAACAGGGCAAGCACTTAACCGGCAAACCCGGTTTTCTGCGTAAACTCCGCGCCCCTGACCCGCGGCCGGCCCGGGGCCGCGCCCGTGCGCGCCCGCCTTGTGGATAAGTGCCCACGCGCACTACAATGCCGCCTCAGCCCTCTGTCATTTGTCCACAACACTTTTCCCGTTTTTCCCAGCATGATCGAGGGCATTCCCGAAGACCTGACGCCACCCGCGGCCACCGACCTGTGGCAGACCTGCGTGGACCGGCTGGCCCAGGACATCCCCGAGCAGCAGTTCAACACCTGGATCCGGCCGCTGGCCGCCACGGTATCGCCCGACGCCGGCAAGGTCACGCTGCTCGTGGCCAACCGCTTCAAGATGGACTGGATCCGGGCGCAGTACGCGGCCCGCATCACCGCCCTGCTGGAAAGCATCCAGGGCACGCCGGTCTTTCTTGAGTTAGCGCTCGCTCCGCGCGAAGGCCCCATCCGATCGACCCCCGCCACCCGCACGGTGCAGGAACAGGTGCTGTCGGAAATGCCCGATGTCGCCCCGGTCGAGGCCGCGGTGGTGACCGGCCCCCGCAGCCGGCTGAACCCGGCGCTGACCTTTGGCACGCTGGTGGAAGGCTCGGCCAACCGCATGGCGCGCGCCGCAGCCATGCACGTGGCCGGCAGCCTGGGCCAGCTCTACAACCCGCTGTTCATCTACGGCGGCGTCGGCCTGGGCAAGACCCACCTGGTGCACGCCATCGGCAACCACCTGCTGGCGGACCGCCCGCAGGCCAAGGTTTTGTACATCCACGCCGAGCAGTTCGTCTCGGATGTGGTCAAGTCCTACCAGCGCAAGACGTTTGACGAGTTCAAGGAGCGTTACCACTCGCTCGATCTGCTGCTGATCGACGACGTGCAGTTCTTCGCCAACAAGGAACGCACGCAGGAAGAATTTTTCAACGCCTTCGAGGCGCTGCTGGCCCGCAAGAGCCACATCGTGCTGACCAGCGACACCTACCCCAAGGGCCTGGCCGACATCCACGAGCGCCTGGTCTCGCGTTTCGACTCCGGCCTGACGGTGGCCATCGAGCCGCCCGAGCTGGAAATGCGGGTGGCCATCCTGATCAACAAGGCGGCGGTGGAAAACGCCGTCATGCCCGAAGAAGTGGCCTTCTTCGTGGCCAAGAACGTGCGCTCCAACGTGCGCGAGCTCGAAGGCGCGCTGCGCAAGATCCTGGCCTACAGCCGTTTCAACCAGAAGGAAATCTCCATCCAGCTGGCACGCGATGCGCTCAAAGACCTGCTGTCGATCCAGAACCGGCAGATCAGCGTGGAGAACATCCAGAAGACCGTGGCCGACTATTACAAGATCAAGGTCGCGGACATGTACAGCAAGAAGCGCCCGGCCAGCATCGCCCGCCCGCGCCAGATTGCGATGTTCATCGCCAAGGAATTGACCCAGAAGAGCCTGCCCGAGATCGGCGAACTGTTCGGCGGCCGCGACCACACCACGGTGCTGCACGCGGTGCGCAAGATCGCGGCCGAGCGCCAGACCAACACCGAGCTGAACCAGCAGCTGCACGTGCTGGAGCAGACGCTCAAGGGGTGAGGCCCCTGGCCGGACCGGGCTTGGTGAAAACACCCGGTGCCGCCGGCAAAAGTGCCTTGCAAACAGGTGAAAATAGCAAAGTTTTGGCTTAACCAGCGTGCCGGCCGCCAGGCCCCCCGAGACGAAAGACCCTGACATGATCGTTTTGAAATCCACCCAGGACAAAGTGTTGGCTGCGTTGCAGTCGGTGGCGGGCATCGTGGAGCGCCGGCACACCCTGCCGATCCTGGCCAACGTGCTGCTGCGCAAGACCGGCAGCCAGGTGCAGCTGACCACCAGCGACCTGGAAATCCAGATCCGCACCACGGCCGAACTCGGCGGCGACGACGGCTCGTTCGCCACCACCCTGGGCGCGCGCAAGCTGATTGACATCCTGCGCACCATGCCGGGCGACCAGGCGGTGAGCCTGGAACACACCGGCGGCAAGACCATCCTCAAGGGCGGCAAGAGCCGCTTCACGCTGCAAAGCCTGCCGGCCGAGGACTTCCCGCTGGTGCAGGAATCGGCCAGCTTCGGCCCGGTGTTCAGCGTGCCGCAGAAGACGCTCAAGAGCCTGCTGGGCCAGGTTTCGTTTGCCATGGCGGTGCACGACATCCGCTACTACCTCAACGGCATCCTGTTCGTGGCCGAAGGCCAGAAGCTGTCGCTGGTGGCCACCGACGGTCACCGCCTGGCCTTCGCCAGCGCCGAGCTGGACGTGGAAGTGCCCAAGCAGGAAGTGATCCTGCCGCGCAAGACCGTGCTGGAACTGCAGCGCCTGCTGTCCGACAAGGAAGGCGCGATCGAGATGCAGTTCGCATCCAACCAGGCCAAGTTCAGCTTCGACGGCATGGAATTCGTCACCAAGCTGGTCGAGGGCAAGTTCCCCGACTACAACCGCGTCATCCCCAAGAACCACAAGAACATCGTCACGCTGGGCCGCCAGCCGCTGCTGGCCAGCCTGCAGCGTACGGCCATCATGACGAGCGAGAAGTTCAAGGGCGTGCGCCTGAACGTCGAAGCCGGCACGCTGCGCGTCGCGTCGAGCAACGCCGAGCAGGAAGAGGCCGTGGACGAACTCGACATCGACTACGGCGGCGACGCCATCGAGATCGGCTTCAACGTCACCTACCTGATCGACGCGCTGCAGAACATGACGCAGGAGATGGTGCGCATCGAGCTGGCCGACGGCAACAGCTCGGCGCTGATCACCAACCCCGACGACAACGCGTTCAAGTACGTGGTGATGCCGATGCGGATCTGATCCGCAACCACCCCGCAGTCCCCTTGCAGACCAACCCGCTGACCAGCGGGTTTGGCGTTTCTAGAAGTCAGAGAAATCCACCATGTCCGAAGCCAACAAGCCCGCCGAATCCGGAACCGACGCCGTTCACACCGGTGAAGCGGGCGCCGACAGCTCCAACTTCCAGCCCAAGATCGACGCCAACCAGGCCGGCGCGAGCGAGGGGTATGGCGAGGGTGCCATCCAGATCCTGGAGGGCCTGGAAGCCGTGCGCAAGCGCCCCGGCATGTACATCGGCGACACGTCCGACGGCACCGGCCTGCACCACCTGGTGTTCGAGGTGGTCGACAACTCGATCGACGAGGCCCTGGCCGGCCACTGCGACGACATCGTCGTCACCATCCACAGCGACAACTCGATCAGCGTCACCGACAACGGCCGCGGCATCCCCACCGGCGTGAAGATGGACGACAAGCACGAGCCCAAGCGCTCGGCCGCCGAGATCGCGCTGACCGAGCTGCACGCCGGCGGCAAGTTCAACCAGAACAGCTACAAGGTCTCGGGCGGCCTGCACGGCGTGGGCGTGTCCTGCGTGAACGCGCTGTCGATCTGGCTGCGCCTGACGGTGCGCCGCGAAGGCCAGATGCACCAGATCGAGTTCGCGCGCGGCTTCGTGCAGAACCGCATCGTCGAGACGCGCGACGGCGTCGAGATCTCGCCGATGAAGGTGGCCGGCGCGACCGAGAAGCGCGGCACCGAGGTGCACTTCCTGCCCGACACCGAGATCTTCAAAGAGAACAACGACTTCCACTACGAGATCCTGGCCAAGCGCCTGCGTGAGCTCTCGTTCCTGAACAACGGTGTGCGCATCCGCCTCAAGGACGAACGCAGCGGCAAGGAAGACGACTTCTCCGGCGCCGGCGGCGTCAAGGGCTTCGTCGAGTTCATCAACAAGGGCAAGACCGTCCTGCACCCCAACGTGTTCCACGCGCTGGGCGACCGTGCGAGCGACCAGGGCACCAACATCGGCGTTGAAGTCGCCATGCAGTGGAACAGCGGCTACAACGAGCAGGTGCTCTGCTTCACCAACAACATCCCGCAGCGCGACGGCGGCACCCACCTGACCGGCCTGCGCGCCGCGATGACCCGCGTCATCAACAAGTACATCGAAGAAAACGACTTCGCCAAGAAGGCCAAGGTCGAGGTCACCGGTGACGACATGCGCGAAGGCCTGTGCTGCGTGCTGTCGGTCAAGGTGCCCGAACCCAAGTTCAGCAGCCAGACCAAGGACAAGCTGGTGAGCAGCGAAGTGCGCGGCCCGGTGGAAGACGTGGTGGCCCGCCTGCTGACCGACTACCTGCAGGAAAAGCCCAACGACGCCAAGATCATCTGCGGCAAGATCGTCGAAGCCGCCCGCGCCCGCGAAGCCGCCCGCAAGGCGCGCGAAATGACGCGCCGCAAGGGCGTGCTCGACGGCATGGGCCTGCCCGGCAAGCTGGCCGACTGCCAGGAAAAAGACCCCGCCCTGTGCGAGATCTACATCGTCGAGGGCGACTCCGCCGGTGGCTCCGCCAAGCAAGGCCGTGACCGCAAGTTCCAGGCGATCCTGCCGCTGCGCGGCAAGATCCTGAACGTGGAGAAAGCGCGCTACGAGAAGCTGCTGACCTCCAACGAAATCCTGACCCTCATCACCGCCCTGGGCACCGGCATCGGCAAGGCCGGCGGCGAGAGCGCCAACGGTGACGGCAAGGACGACTTCAACGTCGCCAAGCTGCGCTACCACCGCATCATCATCATGACCGACGCCGACGTCGACGGCGCCCACATCCGCACCCTGCTGCTGACCTTCTTCTATCGCCAGATGCCCGAGCTGGTCGAGCGCGGCCACATCTACATCGCGCAGCCGCCGCTCTACAAAGTCAAGAACGGCAAGGAAGAGCTGTACCTCAAGGACGCGCCCGCGCTGGACCAGTTCCTGCTGCGCATCGCCCTGCGCGATGCCAAGGTGCAGACCGGCGGCGCCACCAGCACCACGCTCGAAGGCGACACCCTGGCCGAACTGGCGCGCAAGCACCAGGTGGCCGAGAACGTGATCAAGCGCCTGTCCAACTTCATGGACGCCGAAGCCCTGCGCGCCATGGCCGACGGCGTCAGCGTCAAGCTCGACACCGTGGAAGAAGCCGAAGCCAGCGCTGTGGCCATGCAGGCCAAGCTGGCCGAGCTGTCCACCACCGGCGTGCCGCCCGAAGTGGCCGGCGAATTCGACGTGCGCACCGACAAGCCGGTGCTGCGCATCAGCCGCCGCCACCACGGCAACGTCAAGAGCAGCATCCTCACGCAGGACTTCGTGCACGGCGCCGACTACGCCGCCCTGTCCACCGCGGCCGACACCTTCCGCGGCCTGCTGGGCGACGGCGCCAAGGTGCAGCGCGGCGAAGGCGACAAACAGAAGGAAGAAAAGGTCGGCGACTTCCGCCAGGCCATGCAGTGGCTCATCAGCGAAGCCGAACGCACCACCGCCCGCCAGCGCTACAAAGGCCTGGGCGAAATGAACCCCGAGCAGCTGTGGGAAACCACCATGGACCCGACCGTGCGCCGCCTGCTGCGCGTGCAGATCGACGACGCCATCGAAGCCGACCGCGTGTTCACCATGCTCATGGGCGACGAGGTGGAACCGCGCCGCGACTTCATCGAGACCAACGCCCTGCGCGCCGGCAACATCGACGTCTGACAGAAAGCGCTGCCGCCGGGCTCGGACCGGCGCGCCGGCCCGCTACGACCGTGCGCGAAAGGTCTGCAGCTGCATCAGCAGGCGCCGCAGGCGCTGCATCTCGGGGCCGCTGATGCGGGTGATGCGCAGTCCCAGCTGCCGCTGCCCGTTCTCGTTGCGGACGTTGCACACCACCAGTTCCAACGGTCCGATCGACTCGGAAGGTGTTTCCAGCCGCGCCACCGCCCAGTGATCGCCCGGCCCCACCGGGAGGGTGGTGCCTTCAGGCAGTGCGATGCCGAGGCCCCCTTCGCTGAGGTCGATCACGCGGCACACCAGGGACTTTCCGCCGGTCAGCGGCCGGACCAGCGAGATCCGCCGCGAACCCGGCAGGCAGACCCGGCGCCAGGCGCGTGCCTGTGCCGAGATGGCGATGTCGCTCAGCCATGCGGCGTAGCAAGCCTGGTGACCGCTGCCTGTCGAGCGATCCATTTCCAGACTCAGGAGCAGCGGTTGCCCCTGGCTGCGCAGCATCATGTTGAAGCGCGCCCCTTTTGTCATGGCCGCATCCAGTGTGGCGTCGGCAGGCAGGCGGATGTAGAGCTGCCGACCATCACCTGACATGCCCACGAGCGTGGTGGGCACCCATCGTTCAAGCTCTGGCAGATTCAGACTGACGGGCGCGCGCTCCTGCGCCGCCAGCCGCAGCAGGTCCAGCAGGACCTGACCTGCAACCCGCTCACCGGGCTCACCAGCAACGTTCGCCGTCGCCGTTCCGTCTGCGCTGTCGGCCTGGGTCGCCGGTGATGCGTCCGTCGCCGGCGCTGGCGTGAACCAGCGCGCAAACCAGGGCATGCGGGGGGACAAGGGCGCAGACTTCAATGTGCGGACTCCAGACAGCTGACGTGTGTCCCGCCCTCCGGCGGCCCCGTCACCCAGCGGGCGGACTCCAGGGCCAGGCGCCGTCTCTGCGGCACAAGGACAACGCAGGACAGCGTATCACGCCCCTCCGCACATTGGACAGGACGCCCACGCGCCGCCCGGCGGCGCGGCGCAGGGCGGTGAGGGCGATGAAAGTCGGAGACTTCCACCGGGCATGCAGTGGCCGATCGGCGAAGCCGACCGCGTGTTCACCATGCTCATGGGCGATGAGGTGGAAGCGCGTCGGGATTTCATCGAGACCAACGCCCTGCGCGCCGGCAACATCGACGTCTGATCCGGCCGCCAGCCGGTCATTCCCCTGGCGGCCGCTGCTCCCCATAATGGCCCGATCCCCGCTCCATGCGGGGGATCGAAGGGGGCCGGCATGATCTACTACAGCGGCATCAAGGCCATCAAAGACGCGGCCGAGCGCGCCCGCACCATCGCCGGGCTCAAGGCCCTGCGGCCCGCGCTGGCGGCGCAGATCCCGGCCAAGTCCACCAACGACACCCTGTTGCTGGCCACCTGGAACATCCGCGAACTCGACGCCGGGCGTTACGGCCCGCGCCTGGACGAAAGCTACTTCTACCTCGCCGAAATCCTCAGCCGCTTTGATCTGGTGGCCGTGCAGGAACTGCGCCAGAGCCTGTACCCGCTGCAGCGGCTGCAGCGCATCCTGGGCAGCTGGTGGGACTTCATCGTCACCGACGTCACGCTGGGCACCTCGGGCAACGCCGAGCGCATGGCCTACCTGTACGACCGGCGCAAAGTCTCGTTCACCGGCCTCGCGGCCGAACTGGTGCTGCCCAAGAAGCCCGGCACCACCACCGAACCGCTGCAGTTCGCGCGCTCGCCCTATGTGGCCGGCTTCCGGGCCGGCTGGGCCTACCTCACTCTGTTGACCGCGCACATCTACTACGGCAAAAGCGTGGCGGTGGACCCGCGCCGCCTGCAGGAGATCACCGACTTCGCGCAGACCGTGGCCAAGAACGCCGAGAAGTACAGCACCGCCCCGCAATACGAGCCCGGCCAGGTCAGCGACCCTGGCAACCTCATCATGCTCGGCGACTTCAACATCTTCAGCCGCGAAGACGTCACCCTCCAGGCCATCACCAACGCCGGCTTCGTGGTGCCGGCCGAACTGCAGCAGCTGCCCGGCAGCAACGTGGCGCGCAACAAGCACTACGACCAGATCGCGTACCACCGCCAGCTCTCGAAAATGCGCACCACCGGCCACGCCGGCATCTTCGATTTCTACGAACACGTCTACCGCGACGAAACCGCCTACGCCAGCGCGCGCAACGGGCGCGGCAGCAGCTTCAACGAATGGCGCACCTACCAGATGAGCGACCACCTGCCGATGTGGATCGAGTTCTCGGTGGACGACAGTGCGGCGTATCTCGACGGGTTGGGGTGAGCAACAGTCAGGTATTGATGCGCACTGTTCGACCACGGTGACGGACCATGCGCGCAGCTGAACCGCCGAAGCGCGGTCTCGAACGGAGGCCTTGGAGTCGGTCGGGGTGAGGCACCTCTCATCAGTCCCTGAGCACCAAGTTCCCGCCACAAACGGAATGCCGACTGCGCGCCGAAATGGTTCTGCTCGGGATCAACGCCTGACAAAAATGCCTTGGGGTGTTCCAGCCATGGGAGTGGCGCAATGCGATCGTGACTGGCGTGCCGATCATCCAAAGCGGTGGCGCCGACCAGGTCACCCGCCATCACCTTCTGGGTCAACACGGCGTCGGGCATTCGACGGGCTCTCCACATCGCGTTGCACTGGTCGGCGGCGGCCACAGACGACGCCAGGTCACCACGGCAACGCCAGCAGGCCGGTGGCCCGGCAATGAGCCCGTACAGCGCGGTCTGGTCAGCGTCACGCGGTCTTCCGGCTGGCGTGGTTGATATCTCTTCGGGGCTGTGCTTTGCATCTGCGGACCTTGTCCGGTGCCAGGTGTTGCACTTCAGACTGGCATCTGCCGGGGATGGACGTCGCCTCTGTCTCCATGCACCGTGTCCCGCTGCACTGTGACGCAGCGGCAGCCCGCGCCCTGCACGGGGCCGGCAATGTGCAGAGGGCAGTCACTGGATCGGACGTGGGCAAGTGCATGCGCTCCCTGGCTCTGCATCCGGCTCCAGAAGCGCCGCAGCGGACGCCAGCGGTCTAAGCCCCGCCTAAGTCCTCGCTCGAACAATCAAATCGCCAAGACCGGTCACCCGACCGATTCGCGGCAAGGACCGGCATGAGACGGCCTGACAGGCCGGCACTTCTGTCCGGGTGATTGGATTGAACTGGAGTTGAACCATGAACGCACTGACCCGCATCTGCTCGCTTGCACTCGTCGCCGCCGCCTCCACCGCCGCCATGGCGGAGACGCCGCCCCCTTCCACCGCCCCCGCCAAGCCCATTGTCAAAACCACCTGCGCCGACTACGTGGCCATGAACGAAACGTTCAAACCCAAGTTCATCTACTTCGCCACCGGTCATGGCAAGCACGGCGCCAAAGAAGCCGTGATCGACGAGGTCGGCATTGAGACGATCCAGCCCGAGCTGGACGAGTTCTGCAAGGTCAACCTGAGCAAGTCGGCCTACGACCAGGTCATCGCCAGCAGCATCAAGTCCGAACAGGCCGCCCACAAGGCGCACGCCAAGAAGAAGTGACGCCACGCGGAACAGACCAGGCATCCCATGAACCTCACCGCCTGCCTCATCGCCATCAACGTGCTGGGCTTTGTGCTGCAACAGGCACTGGGTCCGACGGTCAGCGGCTGGTTCGCGCTCTGGCCCATGGACTCCGGTCTGTTCCAGCCGTGGCAGCTGTTCAGCTACGCCTTCCTGCACGGCGGCGTCACGCACCTGGCGTTCAACATGTTCGGTCTCTGGATGTTCGGCAACGAGCTCGAACGCATCTGGGGCCCGAGGCGCCTGGCCGCGTTCTATGGCAGCAGCGTGCTCACCGCGGCGCTCGCGCAACTGGTCGTGACCGGTGCCATCGGCAGCACGGTGCCCACCATCGGCGCATCGGGCGGTCTGTTCGGCTTGCTGATCGGCTTCGCGATGGTGTTCCCCAACCGAACCATCACGCCGCTGTTGCCTCCGATTCCGATGCCGGCCTGGCTGTTCGTCATGCTCTACGGCCTGATCGAGCTGACCCTGGGTGTCACCGACAGCGCCAGCGGCATCGCGCACTTTGCCCACCTCGGTGGCCTGCTGGGCGGCTGGCTGGTCATGCGCTACTGGCGCGGCCAGGCTCCCTTCTTCCGCCTGCGCCGCTGAGCGCAGCCGCACCGCCCCAGGAGCCGATCATGAAACCCACACCCAGCGCCGCCACCCAAGCCCGCGCCAGCACCGTCGCGCTGGTGCTGCAAGGCGGCGGCGCGCTCGGCGCCTACCAGGGCGGCGCCTACGAAGCACTCGCCGACGCGGGCCAGACGCCGAACTGGCTCGCCGGCATCTCCATCGGCGCCATCAACGCCGCGCTGATCGCCGGCAACCCACCCGAACGGCGCGTCGAGCGCCTGCGCAGCTTCTGGCAACGCATCACCCAATACGTGCCGTCCCTGGCCTGGACCGGCGTGCAGGGCCCGATGCGGGCCTGGGCCAACAACGGGTCGGCCGCCTGGGGCGCGGCCTTTGGTCTGCCGGACTTCTTCCTGCCGCGCCAGGTCTTCGCGCCCTGGTTGTGCGACCAGACCCAGCCCAGCCTGTACGACACCGCACCCCTGCACAACACGCTGCTGGAGCTGGTCGATTTCGACCGCATCAACCACGGCGACACCCGCCTCTCGGTGGGCGCGGTCGATGTCGCCAGCGGCAACTTCATCTACTTCGACAGCGCGCACCAGCGCATCGGCCCCGAGCATGTGATGGCCAGCGGCGCGCTGCCGCCCGGCTTTCCGGCGGTGATGATCGACGGCCTCGCCTACTGGGACGGTGGGCTGGTGTCGAACACGCCGCTGCGCCACGTGGTCGAACACCTCGGCGACTGCGACGCCACCATCTTCCAGGTCGATCTGTTCAGCGCCCGCGGCAAGCTGCCGCACACGCTGGCCGAGGTGGCGGACCGCGAAAAGGACATTCGTTACTCCAGCCGCACGCGCGCGCTGACCGACATGCTGCGCGAGCGCCACGCCATGCGGGGCGCCCTGCGCGAGCTCGCCGCCCTGCTGCCGCTCGCACGGCGCACCGACCCGCGCGTGGCCGAACTGCTGACCACCCTGGGCGCCGATGCGCCGGACCCGTCGGTCACGCTGGTGCACCTGATCCACCGCCACCGCAGCACTGAGACGCAAACCCGCGACTTCGAGTTCTCCGCCGCGTCGATGCGCGAACACTGGGCCAACGGCCGGGCCGACATGGCGCACTCGCTGCGCGCCCTCGCCCGCGCCGTCCCCGCCGAGCAGACCGGCGCGTTCCGGGTCTTCGACTACACCGCTCCGGCCAAGGCCTGAGCACGGCCTTCATCCACCCAAACAGGAGACTGTCATGAGACTCGACAAGAAAGTGGCCTTCATCACGGGCGCCGCCAGCGGCATCGGCAAGCGCATCGCCGAGGTCTTCGCCCAGGCGGGCGCCACCGTGGCGGTGGCCGACCTCAATGCGGACGGCGCAGAGGCCACGGCGGCCCGCCTGCGGGCGCTCGGCCACCGTGCGGTGGGCATTGGCGTGGACATCACCCAGGAGGCCGAGGTCGACGCGGCCGTCGCGCGCGCGGTGGCGGAACTCGGCGGTCTCGACATCCTCGTCAGCAACGCCGGCATCCAGACCGTGGCGCCGCTGGTGGAGTTCCGCTTCGAGGACTGGAAGAAAGTGCTCGCCGTGCACCTGGACGGCGCCTTCCTCACCGCCCGTGCCGCGATGCGGCAGATGGTGGCCTCCGGTCACGGGGGCAGCATCCTCTTCATGGGCTCGGTGCACTCCAAGGAGGCTTCGGTCCTCAAGGCGCCCTATGTCACCGCGAAACACGGCCTCGAAGGCCTGGCCAAGGTCATCGCCAAGGAGGGCGCCAGCCACCTCATCCGCGCCAACGTCATCTGCCCCGGCTTCGTGCGCACACCGCTGGTGGACAAGCAGATCCCGGAACAGGCGCGGGCGCTGGGCATCTCGGAAGACGAGGTGGTGCGCAAGGTCATGCTCAAGGACACGGTGGACGGCGAGTTCACCACCGTCGACGACGTGGCCCGGGTGGCGCTGATGTTCGCCGCCTTCCCGACCCAGGCCCTGACCGGGCAATCGCTGGTGGTCAGCCACGGCTGGTTCATGCAATGACGCAGGTGGGCATCTCCCGCGTCGGATGCTCGCGGGTGCCGGCACTGTGAGCGGGTACAGATTGCTGTTCCTGGCCCCGTCCAGGCCGGCGCGGGGTGCTGGCCCGCCCGGGTTGGCGCTCACAACCCGGGCACGGTGTGAGATGCCTGCGGTCTACACCGTCTCCCGCTGCTCAAACGCGGTCAGCTCCTTCGCGGACCCCAGCGCCTCCCGGACCTCGACCGCGTCCACCCGCGCCGTCACCGGTCCGCGCTGTGCCCAGTCGATCAGCGTCTGCACCGCATCGGCCGCTCCGCAAACCAGCGCTTCGACGCTGCCGTCGATCCGGTTGCGCACCCAGCCGCGCAGGCCCAGCGCTTGCGCCTGCTGCGCCATGCTCCAGCGGTAGCCCACGCCTTGCACGCGGCCGGTGATGCGCAGCTGGCGGGTGATGGTGGTGGTGTCGCTCATGGTGCGGTGGCGGGGTTGAGCGCCAGCTGCGCGATGGGCGCGGGCGAGACGAAGGACGGGCTCTGGAACGGGTTGCCCTGCATCAGCACGATGGCGGCGGTGGGCGCGGCGGCCACGGAGAACAGCACGATGGCGGTGGCCGCGGCGCGCAGGTGTTCCACGTGCACGACGGCGATGGAGATGAGCGTGAGCAGGCCGAGGAAGGCCATGCCCATCCACTTGAGCGGGTTGACGTGCATCTGGCTCAGGGCGATGCGCAGGTCGCGGTCGTCGCGCAGGTCGGCCACGGTGCCGAGCATGAGGCTGTGCACGCTGCTGCCGGCGGCCTGCGCCATGGCGGGGCTGGCCACCAGGCTGAGCAGCTGGTCGGCGCTGTGCTGTGCGGCCGGGCTGCTGCTGCGCTGGGCCAGTTGCTGCCATTCGGCGGCGGTGGCGGCGGCGTGTGTGCGCACTGCGGCGCGCAGATCGGCCCGGGGAGCATCGGGCAGGCCGCGGGCCAGGGCGTCGAGGGTGCGCAGGCCGTCGGCTTCGCGGTAGACGGCGTTCATGGCGCGGTCGTGCGCGCTCCAGGTGTCGTTGGCGATGAAGGCGAGCGTGAGGCCGAACAGCACGCCCAGGATGTTGAGGAAGGGCGGCACCACGCCGGCCAGCGAGAGCACCTGCGCACGCCAGCGCGGCGCGGCGATGAGGCGCCAGATGGCGACGGCGGCGAGCGCGGTGCCCAGCAGGGCGACGGCGGCGTAGACGTAGTGGTCGTAGACGGCGAGGCGGGTGGTTTCCATGCGGCCATTGTCGCCCGGCGGTCGGCTCGGCCGGCCGCTTCACTGCGCCGACAGGGGCAGGCCGAACAGCTTGTCGAACGCGAGGTTGAAGGCGAAGGTGTAGACGAGGAAGAAGACGGAAAGGCCCAGGTCCAGCACCAGGGCGTGCCACCAGCCGATGTCGAGCCACCAGGCGAACAGCGGCACCAGCATGAAGATGAAACCGATCTCGAAGCCGATGGCGTGGGCCGCGCGGCGCAGGAAGCCGCGGCCGCGCACGGTCTGGCGCGCTTCCCAGCGTTCGAACAGGGCGTTGTAGACCAGGTTCCAGACCACGGCGATGGCGGACGAGGCGACGGCGGCGACGCTGGCGTGTTGCAGGCCGCTGTCGGAGCCGGCCGAGAGGCCGGTGCTGGTGATGGCGACGGCGATCAGCTCGTAGAGGCCGACGTAGACGACTTTGCGGCGGATGCCTTGCATGGGTGGGATCGGTGACGGAGGAGAAAACATCGGCGCAGGGGGCCGCGGCTATGCTCTGCGGATTGTGCGTGTGTCGGGAGCCGGTGGGATGTTGCGAGTGATCTGTCTGTGTGCCGAGTGGTGCAGTGCCTGCCGGGCCTGGCGCCCGGACTGGGACGCGCTGGCCGCGCGCCACCCGCAACACCACTGGCAGTGGCTGGACATCGAAGACGAGGCGGACCTGATGGACGCGGCGGGGCTGGACATCGAGACCTTTCCCACGGTGCTGGTGGCGCGCGAGGGGCAGGCGCTCTTTCTGGGTGCCGTGCCCCCGCAGCCGGCCTTGGTGGAGCACCTGGTCGAGCGGCTGGGCGACGCGGACGCGGCGCCGGCCGGCGTGACGCCACAGGCCCAGGCGCTGGCCCGCGCGCTGTGGCAACGCACCACGGCCTGAGCGGCGACCGCGGGCCCCCTCAGACCACCGACGCTTCGTAACCGGCTTCGGCCAGCGCGGCGGCGATGTCGTCGGGCGAGATCATGCCGGTGTGGCTGACCCAGGCGGTCTGAGCGCCCAGGTCCACGTCGGCCTGGCCGACGCAGGGCAGGTCCTGCAGTTCGAACATGACGGCGTCGGCATCGGCCTGGGTGCGCAGGGCGGGGATGTGGAAGGTGGTCTCGGGCATGGCCGCGACAATACCGCCATGGCGACCGAGCGCAAGGCACTGCCCGTCATCAACCCCACGCGCTGCACCGGCTGCGGCTGGTGCGTGGGCGTGTGCCCGCCGCATGTGCTGTCGCTGCAGGCCGCGCCGAACTGGCAGAAGAAAAGTACGCTGCACGACGAAGACGGCTGCACCGGCTGCGCGCTGTGCGCGGTGAAGTGCCCGTTCGATGCGATCACGATGCTGCGCACAGCCGGGCGCTGAACCGCCCGCTGCCAACGCCCCCCGGCCGCGCTGGCCTGCGCGCCCCACCCCCGCCCGGCCGGGGCACCGCACCCCAAGGGAAAACCCGCAACCTCTCGCGACCTATCTTGTATACATTGTTGAATACCAACTTGTGTTCCAAGCCGCCGCCAGCCATCCCAAGACCCAGGCCGCGCCCCGACGCCGCCGCACCGGAGACCTCCCCATGGACATACGCAACCCCTCCCCCGCGCTCTACAACGAGGACCTGGCCCCGGCCAGGGAACGCAACTGGGGGCCCTTCAGCATCTTCAACGTCTGGACCTCGGACGTGCACAGCCTCTGGGGCTACTACCTGGCGGCCAGCCTGTTCCTGCTGTGCGGCAGCTTCACCAACTTCCTGATCGCCATCGGCCTGAGCTCGCTGGTCATCTACGCGCTGATGAACCTGATCGGCTACGCCGGTGAAAAAACCGGCGTGCCCTACCCGGTGCTGGCGCGGGCCTCGTTCGGCATCTGGGGCGCCAACCTGGCGGCCCTGGTGCGCGCGGTGGTGGCCTGCTTCTGGTACGGCGCGCAGACCGCCGCCGCCTCGGGCGCGATGGTGGCGCTGCTGATCCGCAACCCGGGCATGCTCGAGTACCACCAGAACGTGCATTTCCTCGGCCATTCGGGGCTGGAGGTGATCTGCTACGTGGTGATCTGGGCGCTGCAGCTGCTGATCATCCAGCGCGGCATGGAGACGGTGCGCAAGTTCCAGGACTGGGCCGGCCCGGCTGTGTGGATCGCGATGCTGATCCTGGCCATCGGCCTGACGGTCAAGGCCGGCGGCTTCTCGTTCGAGCACGGCATCCCGATGGAGGTGCTGCTGGACAAGACCAAGGATGCCGGCGTCAGCGGCGAGCCGGGCTCGTTCTGGGCCCTGATGGCGGTGGGCGCGACCTGGATCACCTACTTCGCGGCGCTGTACCTGAACTTCTGCGACTTCTCGCGCTATGCCAAGAACAAGGACGCTGTGCGCAAGGGCAACCTCTGGGGCCTGCCGGTGAACCTGATCGCCTTCTCGCTGGTCGCCGGCGTCACCACCATCGCGGCCTTCAAGGTCTATGGCGAGGTGCTGCTGCACCCCGAGCAGATTTCCGCCAAGTTCGACAGCTGGGTGCTGGCGCTGATCGCCGCGCTGACCTTTGCCGTCGCCACGCTGGGCATCAACGTGGTGGCCAACTTCGTCTCGGCCGCGTTCGACATCTCCAACGTCTTCCCCAAGTCGATCAGCTTCAAGAAGGGCGGTTTCATCGCCGCCGCCATCGCCCTGGTGCTCTACCCGTTTGCCCCCTGGGAAGGCAACGCCGCCCAGTTCGTCAACGCCATCGGCTCGGTCATGGGGCCACTGCTGGGCATCATCCTGGTCGACTACTACCTGGTGGCCAAGGGCAACATCAACGTGCAGGCGCTGTACGAGGAACACGGCGAGTACCGCTACGAAGGCGGCTGGAACGTCAACGCCCTGATCGCCACCGGCATCGGCGCGCTGTTCTCCACCATCCTGCCGACCTTCACCCAGGTGCTGCCGTCCTGGTGGGGCACCTACGGCTGGTTCTTCGGCGTGCTCATCGGCGGCGCGACCTACCTGGTCATGGCCACGCTGCGCCCACGCCGCGCCGCGTAAGGCGACCAGAGGGCTGGCGTCGCAATAATGTTGGCTGTCCCCCACCGCAGCAGCCCACCGCCATGGACGCCACGCCCGATATCGCCGAACGCATCGTCCAGTCCATCCTGACGCGCAAGATCCAGCCCGGCACGCGCCTGGGCGAACAGGAACTGGCCGATCTGTTCGGCGTCAGCCGCACCCTGGTCCGCGAAGCCCTCATCCAGCTGCGCGCCCGGGGCTTCGTCGAGGTGCGCTCGCGCGTCGGCTGGTACGTGGTCGAGCCCTCGTTCGAAGAAGCCCGCGAGACCTACGCCGCGCGCCGCATCATCGAGTCGGGCATGCTGCGCGACGCCGGCAAGCCGCTGCAATCGGTCATCCGCCGCCTGCGCCAGCACGTGGCCGAAGAAAAGGCCTGCATCGCCAGCGACGACCCGGGGGCCCGCAGCATCGCGCTGGCCGACTTCCACGTCTGCCTGGCCGAAGCCCTGGGCAACCGCTTCATCACCGCCATGATGGTGGACCTGTCGGCCCGCACCACGCTGGTGTCGGCGCTGTACCAGTCCCGCTCCGACGCCGAGGTCAGCAACGACGACCATGCGCAGATCGTCGAGGCGCTGGCCGCCGGCGACAACGCCCGCACCGAACAGCTGATGCGCGAGCACATCGACAAACTGGCCGCGCGGCTGGACGAGCGCTGGTCGCAGGAGGGCAGCACCCGCGAGCGCCTGCACGCCGCCCTCAAGGGCCCGGACGCGCCGGCCCCGTCGCCCGCCGCCCGACCGCGCCGCGCGGCCAGCCCGCGGCCGCCGACCCAGGCCTGACGGGTGTGGCGGCCCAGGGCCGAACGCGTATACCCGATCCGCGGCGTGCGCGCTGGCAGGGCGTGACATGGGCGTTCCGCTCCGGCCATTCCAGGCCCGCGGCACCGCGGCTTGCTGCACTGCGGCAAGATCGCGCCATGTGCCCGCACCGTGCGGGCACTCCTTTTTTTTCGGAGCATTCCATGAGCGATCTTTCGCAACCCCAGGCCCCGGTGCTGCTGGACAAACTGCACTGGCGTTACGCCACCAAGAAGATGGACCCGACCCGCGCCGTGGCGCAGGACAAGGTGGACCGCATCGTCGAGGCCGCGCGCCTGGCGCCCACCTCCAGCGGCCTGCAGCCGTTCGAGATCTTCGTGATCACCAGCAAGGCCGTGCGCGAGCAGATCCAGCCCATCGCCTGGAACCAGGCGCAGATCACCGACGGCTCGCACCTGCTGGTGTTCGCCGCCTGGGACACCTACACCGCCGAGCGCATCAACCACATGTTCGACCTGGTGAACACCGAACGCGGCCTCACCAACGAGGGCTGGGAAAACTACCGCCAGATGCTGCTCAAGAGCTACCCCGCGCGCGATGCGCAGGTCAACTTCGAGCACGCCGCGCGCCAGGCCTACATCGGCATGAGCGCGGCGCTGATCGCCGCCGCCTTTGAAGAGGTGGACGCCACGCCCATGGAAGGTTTCGATCCCGCCAAGCTCGACGAGATCCTGCAGCTGCGCGAGCGCGGCCTGCGCAGCGTGGCCATCGTGCCGCTGGGCTACCGCGCCGACGAAGGCGACTGGCTGGTCAACCTCAAGAAGGTGCGCCGCCCGCTGGAGCAGTTCGTCACCGAGGTGAAGTGATGTGACGGCCCAGGAAGCGCGCCCGGCAGGCCAGCTCGGTGTGGTGCTTCGGCTGGGCACCGCCCAGACCCTGGCCTGGGCCTCGTCCTACTACCTGCCCGCCCTGCTCGCCGCGCCACTGGCCGCGGAGCTGGGCATGCCCGTCACCCAGGTGTTCGGCGCCTTCACGCTGGCGCTGGTGATCTCGGCCCTGATCGGGCCACGCGCCGGCCGCGCCATTGACAGACACGGTGGTCGGGCGGTCTTGCGGGTCACCAATGGGCTGTTTGCCATCGGCCTGGGTGCGCTGGGCCTTGCACAGACCGAGTGGCAGGTCTGGGCCGCGTGGGCCGTGATCGGGCTGGCCATGGGCAGCGGCCTGTACGACGCGGCGTTCGCGGCCCTGGTGCGGCTCTACCCGGTGAGCGCGCGCAACGCCATCACCGGCATCACCCTGATCGCCGGTTTTGCCAGCACGGTCGGCTGGCCGCTGACGCAATGGGGCATCGGCACGCTCGGCTGGCGCGGCACCTGCCTGGGCTGGGCGACGCTGCATCTGGTGATCGGCCTGCCGCTGCACAGCCTGCTGCCGCGTGGGCGGGTGGAAACCGCACCGCCGTTGCAGGCCGCGGCCCCGTCGGACGCTGGCCCGTCAGCCCCCCTATCGGCGTCACACGCCACCGCCGGCAACGGCGTGGCGGTCGTGCTCGCCGCGGTCTTCGCCATCGCCTGGTTCACCAGCACCGCCATGGCCGCGCACCTGCCGCTGCTGCTGCTGCAGGCACAGGGCCTGTCGGCGTCTGCGGCGCTGGGCGTGGCCATGCTGGTCGGCCCGGCACAGGTCGCGGGCCGGCTGCTGGAGTTCGGCTTCCTGCGCCGCGCGCACCCCTTGCTGTCGAGCCGTTTCGCCACCGCGGGGCATCCCATCGGCGTGGCGCTGCTGGCGCTGGGCGGGCCGCTGGGCGGCTGGCTTTTCGCGGTGATGCACGGCATGGGCAACGGCATCCTGACCATCGCCAAGGGCACGCTGCCGCTGGTGGTGTTCGGCGCCGCGGGCTACGGCGAACGCCAGGGCTGGCTGATGGCGCCAGCCCGCGTGTCGCAAGCCTTTGCGCCCGTGCTTTTCGGCCTGGCCATGGCGCACTGGGGCGGGCACGCGCTCTGGCTGACCGCCGGCCTCGGACTGCTGGCGCTGGCCCTGCTGCAGGGGCTGGCGCTGCGGATGGCGCACGACCGACGCGCCGCGTCTGTGGCCGTTACGACCCCACCGCCTGACGCGCCAGTTTGAGAAAACGCGCCTGGTCGGCGTCGCTCAGGGCCGGCAGGATCTCGGCCTGCAGGCCCCGCACCACCGGCACCAGCGCCTGGAAGGTGCGCTGCCCTTCGGGCGTCAGCGACAGTTCGCGTGCGCGGCGGTCGCGCTCGCTCACCACGCGGCGCACCCAGCCCTTCTGCTCCAGCCGTTCGATCACGCCGCCAATGGTGGCGCGGTCGTAGGCGATCCGCTCGGCCACCGTCGCCTGGTCGGCGCCCGGCTGGTGGTGGATCGCGTCCAGCGCCGCGAACTGGATCGGCGTCAGGTCGTAACCCGCGGCCTGGGTGCGCTGCACAAACACCAGCGTGGACTGCTGGTGCAGGCGCCGGATCAGGTGCCCGGCCATGTCGAGTGAATCCATGCTCGCGCTCCGTTTCTAGGGGGTGTGCACACCGGCCCGCTCCCGCGGCACCGTTTTGATAAGTATACGTACCGTCTTGACAGTTATTGATAAGCATAGATATCATTTGCCCACACACCAATCGTTCACGGTGCGCACCCACCCAGGAGACTCCCCATGCAGTTCTACAAAAACGGCTTTCGCGGCGGCAACCCCGACATCAAGCAGGCGGCGCCCAACCGCCGCAACCGTGGCGTCAACGAGCCGCTGCCCGAACAGGTGGACGTGCTGATCGCCGGCACCGGCCCGGCCGGCCTGTGCCTGGCCGCGCAGCTGGCCGCCTTCCCCGAGATCGACACCCTGATCGTCGAACGCATGGCCAGCAACATCGTCAAGGGCAAGGCCGACGGCATCAACACGCGCACCATGGAAATGTTCCAGGCCTTCGGTTTCGCCGACAAGGTCAAGCGCGAGACCTACTGGGTCAACCAGACCAACTTCTGGATGCCCGACCCCGTGAACCCGCAGCACATCCAGCGCGTGGGCCGCGTGCAGGACGTGGCCGACGACAGCTCGGAGATGCCGCACATCCTGATCAACCAGGCGCGGCTGCACGAGCTGTTCCTGGAGGTGATGGCGAACTCGCCCTCGCGCCTGGCGCCCGACTACGGCTGGGAGATCGTGGGCCTGACCATCGATGACACCACCGACGACCACCCGGTGACCGTGACGCTCAGGGACGCGACCGGCATCCACTGGGGCGCCACCCGCACCGTGCGCGCCAACTACGTGGTGGGCTGCGACGGCGCGCATTCGGCCGTGCGCAAGGCCATCGGCGGCACGCTGCACGGCGACGCCGCGCACCAGGCCTGGGGCGTGATGGACATCCTGGCCAACACCGACTTCCCCGACGTGCGCCAGAAGTGCCTGATCTCGTCGGCCAACGAAGGCAATGTGCTGATCCTGCCGCGCGAAGGCGGCTACGTGTTCCGCATGTACGTGGAACTCGACAAGCTGCGCCCCGACGAAAAGGCCGCGAGCAAGAAGTTCACGCAGGACGACATGATCGCGGCGGCCAACCGCATCATCCAGCCCTATTCACTCGACGTGAAAGAGGTCGTCTGGTGGTCGATCTACGACATCGGCCACAGCCTGACCGACAAGTTCGACGACGTGCCCGAAGGCAGCGACCGCGCCCCGCGCGTGTTCACGGCCGGCGACGCCTGCCACACCCATTCGCCCAAGGCCGGCCAGGGCATGAACGTGTCGATGCAGGACACCTTCAACCTCGGCTGGAAGCTGGTGCACGTGCTGCAGGGCCGTGCCGACCCCAGCCTGCTGCGCAGCTACCGCACAGAACGCCTGACCGAAGCCAAGCGCCTGGTCGACACCGACCACGAGTGGTCGCGCATCATGTCCGCGCCCACGACGCAGGCCGAGCGCGACGGCACCGAAGAGCCGCGCATCATCCGCCAGTTCAAAGCCAACCTCGAATTCACCGGCGGCACCGCGGTGAAGTACGACACCTCGACCCTGTTCGCGCCCGGCACCCACCAGGCGCTGGCCACAGGCGAAGCCATCGGCCGCCGCTTCCACTCCGCGCCCGTGGTGCGGTTGTCCGACTCCAAACAGATGCAACTGGGCCACGCGGCCGAGGCCGATGCGCGCTGGCGCCTCTACGCCTTCGCGGGCCAGGCCGACCTCGGCCAGCCCGGCGCGCCGATGGCCCAGCTGGCCGACTGGCTGGAGAACGACCCCAAGTCACCCGTGGTGAAACACACGCGAAAGGGCGAAGACATCGACGCCATCATCGACGTGCGCGCCATCTTCCAGCCCACCTTCGACCAGCTCGCCTACGAGCACATGCCCTCGCTGCTGAAACCCAAGACCGGCCAGCTCGGCCTGCAGGACCACGAGAAGGTCTTCTGCGTGGACCACAAAGGCGCGGGCGACATCTACGACATGCGCGGCATTCACCGCGAACGCGGCTGCCTCATCGTCGTTCGGCCCGACCAGTACGTGGCCCACGTGCTGCCGCTGGACGCGCGCGACGAGCTGTCGGCGTTCTTTGCCGGCGTGCTGAAGTGAGCTGAGGCCCGGGGCGTCAGTTGGAGGCCACGACGGCCCGCGCGCCGAGACCGCCAATCACCTTGACCGACTGGCCGCTCGGCGTCTTGAAGTTCGACAGCAGCCCCACGATGCGGGCCTGTGTGGCGACGGGCAACGGTGCAAAGCCGGTACCAGCCACAGCGCTGTCGCCCTTGAGGAACGACTGGTAGAAGAAATGGAGGGTCCGGGACGCCCGCTCCATCGACGCGGGTTCGCGCGGCACCAGCACGTAGGTCGCCGTCACGATGGGCCAGACCCCGGGGCCCTCCAGGTTCAGCAGCGACGTGGGCTCCAGGCTGTTCTTGAACAACCCGCCCGCCACGATGGCCGCGCGGAAGGCCAGCAGCGACGGCTTGACGAAATCGCCCTGCCGCGGTTTCAGGCTCACACCGCTGAGGTTGTCGCGCAGCGCGTGGTCAGAGGACACATAGCCGATGGCGCCCGGCGTGGCCTTGACCTCCGCCACCACCTTGCCCGAACCGTCAACGGCGACCGTGGTGCCCGGCCATTGGGCCCGGCCGCCATCCGGCACGATGGGCGCGGCCTCGGCGGGTGCGGCCTTGCGCAGGTACTCCACAAACACCGTGGTGGTGCCCGAGCCGTCGCTGCGCACCACACGCTGGATCGACAGACCGGGCAGCGTCGCGCGCGGGTTCAGCGCGCGAATCGCCGGGTCGTTCCATCGCGTGATGCTGCCGGCCCAGATCTTCGCCAGCGTGACGGCATCCAGCCGCAGTTCACCGGGGCCGATCCCGGCGAGGTTGACCACCGGCACGATGCCGCCCACCAGCGTCGGGAACTGAAACAAGCCGCGCTTGTCGAGCTCGGCCGGGGACAGCGGCACGTCCGAGGCACCGAAATCGACGCTGCGGTCCGTGATCGCCTTGACCCCTGCCGACGACCCGGCTGACTTGTAGCTCAGCGGCAGGCCCGTCTGCTTCACGTAGTCCTCGGCCCACTGGGCATAGACCTTGGCCGGAAAGCTCGCCCCCGTCCCCCGGACTTCGTTGTTCTGGGCGAAGGCCACGCTGCTGGTCACCAGGGACAGCGCAAGCGCCATGCACGAAAGGGAGGGGGAAACGGTGTTCATGTGAGCGATCGGTCGGGGAAGTCAGGTCAATCAAACCAGCGGAGCCGCGGATTGTAGAAGTCGGGTCATTCCGCCACAGGGCCATGCGCCGACCGTGCACGGCCTTCTCGTTCCAGGTCACGACCGCCCCCCACACTTCGGCCCACACCGAAGCGTCCCAAGACCTGCCAGCCGCACAGTGGACCGCTTGTTGCCCCCACCTGCTGCCCCATGTCCATCACCTGCTTCATCCGCTACCAGATCGACCCCTTCCAGCGCGAGGCCTTCCGCCGCTACGCCGAGGCCTGGGGCCGCATCATTCCCCGCTGCGGCGGCGAGCTGCTCGGCTACTTCCTGCCGCACGAAGGCAGCAACGACATCGCCTGGGGCCTGATCGGGTTCGACAACCTGGCCGCCTACGAGCGCTACCGCGCCGTGCTGCGCGCCGACCCCGAAGGCCGCGCCAACTTCGAGCGGGCGCAGGCGCAGCGCTTCATCCTGCGCGAGGAACGCAGCTGGCTTGAAGACGTGGCCGGTACCCTTCACCAGCCCCGGCAGGTGGTGCCGTGACCACGGCGACGCACGCTGCGCTACGCTGGGCGCCATGACCCGCAGCACCCCGCACGAACCCCGCCTCGCCCGCGTGGCCGCCATGGTCGCCGACCCGGCGCGCTCGCGCATGCTGGCCTACCTGCTCAGCGGCGAATGCGCAAGCGCCAGCGAACTGGCCCGCGCCGCGTCGGTGACGCCCGCCACCGCCAGCGGCCACCTCGCCCAGCTGCTCGAAGCCCGCTTCGTGGCCTGCGAACCGCGCGGCCGCCACCGCTACTACCGGCTTGCCGACGCCGACGTGGCCCACGCGCTGGAAGCCCTGGCCGTGGTGGCCGAGCGCGGCGAGCACGAAGGGCAATGGGCCTCGCCCGAACGGGCGCGCCTGCGCGAGGCGCGTTGCTGCTACGGGCACCTGGCGGGGCGGCTGGGCATCCGGCTGTTCGACGGCCTGATGGCGGCGCAGGGACTGCAGCCGGTGAGCAGCGGCTACGCGCTCACCGACAGCGGCCGCGCCTGGTGCCAGCGCCTGGGTTTCGAGCCGCCCGAACCGGGCAAGAAAAGGCGCTACGCCTACCCGTGCCTCGACTGGTCCGAGCGGCGCGACCACCTGGCGGGCGAACTGGCCGACCGGCTGTACCTGCACCTGGTGGCGCAGGGCTGGGTGCGCCGGGGGGCGGGGAGGGACGTGGCCGTGACGCCGGTGGGGCAGCGGGTGCTGGTTCCGCTGCTCGCACGAGGAGACTGAACCGAGGGCCGCCGTGCCTGCGGGCTGGACCCGAGCGGCCCATCAGCCGATGTGCATCGCCGGTAGTGCCGCCGCCGTATTCCGCGGGGGCCACGCGCCGAGACAATCCCCGGCATGAACACGACGCTCCAGGCCCACGGGTCCGACCGATTGAAAGCGCTGCCCAAGGCCGAGGTGCACCTGCATCTGGAGGGCTGCTTCGAGGCAGCGACCATCGCGCAATGGGCCCGGGCCGAAGGTGTGGCGCTGCCCAGGCCCCAGGCGGATCTGTTCCGGTTTGCCGGCCTGGCCGACTTTCTGGGTTTTCTGGACCTGGCGTGCGGCCTCGCCTCCACCCCCCGGCGCCTGGAGGCCCTGGCCTACGGCCTGTGCCAGCGGCTGGCCGACAACGGCACGGGTTATGCCGATGTCATCGTCAACCCCACGCACTGGCACGCCTGGCACGGGCGACTGGGCGCCATGCTGGCCGCCATGGATGCGGGCTTCACCGCGGCGGAACAGGATGGCCTGCCCGGCGTCGGCCTGTGCGTGAGCCTGTTGCGCACACAGTCCGCAGACGCAGCCGCCGAACTGGTGGACACGCTGTGTGCCCTGCGCCACCCCAGGGTCGTGGCCCTGTCGGTGGATGGCAACGAGGCCACGGCGGGCCGGACCGGCCCCCGCTTCGCCGACGCCTTTCGGCGCGCCGCCAACCACGGCCTGCGCCGCACCGTCCACGCCGGCGAGTCCAGCGGACCCGAAGGCGTCTGGGACGCGGTGAACCTGCTGGGCGCGGACCGCATCGACCACGGCGTGCGGGCCATCGAAGACGCGGCCCTGGTCGCCATGCTGGCGGACCGACAGATTCCCCTGGGCATCTGCCCCACCTCGAACCTGGTCCTGGGTGTCTACCCGTCCCTGCCGGAGCACCCCATCGACCGGCTGCGTCAGGCGGGTGTGCGGGTCTGTGTCAACACGGACGACCCGGCCTTGCTGGGCGCCAGCCTGGTCGGGGAATACGCCCTGTGCCGCCAGACCTTCGGCTGGACGGATGCCATCACCCGGTCGGTGGCGCACACCTCCATCGACGCCAGCTTCGCGAGCGCGGAGGTCAAAGCGCAACTCCTGGCGGCGCTGAAAGACTGGTAGGTCCGCCGACGGCCGACCAGATCGGGCTGGCACAGGCCGCCATGGGCGACCGTCCGTTGCCGCGGCTTGATGTCATCAGGAAACGACCGCGAACAGCCCGTCAGCCTTGTTGGTGCCAGGGGTTCATGCGCAACCGGCTGAGGCGAATGCCACCAGAGGGTCGGCAAACCGCGTCCGGCCAGGACAGTATGAAGGCCGGCAGGAGAGACGCGGGTGGAGCCAGGAACAGACGGTCATCCCGCTCTCGTGTCAGTTCGTTCTAGGCTGGTTACTGCCGTTAGTGGCATGCCTGACGATCGGCAGCTATTGCGCATTGCGGTCATTGGCGCCCATGCAGGGTTGGTCAAAACGTAGTCTCACAACAGATTGTCAGTCAGTCTTCAGCGCCTACCCGACGAGCCTCGAAGCCATCGAGCGCGGGGCACCTGGCACGATGTGTTCCCTTGACCGTGAGGTCGACGAGTCGGCTTTGCAGAAGAGGCAACGCAGTTCTTCTTTCCTCCGAGACTCGGCTATTGACCAAAGATGCCTGCTCCTTTCGAGAGGCGTGCTAACCAGGTCTCCACCTCCTGAGCGGTTGGCGAATCCAGAGTCTTCAAGGGAATGCCCAACACGCTGGCTACCTCAGCGCTGTGGGCGTCCTCCGCTTTACTGAACTCGGCTAGTTCTGCCTCAGTCCAGCTCGTGTCCAGCCTAGCATGCAGACGCTCAAGCAGGACAGGCACCGGACAACGGATCAACAAGATAGACGAGCACTCTAGCGCCCGGAACACGTTGACAGGCAACCTCTCATGGGTACCTGATGCTCGCCGGAGCACGAAGTGGCCGTCTATGACGAGCTTCGCGCCGCTCTCTCGGATGCGTCTGGCAGCCACGATGAGCGCCGTCTGATTCTGGTCCACGTCTGAAACCATCTTCGCGCTGTCCCACGTGGCCTGCCCGCGCTCTTCTTTGATGAGTTGGCTAGCCGTGGCATGCACCAGCCCCAGCTTTTGACAGGCCGGTTTGGTGGCAAAGGTCTTTCCCGCGCCATGGACTCCTGCGACGAAGATGGTCATTCGGGTTCCTCGACAAGGCCAAACTGCTTGCCGATGCGACGCAGTTCGTTTGAAGTCAAGTAGCGATAGGACTGCGGCGGACGGAAATCCCTGAGCAGCGAGTTCGGCCGAATCGGCTTCTCCGGACGGGTCAGGCTTCCCAGCAACACGCCATAGGCTTGGTCCTTACCTGCGAAGTACTCCATAAGCTCCTTACGCTCAAGACCCGGGCCACGCGTGCGGCATTTCGTCCAGACGGACGCAGGTGACGCGAAAACCGTCCCCTCGATCTCCACGATGCCGACGAGGCGCTGGATCGGCGAGCTGGAGTACACGACGGCCAGACCAACGGGCTCAGCAGCCCATGACCGACGAAACTCCACTGTCTTGGTCCCAGCGAGTATCTGATCGGCAAACCTTGGCTTGACGGAAAGTAGCAAGGCTCTAGGCCCCTGCGGCCGCAAGCACTCTTGAAAACGCGTCATCGGAAATCTTGGAAATAGATTGAATGTTGCCAGCGACCACTCCGTCATCTAGAAGGCGCTTAAGGGAAGCCGGTGCTGGGAAATGCTTTACGAGCCTGAAGAGGATGACCTTCGTTGGGCGAGTGGCCATGCCTTCAATCTCTTTGATGCTGTAAACGGTGCGCCTGCTGACCATTGCGGCGATGCTAGCGGCGTCGCTGAGCACTGCGAACTGATCCACGACGCCGAGCGAGGTGACCGCCTGTTCATCCTCTGATCTGTAGAACAGCAGTATGTCGCCCGGTCTGATCTGCTTTGAAGCCGAATGGCAAAGGTAGGCCAGCTTGATGGCATTGCCCACGCTCCCTTGGGGAGCAAAGAGCTGGGATTGAAGTGCCTGATAGTCGGGGAAGAGGATCCTATGGAAATCCCGCTGGATCGGCACTAGAAACTTCTGGACCTGATCACCATCCCGGTAATGGGGATAGAAGCGTCGGACAAATTCGAGTGCAGAGAACCCCGGAGTGTCTGGAGGGTTGACTGGGTGCTGTTTTACGAAGACCCGGTCCGCCCTATAGGAACCGACATCGTCAAAGCCGAAGTCGACGAGCAGGTCAACGAGGTATGCATGCTTTTCCACGTCGGCGTGGATGAAGATGTGCTCGCATGCATTCTCGGTCCCGAACCGGAATGCAGCCTTCAGGAAGAGCTCGCCAATCTTGCGACCACGGACGTTCTGGCCGACCTTGAATGTGCAGAGCTTAAGTGCTTTGCCGTCTAGGCGTTTGCCCTCATCGGTAACGACCTCGTTCGTCTGAACGTCGTACACGCAGATCGCCCCGAGCACACCGGTCTCATCCCGATAGACCCACGCCTTCCGGTTTTCCCTTGCCTTTCTGCGGAGCCAGTCGTCGAAGCCGGCATAACCTGTGCGCAGGCTATCGAAGAAGGTGTCCGTAAGCTCTGGAGTCAAGCTGTGCAGCGGAACATCGTCGATGTTCGGCAGCACGACATCGAACGGCTGATGTAGCCGCCGTAGCCAGTCTTCGGCGGTTTGGATGTTGTAGGTTCGGTGACCCAGACCGCGTGCTCGAGCCTTCGTCCGAAGCCCTTTATCTTCAGTTACTAGCGCATGTGCTGCATCGCACTCCAGGGCGTACAGAATTTCGTTGTCGCAGGCGTCGTTCGGGCTTGTGGTCGGCGTGTTCCAAGGGCATTTGGCGGGACGCTCTAGAGCCGGGTAACGGCGGACGTGTTCCAAGTTCCTCGCGCGTCGACCCAGGTCGGTGTCCCTTTCGAAGTCTTCGATGCTTGCGGGGTGATAGACCAACTTATGCCCGCCGACAAGCGCTAGCCGATGGAAGTTTGCTAGGTTGTCACCTAGTACGGCATACGAGTCTTGCAGCGGTATCAGGACGTTGGTGTCGAGTAGAAGCGTTAGTTGCTTCGGCACAGATCTCCTCCCTGGAGTCCAGCGGTTATCGGGCTCTACGCGTTGACCCAGATTCACCGCAAAGGATGTCTTACATGTGGATGCCTCAGAGCCATCTTACAAACTAGTTGGTGTTTCGCCATGAAGCCGAACTTCACATCGACTCCTTCGCGAAGTGGGCCGCGGCTTTTTTCAGGATGTCGCGCTCGATCTTGAGCTTGGCAACCTCTTTGCGCAGCCGCGCTATCTCCGCGTCCTGGGCCTTTTGCTTGCCGTTGCCAGGAAATGCCTCCTGGGTTTCTCTCGCAACTCACGAACCCATTTGCGCAGCACGTTCTCTTGAACGTCCAGGTCTTCGGCCGCCTGGGCCACAGCCACGCCACGCTCGGTGACCAGTTTGACCGCCTCGAGCTTGAACTCTCGGCTGAATGTCCCTTCTTCTCTCAATGAACCACCTCCGGTTTCATCTTCCACCTCAACAAGGTGTCTTTGAAACCGGCAGCAGCCCAGTAGGTATGCCCAATACTGAGAAGAAGCCAGTACAATCTTTTCACCCTGGCATTAGGCGGCCTTGCGGCTACCTGACCCTTAGATCTGACCGTCACATTGTGACCTACGTAACTGGCACTTAGCTTTTAGCTATATGCCATGCTGTTAGTTGATAGTCCATGCGCGTTGCGCTAGGTAAGCCAGGGGTGATCTAAGGAGATATCTATGACGAAGTTCAAAAAATATCGCCTAGTTCTCGCGTGCGCAAACGTTTTGGGTGGAGCACTCCGCCTGATCGCCGCACTCGTGAACATGGCTTCTAACTATTTCTGCAATGCACCCGAAATGGACTCACCGGTACGAGCGTAAGCCAGGTAGGTGGGTGTTCCATCCTTCGCCTGAGGCAAAGGAGATGGGTGCCAAGATTAAGACGCAGGTTGAGGGGGTCTGGACTGCACCCGACTACTTCTTCCACCTTCGCGCAGGAGGCCACGTCCGCGCCTTGCAGGTGCACATGGGACAAACGAGCTTCCTTCACTTAGACATCCAGGACTTCTTCGGCTGCGTGAATCGCTCACGCGTCACGCGTTGCCTCTCCCCCCATTTTGGCTACACCAATGCGCGCCAAATGGCAAACGACAGCACGGTCCAGCACCCTGTGGACTTGGGAAAATACATGTTGCCGTATGGGTTTGTGCAGTCGCCGTTGCTTGCGTCGCTTGCCTTTGCCCATAGCAAGCTTGGAAGTTGCCTTTCGAAGCTTAAAGGAGAGGGCTACTGCGTAAGCGTATACGTAGACGACATCATCATTTCTGCTGGAAGTGACAGTGCACTCAATGAGTGCTTGCCTGATATCCAGAGCGCAGCCGAAAGCGCAAAGTTTCCTCTAAACCCGACGAAGAAGCAGGGGCCAGGACCGATGGTCACGGCGTTCAACATTGAACTTTCCCACGGTAGCCTTCGCTTGCGGTCTGGACGCCTCAACGAATTTCAGGGCGCTTATCAGGCTACTAGCAATCCACATGCGAGAAACGGAATATTTGGGTATGTCCAGGCCGTCAATCCCGCTCAGGCTGCCACGTTGTAGATTTGAGAACACTTAGAAGTTATCCATCGACGGGTCTGCGCAACCACACCTGACGATGCGGCTGTGTACGTCGGGCCCGAGTTCCTGTTCGTCGGTTCATCGTCTCGATACTGGAGTGAATCGGACGTTCGACTGAGACCGCCTCTTCGACCGCAATCGCTGCTTTGCCGACCTCAATCGTGTCGAGCTCTGGAGGGCAGTAGAAGGTCAAATCCTGACTTTCTCCGATGGCACAACGATCCGGGTGCCGAGATCCATCTGCATCGCATACCCTCCCGGGCTTCCATCTTTCTCCAAACACCCCCATGACCCCCTGGCAACTCCAGCAAATGATCAAAGCGGCCGGCTGGCCCCTGGCCGCCGAGCATCTCGCGCCCGGCGCCGACTTCAATGCGCGGCTGGACGGTGGGCTGGTGCCGCTGCACTGGGCCTGTGCGGCCGGCAAGCAGGGCCTGGTGCAGCACATGCTGGACCACGGCGCCAATGTGCTGGACGCGACGGCCGACGGGCAGACGCCGCTGACGATGGCGCTGGACTCGGGCAGCTTCCAGGTGGTGATGCTGGTGATCGCGCGGCTCAAGGCGGTGGGCGCGCCGCCGCCGGACGAGGCGTTTCGCCGCCGGCTGGCCGAGACCTTTGGCCAGAGCCACACCGACGCGAAGAACCGCCTGCTGCAGACGCTGCGCGACTGGGACCGGCTCGCCAAGCGGGCGGACAAACCGCTTGGTAAAACCGGCTGAGGCGGCGAAAATATTCATAGAAGTTTGTTTTTTGAGTTTTTACCGAGTTCTATGAATGCCTGCCCAGAACATCAGCCCTGTTGACCACCCCCAGGCCGTGCGGCAGGAGATCGCGCGGCTGGCGCAGCACATCGTGGTGGCGCGCAAGCGGCGCGGCGAGACGCAGGCGCAGTGGGCGCGCAAGCTGGGGGTGTCGCAGCCGACCATGGCGCGCATCGAGCGGGGCGACCCTTCGGTGGCCATGGCCTCGTATGTGATGTGCCTGTGGCTGATCAACCCGGCGCTGGGGCTGGCCGACCTGGTGGCGCCCGAGAACGACCACGCAGCGCTGGAGCGCGAGGTGGCGCGGGTGCGCCAGCCGCGCCAACCCCGCGGGGCCACCGCACCCATGGCGCCCACGGCGCCCGGGCCGCAGGCCACCGGCACCGGCCAGCCGGTGGCGGCCGGGCTGGCGGCACTGCGGGCTGCGCCCGGCAAGGGGGTGGCATGAGCGCGGCCCTGCCCATCACGGCCGCGGCTTATGTGCCGCAGGACACGCTGTACCTGTGGGCCCTGGTCAACCCGGCGGCCCCCACGCTGGTGGGCGAGTTGCGGCTGTCGGCACTGGTGCCGGACTGCGCGACCTTCGCCTACGACGCGGCGTGGTGGCAGTTGCCGCTGAGCGAGGACTTGCCACTGGTGCCGGGGCAATGGTTTTCGGCCGACGAGAAAGGCAGCGCGCCGGGCGCCATTGACGATGCGCGACCGGACCGCTGGGGGGAACGCATCATCCGGCAGGTGGAACGGCCGGCGCGGCTGTCGGTGCTGGAGATGCTGCTGTTCGCGGGCGACGACCGTTTTGGTGCGCTGGGCGTGTCGGTGTCGGCGGCGCAGTACCTGCCGCGCCGCTTCGGGCCGTACCCGGTGCTGGCCGATCTGGCGCAGCTGAGCGCCGCCGTGGAAGACGTGCAGACGCAGGCGCCGATCGCGCCCAATGTGCAGCGCCTGATCCAGCCCGGCATGAGCCTGGGCGGCGCGCGGCCCAAGGCATTGCTGCAGACCGGTGCCGGCGCCTGCGTGGTGAAGTTCGCCGAGCTGGACGATGCGGTGGACACGCCACTGGTGGAACACGCCACCCTGACGCTGGCGGCGCGGGCGGGCATCACCGTGGCGACCACCGGCGTACTGCCCCTGCCACCGCGCCATGGCCGGGCGCGCCATGCGCTGACGGTGGAACGCTTCGACCGGGTGGATGGGTACCGGCTGCACTGCCAGTCGGCCCGCACGCTGCTGCGCGCCGCGCGCCTGCCCGAGAGCTACGGCGCGCTGGCCACGGTGCTGCTGCGGCTGGCCCACCCAGACCGGCAGACCGCGATGCGCGAGGAGCTGTTCCGGCGCATGGTGTTCAACATCCTGATGGACAACACCGACGACCACGAACGCAACCACAGCGTGCGGCTGATGTTCGACGGTTACCAAGAACTGACCCCGGCCTACGACGTGGTGCCCTCGCTGCAGAACCTGGGCTACCAGGCCATGGGGGTGGGACGGGAGGGCGCTGTGTCCAGCCTGGAGAACGCGCTGACGGAGCTGAGCGAGTTCGGCCTGAAGCGGGCGCGGGCGACCGAGCTGGTGCGGCAGGTGGCGCGGGTGGTGAATGGATGGGAAGCGCACTTTGCGCAGCTGGGCGTGAGCGCGGCCGACCGGGACCTGCTGAAGGCCAGCATCGACCGCGACGCCCTGCGGTTGCAACGGCTGGCGTACTGCTGAACGGACCGCCGAGGTTCTGGGCCATCGGATGGGCCATTGACACCATTTGTCACGACGGCGCGGCCACGCCGCACCAGACTGCGCGCTCTGTACTGCAAAGGAGCACCAGCGAATGGACAAGTCGATGATCAAAGGTGTGGCCGTGGGTGGCCTGGCGATGGTGGTGCTGGGCGCCAGCGGCGTCACCGGCTACCGGACGCTGACGCAGCCCACGGTGGCCGAGGTGGTGGCGGTGCACGAGGTGATGCAGACCGTGCGCACGCCTCAGGTGCGCTGCGAGAACGTGCAGGTGCGCCACCAGGCCCCGGTGAAGGACCAGCACCGCGTCGCGGGCACGGTGATCGGCGGGGTGGCCGGCGGCCTGGTGGGCAGCACCATCGGGCGCGGCAACGGCAACACCCTGGCCACGGTGGCGGGGGCGGTGGCCGGGGGTTACGCCGGTAACCAGGTGCAAAAGAACCTGCAGCAGCAGGACGTGACCACGCGCACCGAACAGCGCTGCAAGACGGTGCAGGTGAAGTCGCAACAGCTGGCGGGGTATGACGTGCGTTACCGCCTCAATGGGCAGGAGGCCACGGCGCGCACCAGCTTCAAGCCCGGGGCCACGCTGCCGGTGAAGAACGGTCAGGTGCAGCTGACGCCGGCGCCGGACGCGCGGTCCTGATCGATCAGGCGCGGCGGCCGAGGCTGCGCTGGACCTGCGATTCGGCTTCGATGGCGCGGTCGAAGCCGTCCAGCCCGATCTGGTTGAGCACGCGCTTGAAGGCGGTGGCCACCTCGGGCTGAAGGTCCGCGATCTGCCGGGCCGCGGCGAACGACACGGCGTCGAGTTCGTCCACCGGCACGCAGCGGTAGACCAGCCCCCAGGCCAGCGCCTGCTGCGCGTCGAAGGCCTCGCCCAGCAGGGTCAGCGCCTTGGCGCGCATGGGGCCAATGGCCGCCGGCAGGGTGGCCACCAGGCCGCCGGTGACGAAGACGCCCAGCGACGCTTCCGGCAGCTTGAACCGGGTGTCTGCCGCGGCGTGGACGATGTCGGCGTTCATCATCCATTCGAAGCCGGCGCCGACCGTCCAGCCGTGCACGGCGGCGATGACCGGGCAGCGGTGCGCCACGATGGCGCGGGAGACGGCCTGCACCCCTTCCAGGTCTTTGTCGGTGGGGGCGGCGCTGACGTCGCGGCCAGCGCAGAACGCGCGGCCTGTGCCGCGCAGGCGGATGGCGCGCACCCCGGGGTCGGTGGCGGCCGCGGCCAGCGCGTCGAGCAGGGCCTGGGCCAGCGGGTTGTCAATGGCGTTGAGTTTGTCGGGGCGGTTCAGCGTCAGGGTCAGGACGCCGGCGTCGCGTTCGAGCAGGAGTGTGGGTGTGAGCGTGGGCATGTGGCGCAGGCTAGCAGGTGTGCGGCGCGCTGCGGCGGCCTGACAACGCCCGCCCTGCCTCAGGCCGCGCGCAGGCCGGCCGCGCGGGTGGCCGAAGGCGCTTCGCCGAACAGGGCCTTGTAGTCGCTGGCAAAGCGCGAGGGGTGCCAGAAGCCCCAGCGCGCGGCGACGTCGCCCACGGTGGCGGCGGAGCGCTGGCGCAGTTCGCTGCGCACGCGGTTCAGGCGCATGGTGCGCAGGTAGGTGACGGGGCTGATCTGCATGACTTCTTCGAACGCGTACTGCAGCGCGCGGCGCGAGGTGCCGATGGCCTGGCAGAGGTCGGGCACGGCGATGACTTCGTGCGCGTGGTCCTGCATGTATTGGCGCGCCCGCGCCACGATGCGCCGGCGGCTGGCGGCGCTGGCGGGCAGCGCGGTGGTGGCCGCGCCGGTGCCGAGGCAGCCGAGCATCGCGTCGCACAGCGAGAGCACCAGCATGCGGCGCGCGGCGGTGTGGGTGCAGCCGGCGGCGCCGTCCTGCGCCAGCGACAGCGCGGTGCCCAGCAGGCCGCGCAGCTGGTCCCGCGCGGCCGGCGGCGGGTTCAGCACCGTGGGCACGTCGGGCACCGGCGTGTCGGCGCCGTCGAGCTGGGCCGCGAGCGTGCGCAGGGCCGGGGTGTCCACCGACAGCGCCAGGATCTGCATGCCGGCGCTGGCGACCAGGTCGAAGTCGCCCTGGGCCGGGATGCCGATGAGGTGTTCACCGCTGAGCCGGTGGCCGCAGTACCAGCCGGAGGCGCCGGCCGCGCGCACCAGCGCGATGGACAGGCGGTCGCGGCGGAGGTGGCCGGCCTGCACCACGGCCTGGTTGGCGCATTCGGCGAAGACCTGCACCGGGCCCACACGCAGTTCGTCCACCACGCCGTCGAAGCGGCCGGCCGAGAGCTGTTCGTAGCGCTGGTCCCAGTCGCGCACGCTGGCGGCCTGTTCGTCGGCGTCGCGCGTGCGTTTGTGGGCGTGATCGAAGTTCATGCCAGCCCCCATGCAAGTTGTGCGCCATTGTTGGGGCTGGCGCAGTTTTGCCAAATGCGGATAACCCGATGCCGCGCGGGCGGCCTAAGGTGCGGAGCCTGTCCGCCCCCACCCACGAGGAACCCCACCATGAACACCCGCCCCCTTCCCCTGACACTGAGTGCCGTTGCCCTGGCCACCGCCGCGCTGTGGGCGCCCCTGGCCCTGGCCCACGGCGGCGGCGCCCAGATGGTGCCGCTGAAAAAGGCCGCGCAAGACGCCAACGCCACCGTGCACTGGGACAGCTTTGCCCAGCTGTTCACCGTTTCGCGCAACAGCACGCTGGTGCGCGTCAAGCCGGGTGCCAGCACGGCCCAGGTCAATGGCGCACCGCTGCGCCTTTCTGTGCCGGTGGTGATGCGCCGGGGCCAGCCTTATGTGTCGCACGACTTCTTTCAACAGGTGCTGCAGTCGGGTCTGGACAAGACCTTCGTGGTGGAGCGCCAGCCCAACCCGCTGAACCCGCTGACGGCGGCCGAGATCAAGACCACGCTGGAGGTGCTGAAGGCCTCGGGCCAGTTCAAGCCCGGCCACCGCTTCACCGAAATGGTGCTCAAGGCACCGCCGAAGGACCAGGTCTGGGCGCACGCGCTGGAAGGCCAGCCGGTGCAGGCGCCGCGCCAGGCGGCGTTCGTCATCCTGGATGGGCGCCACCTGATCGAAGGCACGGTGGACCTGGCGAGCAAAAAAGTGGTGCAGTGGCAGCCGGTGCCGGGCGCGCACGGCATGGTGCTGATCGACGACTTCGCCACGGTGCAGGCCGCCATCGAGGCCAGCGCGGACTACGCCAAGGCGCTCCAGCTGCGCGGCATCAACGATGTGAAGAAGGTGGTGGCGACACCGCTGACCGTGGGCTACTTCGACGGCAAGGACGGCCTCAAGCAGGAGCAGCGCCTGCTCAAGGTGGTGAGCTACCTGGACGTGGGCGACAACAACTACTGGGCGCACCCGATCGAGAACCTGGTGGCGGTGGTGGACCTGGAGAAGAAGCAGGTCATCAAGATCGAGGACGCGGGCGTGGTCCCGGTGCCGATGAAGGCCACACCCTACGACGGCAGCGCGGGCAAGGGCAGCGCGCCGCGCAAGCCGCTGCTCATCACCGAACCCGAGGGCAAGAACTACACCATCACCGGCAACACGCTGCACTGGCGCAACTGGGACTTCCACATCGGCCTGAACTCGCGCACCGGCCTGACGCTCTCGACCGTGACCTACAACGACAAGGGCATCAAGCGCAAGGTGATGTACGAGGGCACGATGGGCGGCATGATCGTGCCCTACGGCGACCCGGACGTGGGCTGGTACTTCAAGGCCTACCTGGACTCGGGCGAGTACGGCATGGGCACGCTGACCTCGCCCATCGAACCGGGCAAGGACGCGCCGCAGAACGCGGTGTTCCTGGACGCCACCATCGCCGACTTCACCGGCGCGCCGATGACGATCCCGAACGCGATCGCGGTGTTCGAGCGCTACGCCGGCCCCGAGTACAAGCACCAGGAAATGGGCAAGCCCAACGTGAGCGTGGAGCGCCGCGAGCTGGTGGTGCGCTGGATCAGCACGGTGGGCAACTACGACTACATGTTCGACTGGGTGTTCGCCGAGAACGGCACCATCGGCATCAACGCCGGGGCCACGGGCATCGAGGCGGTCAAGGGCGTGAAGGCGCGCACCATGCAGGACGCGAGCGCCAAAGACGACACGAAGTACGGCACGCTGATCGACCACAACATCGTGGGCACCACGCACCAGCACATCTACAACTTCCGCCTCGACCTGGATGTGGACGGTGAAGCCAACGCGCTGACCGAGATCGACAACGTGGTGACCCCCAACACCGCGGGCGGCCCGCGCACCAGCACCATGCAGACCACGCAGCGCACGGTGGCCAGCGAGAAGCCGGCGGCACAGAAGTTCGACCCGGCCCACATCCGCCTGCTGAGCAACCCGGGCAAGACCAACAAGGTGGGCAACCCGGTGTCGTACCAGCTGATCCCCTACGCCGGCGGCACGCACCCGGTGGCCAAGGGCGCCAACTTCGGCCAGGACGAGTGGATCTACAACCGCCTGAACTTCATGGACAAGCAGATCTGGGTGACGCGCTACAACACGGACGAGCGCTTCCCAGAAGGCCGCTTCCCCAACCGCTCAAACAAGGACACCGGCCTGGGCCAGTTCAGCGCCGACGACCAACCCATCGTGAACACCGACAACGTGGTCTGGCTGACCACCGGCACCACGCACGTGGCACGCGCCGAGGAGTGGCCCATCATGCCGACCGAGTGGGTGAACGTGCTGCTCAAGCCCTGGAACTTCTTCAACGAGACGCCGACGCTGGGCCTGATGCCGGCGCCGAAGAAGACGAAGTAAGGACGAGGTGAACCCGCGGTTCGGGCCGGCGGCAGACCGGTCCGGACCGCAGCGCAAAGTCCAGCAACGCCGCATGCCGGGTCTTCCCGCGGCGCGGAGCCTGCTCGTGGGGCTGGGGAAGGGGAGCGCCGCGCACTCCCCTAAGATCGGAGCATGAGCCGCATCGCCATCATCGACTTTGAAACCACCGGCACCTCACCCGGCATGGGCGACCGCGCGACCGAGGTGGCCATCGTCATGACCGAAGGCGGGCGCATCGTGGACCGCTACCAGAGCCTGATGAACGCGGGTGTGCGCATCCCGGCCTT
This sequence comes from Hydrogenophaga sp., assembly GCF_031426985.1. GTDB lineage: Bacteria > Pseudomonadota > Gammaproteobacteria > Burkholderiales > Burkholderiaceae_C > Hydrogenophaga. Next base: position 100,605 of record NZ_JASJOY010000004.1, read on the forward strand.
CATCACGCAGCTGACCGGCATCACCAACGCCATGGTGCAGGCCGCCCCACCGGCCGCGCAGGTGATGGCCGAAGCCGCGCGCTTCGTGGGCGACGCGCCCATGGTGGCGCACAACGCCAGCTTCGACCGGCGCTACTGGCAGGCCGAGCTGGCCCTGTGCGGCCTGCCCGCCCCGCAGCCCTATGCCTGCACGGTGCTGCTCTCGCGCCGGCTCTACCCCGAAGCGCCCAGCCACAAGCTCGGGTCGCTGGTGGACTGGTTCGGGCTGCCGCGCACCGGCGCCGCGCACCGGGCGCTGGCCGACGCGGAAATGGCGACCGAACTGCTGGGCCGCATCCGCCACGACCTGATGCTGCGGCACGGGGTGGCCCAGCCCGACCACGCGTTTTTGCGCGCGCTGCAGGCCTGCACCAAGGCGGCGCTGCCGAAGTTTTTTGCCCGGCAGGCCGCGGCGGCGGTGGCCTGAACGTTCCGCCATGCACCGCGTCCTGCATTGCCTGTTGCTGCTGTTGGCCCTGGGGCTGGCCGGGTGCGGCAGCGCGCCGCCGGCCCACCGGCCGCCGGAGCCGACCACGCCGTCCAGCGAGCTGGGCCGCGACATCGCCATCCACGCCATGGGCCTGGCGGGCACGCCCTACCGCTGGGGCGGCAACACGCCCGACAGCGGCTTCGACTGCAGCGGGCTGATCGGCTACGTCTACAAAAACCGCGCCGGCGTGGCGCCGCCGCGCACCGTGGCACAGCTGGCGGGTTTTGGCCAGTCGGTGGACGCGGGCGATCTGCGCACCGGCGACCTGGTGATCTTCGGCGCCGACCCGGCCTGGCACGCTGGCATCTACGTGGGTGAGGGCCGCTTCGTGCACGCGCCGTCCACCGGCGGCACGGTGCGGCTGGACCGCCTGGACAACCGCTACTGGGCGCGCCAGCCGGTGCGCTACCGTCGGCCCTGAACGGGCCGCGCGTCAGACCGGGGACCGCCCCGGGTGCCGCAGACGGACGGTTCGGACCGGATCGCTTTTTTCAGTTGTCGCAGAATCCGCTGGTTTGTTTGCACATGATCCGGGCGCGCAGCGCCCACCACCGCGCCGCCCTGTGCGCCCCACGCCCATGCCCCACCACGTCCACACCGCCGCCCCGCTGTCCACCCACGACACCACCCGCATCGACGACCTGCGCATCGGCGCGGTGCGCCCGCTGATCACGCCCGCGTTGTTGCAGGAATGGCTGCCCACGCCGCCGGCCGCGCAGGCGCTGGTCGAGTCCAGCCGGGCGGCGCTCTCGCGCGTGCTGCACGGGCAGGACGACCGCCTGATCGTTGTCGTCGGCCCCTGCTCCATCCACGACCACGACCAGGCCATGGACTACGCGCGCCGCCTGAAGGAACAGGCCGACGCCCTGAAAGACGATCTGCTGGTGGTGATGCGCGTGTATTTCGAGAAACCACGCACCACGGTGGGCTGGAAGGGCTACATCAACGACCCACACCTGGACGGCAGTTTTGCCATCAACGAAGGCCTGGAACTGGCGCGCCAGCTGCTGCTGGACGTGCTGGCCGTCGGCCTGCCGGTGGGCACCGAGTTTCTGGACCTGCTGAGCCCGCAGTTCATTTCGGACCTGGTGAGCTGGGGCGCCATCGGCGCGCGCACGACCGAGAGCCAGAGCCACCGCCAGCTGGCCAGCGGCCTGAGCTGCCCGGTGGGCTTCAAGAACGGCACCGACGGCGGCATCAAGGTGGCGAGCGACGCGATCCAGGCGGCGCAGGCCCCGCACGCCTTCATGGGCATGACCAAGATGGGCCAGGCCGCGATCTTCGAGACCCGCGGCAACGCCGACTGCCACGTCATCCTGCGCGGCGGCAAGGCGCCCAACTACAGCGCGGCCGACGTGGACGCGGCCTGCGCCCTGCTCAAGGCCGCCGGCCTGCGCGAGCAGGTGATGGTGGACGTGTCACACGCCAACAGCAGCAAACAGCACCGCAAGCAGATCGAGGTGGCGGCGGCGGTGGGCGAGCAGATCGCCGCGGGCGATGCGCGCATCACCGGCCTGATGATCGAGAGCCACCTCGAAGAAGGCCGGCAGGACATCACCCTCGGCCAGCCGCTGCAACGCGGCGTGAGCGTGACCGACGCCTGCATCAGCTTCGAGCAGACCGTGCCGGTGCTGCAAGGGCTGGCGGCGGCGGTGCGGGCGCGGCGGGCCGCAGCGCCCCAGGGCTGATGACGCCACAAGCCCGGCGGGCAGACAAGACAAAGCGCCGCCGGCCTGGAAGCCGGCGGCGCTTTTGTTCAGGCGAGCAGCGCGTTCAGCGCGGCTTGCGCGGCGTCATCGGGCCGCGGCCTTCGATGTGGCGGAAGTTGATCCGGCCCTTGGTCAGGTCGTAGGGCGAGAGTTCGAGCGAAACGCGATCACCCGCGAGGATGCGGATGTGGTTCTTCTTCATCTTGCCGGCGGAGTAGGCAATCAGCTGGTGACCGTTGTCCAGCGTCACGCGAAAGCGCGTGTCGGGCAGCACCTCGTTGACGATGCCCATCATGTCGATCAGTTCTTCCTTGGCCATGGAAAGCTCCTTCTATTGCTTGCGTGGATGTCAGATGAGGATGGCCTGCGCGGGCTGCCGGGGCAGCGGCGGGGCCGGTCGGTCGGTGGCCACGGGCTGGCGCTCGGCCGCCCAGGTCAGGCCCTCGGCCTGTGCGTAGCGGGTGGCGTCCTCATGGGTGGCGAAGTCGTCCACAAAGCGCATGAGGCAGGCCGTGCTGGCGCTGCCTTGGCCGCTGGCGATGGCGACCTGGGCGGCAAAACGGCCGCTCGGCAAAGCCACTGGACGGGCCGCAATGCGGTAGCGGCCCAGTGTGAGTGAGGCGGGCAGCGGTGCGCCCGGAAAAACAGTGTGTTCGTTGGAAACGTGAATCATCAAATCAGAACCAGGGGTGCGGACGCGCGGCATGGCCGCAACAGGTGCACCCGAAAAACCATTGGCAGCCCCAGGCGCCGGGGTGCCCGACTGCCAGACCCGCACGGTGCTGCGAGCACCAGGTGAGCGGGACACGATCCCCGGCAGGGGTATCGTCAACAGCAGGGAAAGAAAAAATCGTGCGCGGTGAGAACGCGCCCGAATCGCCCAGGAGGGGCCGGACCAGCCTTCCCCTCTGCCGGGGCGTCTCATCCGCAGGTGTACGGTCTGCGGGCGGCTGATCGCCAAAGGCGAACGCCGAAATATACCACCATGTGGGAAAACGTGCTCGCCCACGTGCGACCCATGGCCGGCGGTGGCGCCTCACTCGTCCCCCACGTCCCGCCCCTTGCTGCTGCGCCAGATGGCGCGCACCAGCCACAGGCCGCCGACAAACGCGCTGGCGAAACCGATGAAGCCGAAGGCCGGCAGGCCGAACAGGGTGGGACCGCCCTGCACGGTCATGACGATGGACGAGCCGATGATGAGCGCCGCGATGACCAGGGCCATGGTCAGGCGGTTGGCGGCGCGGTCGATCTGGTCGCCCACACGCTTGAGGTGGGCCACGTCGATGCCCACGTGCACCCGCCCGCGGCGGGCGTTGCGCAGCAGGCGGCTGACGTCGTGCGGCAGCTGTTCGGCCACCGCCAGCGTGCGGCGCAGGGTCTGCCAGGCGCGCAGGGCCACCACCTTGGGCCGGTAGCGCCCGCGCACCACCTGGCGCAGCAGGGGCAGGGCTTCGGTGGTCATGTGGAAGCTCGGGTCCAGGCCGCGGCCCATGCCTTCGAGGGTGATGAAGGCCTTGATGAGCAGGGCCAGGTCCGAGGGCAGGCCCAGGTGGTGTTCGCGCAGGATGGCGGTGACGTCGCCCAGCATCTGGCCCAGGTTGAGTTCGGCCAGCGGCGCGCCGTGGTACTGGTCGACGAAGGTTTCGATCTCGGTTTCCAGCGTGCTGAGGTTGACGCCGTGGTCGTCGCCGGTCCAGTCCAGCAGCACGTCGGCCACGGTCTGCGGGTTGCGCTCGACCAGGCCCAGCAGCAGCTGCAGCAGTTCCTCGCGCCGGCGCACCGAGAGGCGGCCGACCATGCCGAAGTCGATGAAGGCGATGCGGTTGCCCGGCAGGTAGAACACGTTGCCCGGGTGCGGGTCGGCGTGGAATAGACCGTCCTGCACGATCTGCTTGAGCACCGCCCGGGCGCCGCGCTGCGCGAGCTGGCGGCGGTCCAGGCCCTCGGCGTCCAGCCGGGCGAGTTCGTGACCGGGGATGCCGGCCACGAAGTCCTGCACGTTGACGCGTTCCTTGGTGAAGTCCCAGTGCACCTTGGGCACCACGATCCAGGGCAGGTCGGCCATGTGGGCGGCGATGCGTTCGGCGCTGCGGCATTCGCTGGCCAGGTCCAGTTCGCGCTGCAACGATCGCGCGAGTTCGTGCACCAGCTGCTGCGGGCGGTAGGGTTTGAGCGCGGGCAGCTCGGCCTCGGCGATGGCGGCCAGGCGGCCGAGCAGGCGCAGGTCGGCGGCGATGGTCTCGCTGATGCCGGGGCGCCGGATCTTGACCACGACCTCGGTGCCGTCTTTGAGCTGGGCGCGGTGCACCTGGGCGATGGAGGCGGCCGCCAGCGGCTCCACGTCGAAGCGGGCGAACACGTCTTCGGGTTCGCCGCCCAGGTCTTCGCGCAGCTGCGGGCGCAGCTGGTCCAGCGGCAGGGCGGGCACGCGGCTGTGGAGTTTTTCGAACTCGGCGATCCAGTCGGGGCCGAAGAGGTCGGCGCGGCCGGCCAGGATCTGGCCGAACTTGACGAAGGTGGGACCGAGTTCTTCGATGGCCAGGCGCACCTGCACCGGCGGTTCATGCCGCGCGAGATCGGCCGCGTGGTCCCATTTGAGCGCGTGGCCGGCGCGTTCGAGCCGATCGGCCAGCCCGAGGCGGCGCACGCTGTCGCCGAAACCGTGGCGGATGAAGACGCCCAGAATCTGGTTCAGGCGCCCCATGTCGCGGGCCGCGCCCAGGGTTTCGATCAGCATGGGACCATGATAGACCGGCTGCTTCGTCAAGCGGCGCGGAGGTCCGTCCGGGTCACTGCGCCACGACGGTCTTGACCGTCTGGCCCAGCGGCGGGTCGGCTCGGCCGTAGCTGCCGTTGATCAGCTGCAGCTGCCTGGCCGGCACCGCCGACTGGCGCGCCAGTTCGGCGTAGCCGCCGCGCGGGAACGGCAGCAGCCGGATCTGCCACGGCCGCGCGGCCTGGGCATCGGCCGCGGTCAGGGGGCGGAACGACTTTTCGGTGGCCATGAGCCCAGCCATGGCCCGCTGCCGGGCGGTGGCGTTGGCGGCCAGGTAGAGCATCGCGTAGGTGGTCTGCTTCGGACCGGTGATCAGCGTGAACTCGGCCGCCTGCGCCTGGCCTTTCGCGCCCTGGACCGTGCCGTTGAAGTGGGTGGCGGCGAAGCCGTTGACCGTGCCCCGCGTGACCTGGCCCTGGCCGACCTTGAAGGCCTTGCGCAAGACCTCGTCGTGCGTGCCGCCCGCCTGGGGCGGCACCGTCATCAGCCGCAGCGCGGCGTCGCCTTCGGGGTGCACGATGTCCAGGGCCTCGGCGTTGTTCTGGATGCGCCAGCCCGCCGGTGCGGTCAGGGCGAAGCCCATGGACGGGTGGTAGAAGTCCGGGCCGCGCGTCAGGCCCTGTTCGGGGCTTTCGCCAAAGCGCATGCCTGCGATGGCCTGTTGAAAGCGGCGTGTGCCGTCGTCGGCGTAACGCCCCTGGTAACGCGCGGCGTTGTTGCTGATGGCCTGCAGGCGCTGGTCGTTGCTGGGGTGGGAAGAGAGCCAGTTGTCCCGCTCGGGCGCGCTGCGGCCCGCGGCGCGGGCTTCGTCCTGCGCGTACGACTCCTGCAGCTTGAGCACCCGGATCACGTCGATCATGTTGCGCGGGTCGTACTGGCTGCGGGCCAGGTATTCGGCGCCCAGCTGATCGGCCTGCAGTTCCTGCTCGCGCCCGTACTTGGCCACATAACCGGCCGCCACGCCCTGCGCCATCTGGCCCAGCATCTCGGTGCTGCCCGAGACGCCGGCCTGGCTTTCCAGCACCGCGCCCAGCACGGTCGCGGCCAGCACGCCCAGGCCCGCGTTCTGCTGGCGGGTGGCGCGCTGCGCGCCATGGCGTGCGGTGACGTGGCCGATCTCGTGGCCGATGACGCCGGCCATGTCGGCCTCGCTCTCCATGTAGGCCAGGATGCCGCGCGTGATGTAGACGTAGCCGCCGGGCAGCGCGAAGGCGTTGATCTCCGGGCTGTCCAGCACGGTGAAGGTCCAGGGGATGCTGGCGCGGTGCGACTGCGAGGCCAGCTTCTGGCCGACGCTGTTCACGTAGGCCTGCAGCTTCTGGTCGGGATAGACGCCGTATTCCTTGAGCACCTCGGCATGGGCCTTTTTGCCTTCGGCCAGTTCGGCGCGTTCGTCCATGACGCTGCGCTCGGCCTTGCCGGAGACGGGGTTGACCATCTGGGTGCCGCAGCCCGACAAGAGCGCGGCCACCAGGGCCCAGACGGGCAAGAGGGAAGGGATGGCGCGCATGGGAGGTCTCCGGTCGGTGGCTTGCCCGGATGATAGACAAGCCTTCGGGCGAAGCACACCCCCGGGGCAGGGGACACCCGCTGCCGGTTCCGGGGCAAGTGCCCCGGCAAGGGCTCAGGCCAGGATGGGCAGCGCGTCCAGCTGGGCGATGAAAGCGGGCGGCACCGGGGCCGGCTTGCGCGCCGCGCGGTCGATGAAGACGATGCCGATCTTGCCGCGCGCGACTTCGCGGCCGGTGTCCACGCAGTCCATGCAGTAGGCGAGGTCGAAGCCGCAGCGGTTGAAGTCCTGCGGGACCATGCGCACCCGCATGGTTTCGCCGTGGAAGCCTTCGGATTTGTACTGCGCCACCAGATCGCCCACCACGACGGGGCAGCCGGCGACGTCGGACTCGCGGTGGCCCAGCGACTTGAAGAAGCGCACCCGCGCTTCGGACACCAGGGTCAGCAACTGGGCGTTGTCCAGGTGGCCGCCCTGGTTGACGTGGCTGATGTAGATCTGGATCTGCGTCGAAAAGACGAAGCGCTCCGGCAGCGCGAACTGGATGCGGCTCATGGCGCGGCCTGGCTCCCGTTCACTTGCGGTCGGGCAGCTCGATCTTGACTTCCAGCACTTCCAGGTCGTCCTGGCGTTCGAGCTGGACCTTGATGTCGTCCAGGTTGATCTTGATGTACTTGCTGATCACCGCCACCAGCTCGCGCTGCAGTGCGGGCAGGTAGTCGGGCTCGGCGGCGTTGCGACCGCTGCGCTCGTGCGCCAGGATGATCTGCAGCCGTTCCTTGGCGACGCTGGCGGTCTTCTTTTTTTCGCCGAGAAAGAAGGAAAAGAAGGACATGCTCACTTGCTCCCGAACAGGCGCTTGAAGAAGCCGGGCTTCTCGGCGTCGATGAAGCGCAGGGGCTTCTCGGCGCCCAGGAAACGGTCGATCACGTCGCTGTAGGCCTCGGCCACGTCGGTGCCCTTGAGGTGGATGGCCGGCGTGCCCTGGTTGGACGCGGTCAGCACGTTCTCGCTCTCGGGGATCACGCCAATGAGCTTGATGCGCAGAATGTCCTGGATGTCTTCCAGGCTGAGCATCTGGCCGTCGGCCACACGGCTGGGGTTGTAGCGGGTGATCAGCAGGTGTTCCTTGATGGGTTCCTTGCCGTCGATGGCGCGCTGCGTCTTGCTGCCCAGCATGCCCAGGATGCGGTCGGAATCGCGCACCGAGGACACCTCGGGGTTGGTCACCACCAGCGCCTCGTCGGCGTAGTGCATGGCCATGAGGGCACCGGTCTCGATGCCGGCGGGCGAGTCGCAGACGATGTATTCGAAGCCCATCTCGGACAGGTCGGTCAGCACCTTGTGCACGCCGTCCTGGGTCAGCGCGTCTTTGTCGCGCGTCTGGCTGGCCGCCAGCACGAACAGGTTGTCGCAGGCCTTGTCCTTGATGAGGGCCTGGTTGAGGTTGGCCTCGCCATGGATGACGTTGATCAGGTCGTAGACCACGCGGCGCTCGCAACCCATGATCAGGTCGAGGTTGCGCAGGCCGACGTCGAAGTCAATGACCGCGGTCTTGTGGCCGCGCAGCGCGAGGCCCGATGCGAAGCTGGCGCTGGTCGTGGTCTTGCCCACGCCGCCTTTGCCGGAAGTGACGACAACGATTTTGGTCATGGTGAGGGGTCCTCGGGGGTTCAGGGATTCAGGGGTTCGATGACGAGTTTTTCGCCATCCGGGCCGGGCACCAGGCGCACCTGGGCGGCTTTGCCCTGCACGCTGGCGGGCAGGGGCGTGTCGCTGGTGCGGTAAATGCCAGCGATGGAAATCAGTTCCGGGTCCATGCCCAGGGCGAAAATGCGCGCGTCGGCGTTGCCGCGCGCACCGGCGATGGCTTTGCCGCGCAAGGGCGCATAGACGTGGATGTGGCCGTCGGCGATGACCTCGGCACCCGGGTTGACCATGGCCATGACCACCAGGTCGCGGCCGCGGGCGTAGACCTGCTGGCCCGAGCGCAGTGGTTTGTCGACGACCAGGGCGCCGGGGGCGGGGGTCGGTGCCACCGGCGTAGCCTGGGTTTCGACCACGGGGGCCGCCGCCGCTGTCGCGGGTGCAGGGGCGGGTGCGCTGCTGCCGCGCTGCACCGTGGCGTCGTTGGCCTGGATCAGCCCGGCCAGCAGGGCCGCGGCGGTCTGGGCCTCGTTGCCGCCGCGCACCGCCAGGGGTTGCAGGCGGTACTGGCGCAGCAGGGCGCCCAGGGCCACGAAGTCCACCGGGCTGTCGGCCTGCCCGCCCGCCTGCAGCGGCGTCAGGTCGATCACCAGCGGATCGTGGTCGAAGAAGTCGGGCATGTCGCCGAAACGCTGGGCGAATTCGGCGGCCAGCTGGGCCAGGTCGGCGGACTTGAGCAGCAGGGCCACCAGGGGCAGCTGGGCGCTCTTGATCTCGAAGGTGGCGGGCGCGTTGGCGGCGAGGGCGACGGACATGGAGGGCGCGCGGAACGCAGAGGGCAAAGGGGGGGTGGACCCACCATGCAAGCATCGCGCCGGGCGACCGGCGCTGCACACGGCTCAGGCGCTGCGCATCTTACCAGCCGGGGTGCCCCGCCGCCCCGGCCCACCGGCCCCGCCGCCGGGGGGTTTGTGAGCCGATGTAAGGGCTTGCGCACCCGGGCTTTTTGAACGCCGCCCGCCCTTGCGGGATGACAAAGCACGGAACCCGCCCGCTCGACATACTGGTCGACCATGAGCGCACCCCACCCCGCCCCTGGCCCGCTGTTGCTGCTGCGCATGACGCGCCCGGCCTTTCTGCTGCTCACCGTGGTGGCCTGCGGGCTGGGCACGGCCACGGCGGCCGCCTGCGGTTGCGGGCTGGACTGGCCCCTGGCCCTGGGCGCCACTGTGCTGGCGGTGCTGGCCCACGCCGCGGGCAATGTGCTCAACGACCTGCACGACGCCCGAAACGGTGCCGACGCCGCCAACGGCCAGGGCATCTTCCCGTTCACCGGCGGGTCGCGGCTGATCCAGAACGGCGCGGTCAGCGAACAGCAGACCGCCGATCTGGTCAAAGCGTTGCTGCTGTTCCTGCTGCCCGCCGGCCTGCTGCTGGCGGTGAAGGCGGGTGGTGGCGTCATCGCACTGGGCGCGGCCGGCCTGCTGCTGGCCTGGGCCTATTCGGCGCCCCCGCTCCGGCTGATGTCGCGCGGCCTGGGCGAACCCACGGTGGCCCTGGTCTGGTTCCTGGTGGTGGTGGGGGCGGACTACGTGCAGCGCCGGCAGTTTTTCATCATCCCCGCCAGCGCCGCGGCGGGTTTTGCGCTCATGGTCGCCGCGCTGCTGCTGATCAACGGCTTCCCGGACGCCGAGGCCGACGCCCGTGTGGGCAAGCGCACCCTGGTGGTGCGGCTGGGCGCCACGCCGGCCGCGCTGCTCTACGCCGGCCTGGTGCTCAGCGCCCACGCCTGGCTGGCACTGAGCGTATGGTGGCTGATCCCGCCCCTGCCCGCGCTCTGGGGACTGGTGTCGCTGCCGTGCTCGCTGGCCGCCCTGGGCTGGCTGTGGGCCCACCGCCACCGGCCCGAACACCTCAGGCCCGCGCTGGCCCTGACGGTGGTGGCCACCCTGCTGCACGGCCTGGGCATGGCCTGGGGCTTTGCGCAGGTGGCGCGGCTCCACTGAAACCCTCCGACCGGAAAGAAGCGGAAACAAGAAGCGACAGCGCCAGGGATCCAGGCGTTCAGAAATTGAAATCTGACCCCCATTGGCTGCTGACGTCCCGACCGGAAGCAAGAAGCGGCAGTGCCCAGGAACGCCGGCGTCCGGAAATTGGAATCTGACCCCGATTGGCGTTGGCATGAGCCTGATGGGCCGCGATAGGCAGATGCGGATGGGTTTTGGGGCTGGTTTTTCCGGCCGATCGGGCCGGATCTGCACAAAGCTGTGGATAAATTTCTGGCAACCTCATATTTATCCACAGGCCAGTGGACAAACCCGAAGTTGTCCCCGTTCGGGGTGCACCGGGATCCGCCCCCCCTGCACAGGCTTGTCGGTGATGCAAGTGTTTGATCTGTAAAGCCAAAAGCCGCTTGTCCACACCCGAAGGCGCCCTCTACTACTACGACTAATTTAATAAAGTAGAAACATAAGAGATAGCAAGGCACAAGTTTTCGGCGTCTGAAGCGCCCAAACGGACGAAAAAAAAGCCACCCGTCGGGGTGGCTGGGGTCTGAACAGGGTTCAGAGAAACGGTCGGAACACGCTCAGAGCGTGTGCGTGACCAGTTTGAAGTCCGGATCGTCCGGAAAAGGTTTGATGTGGAAGCCCAGGCCCTTCATGAGCTTGAGCATGCCGGGGTTGTTGGCCAGCACCAGGCCCTCGATCTCGTCCAGGCCCTTGTCGCGCGCCTCTTCCATGATGCTGAGCATCAGGCGCGAGCCCAGGCCCTTGCCGTTGAAATCGTCGGCCACCACCAGCGAGAACTCGCAGCTGGCCTTGTCGGGGTTGGTGATGTAGCGCGAAACGCCCACGATGCGCTCGGTCTCCACCGGTTCGCCGTCCTCGCCCATCTGGCGCGTGCGGTGGATGGCCACCAGCGCCATTTCGCGGTCGTAGTCGATCAGGGTCAGCCGCGAGAGCATGGCCGGCGGCAGCTCGGTCATGCTGGAGACGAAGCGGTAGTAGCGGCTTTCGGCCGACAGGCCGTGCACCAGATCCTGCAGCATCTGCGCATCGTCCGGGTGGATGGGGCGGATGGTGTATTCCCCGCCGCCGCGCAGCGGCCAGATCTGCTCGTAACGCGCCGGGTAGGGCAGGATGGCCAGGTGGGCGTAGTTGCGCGCCGTGGCCGGCGCGCTTTCGATCACGATGCGGGCGTCCACCGCCACCGCACCCGATTCGTCCACGATGATGGGGTTGATGTCCATCTCGCGCAGCTGGGGCAACTCGCAGACCATTTCGCTCACGCGCAGCAGCACGTGTTCCAGCGCGTCGCGGTCCACCGCGCTGGCGCCGCGCCAGTCGCCCAGGGTTTCGCTCACGCGCGAGCGTTCGATCAGCCGGCGCGCCAGGAACTGGTTGAGCGGCGGCAGCTCCATGGCACGGTCGTTGATCAGTTCGATCATGGTGCCGCCGGCGCCAAACGCGATCACCGGGCCGAAGGGGTCGTCGGTCTTGAGGCCGATGTAGAGCTCGCGCCCGCGCTTGGCGTTGGCCATCTTCTGGATCGTCACGCCGTTGATGCGCGCACCCGGCTGCAGGCGGCCCACGGTCTCGATCATGTTGTTGAACACGTCGCGCACCGCGGTGGCGTTCATCACGTTCAGCGCCACGCCGTTCACGTCGCTCTTGTGGCTGATGTCGGGCGAGTCGATCTTCAGCGCCACCGGGTAACCCAGCTGGGTGGCGATCATCATGGCCTCGTTGGACGTGCGCGCCAGGATGGTCTGCGTGACCGGGATGTGAAAGGCCGAGAGCAGGGCCTTGGATTCCATCTCGGTCAGGACCTTGCGGCGCTCGGTCAGCACGTGCTCGATCAGCAGGCGTGCGCCCTCGATGTCGGGCTTGCCCAGGGTCGAGAGCGGCGGCGGCGTCTGCTGCAGCAGCTGCTGGTTCTGATAAAAGCTGGCGATGTTGCCGAAGGCGCCCACGGCGGCTTCGGGCGTGCGAAAGCTCGGGATGTTGGCCTTGGCCAGCACGGCGCGCGCCGGGCCCACCGAGGCGTCGCCCATCCAGCAGCACAGCAGGGGCTTGCCCAGCCGGCCCTTGAGCTCGGCCATGGCGGTGGCGACGTCGGCGGCGTCGATGCCCGCCTTGGGCGAATGCACCACCAGCACACCGTCCACCGCCTTGTCGCGGCCGGCGGCGTCGATGGCGGCGCGGTAGTGCTCGGCCGTGGCTTCTTCCGACAGGTCGATCAGGTCGGTCAGCGAGGCCAGGCTGGGCAGCTTGGCCTGGAGCTCGGCCGCGGTCTCGGGCGAGAGCTGGCCCAGTTCGAGCTCGATCTCGCTGACCCAGTCGGCCGCCAGCACACCGGGGCCGCCGCCGTTGGTGACGATGGCCAGGCGCTTGCCCACCGGGCGGTAGCGCGAGGCCAGGCATTTGGAGGCCGAGAACAGTTCGACAAAAGACCGCACCCGCACCGCGCCGGCGCGGCGCAGGGCGGCGTCGAACACGTCGTCGCTGCCCACGATGGCGCCGCTGTGCGTCTGCGCAGCCTTGTTGCCGGCGGTCTTGCGGCCGGCCTTGAGCACGATCACCGGCTTGGCATTGGCCGCCGCGCGCAGGGCGCTCATGAAGCGGCGCGCGCTGGAGATGCCTTCAAGATAGACGACGATGCTGTGCGTTTGCGCATCGGCGGCCAGAAAATCCAGCACCTGGGCGATGTCGACGCTGGTGTTGGGGCCGAGCGAGACCACGTTGGAAAAGCCCACCGAATTCTGGCTCGCCCAGTCGAGGATGGAGGCCGTGAGCGCCCCCGACTGCGACACCAGGGCCAGCGGACCGGGCGCCGCCAGCGGGCCGACCACGCTGGCGTTCAGGCCCGTGCGCGGGCGCTGGAAACCCAGGCTGTTCGGGCCCAGCAGGTGCATGCCGTGGCGCTTGGCCACGCGGTGCATGTCGGCGGCGTCGGCCGCCGGGATGCCGCTGCCCACCACCAGCGCCGCCCGGCACTTGATGCGGCCGGCCACCTCCAGCGCGGCGATGGCTTCGCCCGCGGGCAGGCAGATGATGGCCAGGTCGGCCCGCGTCTGGGCCAGGTCGCCCAGGGTGCCGGTGGTCTGGATGTCCAGGAACACCAGCTGGCCGGTGAAGCGCTGCGCCGTCAGCGACTCGATCAGCGCGATGGCCTGCGGCGTCTGCCGCTCGGGTGTGTCCTTGCCGGCGAAGACGGCGATGGTGGCGGGTTCGAAGAGGGGGGAGAGGTAGTGTTTGTCCATAAATCGTTCAGGTTTTGCCGCCGGGCCGCCCCCAGGCGAAACACGCCACCCTGGGGGGCAGCGACCCGTGAAACGGTGGAGCGTGGGGGCCCATGTTCAATCCGCGCCGATCAGCACGCGCACATGCGCGGCCACGCTGCGCGCCAGCGAGCTGAGCACGTAGCCGCCCTCCAGGCACGAAATCACGCGGCCCTTGCAATGCTTGTCGGCCACTTTCATCAATTCTTGTGTCACCCAGCCGTAATCGGCCTCGACCAGGCCCAGGTTGCCCATGTCGTCCTCGCGGTGGGCGTCGAAACCGGCCGAGATGTAGATCAGCTCGGGCCGGAAGGCGTCCAGCGCCGGGATCCAGTGTTCGGTGACCGCGGCGCGGAAGGCCTCGCTGCCCGAACGCGTGGGCAGGCCGACGTTGACCATGTTCGGGCCGGTCGCCTGCTCGCCGTTGAAGGGGTACAGGCCTTTTTCGAAGATCGAGCACATCAGCACCCGCTCGTCGCCGCGCAGGATGTCTTCGCTGCCGTTGCCATGGTGCACATCGAAGTCGATCAGCGCCACGCGCTGCAGGCCGTGCGCGTCCAGTGCGTGGCGCATGCCCACGGCCACGTTGTTGAAGAAACAAAAGCCCATGGCGGCCGCGCGTTCGGCGTGGTGGCCGGGCGGGCGCACGCTGCAGAACGCGGTGGACGCCTTGCCCGCCAGCACCAGCTCGGTCGCCTCGATGGCGGCGCCGGCGGCGCGCAGGGCGGCCGGCAGGGTCCAGGGGTTCATGCTGGTGTCCGGGTCCACCTGGTGCGTGCCCTCCTTGGGCGCCATGGCCATCAGCTCGCGCACGTACAGCGAGGTGTGGGCCCGGCCCAGCTGTTCCTCGGTCGCCAGCGGCGCGTCGTAGGGAATCATGTAGTCCAGCAGGCCCTTGACCAGCAGGTGGTCGTTGATGGCGGACAGGCGCTCCGGGCACTCGGGGTGGTGCGCGCCCATGTCGTGGCGGGCGCAGTCGGGGTGGGTGATGTAGGCGGACAGCATGGTTCTCGGGTCTCCTCGGGTCGCACGGATGCACGCGGGCTGGAAGCGCCCGTTGGCTCGAAAGACCCAATCTAGACCCGGTTCCTGACGCGTGCCTTGATGCAGCGCAACAAGGGCCGGCTGAGAGCGTTTCCGCCATCCAGGATGCGGTGGAACCGGCTTGGCCGGGCCACTCGCATCGCCCCCTGAGGGGGTGACGCCGCAGGCGGCGCGGGGGGAATCAGTGAATTCCGGTCAGGCTGGCCGCCACCGCGCGCTTGAACGGTGTGAAGCGTTCGCCGATTCCGACCATGGCCTGGCGCAGCAGGCGGGCCGGGGTTTCTTCGCGGGTGTAGAGCGTGGCCAGGGCGTGGGTGGCCAGGTACAGGCCGCGGCTGGCGGCCTGGTGGGTGCGCTGGTAGCGATGCAGCAGGGCAGGGTTGGCGATGTCCTGTCCCTGCTGGCGGGCCTGTCGGATCAGGTGCGCGAGGGTGTCGATGCTGCGCAGCCCGAGGTTGAAGCCGTGCGCGGTGACCGGGTGCATGCCCACGGCGGCGTCGCCCACCACGGCAAAGCGCTGCGCCACCAGGCGGCGCGCCCACACGCCCACCAGCGGGTAGGCGTGGCGGGTGCTGCGGAGCGCCATGGCGCCCAGTTGCGCGCTGAAGCGGCGCGTCATCTCGTCGTTGAACGCCTGCTCCGGCAGGTCCATCAGCGGCTGCAGCTGCTGACTGGGCAGGGTCAGCACGACGGACGAGCGCGGCAGACCGGTCTGCGGGTCGGGGTTCATGGGCAGCAGGGCCAGCGTCTGGCCGTGGTCGAACCATTCCCAGGCGGTCTCGTGGTGCGGCTGCTGGTGCGTCATGTTGCACACCAGCATGGTGCGGCCGTAGTCGTGCAGGTCCGCCGGGATGCCCATGGCGCGGCGGGTGCTGCTGTGGCGGCTGTCGGCGGCCACCACCAGCGGCGCGCTCAGGCGTTCGCCGCTGGCCAGCCGCAGGTGGGCGGCGTGTTCGTCGCTGTGGATGTGGGTGACCTGCTGGCCACAGCGCAGCTCGGGCGCGTCGCCGGCCTCCATCGCGGCCTCGAAGGCGGCGCGGCGGATGTGGTGGTTGGCGACCAGAAAGCCCAGCTCGGGCTGGGGGCTGAGCGTGTGGCTGATGAGCATGCGCTGCTGGCCGCGGCCGGCGCCGCCGTCGAGCACCAGCGCGTCCTTGAGCGGCGCGATGTGGGCGTCGCCCAGGCGCGGCCAGATGCCGAGCCCGCGCAGCCGCTCGGCGCTGTGCTGGGTGAGGGCGATTTCGCGGCCGTCGAAGGCGGGGTGCTGCAGCGCCGCCAGCGGCTGCTGTTCGAGCAGGCACAGGCGCAGGCCGCTGCCGCGCAGGGCGCGGGCCAGGCACAGGCCGGCCGGCCCCGCACCGATGAGGATGAGGTCAAAGTCCATGGCGCGGCAGCTTAAGCGTCGGCTCCCGGCCGGGGGTTGACTCAGGTCAAGCAGGCCCGGGGCGGCGCCGGGCCACACGGGACGAAAAAACGCCCCGGCGAAGCGGGGCGAAGGAGGAGTTCATGTGCCGGTGTTGTCCACCGGTGCAGCCGCGATCAGCTGCGCGGGCCGGAGCCACCCATGGGGCTCTGGGGCATGGGGCCGCCTTCGCAGCCCATGCCGCCACCCATGCCTTGCTGGCCCTTGCCACCGTGGCGGCTGTGGCCGTCTTGCCCGCCCATGCGGTGTTCACCCTTCATGCCGGCGTGGCGCAAGCCGCCGCCCTGCGCGTCAAAGGTCTTTTGCTGATCGGGTGTGAGCTGGGCGTAGAAGCTCTTGGTGGCGTCGATGCGCTTGGCCATCTCGGCGTTGCGTTCGGTGTGCAGGGCCTGCATCTTTTCCAGGCGCTGCGGCGTGGTCAGCTTGGACCAGTCTTCGACCGCGCCGGCGGGCTGGCGTGGTGTGTGGGCGGTGCGGGCGACGTAGGCGTTCCAGGCCGGTTCCTGCGTGGTGGTGATCTTGAGTTCGGCCTTCAGGCGCTCCATGCGCTGGGCGTGGCGCTCGGCCATTTTTTGCTGCATCTCGGCCATGCGGGCCGGGTCCATCGGGCCGCCGACGCGTTGGGCCATGTGCTGGGCGTGCAGGTCGCCAGGCACGGTGGCGTTCTGGGCGATGGCGGTGATGGAGAGGCCGGCGAACGCGGCGGCCAGCACGGTGGCGATGACGGCTTTGGTGGTGTTGGGTTTCATGTGTCGCTCCTTGGGGGTGGGAAGAACCGGGCCAGCGAGGGGTTCCCGTCTGGCATGGATTCAGTGTCGGAGCGGCGTGTAAAGCGGCATCGGAGCCTGTGCGTCTGTTTGGTAAAGATTTGTTCCACTGATCGGCGCCGCAGGCCGCGCCCGGCCCGCCCGGGGCCGCGCAACCCACCGCCTCAGACCTTGCCGAGGTCGTCCAGGATGGGGCAGTCCGGCCGGTCGTTGCCCGGGCAGTGGCACAGCAGGGCGTCCAGGCTGCGCTGCATGGCCTGCAGCGCGGCGATGCGCTGGGCCAGGTCGTCGTGGTGCTTTTGCGCGATGCGCTTGACGCTGGCGCTGCTGCGGCGCCGGTTGTGCCACAGGCCCACGAGTTCGCTCACCGCGTCCAGGCTGAAGCCCATGTCGCGCGCGCGGCGGATGAAGCGCAGCGTGTGCACGTCGGCCTGGCTGTACTGGCGGTAGTTGCTGTCGGTGCGCGCGACCGCGCCCAGCAGGCCCTGGGCTTCGTAGTGGCGCAGCATCTTGGACGAGATGCCCGAGAGCTGCGCCGCGGTGCCGATGTTGACCGGCCAGTGCGCCACGCCGTGCAGTGGCGCATCGGTGTCGGGGGTCATGCCGCGACCGCGTAGCCCTCTTCCCGGATGGCGGCGGCCACCGCTTCGCGCGGCTGCGTGGTGTTCACTTCCACCAGGTTCTGCGCGCGGTCGATGCGCACCTCGGCCTGCGGGTCCAGGGTCTTGATGGCCGTCTGCACGGCGCGTTCGCAGTGGCCGCAGGTCATGCCCTGCACGGTGAAGGTTTGTGGGTTCATGGGGTGCTCCTGAAAAATGGAGTCTGGATGATGCACCTTGACACGGTGTCAAGGTCAAGCGCGGGTCGGATACACCTTGTGGCTTGACCTTCCCATGATGGGAAAGCATATAACCTGGGCTTCGCCCTTCACCGCTGTGCGTGTGCCCGCCTCCCATGGGGACCACACCAGCGGCCTGGCACCGCCAGGTTCCCCGGCACACCGCGACCAGATCCATGAACACCACCATCGCCCCGGACCTCTCCCCCGACCTCTGCCAGATCGACCTGGGCATTGGCGGCATGACCTGCGCGTCCTGCGTGACGCGGGTGGAAAAAGCGCTCAAGAAGCAGCCCGGCGTGAGCGGCGCCACGGTCAACCTGGCGACCGAGTCGGCGCGCGTCACGCTGGCCGGTCCAGACGACACGCAAACCCTGGCGCGGCTCAAGCGCGCCGTGCGCGACGCGGGCTACGAGCCGCGCGCCATGGACGCGCCCGACGAGCTCTCGCCCGCCGGGTGGCTGGGCGTGCCCCAGGACTTGTGGCCGGTGCTCGCGGGCGTGCTGCTGTCGGCCCCGCTGGCCCTGCCCATGGTGGGCGACCTGTTTGGCAAACACTGGATGCTGTCCGCCTGGCTGCAGTTCGCGCTCGCCACGCCGGTGCAGTTCTGGCTGGGCGCGCGTTTTTACAAGGCCGGCTGGCACGCGCTCAAGGCGCTGACCGGCAACATGGAACTGCTGGTGGCCATCGGCACCACGGCGGGCTGGGCGCTGTCCACCTGGCTGTGGTGGCGGGCCGAGCCCGACGAAATGGTGCACCTGTACTACGAAGGCTCGGCAGTCGTCATCACCCTGGTGCTGCTGGGCAAGTGGCTGGAGGCGCGCGCCAAGCGCCAGACCACCAGCGCCATCCGCGCGCTGCAGGCGCTGCGGCCCGAGAACGCGCACCTGGTGCCCGACGGCGTCAAGCGCACCGAGATGACCGACGTGCCGGTGGACGAGCTGCTGCCGGGCGATGTCATCCGCGTGCTGCCGGGTGAGCGTTTCGCGGCCGACGGCGAGCTGCTGCTGGGCCACACGCAGGCCGACGAATCGATGCTGACCGGCGAGGCCATGCCGGTGCCCAAACAGCCCGGCGATGCGGTGACCGGCGGCTCGCTCAACGGCGAAGGTTCGGTGGAGGTGAAGGTGCGCGCGGTGGGGGCGCAGAGCGTGCTGGCCCACATCATTGCCCTGGTGCAGGACGCCCAGGCCGGCAAGGCGCCGGTGCAGCGCCTGGTGGACCAGGTGGCCGCGGTGTTCGTGCCGGTGGTGCTGGTGATCGCGGCCGTCACGCTGGGGGGCTGGCTGTGGGCCGGCGCGCCGGTGGAAGAGGCGCTGCTGTACGCGGTGGCGGTGCTGGTGATCGCCTGCCCCTGTGCGCTGGGGCTGGCCACGCCGGCGGCCATCATGGCCGGCACCGGGGTGGCGGCGCAGCACGGCATCCTCATCAAAGACGCGCAGGCGCTGGAAATTGCGCACCGGGTGGACACGGTGGCCTTCGACAAGACCGGCACGCTGACCGAAGGGCACCCGCGCTTGCTGCGCATCGAAGGCGTGGCCGGGGTGGACGAGGTGGCCGTGCTGCAGGCCGCCGCCGCGCTGCAGGCGCAGAGCGCGCACCCGCTGGCCCGCGCGGTGCTGGACGCGGCGCGCGAACGCGGCGTGACCGCCGGCGCGGCCGAGGACGTGCAGGCCGTGGCCGGGCGCGGCAGCCAGGGCACGGTGCAGGGCGCGCGGCTGGCGCTGGGCAGCCAGCGCTGGATGGCGGAACTGGGCGTGGCCCTGGAGCCCGTGGCCGCGGCGGTGCAGACCGCGCAGGCCGAGGGCGCCACCGTGTCGCTGCTGGCCAGCCAGGGCGCCGATGGCCGCTGGAGCCCGCTGGCCCTGCTGGCCTTTGGCGACGAACCCAAGGCCGGCGCGGCCGAGGCCATCGCCACCCTGCGCGCGCAGGGGCTGCGGCTGTTCATGGTCTCGGGCGACAACGCGGCCGCCGCGCGTGCCATGGCGGCGCGCCTGGGCCTGAAGGACGACGCCGGCGAGGTGATCGCCGAGGTGCTGCCGGGCGACAAGGCGGCGGTGATCGCGCGCCTGAAGCAAGGCGGCCACGTGGTCTCGATGATCGGGGATGGCGTGAACGACGCGCCGGCGCTGGCCGCGGCCGACGTCGGCATGGCCATGAGCCACGCGCAGGGCGGCAGCTCCGACGTGGCCATGCACGCGGCCGGCATCACGCTCATGCGCGGCGACCCGGCCCTGGTGGCGGCGGCGCTGGACATTTCGCGCCGCACGGTGCGCAAGATCCGCCAGAACCTGTTCTGGGCCTTCGCCTACAACGCGGCCGGCATCCCGCTGGCGGCGCTGGGCTACCTCAGCCCGGTGCTGGCGGGCGCGGCCATGGCGCTGAGTTCGGTCAGCGTGGTGAGCAACGCGCTGCTGCTCAAGCGCTGGCAGCCGCCGGCGCGCTGAAAGTCGGCGGCCGCGTCCCGGGCGCTTGACATGGGTCAAGCGCCGGCGCGGTGGGCTGCCGCATAGTCTTGTTTCGAATTCACCGACCGCTCGGTCGGTTTTGAATCGATCACAGGAGACACCGATGACACACGAATCGCTGCGCGTCATTCGCGAGGAGCATTCCACGCTGGCCGCGATGCTGCAGTCGCTGATGCAACTGGTGCGCCGGGGCCCGGCGGCCGACGGCCAGGACGATTCGGCGCGCTTTTTCGACGTGCTGCGCGCGATGTTGTTCTACATCGACGAATTCCCCGAGAAGCACCACCACCCCAAGGAGTCGGACCTGCTGTTCCCGCGCGTGGCGCGCGTGGCGCCGCACGCCATGGCCACCATCGACCAGCTCGAACGCGACCACCTGCAGGGCGAGACGCGGGTGCGCGAGCTGATGCACCTGCTGATGGCCTGGGAGCTGCTGGGCGACGGCCGCAAGGCCGCGTTCATCGAGGAGGTCACCCGCTACGTGGACTTCTACCTGGAGCACATGCGGCTGGAGGAGTCGGTGATCCTGCCGGAGGCCGAACGCCTGCTGACCGAGGCCGACTGGCACGCACTCAACGCGGCCTTTGCGACCAACCAGAACCCGCTGAGTGGCCGCATCCCGCGCGACCCGGCGTTCGACCGCCTGTTCACGCAGATCGTGATGAAGGCGCCGGCGCCGGTCGGGCTCGGGTCATAAAGCGAAACACCCCCCGCGCCGCTTCGCGTCACCCCTCTCTCTCGCCTTCGGCGGGAGGGGGACGGCACTGGCCATCCGGCCTGAACTTGTCGAAGGGCGGCCAGGCGGTGCTTCTGGACGGCACCGTTTCAGGTGGTGAGGGTGGCGCTCAGGCGGCGTGAAAACCGATACACAGTGGTTTTCGAAAGCATCAAAATCCGTTCGCACCGAGCCTGTCGAAGTGCTGGTACCGCCCCAGGTTTTCCTCCATGGGCGGCCGCCCGAACGGGCGTGGGTGGCTACCCCCACGAGTAGCGCCACAATGGGCGCATGGCCCGCAGCACCCAGCCCGCCGACCTGAAGGTCGCGCTTCCGCCCCCGGACACCACGCCCTATCTGCGGCTGGCGCTCGCGTTGTCGCTGGGCGCCGCCGTGTCGCTGGGCATCACGCGGTTCGCCTACGGCCTGCTGCTGCCGCCCATGCGCGCCGATCTGGGCTGGAGCTACACCCTGGCCGGCGCCATGAACACCGCCAACGCGCTGGGCTACCTGCTGGGCGCGCTGGCCACGCCGACGCTGATGCGGCGCGCCGGCCCCGCGGCGCTGCTGCTGTGGGGTTCGGCGCTGGCCTCGCTGTTCATGGCGGCCAGCGGCTTTTTCACCGACGCCACCGCGCTGATGCTGCAGCGCCTGCTGGCGGGGGTGGCCAGCGCCTTCGTGTTCATCGCCGGTGGCCTGCTGGCCGCCCGCCTGGGGGCGCGCCAGCCGCAGCGCAGCGGCCTGCTGCTGGGCCTGTACTACGGTGGCACGGGGGTGGGCATCGTGCTGTCGGCCCTGGGCGTGCCGCTGGCGCTGCGGGCGGCGGCCGGGCAGGCGCACGGCTGGGCCTGGGCCTGGTGGGGGCTGGCCGGGCTGTGCGTGCTGGCCACGGCGCTGCTGCGCTGGCCGGCGCAGGCGCTGGTGGCGCTGGAGGCCGGGCCCGCCGCCGCGGCCCCGGCCGGTCACGCCCCCGTGTGTGCGACCCGGCCGTTCCGCGTGCGCGATTTCGCTTTCGGCCTGCTGGGCTACATGGGCTTTGGCGTGGGCTACATCGGCTACATGACCTTCGTCATCGCGCTGCTGCGCGAGCAGGGCGCAGCGCCGGCGGCGGTGACCACCTTCTACGCGCTGCTGGGGCTGGCGGTGGTGGCGTCCTCGCGCATCTGGGCCGGCCTGCTGGACCGGCACCGCGACGGCCAGGCGCTGGCCCGGCTGAACGCGCTGCTGGGCGTGGCCGCCATCGTGCCGGCGCTCACCAGCGCCTGGCCGCTGCTGCTGGCCTCGGGCCTGCTGTTCGGGGCGGTGTTCCTGTCGGTGGTGGCCAGCACCACGGCCCTGGTGCGGCACAACCTGCCGCCCACGCAATGGGCGGCGGGCATCAGCGCCTTCACCACCGTGTTCGCGGCCGGCCAGATCGTCGGCCCCACGGTGGTGGGCTTCATCGCCGACGGGCCGGGCGGACTGGCGCGTGGCCTGGTGTTTTCGGCCTGCGCGCTGTGGGTGGGGGCGGTGCTGGCGCTGCGCCAGCGGGCGCTGTGATCGGGGCGCCGCCAGCGTGACCGGTAGGTTGCTCGATAACGCTCAAGGAGCCCTGTAACGCGTACCGCTCATGAGGCAGCGTGGGTAAGCGACTCGCGCAGCATCCAAACGCCACCGCCCTCGACTTCTCTAGGGATGACCGCGATACCGAATCTTGGCGGCTCATCTTCCTCTTGCTGCGCGGGAAGGTCGGGCCCGCCGAGCTCCCAATCGTCGTTCGGACTCGCCGCCTGCCGCATGCTCTCGAAGATGCGCTTGGACAGGTGAAAGTTGTTTTGTGGCGCTCGGCAATGCACGCACAGGTTACAAAAGGGGAACCGGGTTGGCTTGCCGTTGATAACGTCTTTGCGTCCGACCAGGTTCAAGCCTTGTGCCGCAAGCTCCTCGTTGGAAATGTCAGCCTGAAGCGATTCCAGTCGGTTTGAGATGCTTGGCACCGTATTGGCTGAGAGGTTCCAGCGGCCCTCATAGAAGTCGTCCGGCGTCAGCGCCGCGCCTGCGGCAGCGCCGTTTCCGTGCATGTGCTCCAGGACCTGCTTCACGGGCGCCTTGCATGCCCAGCACACGTCTTCAATGAACTCGACGAGATGTGGCCTGCTGTAGCGAGGAATGGTCCAGGTCAGCCGCTTCTGGAGCATGGCGGTGACGAACAGGGGAAGGCTCACGTCAAACCGTTCGACGATGGGCGGCTCTCCGACAACGATGGCCGACAGCTTGAACGCTGGCGTGTCCTTGTCAAAAGGAATAGTCCCCGGGCGTGCTCGTTCGCCAAAGAACCAGGCGGCTCGAACGCCTGAAGCCTTGTAGCGCATCTGCCGGCGGACGGTCTCTTCTGGGGTTTGAGGCGACAACTGAACCTCAAGCGCGAGCTTGGCGTTCCCCTTCTCGCAGAAAACGTCCGCAACCCATTCTTCGCCGGTAGGGGATACGCCTGGCCGCTCCGTCGTGACGGTCCAGCCTGCTTCGAGCGCAGCTCTGGCGATGAGCGTCTTGCAGTAGATGTGCTCGGAGCTCTCGGGGGCGGTGGTGCACTCGCCGCGGCGGGCGTGCGCGAAAAAGTAGTTTCCGCGGGTGCTGGTCTTCGGAATGGCTCCGACACCACAGCAAGGCATGTGTAGATTCAAGCCTCGGTAGGTGCGCTTGACCTCTGCCCACTGCTCAGCATTCAGCGCGAATGCGTGAATGTCTCCTTGGTCGCTCGCAGCTCGTATCGGCACCGTGCCTTGCCCGTCCCTGATGGTCTTGCCCAGCGCTCCCGTAGCGCCCTGCGACCGTCATTTTGCCGCGCCATCCTGCTGGAAAAATTTCCAGCAGAAAGACGCCCTCTGAAACGTCAAGTCTCAGAGGGCGAATCAGGTGCCGAGCGGGCCGGCGTCAACACTAAGTCAGCGCCTAGTCCTCGGAGCCCCTGTTGTCGGTCGTCGAAACCAGGCCTTATTTGGCCAGGCCCTCGGCCTTGAGCGCCGCCTGCACCGCCGGGCGGGCGCCGACGCGGGCGCGGTAGGTGTTCAGGTTCGCCAGGCCGCTGATGTCCACACCCACGAACGCCGCCCAGTTGGTGACGGTGAACAGGTAGGCGTCGGCCACGCTGAAGGCATCGCCCAGCAGGTACTGTTTGCCTGCCAGTTCGCCGTCGACCCAGGTCAGTCGCTGGACCAGGCGGTCCTTGGCCAGTTGCTTGGCTTCCTCGGGCATGGCGGGGTTGAACAGGGGCGAGAAGCCCTTGTGCACCTCGGTGCCGATGAAGGTCAGCCACTCCATCAGGCGGTAGCGGCCCAGGGTGCCGTAGGCCGGGGCGAGGGCCTTGTCGGGCGCCTGGTCGGCGATGTACTGCACGATGGCCGGGCCTTCGCGCAGCTTCTGGCCGTCCTGCATCACCAGCAGGGGCACGTAGCCCAGCGGGTTGATGGTGTAGTAGTCGGTGCCGTCGGGCAGCTGGTGGGTCTTGGTGGGGGCCGGGATGGCCTCGAACGGCAGGCCTGACTCGTGCAGCACGATGTGGGGCGAGAGCGAGCAGGCGCCGGGGGAGTAGTAGAGCTTGAGCATGGGGTCTCCTGGTGGTGGGCAATGGGTGGCGGCGATGCTAGCCGGCCCGGGGTTTTCTTGCAGGGCAGGGCCCATGGCCCGCTGGTGGTCGTGGCAATTGGACCGACCGATTGCCTGGTTTCGAGGTATCTTGAGGTTCCAATTACCCACCGATCCGCAGCACGCCCATGGCCACCGGTCACTTCGCTTTCGCCAGCAACACCAACCGTTTCCTCGCCTGCGAACCGCTGGCGAACCAGCCCTTCGCCATCGCCGGCGTGCCCTACGACGGCGTGGTCACCAACCGGCCCGGCGCGCGTTTCGGTCCGCAGGCCATCCGCGCCGCCAGCCTGATGCTGTGCGACGGCATCCACCCGTTCTTCGACGTGTCGCCGGTGGAGCAGCTGGGCGACGCGCTGGACATGCGCCTGCCCAACGCCTCGCCGCTGGCGGACGTGCGCGCACAGATCGAGGCGCAGGCCGCGGCCTTGATGGCGAAACACCACTGCGTGTTCCTGGGTGGCGACCACTCGGTCACGCTGTCGCTGCTGCGCGCAGCCAAGGCGCGCCACGGCCAGGCGCTGGCCTGCGTGCATTTCGACGCCCATTGCGACACCTGGAGCGACCACTTCGGCGAACCGTCGGGCCACGGCACCTGGACCTATGAAGCGATCCAGGAGGGGCTGATCAGCGCCGAGCACACAGTGCAGATCGGCATCCGCTCCAGCGGCGAACGCGCTGCGCGCGAGTACGTGGCCGACCAGGGCGGGCAGATCTTCACGGCGCGCGCGCTGCGCGGGCTGGACGGCGCGGCGCTGGGCCCCGTGCTGGCCGCGATCCGGCAGCGCATCGGCAACCGGCCGTGTTACCTGACGCTGGACATCGACGTGCTGGACCCGGCCTTTGCGCCCGGCACCGGCACGCCCGAACCGGGCGGCCTGACCAGCGCCCAGGTGCTGACCTTCGTGGAAGAGCTGGCCGACCTGAACTGGGTCGGCATGGACTGCGTGGAGGTGGCCCCGGCCTACGACCACGCCGAGCTGACCAGCAACGCGGCCGCCACCTTCGTGTGGACCTATCTGTGCGGCCAGGTCGCCAAAAAGAAGTGAACACCCCCCTGCGCCACTGCGCGTCTTCCCCCCTCTCCTGCGAGAGGGTGGACGCACCCTGTGGCCCGGCAACGCCGGCGCCACGGATGCCCTGATCCTCCCGACCGAGGCACACCGACCATGTTCAACCGCTCCCTGCTGAACTCCGACACCCAGCTCAACCAGCAAAGCTATTACGAGGCCAGTGTCACGCGGCCCGAGGCGGCGTCGCCGCTGCAGGGCGCGGTGCAGGCCGATGTGGTGGTGGTCGGTGGCGGCTTCGCCGGCCTGTCGGCCGCGCTGGAACTGGCGCAGCGGGGCCTGTCGGTGGTGCTGCTCGAAGCCGATCGCATCGGCTCCGGCGCCAGCGGGCGCAACGGCGGCCAGGCCATCGTGGGCTACGCCAGCGGGCAGGGGCCGTTTGAAGCGCAGCTGGGCGCCGCCGACGCGCAGCGCGCCTGGGACCTGTCGGTGCAGGCGGTGGACCTGATCGAACAGCGCATCGCCCGCCACGGCATCGATTGCGACTGGCAGCGCGGCTACACCTACGTGGCCGATTCGGCGAAGAAGGCGCGCGCCCTGCGCGACGAGTTTGACGACCATAGCCGCCGCGGCGTGGTGGGTGCATGGGCCGAGGGCGCGGACGTGGCGCGCTTCATCGGCAGCCCGCGTTACGTGGCGGCGTTCCGCGAAAACACCTCGGGCCACCTGCACCCGCTGAAGTACGCGCTGGGCCTGGCGCGCGCGGCGCAGGCGGCGGGGGTGCGCATCCATGAACATTCGCCGGTCACCGGCCTGCAGCGCGGCAGCACCCTGGTGGCACGCACAGCGCAGGGCCAGGTGACGGCGCGCTTTGGCGTGCTGGCCGGCAACTGCATGCTGCCGGAGTTCGGGCCGCGGGTGGCGCCCGAGATCGCGCCGCGCGTCATGCCGGTGGGCACCTACATCGTGGGCACCGAGCCGCTGGACGCCGCGCTGTGCGAGCGCCTGATCCCCGGCAACGCCGCGGTGTGCGACAACAACTTCGTCCTCGACTACTTCCGCTTCAGCGCCGACCGGCGCATGCTGTTCGGCGGCCGCGTGAGCTACACCACCATGACGCCGCCCGACCTGAAGGGCGTGATGGCACGGCGCATGGGCGAGGTGTTCCCCGAGCTGCGCGGGGTGGATGTGCCCTATGTGTGGGGCGGCTTTGTGGACATCAGCATGAACCGCGCGCCCGACTTCGGCCGCCTGGGCGACAACTTGTATTACCTGCAAGGCTTCAGCGGCCACGGCGTGGCGCTCACGGGCCTGGCCGGCCAGCTGGTGGCCGAGGCGGTGGCCGGGCAGGCCGGGCGCTTCGATGTGTTCGCGCGGCTCAAGCACCACCCCTTCCCCGGGGGCGCGCTGCTGCGCACGCCCAGCCTGGCGCTGGGCATGCTGTGGTACCGGCTCAAGGACGCACTCTGACACGGGCCGCGCCGGCCCCACCCTGACCGCCCTGCCCAACGGCCGCGGGGCGCGGCCAGCGCGTCCCTAGAATGCGGAGGCCGCCTGTGCACACCTTGTCCAGACCGGACCGCCCCATGGCCCTGCCCGACCTCCGTCAGCTGTTCCGCCGCCCCGCCCTGTTCTGGACGCGGCGTTTTGCGGTCCTGAGCCTGCTGTGCGTGGTGGTCACCGCGTCGGTCAGCGCCACGCTGCTCTCGCGCAACGTGTCCGAGCGCATGCTCTGGCGCACCGCAGAACTGGCGCAGGAATTCCTGGACAGCCTGGTGCGCATGCAGCACGGCGACGCGCTGTTCACCCGACCGACCGAGCCCCGGGCCTTCGAGGCCCTGTTCGGTGAACTCGCGCGCATGCCGGGCCTGGTGCACACCCATGTGTACGACACGCAGCGGCGCCTGGTGTGGTCCACCAACCCGGCCGCCATCGGCCGCGACCCCGGCGCCAACCACGAGCTGGACGAGGCCCTTGGCGGCCGGCTGGCGCTGGAGAGCGCGCTGCTGGAGGCGGCCAACTTCATCAAGCCCGAACACGCCTTCATCCCCGACCAGGCGCGCGACGCGATCGAGGTCTACATCCCCGTGCACGACGCGCAGCAGCGCGTGGTGGGCGTGGCCGAGCTCTACATGCAGCCGCAGCGGCTGGTGCAGTCGGTGCACGAGATGACGCGCTTCGTCTGGCTGGCCTGCGCGGCCAGCGGCCTGCTGATTTACCTGGCGCTGGTGGGTCTGGTGATGATGGCCGACCGCCAGATCGCGCGCCAGCAGCGCACCATCGTGGCCAACGAATCGCTGGTGGCGGTGGGCGACATGGCCTCGGCCGTGGCGCACGGGCTGCGCAACCCGCTGGGTTCGATCCGCTCCAGCGCCGAGCTGATGGCGCAGGGCCCCGAGGCCGCCGCGGCGCGGGACATCATGGCCGAGGTCGACCGCCTGCAGACCTGGATCTACAAGCTGCTGGCCTATGCGCAGCAGGGCGGGCGCCAGCTCGCGCCGGTGGACCTGGCCGGGCTGTGCGACGCCGTGCTGCACAGCCATGGCGCGCGCCTGGCCCGCCAGGGCGTGGCGGTGGTGCGCCAGTGGGCGCCCGACCTGCCGCCGGTGATGGCCGATGCGCCCGCGCTGGAACAGGCGCTGGACAACCTGGTGGCCAATGCCATCGACGCCATGCCCCAGGGCGGCGAGCTGCGCCTGGGCATCAGCGAACGCAAGGGCCGGCTGGAGCTGCAGCTGGCCGACACCGGCGTGGGCATCGCCCCGGCCGACCTGGAACGCGTGTTCCAGCCCTTTCACACCACCAAACGCACCGGCGTCGGCGTGGGCCTGCCGCTGGCGCGCCGCACCATCGAACGCCTGGGCGGCAGCCTGCGCCTGTTCAGCTGGCAAGGCGAGGGCACACAGGCCGTGCTCACGCTGCCCACCGCCCCTTCCCGAACCACCGCATGAACTACAACGTCCTGATCGTCGAAGACGAGCCCGTGCTGGCCCGCAACATGCACCTCTACCTGGAGCGCCAGGGCCTGAGCTGCCAGACCGCCGGCAGCGGCGAAGCAGGGCTGGCGCTGCTGGACGAGCAACGCCCCGACGTGGTGGTGCTGGACCACAACCTGCCGGGCCAGGACGGGCTGAGCGTGCTCAAGCGCATGCGCGAACGCGAGCCGCAGCTGCCCATCGTCATGGCCACCGGCCACGGCAGCGAACAGGTGGCGGTGGACGCCATGAAGAACGGCGCCTTCGATTACCTGATCAAACCCGTGTCGCTGCACCAGCTCAAGCAGGTGCTGGACCGGGCGGTGCAGGCCCAGCGCCAGACGCAGGAGCTGCAGCACCTGCGTCGTGGGGTCGAAGGCGCACCGGCCAGCGGCCAGGGGCTGGCCGCGCTGGTGGGCGAATCGCCGGCGATGCAGAAGCTGGTGGGCCGGCTGCGCCAGATCGTCGACGCCGACACGCGCCTGACCGAGGGGGCGGCACCGGCGGTGCTGGTCCACGGCGAGACCGGCACCGGCAAAGAACTCGTGGCGCGCGCGCTGCACTTTGAAGGCCCGCGCCGCGCCGGCCCGTTTGTCGAAATCAACTGCGCCAGCCTGCCGGCGCACCTGGTCGAGAGCGAGCTGTTCGGCCACGAGCGCGGCGCCTTCACCGACGCGCGCGAACGCCGCATCGGCCTGGTGGAAGCGGCGCACGGCGGCACCCTGTTCCTGGACGAGGTGGGCGAGCTGGAACTGGCCACGCAGGCCAAGCTGCTCAAGCTGCTGGAAGACCACGAGGTGCGCCGCCTGGGCAGCGTGCGCCAGCAGAAGGTGGATGTGCGCGTGCTCGCCGCCACCAACCGCCCGCTCGAAGCCATGGTGCAGGCGGGCACGTTCCGCAGCGACCTGTTCTTCCGCCTGGGCGCGCTGCGCGTGAACCTGCCGCCGCTGCGCGAGCGCGCGGGCGACGTGCTGCTGCTGGCCCGGCTGTTCCTGGTGCGTTCTGCGCGCCGCTACGGCAAGAGCGGGTTGCGCTTTTCAGACGACGCCCTGGCGCGCCTGCAGGCCCACCACTGGCCGGGCAATGTGCGCGAGCTGGCCAACGTGGTCGAGCAGTGCGTGATGCTGGCGGTGGACCCGGTGATCGAAGCCGACGACCTGGCCCTGCCGGTGCCGCTGGATTCGGGCTTTGCCGGGCTGGAGCCGCTGAGCGCCGAGGCCCTGCCGGCCAGCCTGCCCGAGACCGAGCGGCGCCTGCTGCTCAATGCGCTGGAACGCAACCGCTGGAACGTGACCCAGGCGGCGCGGGCGCTGGGCATCTCGCGCGACACGCTGCGCTACCGCATCGACAAGTTCGGCCTGCGGCCCTGACCCTCGAACGGTCCTGGTGGGTGGGGCAAATCCCCCGTCCCACCCCATCAAATGGGCGTTTTGCCCATCTTTTTGGCCGCCCGTCCCCGACGCATGTGCAAAAAGCCCATGCAAATCAAGGCTCTGTGCGGGCGGCACGGACTGGCACGTCCGCTGCACAAGAAGACCCGTGTGGCGCAGTCCGGCGCCCACATCCACCTCTTCCTTTCCATCGGGAGTCCATCATGAAGACCTTGTTGTCCACCCTGGCGCTCGGCGTCGTTCTCAGCACCTTCGGCAGCGCCGCCCTGGCCGCCGCACCCGCCGCGGGCAGCCGCGATCTGTTCCCGTCCACCGATGCCGTGGCGGCGACCCCCGGCGATGCCGTTATCCAGCTGGCCCGCCAGGGCCGCGGCCGTGGCGGTGACAGCGGTGGCGACTCGGGCCGCGGCCGTGGGCGTGGCGGTGACGACAGCCGATCCAGTTCCAGTTCCAGCAGCAGTTCCAGCAGCGGCGATGCCGGCCGTGGCCGCGGCACCGACGACGTTCCGGGCGACGACCGCGGTGGCCGTGGGACCGATGACCCGGCAGGCGATGACCGCGGCCGCGGTCGGGGCACGGATGACGGCCCCAACCACACGCAGGCACCGGCGGACGACGCCACCCAGATGGCCCGCCGTGGCCGGGGTGCCGATGATGGGGCTGATCACCAGCGCCGTGGTCGCGGCCAGGACGACGGCCCGAACCACACCTGAGCGCGACGGGGCGGGCCGTCCGGCCCGCTCAGCGGGGCAGGTAGGGCGTGATGCAGCCCATCGCCCGTTCGACGTAGGCTTGCTTCTCGCCCACCGGCGCCACGTAGTGCAGCGCCGAGCGGGCGGCCTCCACGCCCTCGGTGCGGGCGATGACCCAGGCCGCCAGGTAGGGCGAGGCCAGGCAGCCGCCCGACGTGGCCACGTTGCCGGCCGCAAAGAACGGCTGGTCCAGCACCGCGACGCCGGCGGCCTGCACCCAGGGCTTGGTGGTGAGGTCGGTGCAGGCGGGCACGGCGCCCAGCAGCCCGAGTTGGGCCAGCACCAGGGTGCCCGAACACTGCGCGCCGATGAGCTGGCGCGCCGGGTCCAGGGCCTGGCGCAGGGTCGCCATGGTCTGCGGGTCGGCCACCACGTCGCGCGTCTGCAGGCCGCTGCCCACCAGCACGGCGTCGGCCGTGGCGGCTTCGGCCAGGGTGGACTGCGCGTGCACCACCACACCGTTCATGGAGGTCACGGTCGGTGCCGGGCAGCACAGCGTGACGCGCCAGCCGGGGCGCTTGACGCGGTTGAGCACGCCGAGGGCGACGAAGGAATCGAGCTCGTTGAAGCCCTGGAAGGTGAGGATGGCGATGTGCATGGGTGCGGCTCGGTTGGGGCAGAAAGGTGGCGCGTTCAGCGCGGGCTGCCCAAGGCCTGCACCGCCGCCGCCAGCACCGGCCCGCAGCGCTGGATTTCTTTCAGCGGCGCGTAGCCGTAGCCGATGACCAGGCCGCGCAGGTCGTTGCGGGCCAGGCAGTAGGCCGAGAGCGGGCGCACCGTCAGGCCTTGCTGGGCGATGCGCTGGGCCAGGAGCCGGTCGTCCACGTGCTGGGGCAGGCGCAGGCACAGGTGCAGGCCTTGTTCGGCACCGCTGATGAAGGTGTCGCCGCCCAGCACGGGCTTGAGCGCTTCGAGCAGCGCGGCGCGGCGCTCGGCGTAGCTCTGGCGGGCGCGGCGCAGCGCGCTGCTGAAGTGACCCATTTCGATGAACTCGGCCAGCGCGGCCTGCAGTGGCATCTGGCCCGGGCGGTTGAGGTCGTAGTGGGCCTGTTTGAAGGCGGCCACCAGCGGCCTGGGCACGATCAGGTAACCGAGCTTGATGCCGGGGTAGAGCACCTTGGAGAAGGTGCCCATGTAGAGCACGCGGCCGTCCACGTCCAGGCCTTCGAGGCTGGAAATCGGCGGGCCGGAAAAGCGGTATTCGCTGTCGTAGTCGTCTTCCAGCACCCAGGCGCCGTGCGCGCGCGCGGTGGACAGCAGCTGGTGGCGCCGCGCCAGCGACATGACGGCGCCGGTGGGGTACTGGTGCGAGGGCGTGACGTAGATCAGCTGCGGGCGCCGCGCCTCGTGGGCCGCGCCGGGGTGGATGCCTTCGTCGTCCACGGCCACCGGGTGCAGCGCCAGGCCGTTGGCCATGAAGGCCTTGGCCGCGCCCCAGTAGGCCGGGTCTTCCACCCACACGGTGTCGCCGTGGTCGGCCAGCAGGCGGGCGCACAGTTCCAGCGACTGCTGCGTGCCGGTGGTGACGATGACCTGGTCGGCCTCCAGCTGCACGCTGCGGAACACGCGCAGGTAGTCGGCGATGGCCCGGCGCAGCGGCGCGTAGCCACCCGAGTCGTTGTAGTCCAGCATGTCCGGGTAGGTCATGCGCCAGTGTTTGTTTTGCAGCCGCTGCCAGAGCGTGAGCGGGAAGGCGCTGAAGTCGGCGATGCCGGGGGTGAAGGGCTGGACTTCCAGTTCGGTGGCGCGAAAGCGCGCCGTCAGGGCCAGGCCGCGCTGCGACAGGCCGCCCGCCGCCGACCCGGGGGCCCCGCGCGGGGCCGGGCGGGCCGCCCCGCCGGGGCCGACACGCGGCACGTTGTCGTTGACGTAGGTGCCGCTGCCCACGCGGCTTTCGAGGTAGCCCTCGACGCTGAGCTGGTTGATGGCGGCCACCACCGTGTTGCGCGAGAGGTTGAGGTCCTGCGCCAGGTCGCGGCTGGAGGGCAGGCGCTCGCCCGGGCCGAGCTTGCCGTCCAGCATGGCGCGGCGCAGCGCCTCGTAGAGCTGGCGGTGCAGCGGCAGGGCGTCTTGCGCCCCCAGGCGGGTCATTTCAGCCAGCAGGAATTCGGACAGCATGGTGGCGGGGCGGTGGGGCAGGGTTCAACAAAGGGTCCGCAGCGCCATGCCCGATCCAACCGCACCGTGGAACCGCCCTTCGACAAGCGCAGGACGGGCCCCCTGTGCGGTCCCCCTTGCAATGGGGGAAGCCGCGCCAGCGGCGCAGGGGGTTGGCTCAAGTGGCACCATGGAGTGGCTTCAACTGGCTCCGATTGTGATCCAATTGACCGGTCAGAATCAATCCACGTGTTTGGAGATTCCATGAACAAGCCGACACCCTGCATGGTCTGGCTGCCCGCCGACCACCGCCTGCTGGGCGACCACGGCCACCAGATGCCCTTTCTGCTGCTGGGCGACAAGTACGCCCGCGCGGTCAAGGTGGGCGCCGACTGCCAGCCGGTGATGTTTCCGCTGGCCGACGCCGGACAGATCCCCGACCTGCTGCCCCTGGTGGACGGGGTGATGCTGACCGGCTCGCCGTCCAACGTGCACCCGGCCCACTTCGACGAAGACGTGGCCGACCCCAGCCTGCCGCTGGACCCGGTGCGCGACGAGCTCACCCTGGCGCTGATCAAGGCCTGCGTGCACGAAGGCGTGCCGCTGCTGGGCATCTGCCGGGGTTTTCAGGAAATCAACGTGGCCCTGGGCGGCACGCTGCACCAGCGGGTGCACGAGGTGCCCGGCCGCATGGACCACCGCGAGCCCAAGGGCGCGCCCTACGACGAGCAGTACGCACCGCGCCACGCCATCCGGCTGGCGCCGGGCAGCGTGTTCGAGGCCTGGGCCGGCGGCCCGGAGGTGATGGTCAATTCCCTGCACGGCCAGGGCATCAACCGCCTGGCGCCGGGGCTCGACGCGATGGCCCACGCCCCCGACGGCCAGGTGGAGGCGGTGGCGGTGCAGGGCGCCCGCACCTTCGCCTACGCGGTGCAGTTCCACCCCGAATGGCGCTGCTGGGAAACGCCGTTCTACAACGCCATCTTCGACGCCTTCGGCAAGGCCTGCCGCCAGCGCCGCAGCCTGCGCCTGCAGGCGGCCGACCTGGCGCGCGCGGGCACCTGACGCCCGCCCCCCCCCCGACAACCACAACGACAGACAAGGACCGGCACATGACAGCCCCCACCAAGACGAACATGAGCTTCAACGACCTCGAGAACTGGCTCAACCAGCGCCGCGTGACCGAAGTGGAATGCCTGGTGCCCGACCTGACCGGGGTGGCCCGCGGCAAGATCCTGCCGCGCGAGAAGTTCACCGAAGACCGCGGCATGCGCCTGCCGCAGGCCATTGTGGGCATGGGGG
Source organism: Hydrogenophaga sp. (assembly GCF_031426985.1). Lineage (GTDB taxonomy): Bacteria > Pseudomonadota > Gammaproteobacteria > Burkholderiales > Burkholderiaceae_C > Hydrogenophaga. The sequence continues at coordinate 134,463 of NZ_JASJOY010000004.1, forward strand.
TGACGGGCGAGTTTCCCGAGAGCGGGCCGTACTACGACGTGGTCGACCCGACCGACAAGGACATGCAGCTGCGGCCGGACCCGAGCACGGTGCGCATCGTGCCCTGGGCCACCGACCCGACGGCGCAGGTGATCCACGACTGTTTCGACCACGAGGGCAAGCTGGTTCCCTTTGCGCCACGCAGCGTGTTGCGCAAGATCTGCGACCTGTATGAAGCCGAGGGCTGGGACCCGGTGGTGGCGCCCGAGCTGGAGTTCTACCTGACGGCGCGCAACACCGACCCGAACACGCTGCTCAAGCCGCCGATCGGCCGCAGCGGCCGGGCCGAAACCTCGCGCCAGGCGTACAGCATCGACGCGGTCAACGAGTTCGACCCGCTGTTCGAAGAGATCTACGACTACTGCGAAAAGATGGAGCTCAACGTGGACACGCTGATCCACGAAGTGGGCGCGGGCCAGATGGAGATCAACTTCTTCCACGCCCACCCGCTGGGCCTGGCCGACGAGGTGTTCTTCTTCAAGCGCACGGTGCGCGAGGCCGCGCTGCGCCACGACATGTACGCCACCTTCATGGCCAAGCCCATCGCGGGCGAGCCGGGCAGCGCCATGCACGTGCACCAGAGCATCGTGGACAAGGTGACGGGCCAGAACATCTTCAGCAACCCGGACGGCACGCCGTCCGAGGCCTTCTACCACTACATCGGCGGCCTGCAGCGCTACATCCCGGCGGCCATGGTGCTGGTGGCGCCGTACGTGAACAGCTACCGCCGCCTGAGTCGCCACACGGCCGCGCCGATCAACATCGAGTGGGGCCACGACAACCGCACGGTGGGCATCCGCTCGCCGATCTCCAGCCCGGCCGCGCGCCGGGTGGAAAACCGCGTGATCGGCGCCGACGCCAACCCCTATGTGGCGATGGCCATGACCCTGGCCTGCGGCTACCTGGGCATGAAGAACAAGATCAAACCCAAGCCCGAGATGAAGGGCGACGCCTACCTGGCGCCGTACTCGCTGCCGCGCAGCCTGGGTGAGGCGCTGGACTGGCTGCGCCGCGAACCCGACCTGCACGAGGTGCTGGGCAAGGAGTTCATCACCATCTACACCGAGATCAAGGAACTGGAGTTCGACGAGTTCATGAAGGTGATCTCGCCGTGGGAGCGCGAGCACCTTCTTCTGCACGTCTGATTTCCCCCCGCGCCGCAGGCTATGACCCACCCCCGCGCCGCACCTGCGGTGCGTCACCCCCTCAAGGGGGCAACGCTGGCGGCCCGGCCAAGCCGGTTCCGCGGCGTTCTTGATGAATGCACCGCAAGAAAGTGAGACCTTTATGAGCACCTCGACCCTCATTGCACCGCCCGCCCTGGTCCGCCGCGCCGAGCAGCAGGACACCAAGGCCATCCAGGCGCTGGACAGCGCGCACTACATCCACCCTTTCACCGACCACGGCGACCTGGCCACGCGCGGCTCGCGCGTGATGACGCGGGCCGAGGACATCTACGTCTGGGACTCCGAGGGCAAGAAGGTGCTGGACGCGATGAGCGGCCTGTGGTGCGTCAACGCCGGCTACGGCCGCAAGGAACTGGCGGACGCGGCCTACCAGCAGATGATGACGCTGCCCTTCTACAACAGCTTCTTCCAGACCACCAACGTGCCCGCGGTGCAGCTGGCCACCAAGCTGGCGGCGCTGGCGCCCCAGGTGGGCGACCGCACGTTCAACCACGTGTTCTTCTCCAGCAGCGGATCGGAGAGCAACGACACCAACGTGCGCATGGCGCGCCGCTACTGGGACCTGCTGGGCCAGCCCGAGCGCAAGGTCATCATCAGCCGCAACAACGCCTACCACGGCAGCACCATGGCGGGCGCCTCGCTGGGCGGCATGAGCGGCATGCACGCGCAGGGCGACCTGCCGATTCCCAACATCACCCACATCGAGCAGCCGCATTACTGGGAGAACGCCCAGCCCGGCGAAAGCAAGGCCGACTTCGGCCTGCGTGCCGCGCGCTGGCTGGAAGAGAAGATCCTCGCAGTCGGCCCCGACAAGGTGGCCGCCTTCATCGGCGAGCCGGTGCAGGGTGCGGGTGGCGTGATCATCCCGCCCGAGACCTACTGGCCCGAGATCCAGCGCATCGTCGACAAGTACGGCATCCTGCTGATCTGCGACGAGGTGATCTGCGCCTTCGGCCGCCTGGGCCACTGGTTCGCGTACGAGAAGTTCGGCATCAAGCCCGACCTGGTGACCTTCGCCAAGGGCGTGACCAGCGGCTACATCCCGCTGGGCGGCGTGATGGTGGGCAACCGCGTGGCCGAGGTGCTGATCGAGCAGGGCGGCGAGTTCAACCACGGCTACACCTACAGCGGCCACCCGGTGGCCTGCGCGGTGGCGCTGGCCAACCTGGAGCTGATGGAGCGCGAGAACCTGCCCGGCCGGGTGAAGAACGACGTCGGCCCCTACCTGGCCGAGCGCTTTGAGGAACTGAAACACCACCCGCTGGTGGGCGACGCCGAGACCTGCGGCTTCGTCGCCGGCCTGGTGCTGGTGCGGAACAAGGCCACGCGCGAGATGTTCGACCCGGACCTGGGAGTGGGCATGGTGTGCCGCCGCCACTGTTTTGCCAACGGGCTGATCATGCGCGCCGTGGGCGACCGCATGATCATCGCGCCGCCGCTGACCATGACGCACGCGCAGATCGACGAGATGATGGGACTGATCCGCCTGTGCCTGGACGCCACCGTCGACGAACTGCGTGGCAAGGGTTTGCTGGCATGAACACGGGCCACGGCGCTGCGGGTTGCCGCCATGAGCGCGGTTCCGATTCTTTGTTACAGTCCCGCGATGCCCCGTTTCGGGGATATTCTTGGTCTGCAAATTGCTAGCTTGAACCTCAGCAACGCAGCCGGTTTCAGCGTGTCATCCCACCGGTTCCATCCCTTTCACAGGAGTGTTCACCATCATGTTGAAGAAGTCCGTCCTGGCCCTGGCCATCTCGTCCGCCATCGTTCTGGCCGCCTGCGGCAAGAAGGAAGAACCGGCCCCTGCGCCGGCCGCCCCGGTGGCCGCCGCGCCCGCCCCCGCCGCTGAACCCGCCAAGCCCGCCGGCCCGGTGTTCGACGACGAGAAGGTGCTGAACATCTACAACTGGCCCGACTACATCCCCGAAGGCATGGTCGCCGCCTTCGAGAAGGAAACCGGCATCAAGGTCAACTACGACACCTTCGAGACCAACGAGGCCCTGCACGCCAAACTGGTGGCCGGCAACACCGGTTACGACATCGTGGTGCCCGGCACCGTGTTCGCCAAGGGCCAGATCGAAGGTGGCCTGCTGCAGCCGCTGAAGAAGGACCAGATCCCCAACCTGGCCAACATGGACCCGGCCATCATGCAGGTGCTGACCAAGGCCGATCCGGACAACGCGCACCTGGTGCCGTGGGCCTGGGGCTTCACGACGGTGGGCATCAACAAGACCAAGGCCGAGAAGGCCCTGGGCGGCATGGCCATGCCCGAGAACGCCTGGGACCTGGTGTTCAAGCCCGAGTACACCAGCAAGCTCAAGAAGTGCGGCATCGCCTACCTGGATTCGCCGACCGAGATCGTCCCGGTGGCGCTGCACTACATCGGCAAGGACGCCTACTCCAACGACCCGGCCGATTACAAGGCCGCCAACGAGATGCTGGCCAAGGTGCGCAAGGACATCCGCCTGTTCAGCTCGACCATGATCGACGACATCGCCGGCGGCAAGGCCTGCGTGGCGATCGGCTGGTCCGGCGACATCAACCAGGCCGCCGCCCGCGCCAAGGAAAACGGTTCCAAGGACGTGATCGAAGCCCTGCTGCCCAGCACCGGCGCGCTGATCTTCTTTGACACCATGGCCGTGGCCAAGGACGCCAAGCACCCGAACAACGCCGCTGCGTTCATCGACTTCTACCTGCGCCCGGAAAACGCCGCCGCCATGGCCAACGACATGGGCTACCCCACCGGCAACAAGGCCGGCATGGACAAGGTCAACCCCGAGATCGCGGGCAACAAGACCATCTTCGTCGAGGCCGACTACATGACCAAGATGATCCCGCCCAGCAGCTTCACCAACGAAGCGCGTGAAGCGATGTCCAACGCTTACAACAGCTTCAAGAAGGGCAAGTAAGCACCGGCCGCTTTCGAGCGACGCCTGAACCGGGCTGTTCGTACCCTGCGTATGAACAGCCCTTTTTGTATCTGAATCTCCAACAACAAGGGGTCTCCCATGGCAGCAGCCGGCACGCAAGAAGGCTATCTGGTCACGGAAAAACTGGTCAAGCGATTCGACGAGGCGGTGGCCGTGGACGAGGTGTCGCTGTCCATCGGCAAGGGCGAGATCTTCGCGCTGCTGGGCAGCTCGGGCTGCGGCAAGTCCACGTTGCTGCGCATGCTGGCCGGCTTCGAGACCCCGACCAAGGGCCGCATCCTGCTCGGTGGCCAGGACGTGGCCAACATGCCGCCCTACGAGCGTCCGGTGAACATGATGTTCCAGAGCTATGCGCTGTTCCCGCACCTGAACATCTGGGAGAACGTGGCCTTTGGCTTGAAGCGCGAAGGCCTGTCCAAGGCCGAGGTGCAGCAGCGCACCGACGAGATGCTGGGCCTGGTGCAGCTCACGCCGTATGCCAAGCGCAAGCCGCACCAGCTCTCGGGCGGGCAGCAGCAGCGCGTGGCGCTGGCGCGCAGCCTGGCCAAGAAACCCAAGCTGCTGCTGCTGGACGAGCCGCTGGGCGCGCTGGACAAGAAGCTGCGCGAGCAGACCCAGTTCGAGCTGGTCAACATCATCGAGAAGGTGGGCGTGACGGTGGTGATGGTGACGCACGACCAGGAAGAGGCCATGACCATGGCCAGCCGCATCGCCGTCATGAGCAAGGGGCGCGTGCTGCAGGTGGGCACGCCGCAGCAGATTTACGAATACCCGGCCAACCGCTTCGTGGCCGACTTCATCGGCAACGTCAACCTGTTCGAAGGCAAGCTGACGGTGGACGAACCCGACCGCTGCGCGGTGAGCACGCCGATCGGCGAGGTCCACGTGGGCCACGGCATCAGCGGCGCGCTGGACATGCCGGTGGCGGTGGCCGTGCGGCCCGAGAAGATCGACATCGCCAAGGAACGGCCGGCCAATGTGGACCACAACCTGTTCGCAGGGCGGGTCAAGGAGATCGGCTACTTCGGTTCGTACAACACCTACATCGTGGTCACGCCGCAGGGCAGCAAGATCAAGATCACCGAGCCCAACGGCTCGCGCCACGAGGCGCTGGACATCACCTGGGAGGACGACGTGTTCTTCTGGTGGGACGACTTGGACGCTGTGGTCCTGCGCGACTGAACCCGAAGGAGCACCACCATGGCTTCACCCCTACCGGTTCCAGGCAAGCGCTTCGTCATCGGCCTGCCCTATGGCTGGCTGACCGTCTTCTTTCTGCTGCCCTTTCTGATCCTGCTGTACATCAGCTTCGTGGACCAGGGCGAGAGCATCAACCCGTTCAAGCCGATCTGGGACCCGGAGACGGGCATCCTCGCGCTCAAGTACGAGAACTACTGGACCATCTTCCGCGATGGTGATCTGGGCGAGCTGTTCCAGACCATCTACATCGAGGCCTACCTGCGCTCGATCTGGTACGCGCTGCTCACCGCCTTGCTGTGCCTGGCCTTCGGCTACCCGTTCGCCTACTTCATCGCGCGCTCGGCGCCCGCGGTGCGACCGGCGCTGCTGATGATGGTGATGCTGCCGTTCTGGACGTCGTTCCTGCTGCGCGTCTACGCGTGGAAAGGCATCCTGGCCGACCAGGGCGTGATCAACACGCTGCTGATGGGGCTGGGCCTCATCGACGAGCCCATCCTCATGCTCTACACCAACGTCTCGATGCTGGTGGGCATGACCTATGTGTACCTGCCCTTCATGGTGCTGCCGCTGTACGCCAACCTGGTGAAGATGGACTTCCGCCTGCTCGAAGCCGCCTACGACCTGGGCACCACGCCCTTCAAGGCCTTCTGGCTGGTGACGGTGCCACTGTCCAAGGCCGGCATCATCGCCGGCTTCATGCTGGTGTTCATCCCGGCGCTGGGCGAGTTCGTGATCCCCTCGCTGCTGGGCGGGCCGGAGAACATCATGATCGGCCGCGTGGTCTGGGACGAGATGTTCACCAGCAACAACTGGCCGCGCGCCTCGGCGCTGGCGGTGGTGATGATCCTGCTCATCATCGTGCCGCTGGCGATCTACTACCACTACACCGGCGAACAGGCCGAACAGCGCTGAACGGAGGACACCATGCGATTCCTCGAAAAACACTTCGGCAAGCTGTGGATGGCGGCGGTCTACGTGTTCCTGTACCTGCCGCTGTTCTTCATGATCGTGTTCAGCTTCAACAGCACCCGGCAGGACGCGAATTTCACCGGCTTTTCGCTGCGCTGGTACGAGGCGCTCACGCGCGACACCAAGATCGTCGAGGGCTTCTGGCTGTCGGTGAAGGTGGCCGCGGTCACCGGCGTGCTGTCGGCCATCCTGGGCACCTTCGCCGCCTTCGTGCTGGTGCGCTACCGCAAGTTCCTGGGCCGCACCGTCTTCTCGGGCATGGTCAACGCGCCCCTGGTGATGCCCGAGGTGGTGATCGGCCTGTCGCTGCTGCTGCTGATGGTGGGCGCGCAGAACGCCTTCGGCTGGCCCGAGCGCGGCATGCTGACCATCATCCTGGGCCACACCCTGCTGGGCATGGCCTACGGCATGGTGGTGATCCAGAGTCGGCTGATGGAGATGGACCGCCGCATCGAAGAGGCCGCCATGGACCTGGGTGCGCGCCCGCACCAGGTGTTCTTCCTGATCACGCTGCCCAACATCTTCCAGGCCATCCTGGCGGCTTTCCTGCTGAGCTTCACGCTGAGCTTCGACGACGTGGTGATCTCCGAATTCCTCTCCGGCCCGGGCGTGTCCACGCTGCCGCAGGTGATCTTCGGCTACGCGCGCCGCGGCATCAACCCGACCATCTACGCCGCGGCCACGCTGCTCATCACCACCGTGACCATCGTCATCGTGGGCTACAGCGTCTGGGTGGCGCGGCAGACGCGTCAGCGCGAACGCGAGATCGCGGCGGCGACCCGGGCCGAACTCGCCGCCCTGTCCACCGTGAAGTGAGCATCGCGCGACCGGAACGCCAAGCAGGCCTGCGGGCCTGCTTTTTTGTGCTCGGCTCAGGCCACTGGATGCGCGGCCGGACGGCAAAGTGGATTGCATGATGGCATGGAATCCGGCGTAGCATGGGGCCAATTCATTGTGGAGATCCGTGCCCATGTCCGACACTTCGACCCCCAGTTTCGACGGCCGTGCCGTCATCAATGGTGAACGCGTCGCCGCGCGCGACGGCCAGACCTTCGACTGCATTTCCCCGGTCGACGGCCGCCTGCTGACCCAGGTGGCGCGCTGCGGCCAGAGCGACATCGACGCCGCCGTGGCCGCCGCCCGCGCCGCGTTTGAAGACCGCCGCTGGGCCGGCAAGGCGCCCGCCGCCCGCAAGCGCACCATGATCAAGTTCGCCGAGCTGATCCAGGCCAACGGCGATCTGCTGGCGTTGACCGAGGCGCTGGACATGGGCAAGCCGGTGAAATACGCCAAGGGCGTGGACGTGAACAGTGCGGCCAACTGCGTGCGCTGGTACGGCGAGGCGGTGGACAAGGTCTACGACGAGATCGCGCCCACGCCCGACACCGCGCTGGCCCTGATCACCCGCGAGCCGGTGGGCGTGGTCGGCGTCATCGTGCCCTGGAACTACCCCATGATCATGGCCGCGTGGAAGATCGCGCCGGCGCTGGCTGCGGGCAACTCGGTGGTGCTCAAGCCGTCGGAAAAGAGCCCGCTGACCGCGCTCAAGCTGGCCGAGCTGGCGCTGGAGGCCGGCATTCCGGCCGGCGTGTTCAACGTGGTGCCCGGCTACGGCCCCGAGGCCGGCAGCCCGCTGGCGCTGCACATGGATGTGGACTGCATTGCGTTCACAGGCAGCACCCGCGTGGGCAAGCAGATCCATGTGATGGCCGGGCAGAGCAACCTCAAACGCGCCTGGACCGAGCTGGGCGGCAAGTCGCCCAACATCGTGTTCGCCGACTGCCCGGATCTGGACAAGGCGGTCGAGGCCTCGGTGGGCAGCATCTTCTTCAACCAGGGCGAGAGCTGCAACGCGCCCTCGCGCCTGTTCGTCGAGGCGAGCATCAAGGACGCCTTCCTGGAGAAGGCGCTCAAGCTGGTGCCGCAGTACCAGCCGGGCAATCCGCTGGACAAGAACACCGTCATGGGCGCCATCGTCGACCAGATCCAGCTGGACAACGTGATGCGCTACATCGGTCTGGGCCAGAGCGAGGGCGCGAAGCTGCTGGCCGGTGGCGAACGCGTCGCCCCCGTGGCCGGTGGCTGCTATGTGCAGCCCACCATCTTCGACGGTGTGACCAACAGCATGACGATTGCGCGCGAAGAGATCTTTGGCCCGGTGCTGTCGGTGCTGTCGTTCACCGACGCGGCCGACGTGGTGAAGCAGGCCAACGCCAACATCTACGGCCTGCAGGCCGCCGTGTGGACGCGCGACATCAACAAGGCGCACGGCGTGGCGCGCGCACTGCGCGCGGGCACGGTACACGTCAACTCCTACGACGAGGACGACATCACCGTGCCCTTCGGCGGCTTCAAGCAGAGCGGGGTGGGGCGCGACAAGTCGCTGCACGCGTTCGACAAGTACACCGAGACGAAAACCACCTGGATAAGGATTGATTCCCCGCTGTAAGCGGGGCATCGGAAGACCCCCTGCGCCGCTGCGCGGCTTCCCACCTGAAAAGGGGGGGCCACGCTTGCGGCCCGGCAAAGCCGGTTCCGCGCGTGCTGGACCAAACCCTTCTCGCCCACTTTTCTGGAGAATTCGATGAACGCCATCAACGACCTCAAGACCGAGCACACCAACGCCGCCTGGCACGCGCGCCGGCAGGCGGCCACGCCGCGCGGCGTGGGCGTGATGGGCGACTTTTTCATCGAGCGCGCTAGGAACGCCGAGTTCTGGGACATCGAGGGCCGGCGCTTCATCGACTTCGCGGGCGGCATCGCGGTGCTCAACACCGGCCATGTGCACCCCAAGGTGCAGGCGGCGATCGCGGCGCAGCTGCAGCGCTTCACCCACAGCTGCTACCAGGTGGTGCCCTACACCGAGTACGTGGCGCTGGCCGAGCGCATCAACGCCATCGTGCCCATCGAAGGCCCGGCCAAGACGGCCTTCTTCTCGACCGGCGCCGAGGCGGTGGAGAACGCGATCAAGATCGCGCGCTCGTCCACCGGTCGCAGTGGGGTGATCGCCTTCGGCGCCGCCTTCCATGGCCGCAGCCTGTTTGCGGTGGCGCTGACCGGCAAGGTCCAGCCCTACAAGGCCGGCTTCGGCCCCTTCCCGCCCGAGATCTACCACGTGCCCTTCCCCTGCCACTGCAGTTCGCTGGCCGACACGAAGAAGGCGATGGAGCACGTGTTCAAGTGCGACATCGAGCCCAGCCGCGTGGCGGCCATCGTCTTCGAGCCGGTGCAGGGCGAGGGCGGCTTCAACCCGATCCAGCAAGAGGCGGTGCTCTGGCTGCGTCAGCTGTGCGACCAGCACGGCATCCTGCTGATCGCCGACGAGGTGCAGACCGGCTTCGCGCGCACCGGCAAGATGTTTGCGATGGAGCACTACGGCGCCAAACCGGACCTGATCACCATGGCCAAGAGCATGGCCGGCGGCACGACCCTTTCGGCGGTCTCGGGCCGGCAGGCGGTGATGGACGGCCCGGCGCCCGGCGGCCTGGGCGGCACCTACGCCGGCAACCCGCTGGCCATAGCCGCGTCGCACGCGGTGCTGGACGTGATGCAGGAGGAACGTCTGCCCGAGCGCGCGCAAATTCTCGGAGACCGGCTGGTCGCGCATCTGAAGGTGCACCAGGCGAAGCAACCACGCATCGCCGACGTGCGCGGCCTGGGCGCCATGGTGGCGGCCGAGTTCGTGGATGCGGCCGGCGCACCCGATGCCGACCTGACCAAGCGCATCCAGGCCGCGGCCTTGAAGCGTGGCCTGCTGCTGCTGACCTGCGGTGTCTACGGCAACGTGATCCGTTTCCTGTTCCCGCTGACCATCGAGGACAACATCTTTGCCGAGGCGCTGGGCGTGTTCGACGCCGCGCTGGCCGAGGCCCTGGCCTGAGGCCTTCTTCTCCTCCGGCCGGGCTTGCCCGGCTTTTTTGTGCCTGGAATCCGCATGACCCTGCCCAGCCTCGACCAACGCATCCACACCCTGCGCGAGCAGGGCGTCCACACGGTGATGGCCACCTTCACCGACCTGCACGGCGTGCCCAAGGGCAAGCTGCTGCCGCTGGAGGCCCTGCCCGACGCGGTGGCGGTGGGCGCGGGCTTCGCGGGGCCGAGCATCTGGGGCACCGGCCTGCCGCGCATGGGCGCGCGCAGCGAGTACTTTGGCCGCGTGGTCCCCGAGAGCCTGCGGCCGCTGCCCTGGCTGCCGGGCGTGGCCCACGCGGTCTGCGACGGCTTTGCGGGCGGCGAACCGCTGGAAACCTGCTCGCGGCAATTGCTCAAGCGCCAGCTGGGCCGGCTGCGCGAACGCGGCTGGACCTTCCATGTGGGCATCGAGCCCGAGTTCTTTCTGCTGCGCCGTGGGGAGGACGGTCGCTGGGGCGTGGCCGACGGCGAGGACCGGCTGGGCAAACCGTCCTACGACCTCCAGGCCATCGTGCGCAACCACGGCTTTCTGGACGACATGCGGCGCCACTTGGGCGCGCTCGGGTTCGAGCTGCAGCAGATGGACCACGAGGACGCGACGGGCCAGTACGAGATCAACTACCGCTTCGACGAGGCCCTGGCCGCAGCCGACCGCTACCAGCTGTTCAAGCTCACCGCGCACGCGGTGGCGCAGCAGCACGGCCAGGTGTTTTCGTGCATGCCCAAGCCGCTGGCGGGCGCGCCGGGCAGCGGCCTGCATTTCCACCTGAGCCTGACCGACGAGCAGGGGGCGGCGCCGATGGCCGACGCCGACGGACCCATGGGGCTGAGCGTGACCGGGCAGCGGTTTGCGGCCGGCCTGCTGGAGCACGGCGACGCGCTGGCCGCGCTGTGCGCGCCCACGGTCAACAGCTACAAACGGCTGGCGGTGAGCGAGAGCGCCTCGGGCACCACCTGGTCGCCGGTGTGGAAGGCGGCGGGCGACAACAACCGCACCTGCCTCGTGCGCACGGTGGCCGGCCGCATCGAATGGCGCCTGCCCGACCCGTCGTGCAATGTGTACGCGGCGCTGGCGGCCACGCTGGCCGCGGGGCTGGACGGCATCGATCGCGAGCTGCCCGCGCCCGAGGCCTGCGACCAGGACCTGTACCAGCGCCACGCCGCTGGGGAACCGATGCCCCTGCGTCTGCCGCGCGACCTGCACGACGCCCTGGTCGCGCTGCGGGCCGACGCGATCCTGTGCGACGACGTGGGCCCGGCGTTCTGTGAACAGTTCCTGCAGCTCAAGCGCGCCGAGTGGGACGCCTACGCGCAGCAGGTGAGCGATTGGGAGCTGGTGCGTTACGCCAATGCCGGTTGAGCGCCGACATGAAAAAAGCCACTGCATGCAGTGGCTTTTGGGTGTCCTGAAAGCGGCCAAGGCCGCTGAGGATCAGAACGTGTGCTTGATGCCAGCGCCCACGCGGCTTTCGTCTTTTGCACCCTCGACGTTGCGCAGACCACCGTACACCGTGGTGCGCTTGGACAGCGAGTAGGCGGCGCCGACGGCCACACCGTAGTTGCGCTGGGCACCGTCTGCCTTGGACGAGGCGTAGCCAGCCGACAGCACCAGGTTGGCGGACAGGGGCACGTCAGCGCCGATGGACCAGTCGGTGCTATCGGCTGCAACGGTTTCATTGGTCTTGCCGTAGCCAGCCAGCAGCTTGAACGAACCGAAGTCGTAGGAACCGTTCAAACGGGTGAACTTGGCGGTGGCCACTTCGGTGTCGTCCTGGTAGCCAAAGCCAACGTAGATCGGGCCGCCTTCGTACTTGACGTGCACGGAGGTCACAGCATTCTTGGAGCCGTCCAGCGAGTAGCTGACCGCGCCGCTCACGCCACCGAAGGAGGGCGATGCGTAGTAGATGTTGCTGCCGGGGTTGCTGATGTAGTCAGCGCTTTTCCAGACGGAGGTCGGCGCCAGCTTCGAGTCGAACACCGGGTTGGTGGCGCCGGAGATGTCGTCGTAGGCGGTGTACACGTTGCCGAACTTGACTTCACCGAAACCACCGCCCAGGCCGACGTAGGCTTGGCGGTTGAAACCGGCTGCGGCACCACTGGTCAGGTCAATACCTTCTTCCAGCAGGAAGTTGGCCTTCAGACCGCCGCCGAGGTCTTCGGTGCCCTTGAAGCCCAGACGGCTGCCGCTCACGCCGCCGTTGGTCATCTTGGTGGGCTTGCTGGGTTCGCCACGCACGTCGTCCTTGTGGATGATCACATCGGCAACGCCGTACACGTTGAGGCTCGATTGCGCGGAGGCGGCGGACATGGCGGCAAGGGCGGCGACAGCAATGAGAGATTTCTTCATGATTTCTTTCGTGTTCAGGTTGAATGGGTGGCGTCCTTGGACGCACGGGCTAACTATAGTGGGCCAAGGGGAAACCCGTAACCCTAAACGGAGCGGAAAACGTGGATGACGGGGCGCGGCTGATACATTTGCGCAACATTCGACCCGTTCGTCGTGCATTTCGCCGCCTGGCCTGTGACGTTCGGTGCAGCCAGGATTGCTTTCACATTTCGTGGCCTTGACCGCCTCCAACCCCCCCAAAACCTGGACCAAAAGCGCCGACCGGCCCTTGCGCAGCCTGCGCAAGTCGCTGGGCATTTGGCTTTTTGCGCATTTTGTCGGGGTCCCAGTGCCGTGGGCCGCGGCGCGCCAGACCGATGGTCGGATCTTGCTGGCCTACGAGCACGAGCGCCTGCTGGCCCTGGCGGCGGCGGGTGAGCGGGTGCCGCCCGTGCTGGCTTTCGACGGCGACAGCCTGGTGTCGGGCGACATCGGGACCACGTTGGACCACTGTTTGCACCGTTCGCCCGAAGTCGAGCGCTTGCCGCTGATGTGTGCGGCGGCGGCCGATCTGGCCAGCTTCCACGCGCGTGGTCAGTGGCATGGTGGGGCGCAGACCCGCAACATCACCTGGGACGGCCAGCACTTCGCGCGCCTGGATTTTGAAGAATGCCTGCAGCCGGGCATGCCGCTGGCCACGGTGCAGATCTACGACGCGCTGCAGCTGGTGCTGTCGCTGGCTCGGTACCTGCTGCCGCTGGGGCCGCAGGCGGTGCAGGCCGTGCTCAGCGCGTACGCCGACACGCCGGCCACGCGGGCGCAGGTGCCCGACCTGCGCGCCTTCCTGCGCCGCTTGTTGCCGCGGCTGCACCGCGTGTCGAGGCTGGCGGCCTGGTCGGCGCGGCTGGACCGTTCGCGCGAGCTGGAGCGGCTGCGCACGGTGCTCGATGGCATGGCCGCGTTCGTGCAGGACCTGCCGCCGCGCGCCTGATCGCGCGGCGGGCGGGGCGGCCTCAGGTCCGGTAACCCGGGTCCAGCCGTTCGACCTTGCGCAGCAGCGCGGGCCAGGCGATTTGGGCGCCTTGCCCCGCGGTGGCGATCTTCATCACCTCGCACATGCCGGCCAGGATGGCCGGGTTCACCGCCGTCAGTTCGCCACCACCGGCCAGCGCGTCGATCTGGATGCGGCAGGTGTTCTCGAAGGTGTACATCGACAAAAAGGCGTCGGCGATGCTCCTGCCCACCGTCAGCAGGCCGTGGTTGCGCAGCACCAGGAAGTTGGCCATGCCAAGGTCGGCCTGCAGGCGCGGCTTCTCGTCCGGACGGAAGGCCACGCCTTCGTAGCCGTGGTAGGCCAGCGAGGCCAGCACGAAGGTGCTCTGCTGGCTGATGGGCAGGATGCCGGCCTTTTGCGCGCTCACGGCCACGCCGGCGCGCGTGTGGGTGTGCAGCACGCACTGCACCTCGGGCCGCGCTTCGTGCACCGCGCTGTGGATCACGAAGCCGGCCGGATTCACCGGGAAGGGCGAGTCGATCAGCTTGTTGCAGGCCATGTCGACCTTGACCAGGCTGGACGCCGTGATCTCGTCGAACATCAGGCCGTAGGGGTTGATCAGGAACTGGTGGTCTCCGCCGGTGACGCTGTCGGGCAGCTTGGCGCTGATGTGGGTGAACACCAGGTCGGACCAGCCGTAGGCCGCGACCAGCCGGTAGCAGGCTGCGAGGTCGCAGCGCAATTGCCATTCCTCGGCGCTGACCGAGTCCTGGAGGGAGGGGATGTTGAGCATGCCGTGTCTCCTGCGCCGCGTCGGGATGCGCGGCTGGAGCGACATGGTCGTGCGCAGTGGGCGGCTGCGCTGTCTCACGCCAGACAACCTTGCCGGCGCGAATGGCTTTTTCGCCAAGGCCCCGTGGAACCGGCTTCGCCGGGCCACAGGGGCCGTCCCCCTGCGCAGCAGGGGGGGGAAGCCGCGCAGCGGCGCAGGGGGGTTACTTCTTCATGCTGCAGGTGTTGAAGCCCAGGAGGGCGTAAGGCGGGCACCAGCCCATCAGGCCGGTGAGCAGGGGCACGACGCCGATGTAGCCCCAGACACCGATGGTGCCCGTGGCGGCGGCGGCGATGAGGGCGAGGCCGACGGCGATGCGGAGGATGCGGTCAACGCCGCCAACGTTCTTGGTCATGGAAATCTCCTGATGAGGGTTGGAACACATGTCCGCCAGGCGGAACATGGGACGTATTGAAGCGGCATCGCCCGGTGCTGTATGTGACCCTGGTCACACAGACGGGTTCCCGGGGTGTCAGCCGCCCGAGGCCACCGCGCGCAGGCCGGCGCTGTCGCGGATGGTGATGCTCTCGCGCGAGAGCTCGACCAGGCCGTCGCGTTCGAAACGGTGCAGCAGGCGGCTGACAATCTCGCGCACCGTGCCCAGCTCGTCGGCCAGGGCCTGGTGGGTGGTCTTGAGCGTGGTCCCGTGGCCGAGCAGGGCGGCGGCCAGGCGGCTGTCGAGCTTCTGGAAGGCGATGGCCTCGATCAGCCCGGTCAGATCGGCCATGCGGGCGGCGAACAGGCCCAGCACATAGTGGCGAAAGCCCGCCTCGGCCAGCGCGGCCTGGAACTGGGGCGGCGCCAGCAGGCACAGCGTGGTGTCGCTGGTGGCCACGCCGCGCGCCGACAGCGGCTGCCCGGCAAACAGGCTGGCCGACGACACCAGGCACATTTCGCCCGGCGCCACCCGGTACAGTTCGAGTTCGCGCCCGTTGGCCGCGCTGCGCGAGACCTTGACCTCGCCGCGCAGCACCAGCGGGAAGCCCTGGCAGGCATCGGCTTCGCGGAACAGCTGGGTGCCCGCCGGCACCGAGACCGGCGCCAGCGTGGGCAGCAGCGCCGGCAAGGCGCCCAGGGCGGGGTACAGCGCCAGCAGTTCGGGCGGGACGGTGTCGGTCATGCGGCGATTGTAGGAGTCGCTGGATGTGAGCGAGATCCGAACGACGGGGCTAAGTTCGTTCGAATCATTTGAATGCAAACTTCAAGCGGCTTCACCCTGTCGTCGCCGGCGCCTGCCTAAACTGCCGGCATGACTTCCACCGCCGTCACCCGCTATCACCCCCTGGCCCGCACCCTGCACTGGTTGCTGGCACTGGGCATCGTTGGCAACTTCGCGCTGGGCCTTTACATGTCCGACCTGCCGTTCTCGCCGGCCCGGCTGCAGTACTTCAGCTGGCACAAGTGGGCGGGTGTGGGGGTGCTGGCGTTCTCGGCCATGCGCCTGCTGACGCGGCTGATGTCGCCGCCGCCCGCCTTGCCGCAGGCCATTGAAGTGGCCATGCCCGGCTGGCAGAAGCGGGCCCACCACGCCACACACGTGGCGCTGTACGCCCTGTTCTTCGCCGTGCCGCTGACCGGCTGGGCTTACAGCTCGGCCGCCGGTTTCCCGATCGTGCTGTTTGGCCTGCTGCCGCTGCCCGACTTTGTGCCCGTGAGCGAGGCGCTGGCCGACGTGCTCAAGGAAACCCACGAGCTCACCGCTTTCGCCATGGCCGCTCTGGTGCTGCTGCACGTGGCCGGGGCGCTCAAACACCAGGTCATCGACCGTGACGGGCTGCTGTCCCGCATGGGTTTTGGCCGCTGAACCGTTACTGGAGTCTTTTGATGAACACCCGTCTGCTTTCCCTGGCGCTGGTCGCCGCAAGTCTGTCCCCGCTGGCCGCCCTGGCCCAGCAGGCCATCGTCCCCGCGCAGAGCGAAGTGAGCTTCACCAGCCGCCAGATGGGCGTGCCGGTGGACGGCAAGTTCAAGACGTTCAGCGCCCAGGTGGCGTTTGATCCGGCCAAGCTGGCCACCAGCAAGATCGCCTTCACCGTGGACACCGGCAGCGCCGACATCGGCCGCGAGGCCAATGCCGAAGTGGTCAAGCCTTTGTGGTTCAACGTCGCCGCCTTCCCCAAGGCCACGTTCACCTCCAGCAGCATCAAGCGCATCGATGCCACCAAGTACGAAGTGGCCGGCAAACTGGCCATCAAGGGTGTGAGCAGCGACGTGGTCGTGCCCGTGACGCTGGCCCAAAGCGGTGCCACCACCGTGGCCAGCGGCGCCTTCCCGATCAAGCGCCTGACCTTCCGCGTGGGCGAGAAGGAGTGGGCCGACACCTCGATGGTGGCCGACGAGGTGCAGGTGAAATTCAAGATCGCCCTCACGGGTGTTCCGAAGCTTTGATACCCCTTTCTCTTTTCCCGTTTCAACCTCAATCCAGGAGTTCATCCATGCGCAAGTCCCTGTCCCTGCTGGCCGCTGCGGCCGTGCTGTCCACCGCCGGCATCGCCCAGGCCGCCGATTACGCGATCGACCCGACCCACACCTTCGCCACCTTCGAGATCGGTCACTTCGGCACCACGACCAACCGCGCCCGCTTCGACAAGAAGGACGGCAAGATCTCCTTCGACAAGGCCGCCAAGAGCGGCAAGGTCGACATCAGCATCGACACCGCTTCGGTGAACTCCGGCACCGCCATGTTCGACAAGCACCTGCAAAGCGCCGAAATCCTGAACGCCGAGAAGTTTCCCAAGGCCCAGTTCGTGTCCAGCCAGTTCGTCTTCAACGGTGACAAGGTCGCTGCGGTCGAAGGCAACCTGACCATCGCCGGCAAGACCCAGCCCGTGACCCTGAAGGCCAACCAGTTCGCCTGCTACGACAGCCCCATGCTCAAGCGTGAAGTGTGCGGTGGCGACTTCGAAGCCACCATCGACCGCACCGCCTTTGGCGTGAACTACGGCGTGGACTGGGGCTTCCCGAAGAACGTGCGCCTGGTGCTGCAGGTCGAAGCGGTGAAGCAGTAACAGGACACCCCCCTGCGCCGCTGCGCGGCTTCCCCCCGCTCTGGCGCGCCTGCGGCGCTGGGCGGGGGGACCACACCTGCGGCCGGGCAAAGCCCGTTCCGCGGTGTGCCTGGCATCAGGCGCTGCGAACCGGATCCTGTTCTTGTGCTTCTCCATGACAAAGGCCCGCTCGTGCGGGCCTTTGTCATGGACGGGTGGCGTGTTCCAGGTGCGCCAGAAACAGCAGCGCGTGCTCGCGCGTCTCGCCACACATCTCCGGGCTTGGCGGCAGCGAGCCGCACACCGCCGGGCGCTCTGGCAATCCGAAAAGCCGGCAGCGCAGGGTTTCGTCCAGGTGCGGGCAGGCAACCCCTGCGGGCTTGCCGCCCGGCAAACCGGGCAGGGGGCTGCTGATCGACGGCGCGATGCAGCAGGCCGCGCAGCCGGGGCGGCAGTCCACCGCGTTCAGCCCTGGAAACGGCGCGCCGCCCAGAGCACCTGCTCGACCACGCCACGCACGTTCTCGCGCGCCGGTTCGGCGGCCAGCTGGCCGTCGGGCGTGAAGGCTTCGCCTGCCTTGGACAGGGCGAACTGCTTTGGCGACACCCAGCACTGCAGGTTCAGCAGCAGCGGCGCCAGGTGGCTCAGGCTGCGCAGGCCGCCAAGCGCGCCGGGCGAGGCGGACAGCATGCCCACCACCTTGCCGGCAAACGGCTTGCTGCCGCTGGACCAGGTGGGGTCGCCCTTGATGGGGCTGGAGACCCAGTCGATGGTGTTCTTCATCAGCGCCGTGTAGCTGCCGTTGTACTCGGGCGAGACCACGACCCAGGCCGGGTGGGCGAAGAAGAGTTCTTTGAGGCGCACCACGTCGCGCGGCGTGCCCTTGGCTTCGAGGTCGGCGTTGTACAGCGGCACGTCGAAATCGGCCAGTTCGATGTGGGTCACGGCGGCACCCGCGTCGCGCGCGAGCCCGGCGGCGACGGTGGCCAGCTTGCGGTTGAAGGACTGGGCGCGCGTGCTGCCCGCGAAAACGAGGAGGGGGGTGGGGGAGGTCATGCGGCCGATTGTGTCAGCCAGGGGGCGCAGGATTCCTGCGTGGGGCTATCCCGGGTCGGGCCGGCGCGCCGCGTCCAGGGCCAGCAGCAGGCGCGTGCGCTCCTCGCGGGCGACCACCCGCCAGTCCTGCCCCGTCAGTGCGCCCTCCATCGCCCAGAGCAGGTTGAGGCTGGCGTTCTGCCTGGCGGCTTTGACGCGCAGATAGGCCTGCACCGCCCCGACCCGCTCCAGATCGGCGCGGCTGTGGAGGCCGGCGGCGGCGAGCATGGCCAGGGACTTGGGGCCGAGGCCGGGCAGATCAGGCGGTGTGGACGTTGGCATGGGCAAGCGGTGCGGGGGCGCAGGGCCAGGCGCTATCTAGGACAATAGCGGGTTCGCGCGGGCCGGGGCAGGCCTGCAGCCACTGTTTCACGTGAAACAGCCCTTGCATTGTCAGGCCGGCCGGGATGGCGACGGCCCTGGAGCACCCTCATGTTGTACCCCCAAGAGTTTGATGTCATCGTCGTCGGCGGTGGCCACGCCGGCACCGAGGCCGCGCTGGCCGCTGCACGCATGGGCTGCGCTACGCTGCTGCTCACCCACAACATCGAGACGCTGGGGCAGATGAGCTGCAACCCCAGCATCGGCGGCATCGGCAAGGGTCACTTGGTGAAAGAGGTGGACGCGCTGGGCGGCGCGATGGCACTGGCCACGGACGAGGGCGGCATCCAGTTCCGCATCCTCAACAGCAGCAAGGGCCCTGCCGTGCGCGCCACCCGTGCCCAGGCCGATCGCATCCTGTACAAGGCGGCCATCCGCCGCATGCTCGAGAACCAGCCCAACCTGTGGCTGTTCCAGCAGGCGGTGGACGACCTGATGGTGGAGGGCAACCGCGTGGTGGGTGCCGTCACGCAGGTCGGCATCCGCTTCCGCAGCCGCACCGTGGTGCTGACGGCGGGCACCTTCCTGGACGGCAAGATCCATGTGGGCCTGAACAACTACGCCGCCGGCCGCGCAGGCGATCCGCCGGCCGTGTCGCTCAGTGCGCGGCTGAAAGAGCTGAAGCTGCCGCAGGCGCGCCTGAAAACCGGCACGCCGCCACGGCTGGACGGCCGGACCATCGACTATTCCAAGTGCCAGGAGCAGCCCGGCGACGGTGTGCCCGGTGGCATGAACGCCGACCAGCCGGTGCCGGTGTTCAGCTTCATGGGTTCGACGGCGATGCACCCGAAGCAGGTGCCATGCTGGATCACCCACACCAACCTGCGCACGCACGACATCATCCGCTCCGGTTTCGACCGCAGCCCCATGTTCACCGGCAAGATCGAGGGCGTCGGCCCGCGCTACTGCCCGAGCGTGGAAGACAAGATCAACCGCTTCGCCGACAAGGACAGCCACCAGATCTTCCTGGAGCCCGAGGGCCTGACCACGCACGAGGTCTACCCCAACGGCATCAGCACCAGCCTGCCGTTCGACATCCAGTACGCGCTGGTGCGCAGTATGCCGGGGCTGGAAAACGCCCACATCCTGCGCCCGGGTTACGCCATCGAATACGACTACTTCGACCCACGCTCGCTCAAGAACAGCTTCGAGACCAAGCAGATCCAGGGCCTGTTCTTCGCCGGTCAGATCAACGGCACCACCGGCTACGAAGAGGCGGCGGCCCAGGGCCTGTTTGCCGGCCTCAACGCCGCGCTGCAGTGCCAGGACAAGGACGCCTGGCTGCCGCGCCGCGACGAAGCCTATCTCGGGGTGCTGGTGGACGACCTGGTGACCCAGGGCGTGACCGAGCCCTACCGCATGTTCACCAGCCGGGCCGAGTTCCGCCTGCAATTGCGCGAGGACAACGCCGACATGCGCCTGACCGAACAGGGCCGGGTCATGGGGCTGGTGGACGACGCCCGCTGGGATGCTTTCAGCCGCAAGCGCGACGCGGTTTCACGTGAAACAGAGCGTTTGAAGTCGACCTGGGTGAATCCGCGCAACCTGCCGGCGGCCGAGAGCGAGCGGGTGCTGGGCAAAGCCATCGAGCACGAACACAACCTGTTCGATCTGCTGCGTCGGCCGGGCGTGGGCTACGCCGATTTGCTGGGCATGGATGGCGGCAAGTACCGGCCGACACCCAAGGCCGACGATGCCGACGGCCGCCCCGTGGTTTCACGTGAAACACTGGGCGAGTTGCACGACCCCGTGGTGGAACAGGTGGAGATCGCGGCCAAGTATTCGGGCTACATCGACCGGCAGAAGGACGAGGTGGAGCGCGCCGCGCACTACGAACACCTGAAGCTGCCGCCCAATCTGGACTACGCGCAGGTCACGGCCCTGTCCTTCGAGGCGCGGCAGAAGCTGGCCAAACATCGGCCCGAGACGCTGGGCCAGGCTGCGCGCATCTCGGGCATCACGCCGGCCAGCATCTCCCTGTTGATGGTCCACCTGAAAAAGGGCGGCTTCAAAGGCTTTGCCCGCACCACGGAAGAGCAGGGCGCATGAGCGCGGCGGCTCTGAAGCCGGCCCTGGAGGCTGGGCTGAATCAACTCGGGCTGGCGCTGTCGGCCGCACAGATCGATCAGCTGCTGGCCTACCAGGACCTGATCGCCAAGTGGAACAAGGTCTACAACCTGACGGCCGTGCGCGATCCGCAGGAAATGCTGACGCACCACCTGCTGGACAGCCTGGCCGCCATTCCGCCGCTGCTGCGCCATACCGGCGGGCAGTCGGTGAAATTGCTGGACGTGGGCTCGGGTGGCGGACTGCCGGGCGTGGTGATCGCGATCACCTGCCCGCAGATTCAGGTGCATTGCGTGGACACGGTGCTCAAGAAGGCGACCTTCATCCAGCAGGTGGCGGCCTCGCTCAAGCTGCCCAGCCTGCGTGGCATCCACGCGCGGGTCGAGTCGCTGAAGGCGGAAGAGGGCAGTGGCTACGACGTGGTCTGCTCGCGCGCCTTTGCCTCGCTGGTGGACTTCACCACCTGGTCACGCTCGGCTCTGAAACCGGGGGCGGTGTGGATGGCGATGAAGGGCAAGCACCCCGCGGATGAGCTGTCTGCGCTGCCGGCCGATGTGTCGGTGTTTCACGTGGAACAGTTGACGGTGCCGGGCCTGGAGGCCGAGCGATGCATCGTGTGGCTTCGGCCTGCTGCCTCGCCGGTCTGAGTTCTGTTTCGGGCTGAGGCCTCGCGCCACGGCCCGTGAGCGGGGTCATGTTGGCGCGCCACCGTTTCGTGGAGGGGGCTGTGGCGTGTGGATGGGCGGCGGGACGATTCGCGGTGGTCACACGGGAACAGAACCACCCGCCCAAGAAGCGATGTTTCAGCAAAACACACTGCACACCAACCACAAAGCCCGCCGACGCAAAACAGCGCTCACGTAAACTCACCCGTCCCACCCGCAGAGAAAGCCCCGCATGTTCGGCATCGCAGACTACGGCGCATTCGTCGCCGCCATCATCCTGTTTCTCGCCATCCCCGGCCCGGGCAACCTCGCCCTCATCACCTCCACCAGCAAAGGCGGCATCCGGGGCGGCCTGGGCGCCACCTTTGGCGTCATCGCGGGCGACCAGGTCCTGATGTGGGCCGCGGTGGCTGGTGTGGCGGCGCTGCTCTCCGCCTATCCCGCCGCTTTCCACGCCGTCCAGTGGCTGGGTGCGGCCTACCTCGCGTGGCTCGGTTTCAAGATGCTCACGGCAAAGCCGGGCGGGGCACCCGTGCTGAACATCCGCCCGCGGCAGTACTTCCAGCAGGCCTTCACCATCACCCTGCTCAACCCCAAGGCCATCGTGTTCTACATGGCCTTCTTCCCGCTGTTCGTGGACCCGGCCAAACACCAGGGCCTGCTCACCTTCGGCGCCATGGCCGTCACCGTCGCCTGCCTGACCTTTCTCTACGGCCTGACGGCCGTGCTGCTGACCCACTTCCTGGCCGAGCGCATGCGCGCCAACCCGAAGATCGGCCAGACCCTGGAAAAGCTCGCGGGGGTGTTCCTGATCGGCTTCGGCGTCAAGCTGGCGCTCTCCAAATAAGCAACCGGGTTCGACCACATGGCCAAGATTTTTTGCGTCGCCAACCAGAAGGGCGGCGTCGGCAAGACCACCACCACCGTCAACCTCGCCGCCGGCCTGGCCAAGGTCGGGCAGCGTGTGCTGATGGTCGACCTCGACCCGCAGGGCAACGCCACCATGGGCTCGGGCGTGGACAAGCGCAGCATGGAACTCTCGGTTTACGACGTGCTGCTGGAATCGGCTTCGGTGGCCGAGGCGGCGATCCGGTCCGAGAAATGCGGCTACCACGTGCTCGGCGCCAACCGCGAACTCGCCGGTGCCGAGGTTGAACTGGTCGAGCTGGAGCGCCGCGACCAGCGCCTGAAGACCGCGCTGGCCGCCGTGGCGTCCGACTATGACTTCGTGCTGATCGATTGCCCCCCGTCCCTGAGCATGCTCACGCTCAACGGCCTGTGCGCGGCGAACGGCGTGATCGTGCCCATGCAGTGCGAGTACTTCGCGCTCGAAGGCCTGACCGATCTGGTCAACACCATCAAGCAGGTGCACGCCAACCTCAACAAGGACCTGCAGATCATCGGCCTGCTGCGCGTCATGTTCGACCCGCGCATCACGCTGCAGCAGCAGGTCAGCGACCAGCTCAAGGGCCACTTCGGCGACAAGGTGTTCAACACCGTGATCCCGCGCAACGTGCGCCTGGCCGAAGCGCCCAGCTACGGCCTGCCCGGCGTGGTGTTCGACCCGTCGGCGCGCGGCAGCCAGGCCTTTGTGGCGTTTGCATCAGAAATGGTCCAGCGCATCCAGACGATGTGATGTGAGCGCCGGCTTCTTTTGAAATGCCCATGAAACCAGAGAACGTTCTCATCCTGCCGGGCTGGCAGAACAGCGGCCCTGCGCACTGGCAAAGCCGCTGGGAAGCGCTGCACGGGTACCAACGGGTGGACCAGCACGACTGGATGACGCCCCGACGTGGCGACTGGATCGCCCGGCTGGAAGACGTGATCCTGGGCACCGACGGCCCGGTGCTGCTGGTCGCGCACAGCCTCGGCTGCATCCTCACCGCCGCCTGGGCCGAAGTTTCGCGCAGCACCGCCCGGGTGCAGGGCGCGCTGCTGGTGGCACCCGGCGACCCGGAACGCGACGAACTGCGCGGCCTGCTGCCCAGCTGGGCGCCCATCGCTCGCCAGCGCCTGCCGTTCCCGAGCACCCTGGTGGGCAGCCGCAACGACCCGTACTGCGGCTTCGACGAGGCCCAAAGCCTGGCCGACAGCTGGGGCGCGCGCTTCATCGACCTCGGCGAGCGCGGCCACATCAATGCGGAATCGGGGCTGGGCGACTGGCCGGAAGGGCGGGCGCTGCTCCAAGAACTCACCGACAAGAAAGACACCTGAGATGGCCACCAAAAAACCCAAGGGCCTCGGCCGCGGACTCGAAGCCCTGCTGGGCCCCAAGGTCGCCGAAGCCGCGTCGCCCGACGCCCAGGAAGCCGGCCGCGCCGCCGGTGCGCCCAGCACCCTGCCGCTGACCGAACTGGTCGCGGGCGTCTACCAGCCGCGCACGCGCATGGACGAGGGCGCGCTCTACGAGCTGGCCGAGTCGATCAAGGCGCAGGGCATCATGCAGCCGATCCTGGTGCGCAAGCTCGCCGATGGGCCGAACGCCGGCAAGTACGAAATCATCGCCGGCGAGCGGCGCTTCCGTGCTTCCCGGCTGGCGGGTCTGGACAGCGTGCCGGTGCTGGTGCGCGATGTGCCCAACGAGGCCGCCGCGGCCATGGCGCTGATCGAGAACATCCAGCGCGAAGACCTCAACCCGCTGGAAGAGGCCCAGGGCCTGCAGCGCCTGGTCAAGGAATTTGGCCTGACGCACGAACAGGCCGCCCAGGCCGTGGGCCGTTCGCGCTCGGCGGCGTCCAACCTGCTGCGCCTGCTGCAACTGGCCGAGCCGGTGCAGACCATGCTGATGGCCGGCGACATCGACATGGGCCACGCGCGCGCGCTGCTGTCGCTGGAGAAGGTGGCGCAGATCACGGCCGGCAACCAGATCGCGGCCAAGAAGATGTCGGTGCGCGAGGCCGAGAGCCTGGTCAAGAAGCTGGGCGCCGAGTTCAACCTGGTGCAGCAAAAGCCCAAGAAGGAAAAGTCGCGCGACATCAAGCGCGTGGAGGAAGAGCTGGCCGACCTGCTGACCGCCGAGGTCGAGGTGCGCATCAAGAAGCGCGTCAAGCGCCACGGCCGCGTGGAAGAGATGGGCGAACTCGCGATCCAGTTTGGTTCGCTGGACGAACTCAACGGGCTGATCGACAAGCTGCGTAACGAGCGCTGAGAACGGACCGAAAAGCAAAAGAAAAAGGCCTCCAAGTGGAGGCCTTTTTTTCAGGCGTCGCGCCAGCGTCCAGCAAACGCCGTGGAACCGGCTCTGCCGGGCCACAGGTGTTGTCCCCCTGCCCAGCGCCGCAGGCGCGCCAGAGCGGGGGGAAGCCGCGTCAGCGGCGCAGGGGGGTGACCCTCAATTGCCTACCTTGAGCACGCCACCCTTGCCCAGACCACCCTTGACCTCTTGCGCCTTGTAGTTCTTGAGCGAGATCACCATGTTGTTGTAGGCGTCCATGAAGGCGGCCACGGTGGCCTTGCCCTCGGGCGTGCGCGAAAAGCCGCTCAGGCCCGCCGCGGCACCGCCGCCGAAGGCGCCCAGGGCGGCGCCGAAGTTGGTGGCGGTGGCGTTGCCTTCCGAAATCGCGATCTGCACCCCCGAGCGGATGTCGAACATGGTCAGCGTCACGACCGAGGCCTTGGACTCCATCGAGCCAGCGAGGGTGCCGAAGCCGCCCCCGATCAGGCCGCCGAGCGCGGCGCCGAGCTTCCCGGTGGAGTCGTTGTCGATGATGATGGCCGGCTCCAGGTAGTAGTCGGCGGCCACGCGCTGGCCCTTTTGCTGCTTGGACCCGGCGCGGAACTCGCCCGAATTGCGCTGTTTGTCGGTGATGGTGGACAGCTTGCTCTCGGTGCGGTTGTTGCCCACCGAGGTGATCACGAAGCAGTTGGACTGCTGCACCGCCAGGCGCAGCAGGGGCTCGATGCTGGTGACCTTGGTGGCCTGGCCGAAGCTGGCGTACCACTCCTTGCCGCGGCCGTCGTCCACCGCCAGCGTGCCCAGCGGCGCGCTGCAGCGCTGCAGGTTGCTGTCAGCGCCCACGCTGGTGCCGCCGGCCGCGCCGCCTTTGGACGCGGTGGCGCTGGTGCCGGTGGACACGGTGCCGCCGGGGGTGACGCAGCCGGCCAGGGCCAGGGTGGTGGCCAGGGCGGCCCAGCGCAGGGAAATGGAGGAGGTGTTCATGGGTTCAGACTTTCTCTTGGACAACAAACGGGGGAAGGACGCGATCGGGGTGGCCGATCGCTCGTGTCGGTGGTGGGGCGGGGCTCAGCGGTGGTACCAGCCGGCCGCGCCCCAATACCAGTGGTACGGGTAGCCACTGGCCCACCAGCCGAGCCAGTTCTGGCGGTGGAACTGGCGCCACTGGTAGCGCTCCTGCTCGGTTTTCTTGGCGCTGCGGGCTTCGGCCAGCAGTTTCTCGGCTTCCTTGTCGCCGCGGGCGGCTGCCAGTGCGAGCCACTTCTCGGCCTCGGCCGGGTCGGCGCCCATTTCTTCCACCCCGCTCAGGTAGAAGCGGCCCAGGGCCAGCTGGGCTTCGGGCACGCCGCGGTCGCCGGCCTCGCGCATCCACTGGATGGCCTGGTAACTGTCGCGCCGCACGCCGTCGCCGCGGTAGTAGCGCAGCGCCAGGTCGTAGGCGGCGCGCGGGTCCTGGCGGGCGATGTCGGCCAGCGCGGCCAGGCGCCGGGTTTCTTCGGGGTGGTCGTCGTGGGCGGGGTCGAAGCTCGCGCTGTCGCGCGGCCGGTCGGCGCATCCACTGGCGTCGCAGATGCGGATGGTGGCGTCGCCACTCTGGGCGCAGGCCGCACCCGCGAGCAGCAGGCCGGACAGCAGTAGTCGGTTTTTCATATGGGCTCCCTGGATTGGGCTTCTTTGGCAAACAAAAGCACTCGTGTGCCATTGTGCCTTGTCGCCGCAGGGGGGACCGCGCGCGGATGGGGCCGCCCAGCCGGGGTCACCCCCAAGGGGTGGAGGCGGGCGCCCCTGCGACGGTCAGCGGGCCAGCCGTTACGCGCGCTGACCGGTGGTGCTGTCTGGTCGTCATGGGGCCGATGTGGAACCGCCCCAGGCCGCAGCGCGCGTGGGCCGCGCCCCGGCGCTGACATCCCGCGTGCAGGGGCCCGAAAGGCATCGCGGGGCCCGCCGCCCTGCGCACGGGCGGTCGGGCAGACGGGCGGGGTGACCCTGCCCCGGTTCAGCGCCCCGTCTTCTTCTTCGGCCAGCCCCCGCGCGGCGGGGCCGGGCCAAACACCCTCCGCCCCTGGCCGCCCGTCAGAGCGCGAAGATCTTGCCCGGGTTGAGGATGTTGTCCGGGTCCAGCGCGCGCTTGACGGCGCGCATCATGTCCACCGCGCCGTCGCCGGCCTCGGTGCGCAGAAAGTCCATCTTGTGCAGGCCCACGCCGTGTTCGCCGGTGCAGGTGCCGCCCAGCGCCAGCGCGCGCGCCACCAGCGTGTGGTTCAGCGCTTCGGAAATGCGGTGCTCTTCGGGCTTGGCCGGGTCGATCAGGTAGCCGAAGTGGAAGTTGCCGTCGCCCACGTGGCCGACCAGGAAGTAGGGGATGCCACTGGCGTCGGCCTCGGCCACCGAGTCGAGCAGGCAGTCGGCCAGCTTGCTGATGGGCACGCAGGTGTCGGTGCTGATGGCGCGGCAGCCGGGCTTGCTCTGGATGGCCGCGAAGTACGCGTTGTGCCGCGCCGTCCACAGGCGGGTGCGTTCCTCGGGCGTGGTCGCCCACTGGAAGGCGTTGCCGCCGAACTCGGCCGCGATCTCCTGCACCGTCTCGGCCTGTTCCTTCACGCTCGCGGGCGAGCCGTGGAACTCCATCAGCAGCATGTGTTCCTCGCGCAGGCCGAGCTTGCTGTGCGCGTTGACCATGCGCACGGTGTTGGCGTCGATCAGCTCGCAGCGCGCGATCGGCACGCCCAGCTGGATCACCTGGATCACGGTGCGCACCGCGGCTTCGATGGTGGGGAAGGAGCAGGTCGCGGCCGAGATCGCCTCGGGCAGCGGGTAGAGCTTGAGCGTGACCTCGGTGATCACGCCCAGCGTGCCTTCGCTGCCCACCATCAGGCGCGTGAGGTCGTAGCCGGCGCTGCTTTTCTTGGCGCGCGTGCCGGTGCGGATCACTTCGCCGCTGGCGGTGACCACTTCGAGCGCCAGCACGTTCTCGCGCATGGTGCCGTAGCGCACGGCGTTGGTGCCGCTGGCGCGGGTGGCGGTCATGCCGCCGATGGACGCGTCCGCGCCCGGGTCGATGGGGAAGAACAGGCCTTCGCTTTTCACCGCGTTGTTCACGCCCATGCGCGTCACGCCGGGCTGCACCGTCACCGTCAGGTCTTCGGCGTTGATGGCCAGCACCTGGTCCATGCGGCTGACGTCGATGCTGATGCCGCCTTGTACGGCCAGCAAATGGCCTTCGAGAGAGGAGCCGACGCCGAACGGGATGACCGGCACCTTGTATTGAGCGGCGAGTTTCACCGCATCGGCCACGTCCTGCGTGCTCTGCGCGAACACCACGGCCGAGGGCGGCGGCACGTTGAAGATGGACTCGTCGCGCCCGTGCTGCTCGCGCACCACCAGCGCGGTGGAGCACTGCGCGCCGAAGCGCTGCTGCAGCGCCTCGATCAGCGCCGCGGGCACCTCGCGCAGCTGCAATTGAGGGGCCAGGTGGGCGTTGTCGGTGGGGGCGTTCATGGGGTCTCCTGCACGGGTCGGACGCCGCCGGGGCGGTGGCGATCCGGCAGTTTAGTGCCTGCCCCTGCTGACAGGGGTGCCGGGCGGCACACCCCCACCGCGGCCCGGGTCAGCCCTTGCTGCCCTGTGCAAACTCCTCGGCGTTCAGACTGCCGTTGCGGTCGGTGTCCAGCCGGTCGAAAGCCGCCTCCAGCTCCGGCACGGTGGCGGCCTCGCTGCGGCTGATCTGGCCGTCGCCATTCCGGTCGACCTGGTGGAACTGCGTGCTCACTGGTTTGCCATTGCGCACCGGCGCGGGGGGCGGCACGTTCTGCGCCATGGCGGCACCGGCCAGCGTCCAGCCGGCGATCAGCGCAACGCTGCGGGCTTCGAAATTGGCGACAAGTTGGTGGCGTTTCACGGTCATGGACATCTCCTGAACAGTTGAAAGGACCGCCATTGCACCGGCTGCCGCGGCCCAAGGCCAGTGCTTTTGCCCACCGTTGCCTCGTTCACCAAAGCTTTGCCCGGGGACACATTTCTTCGTCCCCTGTTACCGGAGGCCTTTCCCGCACAATCGCGTTTCAAACACACGAGACAAGGAACGCCATGGGCAACCGACTCACACAGATCGCCACCCGCACCGGCGACGCCGGCACCACCGGCCTGGGCGACAACGCGCGCGTGTCCAAAAACAGCCTGCGCGTGCACGCCATGGGTGACGTGGACGAACTCAACTCCCACATCGGTCTGCTGCTGTGCGAAGACCTGCCCGCCGACGTGCGCACGCTGCTGGTCGAGATCCAGCACCAGCTGTTCAACCTCGGCGGTGAACTCTCCATCCCCGGCTACGAACTGCTCAAAGCCGAAGCCGTGCTCGCGCTCGACGACGCCCTGGCCACCCACAACGCCCAGCTGCCGCGCCTGCAGGAATTCATCCTGCCCGCCGGTAACCGCGCCGCCGCGCAGGCCCATGTGTGCCGCACCGTCGCGCGCCGGGCCGAACGCCAGCTGGTGGCCCTGGGCAACGAAGAAGCCATCCAGGACGCGCCGCGCCAATACCTCAACCGCCTGTCCGACCTGATGTTCGTGCTCGCGCGCGTGCTCAACCGCATGAACGGCGGCGACGACGTGTACTGGAAGAGCGAGCGCCTGGCCACGCAAGGCGAAGGCTGAACATGGGATGGCGGGGTCCGGTGGCGGCCGCGCTGGGTCTGGTGGCCTGCGGCACCGCGACGGCGGCCCCGCCCCCCGCCACCACGCAGGTGGATCTGCTGTGCGACGCCGTCTACCTGCCCGCGCGCAGCAGCTGGGTGCGCACGGTGCGCATCCGCTTCGACGACCAGCGCGTGCGCGCCGTTGAAATCGACGGCCAGCCGGTCTACAGCTTCAACGTGCAGGGCAGCACCATCCTCACCGCGCTCGACAACGAACGCATCCGTATCGACACCGCCGCACTGGCCTGGAGCAGCGACTTCCGCGGCCAGGCCACGTCGCAGGGGCGCTGCGAGCGGCAGGACTGATCAGGCCACCCGCAACCCCGCCGTGCTCGGCCGCTGACCGTGGTGCAGGCGGATGCGCAGCGACAGGTCGGTGCGCGAATCGGCGAACTCCAGCGCCTGCTCGGCCGTCAGCTCGCCGGCTTCGTACAGCGCGTACAGGCTCTGGTCAAAGGTGCACATGCCCAGCTCGCTGCTCTTGGCGATCACGTCTTTGATCTCGTCCGTCTGCCCCTTCTGGATCAGCTCGCTGATGTAGGGCGAGAGCAGCATCACCTCCACCGCCGGCACCAGCTTGTCGTGCGCACCGCGGATCAGCCGCTGCCCCACCACCCCCTTGAGGTTGAGCGACAGGTCCATCAGCACCTGCTTGTGCGCCGTTTCGGGGAAGAAGTTGAGCACCCGCTGGATCGCCTGGTTCGCGTTGTTCGCGTGCAGGGTCGACACGCACAGGTGCCCGGTCTCGGCGTAGGCCATGGCGTGCTGCATGGTCTCGCGGTCGCGGATCTCTCCGATCATGATCACGTCCGGCGCCTCGCGCATCGCGTGGCGCAGCGCCTCGTCAAAACTCTGCGTGTCCAGCCCCACCTCGCGCTGGTCCACGATGCAGGTGCCGTGCGCGTGCTCGAACTCCATCGGGTCCTCCACCGTCAGGATGTGCCCGGCCGCGTTGTGGTTGCGGTGGTCCAGCAGGGCCGCCAGCGTGGTCGATTTGCCCGACCCGGCCGCCCCCACCACCAGCAACAGCCCGCGCTTGAGCTGCGCCAGCTTGCGCAGCACCGGCGGCAGCTTCAGCTGCTCCAGTGACGGAATCTTGGCGTTGATGTGCCGCACCACCACCGCCACGTCGCCGCGCTGGCGGTACACGTTCACGCGGAAGCGTCCCAGGCCCGGCAGCGCAATCGCCAGGTCGCATTCCAGCGTGGACTCGAACTCGCGGATCTGCGCCTCGCGCATCACCGAATAGGCCAGCCGCTGCGTGTGCGTCGCGTCCAGCGCGCCCTCGGTCAGGCGGCGCACCACCCCCTGGATCTTCAGCGCCGCGGCGCTGCCGCTGGAGAGAAACAGGTCCGACGCCCCGTGCGTCACCATCAGTTGCAGGTAGTGGCCGAGATCGTCGTTGGGGGCGGTGGGGAGGGAGGTGTCCATGGCGCGGCGTTGAAACAGAAAACGGGGCTTGTCTGTTTATCGGCCGGTGGGGGAGGGGCTTGAATGGGATTGACCCCGGGCGTGCTGCGGAGTCTGAATACCCAGGTGGGGGCTTCGTAGAATCGCGTCAACCTGCGCAAAACCACGGTCCGTGGCGGCAACTGCTCGTCGCCGCGGGCCTTTTTCAGCTTTCTTCGGTCACGTCATCCGGCAACTCGACTGGCATATTCGGTGATCGGTCGGACACATCAAGGTTAAATGGCTCAGGAATATCCCCTGCTCAGTCTTTGCTCTTCGAACTCCAGTCGTGTCCTTCAGATCACGGCGCGGGGAGAGTCGTTCCTCATCGCCACTTTGGCAGGGCCGACGCTTTCGGGGGCTGTAGAGGTGTGGGTTGAGACGGGCGACGTTGCGGGGCTTGCGAACTTCTTCGTTGAGTTGGCAGCGCTGGATGCGCCCTGGAAGGGCTCTCGTACTTGGTCTTCGCTTGAAGGTGATTTGGTGGTGTCTGCTTCGTGCACGAAGCTCGGTGCGGTGACGTTTCAAGTCAGCATGAGCGGCATGTCAGGGGCGCCCGAAGAGTGGCGGCTACAAGCTGGGTTGGAAACGGAGTTCGGGCAACTTGGGAAGCTTGCTGCAGACGCAATGGAATTAGTTACTCGATAAAACGCGATTAAACAGTCTGCTGCGCGTTAACGTTAGCGGCCCCAAAGCCACTCACCTCGGCGCCAGCACCGCCATCGTGATCCGCGACACGCAGGTCAGCTCTCCCACGTCGTTCTTCAGGTCGATCTGCCAGACCTGGGTGGTGCGGCCGATGTGCACCGGCCGCGTGGTGCCGGTGACCCAGCCGCTGGTCGCGCCCTTGAGGTGGTTGGCGTTGATGTCCAGGCCCACGGCGCGGTGGCCGGGCGGGCAGCTGAAGGCGGCGCCGCAGCTGCCCAGCGTCTCGGCCAGCACCACGCTCACGCCGCCGTGCAGCAGGCCATACGGCTGCTTGGTGCGGGCGTCCACCGGCACGCGGGCGGTGATGAAGTCGTCGCCGACCTCCAGGAACTCCATGCCCAGGTGTTGCACGGCGGTGCCGACGTGGATGTCCGTCAGCACCTGCACCGAGATGTCCTGTGTCCAGACGCGTGCCATGGTGTTCAGCCCTTCTTGCGTCCGATCAGCGCCCACAGCAGGATGGCGCCAAAGGTCGCGGTACCGATGCCGCCGAGCGCGAAGTCGCCGAACTTGAGCGTGTAGTCACCGGTGCCCAGCACCAGGGTGATGGCGGCGACCAGCAGGTTCTTGTTGTCCGAGAAATTCACCTTGTTGTCGACCCAGATCTTGGCGCCGGCCACGGCGATCAGGCCGAAGACGACGATGGACACACCGCCCATGACGGCCAGCGGAATCGCCTGGATCAGCGCGCCGAACTTGGGGCTGAAGCCCAGCAGCACGGCCATGATGCCGGCCACCAGGAACACGGCGGTCGAGTAGATCTTGGTCGCGGCCATGACGCCGATGTTTTCGGCATAGGTGGTCACGCCGGTGCCGCCCGCGCTGCCGGCCACGATGGTGGCGATGCCGTCGCCGATGAAGGCGCGGCCCATGTACGGGTCGAGGTTCTTGCCAGTCATGGCGGTCACGGCCTTGATGTGGCCCAGGTTCTCGGCCACCAGGATGATGGCGACGGGCGCGATCAGCAGCATGGCGTTGGCGCTGAACACCGGCGCGCTGAAGTTCGGCAGGCCGAACCAGGCGGCGTTGGCGATGCCCGACAGGTCCAGCGGCTTGCCCAGGCCCATGCCGTTGGTGAGCACGGCGTAGACGATGCTGGCCAAGATGAGGCCGACCAGGATCAGCAGGCGCTGCACCATGCCGCTGCTGAACACGGCCACCAGCGCGACGCAGACGAAGGTGATGCCCTGCATCCACTTGTCGAAATCGGTCGGCGCCATGTTCTTGATCGGGATGCCGGCCAGGTTCAGGCCGATCACCGCCACCACCGCGCCGGTGACCACCGGGGGCATGAAACGCTCGATCCAGCCGGTGCCGATGGCCTGCACGATGACGCCGATGGCGGTGTAGACCACGCCGCAGGCGATGATGCCGCCCAGCGCCACGCCGATGTTGGCGTTGGGGCCTGAACCGGCGTAGCCGCTGGCCGCGATGACGACGCCGATGAAGGCGAAGCTGGACCCCAGGTAGCTGGGCACCTTGCCACCGGTGATGAGGAAGAAGATCAGCGTGCCGATGCCGCTCATGAGGATGGCGACGTTCGGATCGAAGCCCATGAGGATGGGGGCGAGCACGGTGGCGCCGAACATGGCGATCAGGTGCTGCACGCCCATCACGCCGGTCTGTGCCCAGGGCAGGCGTTCATCGGGGCCGATGACGCCGCCGTTGGCGAGGGTGGAGGGGGATTTTTGTGTCCAGCTCAAAAGGCCCATGGGGACTCCTGTGGTTGTTTGAGGTGGCGGCGATTGTGCTCCGCCCCCGTGGCGGCGCGCAGCTTGCGCTGCAGCAGCGCGCGGCCCTGCGGGACGCGGGCGCGACAAGCGCGCCGCGCGACCATGCGGCTGCTGCAGGGCCAGGGGTGTTGACCGGCGTCAGCCGACGCGGAAGAAACGCATCTCGACCCGGTCGGGGAAGCGCGCGCCGGTGCCGATGAACAGGCTCTCGGTCATCCAGGCCAGCGCGGGGTGCGAGACCTCGAAGGTGGGCGCGCAGCGGAAGTAGATGGCGGCCGGGTCCACCGGCTCGCCGCGCACCAGGCGGGCCGTGTCTTCGGCGCTGGCGCGGCGCAGGGCGCGGTTCTGCACGAACACGTGGGCGCCGGCCCAGGCCGCATCGTCCAGCTGCAGCAGGTAGCGTGCGTCCAGGTCGGCGCAGGTGTCGCTGACCACCAGCTGGAAGTCCGCCCCGCCTGGCAGCACCGCGCCGTTGAGCTGGCCGCGCACCGTGCCCCCGGTGATGGGGATGATGCGCCGCCGCCCGCGGCTGTTGAGCCCGGTGACCGCGCCCGCCTCGATGGGCGTGGCGACAGTGACGGTGAGGTCGAAGACCGGTTCCAGCGGGGGCGTGGGCAAGGGGTTCATGCCGGCGTTATAGCCCAGGCCCGCGCGGGTGTCGCCTCGGGCAACCACGGCCAGGCGGGCGCACTGCTACGCTGGCGCCCCAGAGACAAGCCGGCCGGCGCGGCCGGTCCGAACCCCTTTCACAGAGCCCCGCCATGAGCCAGCCCACTGCGCCTTTCACGCCCCAGATCCGCCTGTACCAGCAGTGGCTGGCCGAACAGCGCGGCCTGCACTTTGCCGACTACGACGCGCTCTGGCGCTGGTCCACCACCGAGCTGGACGCCTTCTGGCAAAGCATCTGGGACTACTTCGACCTGCGCTCGCTGACGCCGCACACCGCGGTGCTCGAACGCAACGTGATGCCCGGCGCGCGCTGGTTCCCCGGCGCGCAGGTCAACTACGCGCAGCAGGTGTTCCGCCACGTGCAGCCGGCGCACGCGGCGGGCTTCCCCGCGGTGATCAGCCGCAACGAAAAGGGCCGCCATGTCGAATTGAGCTGGCCCGACCTGCGGCGCCAGGTCGCCTCGCTCGCGCTGCACCTGCAGGCCCAGGGCGTGCAGCCCGGCGACCGCGTGGCCGCCTACCTGCCCAACATCCCCGAAACCATGGTCGCCTTCCTCGCGGTGGTCAGCATCGGCGCGGTGTGGAGCGTGTGCGCGCCCGACATGGGCACCAACGCCGTGC
>NZ_JASJOY010000005.1:0-4013 GCF_031426985.1 Hydrogenophaga sp.
GCCGCTCCAGCTCGCGCTTGGCGCGGTTCACGTCGGCGATGTTGGTGCGCTCGTGGCTGAGCAGGTGCTTGGCGTAGGTCCAGCCCTTGTTCTCTTCGCCGATCAGGTTCTCGGCTGGCACCCGGACGTTGTCGAAGAAGACCTCGTTGACCTCGCACTCGCCGTCCAGCAGCTTGATCGGGCGCACCGTCACGCCGGGCGACTTCATGTCGATCAGCAGGAAGCTGATGCCGGTCTGGGGCTTGCCTTCGGTGCTGGTGCGCACCAGGCAGAAGATCCACTCGCCGTACTGGCCCAGCGTGGTCCAGGTCTTCTGGCCGTTGACCAGGTAGTGGTCGCCCTGGCGCTCGGCACGGGTCTTGACCGAGGCCAGGTCGGAGCCCGAACCCGGTTCGCTGTAGCCCTGGCTCCACCACACGTCGCCGCTGGCGATGCCAGGCAGGAAACGTTCCTGCTGTTCCTTGTTGCCGAAGGCCATGATCACCGGGGCCACCATCACCGGGCCAAAAGGCACGATGCGCGGCGCGCCGGCCAGGGCGCATTCCTCTTCGAACAGGTGCTTCTGCACAGCCGTCCAGCCCGGGCCGCCAAACGCCGCGGGCCAGCCGTAGCCCAGCCAGCCCTTGCTGCCCAGAATCCTGGCCCAGCGCTGCATGTCGTCGCGCGAGAGGCGCAGCGCGTGGTGGACCTTGTGGGCGATGTCGGCGGGCAGGTGCTCCTTGACCCAGCCGCGAATCTCGTCGCGGAACGCCTGCTCTTGCGGCGTGAATGCCAAATCCATGCTTGTCTCCGTGTGGGTGGAATCAACACGGAGTTTGGCACGACCGTTCGTTTTTGTGGTGTCCGGGTCGTGACATGGGGCCCCCACGCTCCGCCGCTGCGCGGGTCGCTGCCCCCCGGGGGGGGGCTGGGCCTGCCTTGGGGCGGCCCGGCGGCTGGCCCGGTGCCCCCACGTTGCGTCGTTTGCGGGTCAGGCCCCCAGTTGCTGTCGCAGGTCGTTCAGCTGTGTCTGCAGCTGCGCCACCGTGTCTTCCAGTGCCGCCACGCGGCGGGTCAGGGTGATCAGCTCTTCCTCGCTGGCGCCCCCGTTGCCCGATGCGGCGGCCGGCACCGACAGGTCCACCGGGCCGCACAGCAGGTGCGCCCAGCGCTGCTCGCGTGCGCCCGGGGCGCGCGGCAGCTTGACCACCAGCGGGCCGCCCTTGTCGTCGCTGCGGTCCTGCAGCTCTTCGAGGAACGCGTCCACCGAGGCGATGTCCAGGAACTTGTACCAGCGTTCGGTGTTGATGCGCAGTTCGCCCGCCGTCTGAGGGCCGCGCAGCATCAGCAGGCCCAGCAGCACGGCCGACTGGTCGGGCACGCCCACCACGCGCAGGAAGTTGTGTTCGTAACGGGTGGCGCGGCCGCCACTGGTCTCGAACACCAGGCTGAGCTGGCGCAGCTCGTCCAGCGCCTCGCTGATCTCGGCCTCGGTCAGGTTGAGCACCGGCTCGCGTGCGGTCTTCTGGTTGCAGCCACTTTGCAGGCTGTTGAGGGTGAGCGGGTAGCTGTCGGGCACGGTGCGTGCCTTTTCCATCAGGGTGGCGAGCACCCGGGCTTCGGTGGACGAGAGGGGACGGGTGCGGACATCGAGGTTCATTACACTTGCGGGCCTTCTGTGCTGATTGGTTGGTTGTGATTCGCGCCGTGAACAAAAACATCGTCATTCTCATCTCTGGCAGCGGCTCCAACATGGCCGCCATCGTGAACGCGTCGCTCAAGCGGCGCTGGCGCGAGCGCTGGGGCGCGCAGGTGGCGGCGGTCATCAGCAACAAGGCCGATGCCGGTGGCCTGGTCTTTGCCCGCGAACACCACATCGCCACCGCCACGCTGGACCACAAGGCCTTTGCCTCGCGCGAAGACTTCGACGCCGCGCTGATGGCCGAGATCGACCGCCACGCGCCGGCGCTGGTGGTGCTGGCCGGCTTCATGCGCATCCTCACGCCCGGCTTCGTGGGGCATTACGAAGGTCGGCTGGTGAACATCCACCCCAGCCTGCTGCCCGCGTTCCCGGGCCTGCACACGCACCAGCGCGCCATCGACGCCGGCTGCCGCTTTGCCGGCTGCACCGTGCACCAGGTGACCGCCGAACTCGACCATGGCGAGTACCTGGACCAGGCGGTGGTGCCGGTCCTGCCCGGCGACACCGCCCAGACCCTGGCGGCGCGCGTGCTGACGCAGGAACACCTCATCTATCCGCGGGTGGTCGAGCGCCTGATCGCGCCCGCGCGCTGAGGGCCGGAGGGGCGTCCGCCGGGCGCACCGCGGTGCCGGCGCCGCCGTGCGGGGTGGGACAAGCGGGGTGGGACAATGGCCCGATGGCCCGACCCAAATCCGCTTCCCACGACCTCCGGCGCGAAGAAATCCTCGACGTGGCGGCCCAGTGTTTTGCGCAGCAGAGCTTTCCTGCGGCCAGCATGAACCACATCGCCACCGCGTGCGGGGCCAGCAAGGCCCGGCTCTACCACTACTACGAGAGCAAGGAAGCGATCCTGTTCGACCTGCTGGACCGCTACACCCAGCGCCTGCTGGCGCTGATCGGCGAGGCCGAGGCCCATGCCCAGCGCCAGAACCTCAGCGAACGCGAGGCCCTGCACGCGCTGGTGCGCGCCTTCCTGTCCGAGTACGAGACCTCGGCCACGCGCCACGTGGCCCTGGTGTCGGACACCAAGTTCCTGGGCCAGACGCAGCGCGAGCTGATCCTCAACCGCCAGCGCGACGTGGTGGCCGCGTTCACCCGCTTTCTCAAACGCGCCTACCCCGACCGCGTGACCCCCGCCAACCAGACCGCGCTGACCATGATGCTGTTCGGCATGATCAACTGGACCTTCACCTGGCTGCGCCCGGGCGGCCCCATGAGCTACGCCGGCTTCGCCGACGAGGTGGTGGCGACGCTGGAAAAGGGCTTCGGGGCCTGAGGGTTGATTGTTTACTTATGCGTAATTGATTTCGTTTAGGTAAAATTTCGGCGATGGTGCGATCCGCGCCGCCGCCACCCCCCACAGGAGACCCCATGAGCAAAGCCTTCGCTTCCCAGGCCGATCTGGACGACAAGCAGATCACCTTCGAACAACTGAGCCCGCACTGCTGGGCCTACACCGCCGAAGGCGACCCGAACTCGGGCGTGATCATTGGCGACGACTTCATCATGGTCAGCGACGCCACCGCCACGCCGGCCATGGCGCGCGACCTGATCGCCAAGATCCGCACCGTCAGCGACAAGCCCATCAAGTACGTGCTGCTCACCCACTACCACGCGGTGCGCGTGCTGGGCGCCAGCGCCTACTTCGCCGAAGGCGCGACCGAAATCATCGCCAGCCAGGGCACGCTGGAGCTGATCCGCGAGCGCGGCGCGCAGGACATGAAGAGCGAGATGGAGCGTTTCCCGCGCCTGTTCCGCGGCGCCGAATCGGTGCCCGGCCTGACCTGGCCGAGCATGGTCATCGGGGGCGGCGACCCCACCAAGGGCGAGGTGCCCGGCAAGCTGTCCATCAACCTCGGCGGTGTGGTGGTGCAGATCTGGAGCCCCGGTTACGGCCACACCCGCGGCGACACCATCGCCTGGGTGGAAGAAGAAAAAGTGCTGTTCAGCGGCGACCTGGTCGAGTACGAAGCCGGCGTCTACACCGGCGACGCCCAGCTCGAAGAATGGCCCGCCACGCTGGAGGCGCTGCGCGCACTGAAGGCCGAGTTCATCGTGCCCGGCCGCGGTGAAGCCATGAAGGGCAACGCCAACGTGAACAAGGCGCTGGACTACACCCAGCGCTGGGTCACCACGCTGTTCCAGGCCGGCAAGGAAGCCGCCGCCGCCGGCATGGACCTCAAGGCCGCCATGGCCCACACCCGCAAGAGCATGGACCCGGTCTTCGGCCACGTGTTCATCTACGAACACTGCCTGCCGTTCGACGTGACCCGCGCGTATGACGAGGCCAGCGGCATCAAGAACCCGCGCATCTGGACCGCCGAGCGCGACA
>NZ_JASJOY010000006.1:0-2350 GCF_031426985.1 Hydrogenophaga sp.
CAACATGATCGACATCTGCCCGGTCGGTGCGCTGACCAGCAAGCCGTTCCGCTACAGCGCCCGCACCTGGGAACTCTCGCGCCGCAAGAGCGTGAGCCCGCACGATTCGACCGGTGCCAACCTGATCGTCCAGGTCAAGAACCACCAGGTCATGCGCGTCGTGCCGCTGGAGAACGAAGCCGTCAACGAGTGCTGGATCGCCGACCGCGACCGTTTCTCGTACGAAGCCCTCAACGGTGAAGACCGCCTGACCCAGCCCATGCTCAAGCAGGGCGGGGAATGGAAGACGGTCGACTGGCAGACCGCGCTGGAGTACGTCGC
This sequence comes from Hydrogenophaga sp., assembly GCF_031426985.1. Lineage (GTDB taxonomy): Bacteria > Pseudomonadota > Gammaproteobacteria > Burkholderiales > Burkholderiaceae_C > Hydrogenophaga. The sequence goes on from NZ_JASJOY010000006.1 coordinate 322, forward strand.
CAATGGCCTTAAGCAGGTCAAGGCCGACCACGGCGCCAACGCCATCGGCGTGTTGGCCAGCCCGCACAGCACGGTGGAAGAACTGGCCCTGGCCGGAGCGCTGGTGCGCGGTCTGGGCAGCCAGAACATCGACACCCGCCTGCGCCAGGTCGACTTCGGCAACGCCGCGCCCGCTGGCGCCGCCCGCTGGCTGGGCCTGCCCGTCGCGCAGCTGTCGTCGCTGCAGCGCGTGCTGGTGGTCGGTTCCAACCTGCGCAAAGACCATCCGCTGTTCGCGCAGCGCATCCGTCAGGCCGCTCGCAAGGGTGCCCAGGTGAACGTGCTCAACGCCGGGTCGCAAGACTGGGCGATGGCGGTGAAGAACGAAGTGCTGGCCGACAGCACGCACTGGGTGGCCGCACTCGCCGGCATCGCCAATGCCGTGGGCGCCGACATCGGCGTGCTCGCGCCGGTGGTTGCCGAGGTGACCGATGCCGCGCGTGCCGTGGCCAAGTCTCTGCTCAGCGGTGAGCACAAAGCCATCCTGCTGGGCAACGCCGCGGCGCACCACGCCCAGGCGTCCAGCTTGCTGTCGCTGGCCAACTGGATCGCGCAGCAGACCGGTGCCACCGTGGGTTACCTCACCGAAGCCGCCAACACGGTGGGCGCTCAGCTCGTCAACGCCCTGGCAGGCCAGGGCGGCCTGAACGCCGGCCAGATGCTGGGCGGCGCCCTCAAGGCGGCCATCCTGCTGAACACCGAACCCGCACACGACAGCGCGACCGGCGCCGCCGGTCTGCAGGGCGCTGGCATGGTGGTCACGCTCAGCCCGTTCAAGGCCAATCTGGACATCAGCGACGTGCTGCTGCCCATCGCACCGTTCACCGAGACCTCGGGTTCCTTCGTCAACGCCGAAGGCCGCCTGCAGAGCTTCCACGCTGTGGTGCGCCCGCTGGGTGACACCCGTCCGGCCTGGAAGGTGCTGCGCGTGCTCGGCAACCTGCTGGGCCTGTCAGGCTTTGATGCCGATTCGTCTCAAGCAGTGCTGTCGGCGGCGCTGCCGGGCGTGGCCGGTGGTGAGGTGGTGGATGCCGCACGGCTGTCGAATGCCAGCTCGGCGTTTATCGACACCAGTCCTGCGCAGGGCCAACCCTGCGTGGCGCCCATCTACCAACTCGATTCGCTGGTGCGGCGCGCCAGTTCGCTGCAGCTGACGGCCGATGGCCGCGCAGCCCAAGGAGCACACGCATGATCGACGCGATGTACAACGCCGGTCTGGGCCTGCTGCCGGCCTCGTGGTGGACGACGGCCGCCTGGCCTGTGATCTGGAGCCTGCTCAAGATCGTGGTCGTGCTGGCCCCGCTGATGGGGGCCGTGGCCTACCTCACGCTGTGGGAGCGCAAGCTGCTGGGTTTCATGCAGGTCCGCCTGGGCCCGAACCGCGTGGGACCGTTCGGTCTGCTGCAACCGATCGCCGACGCGCTCAAGCTGCTGACCAAGGAAATCATCAGCCCCAGCGCCGCCGCGCCGGGCCTGTTCCGCCTGGGCCCCATCATGGCCATCATGCCGGCGCTGGCCGCCTGGGTGGTTGTGCCGTTCGGCCCTGAATCGGTCATCGCCAACGTCAACGCCGGTTTGCTCGTGATCCTGGCGATCACCTCCATCGAGGTGTATGGCGTGATCATCGCGGGCTGGGCGTCCAACTCCAAGTACGCCTTCCTGGGGGCCTTGCGCGCCTCGGCCCAGATGGTGAGCTACGAAATCGCCATCGGCTTCTGTTTCCTGGTGGTCGTGATGACCGCCGGCAGCCTGAACCTGGGGGACATCGTGGCCTCGCAGGCCAAGGGCCACGGCGCGAGCATGGGTCTGTCTTTCCTGTCCTGGAACTGGTTGCCGCTGCTGCCCATCTTCATGGTCTACCTGATCTCGGGTGTGGCCGAAACCAACCGCCACCCCTTCGACGTGGTGGAGGGCGAGGCGGAAATCGTGGCCGGTCACATGGTCGAGTACTCGGGCATGGGCTTCGCCATCTTCTTCCTGGCCGAATACG
>NZ_JASJOY010000007.1:0-432 GCF_031426985.1 Hydrogenophaga sp.
TCACACCGATGTTGCCGCCGTGGAAGATGTACACCCCGAAGATGCAGGCCATCGACAACAGGAAACCCACTATGACAAACATGCTCTTTGCCTTTGTATTTGTACCCACCCTGCGCCGCCTGCGGCGTCACCCCTCAAGGGGCACCATCTGCGGCCCGGCAAAGCCGGTTCCGCGATGGTCTGGCCCGCGGCGCCACGTCGCTCCGGCCACAGGGAAGGCATCTGGAAACTGATCTATCTATCGACCAACTTTAGGTGTGATTGATGGGGGCCATGAAAGCGAAAAGGACCCGCCGAGGGGTCCTTTTCAAAGCTTGACAGCCGGAACGTGAAGGGATGTTGTCCAGGGCACCGCGGAACTGGCTTTGCCAGGCCGCCAGTGCCGCCCCCTGGGGGGGGTGACGCCGCAGGCGGCGCGGGGGGGGGGGGGGG
>NZ_JASJOY010000007.1:442-10807 GCF_031426985.1 Hydrogenophaga sp.
CCCCCCCCCCCCCCCCCCCCCCCCCCCCCCCCCCCCCCGGGGGGGGGGGGGGGGGAGCCTTCAGTGCAAGCGGAGTCCGCCGCTGGTGGAGCCCTTGCCCGCGCGGGCCGGTGGCTGGCACAGGCCGCAGGTGAAGTGCTTGGCGTTCTCGTACGGCTCGGTGACGAAGTTCCCCCCACAGCAGGAGCACTTGGTCAGGGTCAGCATGCCGCTGTCCACGAACTTCACCAGGCGCCAGGCGCGGGTGACGGACAGCAGGGGCTCGATCGCGCTGGCCTGCATCTGCTCGCTGTAGAGGCGGAAGGCCTTGATCACCGCGTCGATCTCTTCCAGGTCGCTGGACTTGGACAGGTACTCGTGGATGTTCAGGAACAGCGAGGCGTGGATGTTGGGCTGCCAGGTCAGGAACCAGTCGGTGGAGAACGGCAGCTGGCCCTTCGAAGGGCTCTTGCCGGCCACTTCCTTGTACAGACGCAACAGGCGCTCGTACGACAGGCTGGTTTCGTATTCCAGCACCTGCAGGCGCGCGCCCAGCTTGATCAGGGCCACGGCGCGCTCGATGTCACGCGACTCGTTCAGGATGCTTTTTGCGGTGGCCATGATGCGAACTCCAAATACAGACCGAGGGAAATGCCAAGGCGCCGAGGCACCGGCTCCGCCGGGCCTCCAGCGCCGCCCCCTGGGGGGTGAAGCCGCAGGCGGCGCGGGGGAAATATTCAGTGCGCCGTGGCCATGGAATCGGCGAACTTGCCGGCCATCAGGATCGAAGCGTGCAGCTGGGTGGTGGTGCTGTTGTCCACCTTCTTGACGTTGTGGCTGGTCAGCAGGTTCCACACCAGGTCGTCGTCCACACGGAAGCGGCACAACAGCATGTTGCTCGATGCGATCTTCAGGAGCTGGGCGGTGGACAGCATGCCCAGCAGGTCAGCGGCTTCTTCCGTGATGCCCAAGCGGTACAGGGCTTCGGCGCGGTCCTTGCGGATCAGGTTCTGCGCCAGCATCAGGTAGGTCAGGTTGGCTTCGCGGATTTCGGCCAAGAGTTGTTCGCTGTCCATGGGGTGCTCCTTGAGTGATCGGCGGGTGGGCTTCGCTGGCGGTTTGCTTACGTTTGCTTTCCCGATGTGTTCAATTGTGTCGAGTGGTCACAAAACTTGAATCGGTAAATGGCTGTTCACACTGTCGGAAGCGCACCCACACCGCGTCATCCTTCTTCCTACAACCTTGGTATGCATAGGCGTCCTGCCTCTGCGGGCCTGGATCGCCCACACGAGGGCACAGTCATGGCGCCCGGGCAGACGCCAGCGCGGCGAAGAACATCGGAGCGAGGCACGCCCCTCCGAAGCCCGCGGGGAACGTCCAACCCCAACCCATGGCACCCCGGCGCGCAGACGGGGGCATCACAACAAGCGACCGCTTGCCCGCGTGGTGCTTTGCTGCCGATGCGGCTTCCGCCGCGCGAGGCCCGGAATGCAACGAGGCCCTGCGCTTCACAGCTTGCGTCTGCCCGTCTCGTCACACCGGGTCGGCCGGTGCATATCCACACGCGCACTGCGCACTGAATGGGCGCCGCGGCACGACTCAACATCACCCCCCGCCGACCGATACACCCACACAAGAACGCCCTGGCTTGCAGCACACCCCGCGGGCGCAGCGGACCGACCGAGGACCCGCAGCCCAGCCACTTCGCTCCGCACACTGGCAACGGCAACGGCAGGTGAACGGGTCAGCAGCGCAACGGTCGACGGCGTGTCGCTTGACCCACCGCCCTCACCCAGAACACGCCCGGCCGAAGCGCGGAACAAGGCTTGACAAACCCGGCTTATCGAACACACCCGTTACAAACCGCCGCTAAAGAATACGCCGGGGCCACCGAAATTGAACTCAACGGACTTCTAAAAAGGTTCGTCGTCCGGCAAGCGAAGCGGCGAGACGGTCAGCGGTCCCAGGGCCCAACCGGCGCGTCACCAGCAACCGGTCATGGCGGTTCACCGCAAAGTGGACGTTGAGATCGGCAGGAATGCCGGATTACCTTTTTCAATTTTTTAGGAGTAAGACATGACCACCATCAACACCAACGTGATGTCCCTGAACGCACAACGCAACCTGGCCCAATCGTCGGGTTCGTTGGCCACCTCGATGCAGCGCCTGTCCTCGGGTCTGCGCGTCAACAGCGCCAAGGACGACGCTGCCGGCCTGGCCATTGCCGAGCGCATGAACGCGCAGGTCAAGGGCATGAAGGTGGCCATCCGCAACGCCAACGACGGCATCTCCCTGGCGCAGACCGCTGAAGGCGCGCTGGCCAAGATCGGCGACAACCTGCAGCGCATGCGTGAACTGGCCGTGCAGGCCGCCAACGACACCAACGGCACGAGCGATCGCGCGGCGCTGGACAAGGAATTCAAGGCCCTGGCTTCAGAAAACGGCCGCGTGATCACCAGCACCGAATTCAACGGCCAGAAGCTGCTGACCGGCGCCGGCGGCACGGCAGGCGTGTTCAGCTTCCAGGTGGGCGCCGAGAGCGCCACCGACAACCAGATCAGCGTCACCACGACCGACGTCGCCGCCGCCATGACCACGGCCACGGCCGACGGCACGGTGGCCACGCTGGGCACGGACGCTGCCGGCGCCCGCACCGCGATGGACGCCCTGGACGTGGCGATCGATGAGGTCACCACCGCCCGCGCTGGCTTCGGTGCCGTGCAGAACCGCTTCGACACCGTGATCTCCAACCTGCAGGTGGCGGCTGAAAACCAGGCCGCTTCGCGTGGTCGCATCATGGACGCCGACTTCGCCACGGAAACGGCCAACCTCTCGCGCGGCCAGATCCTGCAACAGGCCGGCACCGCCATGATCGCCCAAGCCAACCAGCTGCCCCAGGGCGTGCTGTCTCTGCTGCGCTGATCGACCCGGCCTTCACCGGACGCGCCAGGCCTTCACAAGGCCCGGCGCACCCGGCGGCGGTGGCACTGCGGTGCCCCGCCGCTTTCCCGTTTGCCAAGGCAGCGGGATGCACAGACCGCATGCGCCCCCCGTGGGCCGACGTGCGGTGCGTCCATCCTGACCAGGAGTCCCCATGTCCACCATCTCGTCGCCGGGCATCGGCAGCGGCATCGATGTCCAGACCATCGTCTCGCAGCTGGTGGCGCTGGAAAAAGCCCCACTGGCGCAGCTGGAGACGCAGGCTTCGTCGATCCAGACCAAGCTCTCGGCCTTCGGGGCCATCAAGTCCCAGGTGTCGACGCTGGGCGATGCCGCGAACAAACTCGCCGGCAGCAGCGGCTGGAACGCGGTGACCGCCAGTTCATCCAACCCCACAGCCATCGGCGTCACCGCGGCGGCCGGTGCGCCCGCCACCTCGCTGACCATGGAAGTCTCGCAACTGGCCAAGGCGCAGTCCACCGCATCCACCGCGGTGGCCAGCGGCACCGGCGTGGGCACGGGCAGCCTGACCATCGAGCTGGGCAGCTGGAACGCCGGCAGCTTCGCCGCCGGCGCTGCAACGCCGGTAAGCGTGACCATTGGCGCCGGCGACGACACGCTGGCCGAGATCGCCGCCAAGATCAACGACGCCGACGCGGGGGTGAGCGCCACCGTGCTCAAAGACGCCTCGGGCGAACGCCTGCTGCTGCGCTCCAAAGCCACGGGCCTGGAGAACGGTTTTCGCATCACCGCCAGTGACGACGATGGCAACGACACCGACGCGTCTGGCCTGTCGCGTCTGAGCTTCGATGGCATGAGCGCCACCGGCACCAGCCAGACCCAGGCCGGACAGAACGCCCTGGCCACCGTCAACGGCGTGTCCATCACGTCGGCCAGCAACCGCCTGAGCGACACGCTGCCGGGCCTGACGCTCCAGCTCTCGCAGGTGACCACGGAACCGGTGGAGATCGATGTCAGCACCGACCTCGACGCCATCCGAACCAACGTGAAAGCCTTCGTGGACGCGTACAACGCCCTGGCCAACAACCTGGCCACGGTGACCAAGTACGACGCGGGCTCCAAGACCGCGGGCACCCTGCAAGGCGATTCCAGCGCCGTGGGCTTGCAGACCGCCCTGCGCGGCATGATGCGTTCGGTCACCGCCAGCACGCCCTTCACGCGCCTGTCGGAGATCGGCATCGAGATGCAGACCGGCGGCACGCTCAAGCTCGACAGCGAAAAATTCGACGCCGCGCTGGCCAGCCCCGACGCGGTCAAGAGCCTGTTCACGGTGGACACCGGCGACGCAGCCACACAAGGTTTTGGCCGGAAGATGAAGGCCTTCACCGATGGCTTGCTGTCGGTCGACGGCCTGGTCAGCACGCGCACGACGGCACTGCAGAAGTCGCTGGACCGCAATGGCCGGGAACAGGACAAGGTGGAAGAGCGTGCGTCCCGCGCCGAGGTGCGCTACCTGGCGCAGTACAACGCCATGGACGCCACGGTGGCGAAGTTCAACGCCCTCAATACTTTCGTCTCGCAGCAGATCACGCTGTGGAACAACGCCGGCTGACCCTGCCGCACCCTGCCAGCAGGCCTGAAAACGCACACCGACACGCCGTGCCAGACCTGATGTTCTGTTGACGACCGCCGACCAACACACCACCAAGAACACCATGTACTTTCCGGTTCATTTGTCTGCGCCGATGGCTACAGTCCCCGGCGCCGATGCCGATACAAAAAGGCATCAGACACCAGGAAACGACACCATGTTCACTTCCGTCCATTCCCGCGCCGCCTCCGCTTATCGGCGCGTTGCCGCCGAAACCAGCGTGCAGACCGCCGACCCGCACCAGTTGGTGGGCTTGTTGTTCGACGCTTTGCTGCAGTCCATGGCGACGGCGCGCGGCGCCCTGCAGCGCGGGGACATTCCGGCCAAGGGCGCGGCCCTGGGCAAGGCAGTACGCATCATCGAAGAAGGCCTCAAGGCCGGCCTGAACCTGCGCGAAGGCGGCGAGATCGCGGCCAACCTGCAACAGCTCTACGACTACAGCGTGCTGCGCCTGACGCAAGGCAACCGCCACAACGACGCGGCTGCGCTGGAAGAAGTGGTGCGGCTGATCGAACCCGTCGCCGAGTCGTGGAAACTGATCAACGGCAACGGCCCGGCGTATCTGCAGCCCGTCGCGGGCCAGGAGCTCTGACCATGGCCCACAGCCTGCTTGACTATTACAAGGCGATCGACAACGCGAGCCAGAAAATGCTGGCCGCGGCGCAGTCGGAGAACTGGGACGAGGTGGTGCACCTCGAAGGCGCCTGCGCCGTGCTCATCGCCCAGCTGCGCCACAAATCGCGCACCGACCGACTCGCACCCGACGAGCACAAGGAAAAGACCCGCATCATGCAGCGCATCCTGCGCGCCGACGCCGAGATCCGCTGCCTGGCCGAGCCCTGGCTGAACGATCTCGAGCAGTTGATGGACACGAAGATTCATTGATCCCCCCCGCGCCGCCTGCGGCGTGCCTTGCCGGCCGCGCCACCGTCGGAGCCGGTGTCACTTCGGGCTGTCCAAGTCTGCGCAGGCAGACTTGGAGCCGCAGCCCTCAGCCCCCCAGGGGGCGGCACTGGCGGCCTGGCAAAGCCAGTTGCGCGGTGCCCTGGACGCAGGCACGCGCGCCGGAAACTGACAGGCAACGAGCGAGGGGAAGTTCAGCCCAGAATGCGGTGGAACCGGCTTTGCCGGGCCGCACGCATTGCCCCTTGAGGGGCGGAGCGGCCACACGAAGTGGGCAAGCGATGGGGGGGGGTCAAACGCTCATGTTCATGATGTCGGTGTAGGCCGACACCATGCGGTTGCGCACATGCAGCGCCCCCTGGAAGCCGATCTGTGCTTTCTGCATGGCCAGCATGGTTTCTTCCAGGCTGACCTTGGGGTTGCCCAGCTGCACCTCGGTCTGCAGGCGCGTGGCTTCGTTCTGCGCTGCGCTCACGCTCTTGAGCGCGCTCTTGAAGTTGTCGGCGAAGCCGGTGCCGGCCACGGCGGTGCTGCCAGCGGCCGGCCGTTTTGTCTGGGCAATGGAGCCCAGGCCTTGGCTGGGCATGGAGGCGATTCGCAGGTCCATGGCGGTGTCCTTCCACAGGAAATGGGTCAGAGCCGATGCTAGTGAAGGCCCGCGGCGCCCGCGCCGGGAATAGGGGCACAAAGCGGGGCCTTTTCATGGCACTGCCGGGGGCAGCGGCCCCGAATAATCGTTCGCAACAGGGGGCTTTCCCCTGCCTGTGACCGAACCCACCGCCTCCCCATGAAAACACCGCCACGCCCGCTTCGTCCGCTGCCCCCCCAGGGGGAGCTTCAGCGGCTGCGGGCGGCCGGACGCCACTGACATGAGCACCACCGTCGCCGACGTCGATTTCCAGCCGGTCCACCGCAACGCGCTCAGCGCGGGCTTTGCGCGGCTGGACAACGCCCAGAAGATCAAGCTGGGCCTGGGTGCACTGGCCTTGCTGGCGGTCGCCCTGGCCCTGTTCTTCATGGGCCGCCAGCCCGAGATGCGGGTGCTCTACGCCAACCTGAACGACAAGGATGGCGGCGCCATCGTCGCGCAGCTCTCGCAGATGCAGGTGCCCTACCAGTACGCCGAGGGTGGCGGCGCCATCATGGTGCCGGCCGACAAGGTGCACGACGTGCGCCTGCGCCTGGCCTCGCAAGGCCTGCCCAAGGGCTCGGTCAGTGGTTTCGAGCTGATGGAAGCCAACCGTTTTGGCATGACCCAGTTCCAGGAGCGCCTGACCTTCCAGCGCGGCCTGGAAGGCGAACTCACCCGCTCCATCCAGTCGCTGTCTTCCGTGCAGGCCGCGCGCGTGCACCTGGCCCTGCCCAACCAGAACGGCTTTTTCCGCGAACAGCAAAAACCCAGCGCCTCGGTGCTGCTGACGCTGCACCCGGGCCGCACGCTGGACAAGGCGCAGGTCGCGGGCATCGTGCACCTGGTGGCGTCCAGCGTGCCCGAGATGAACCCCAAGTCGGTGAGCGTGGTGGACGATGCCGGCTCGCTGCTGTCGGCCGCGCCCGAGGGCCAGTCCCAGGGCATGGACCTGCAGCGCCTGCAGTACACGCAGCAGATCGAGCAGCTCTACACCCGCCGCATCCTGGACATGATCGAGCCGCTGGTCGGCGTGGGCAACGTCAAGGCCCAGGTCAGCGCCGAGATGGACTTCTCCCAGGTCGAGTCCACCAGCGAACTGCACAAACCCAACCAGGGTGGCGAGCCTGGCACGGTGCGCAGCCAGCAGATCGTCGAAGACGGCACCGCGGCGCTGGCCCAGCCCGCCGGCGTGCCCGGGGCCACCACCAACCAGCCGCCGGCCACCGGCACCGCGCCCATCAACGGCGCCGCCGCTCCGCTGGGCGTGGCCAGCGCCGCCGACAAGGCCGGCAACCAGCGCCGCGAATCGGTCATCAACTACGAAGTGGACAAGACCGTGAAGGTGGTGCGCGAGGCCACCGGCACCGTCAAGCGCCTGACCGCGGCCGTGGTGGTGAACCACCGCGGCGGCACCGACCCCAAGAGCGGCAAGCCCACCAGCACCGCGATCCCGCCCGAACAGCTCGAACAGATGACCGCCCTGGTGCGCGAGACCATCGGTTTCAGCAAGGACCGCGGCGACTCGGTCAACCTGGTCAACGCCCCGTTCAGCGAAAACAAGCCCAGCGACGAAGCGCCGCCGGCCTGGTGGATGCAGTCCGACAACCAGGACCTGCTGCGCGAGATGGCGTTCCCCGCCGGCATGGTGCTGCTGGGTCTGGTGGTCCTGATGGGCATGGTGCGCCCGGGCCTGAAGCTGATGAAGACGCCGGCCACCCTGCCCAGGCCCGAGCCCGCGGTGCCGCAGCTCAACGCCGTGCTCAACGAGGACCTCGGCCGCCCCGCCCTGCCCGAACCCGATCCGGTGGTCACCCCCGACAAACGCCTGGCCGATGCCAAGCGCCTGGCACTGGAGAACCCGGTGGCCGTGGCCAACATCGTCAAGGGCTGGGTCAACGGCGAAACCTGATCCCCCATCCCCGAGCCTGACAGAGGAAGCCCCATGGAAGACCAGGGAACCCACGACGCCGCGATCTTTCTGATGTCGCTGGGCGAAGAAGAAGCGGCCGAGGTGTTCAAGCACCTCACGCCCAAGGAAGTGCAGAAGCTCGGCGAGACCATCGCCGGCATGCGCGCCGTCTCGCACGAGAAGGTGAACGAGGTCATGACCCGCTTCACCGACGAAGCCGCCTCGCAGAAGCTGCTGGTGTCCGACACCAACGACTACGTCAAGGCGGTGCTGCGCCGTGCGCTGGGCGACGACAAGGCCTCGCTGCTGATCGACCGCATCATGCAGGGCAGCGATGTCTCGGGCATCGAAAGCCTCAAGTGGATGGACGCGCAGTCCATCGCCGAACTGCTGCGCAACGAGCACCCGCAGATCATGGCCGCCATCCTGGTGCACCTCGATTCCGATCTGGTGGCCGGCGTGCTCAAACACCTGAGCGAGCGCTCGCGCAACGAGGTGATGCTGCGCATCGCCACGCTCGAAGGCATCCAGCCGACCGCGCTCAAGGACCTCAACGAGGTGCTCTACAAGGTGCTCGCCGGCGGGGACAAGGTGCGCAAGACCTCGCTGGGCGGGGTGCAGACGGCGGCCGACATCATCAACCTCCTGGGCTCCGCGCTCGAAACCACGGTCATCGAATCCATCCGCCTGCTCGACAACGACCTGGCCCAGAAGATCATGGACAAGATGTTCACCTTCGAGGACCTGCTCAAGCTGGACAACAAGTCGATCCAGATGGTGCTCAAGGAAGTCGGCGGCGACGCCCTGATCCTCGCGCTCAAGGGCGCGAGCACCGAACTCAAGGAACACATCCTGGGCAACATGTCCAGCCGCGCGGCCGAAAGCCTGCGCGAAGACCTCGAATCGCGCGGCCCGGTGCGGCTGTCCGAGGTGGAAACCCAGCAGAAGGAAATCCTCAAGATCGTGCGACGCCTGTCCGACGAAGGCACGATCGTGATGGGCGGAGGCGGCGATGACAGCTTCGTCTAAACCCCCGGCCAAGCCCAGCCCGCACTCGCGCTTCATCCCGCGCGAGGAGATCGCCGCGGTCGCGGCCTGGAGCTTCTCGGCCATGGACGTCGGCCACGCCACGCCCCCGCCCGCCCCGGCCGAAGCCGACCCCACCCCCGCAGCCGACCTGGAACAGCTGCTGCAGGCCGCGCGCGAGCAGGCCTATGCCGAAGGCTTCCAGCAGGGGCACGACGCCGGCAGCCAGGAAACCCGCGACGCGCTGGAGGCCACCGTGCGCCGCAGCGCCGAAGAAACCGCCGTGCGCATGGGCCAGCTGCTGCACAGCATGGGCGACCAGCTGATCGCCAGCGAGCAGCGCATCGCGCGCCAGATCCTCGAACTCTCGTGCGACCTCGCCCGCCAGGTGGTGCGCCAGGAACTCAAGGTCAACACCCGCCACCTGCGCGCCGTGATCGGCGAAGCGCTGGAGCAGATGGTCGAAGACGGCCTGCCCGCCACGGTGCGCATGCACCCGCAGGACCTGGCGCTCATGAAAGGCGCGCTGATCGAGACCCTGGGCGAAAGCGCCCCCGAGCTGGTGGCCGACGCCGACATCTCGCCCGGCGGCTGCCTCGTGCAATCGCCCAGCTCGGTGGTGGACGCCACCATCGAAAAGCGCTGGGCGCGGGCCATCGGCAACCTGGGCCTGAGCCTGGAATGGAACCCGGAGGAGGCGCGCGATGACTGAACCGGTCAGCCGCTGGGGCCATTTCATGGACGACCTGCGCACCAGCGCCAACGCTCCCACGCCGCTGGAAGTGCGCGGCACCCTCACCCGCCTGGCCGGCCTGGTGCTCGAAGCCGTGGGCCTGCGCGTGCCGGTCGGCTCGCAGTGCCTGATCGGCAACGGCGCCAAGGACCCGGTGCTGGCCGAGGTGGTGGGCTTTGCGGGCGACCGCGCCTACCTCATGCCCGCCGGCGACACACACGGCCTGGCCAGCGGCGCCAGCGTGACACCGCTGCCGCCCTACCGCACCGTGCCCCAGGTGGGGCAGGACAACAAGCCACCCTCGCCCGCCGACCGCGGCCTGCTGCGCCTGCCCATGGGCCGGGGCCTGCTGGGCCGCGTGGTCGACGCCCACGGCCACCCGCTGGACCACCAGGGCCCGATCACCGACGTGGACGTGGCCCCCATGGAACGCGCCCCGCTCAACGCGATGGACCGCGACCCGGTCCGTGAGCCGCTGGACACCGGCGTGCGCGCCATCAACGCGCTGCTCACCGTCGGCCGCGGCCAGCGCATCGGCCTGTTCGCCGGCTCGGGCGTCGGCAAGTCGGTGCTGCTGGGCATGATGGCCCGCTACACCAAGGCCGACGTGATCGTGGTCGGCCTGATCGGCG
>NZ_JASJOY010000008.1:0-15518 GCF_031426985.1 Hydrogenophaga sp.
TGCCGTCGGTGCCCACATAGCCCAGGTGCGCCAGCGTCAGCAGGTAGCGCCGCGCCGCGGTGCGTGTGAGGCCGCAGCGCACGCCGGCCTGGCTGGCGGTCAGGCGCGGGTGCTGGTCGTCGAAGGCCTCGATCACCGCCAGGCCCTTTTCCAGGCCGGCGATCCAGTCGCGTTTTTCCAGGGTCGGGGTGGGCAGCAGGGCGGCTTCGGTCATGGGGGCCTTGGGTTGCGTGAAAACCCGAGATCTGTTCGCTGATCGTCGGTGTGTGTGCGATTATCAGACCGCCCAGCCCCCTGGGCCCATTGGAAATCGGCCCGAGGGGCCTACAGTGCGCATGGGGTACCGCCCCTTCACAGGAGACCTTTGCACCATGAGTGACCTGCTGCTCAACACCAGCGACAACCGCGAACCCCTGCAAGCCTCGTTCAGCGACGCCGCCAACCCCCTGGGCCTGGACGGCATCGAGTTCATCGAATACGCCACCACCAAGCCCCAGGCGCTGGGCCAGGTGCTGGAGATGATGGGGTTCCGCCCGGTGGCGCGCCACCGCTCGCGCGAGGTGCTGCTGTACCGCCAGGGCGATCTGAACGTGGTGGTCAACGCCCACCCGTCCGACGCGCAGGGCGCGGGCCACGGCAGCGACGTGCCCACCATCTCGGCCATGGCGCTGCGCGTGCGCGACGCCCGCGCCGCCTACCACTACGTGCTCGAACGCGGCGCCTGGTCGGTGCCCACGCACGCCGAGGTGATGGAACTGAACATCCCCGCCATCCACGGCGCCGGTGGCAGCCGCATCTACTTCGTGGACCGCTACAAGGAGTTCTCGATCTACGACGTGGACTTCGTGCCCATTCCCACCGTCGATCAGCGCCCGCCCGCCACCGCCGGCATCCACTTCTTCGGCGTGGTGCAGTACATCGGCCCCGAGCGCACCAACGACTGGATCGCCTTCTACAGCGAACTGTTCGGCACCGAGGTGATTCCCGACGAGCAGCGCTTCGGCATCATGCCCAAGGGCACCTTGCTGCGCACCCCGGCGCTGGACGCCGCCAAGCGCTTCATGCTGCAGCTGGTGGAGCCGCCGCTGAACGTGCACGACGCGCAGGAAAAGCTGCAGCGCATCGGCCTGGGCGTGCCCGACGTGCTGGCCGCCGTCAAGGCGCTGCGCGCGCTGGGCGTGGAATTCGTCGAGACCGAGGCCGCTCACACCGAGCAGCGCGGCGCCATCAGCAAGACCTACCTCGGCTCGGTCGTGTTCGAGCTGGTGCACAGCCTGCAGCGCAGCAGCGAGGCCTGAGCATGAGAGCCACCCCCGCCGCCATCAGCGAAGCCATCGCCGGCTTCGGCATGGACACCATCACCCTGGCCGGCCCGCTGGAAGCCAAGCTCGCGGCCATGAAGGCCGCCGGCTTCACGCAGGTCATGCTCAAGGCCAACGACATCAACGGCCACCCCGGTGGCATCGACGCTGCGGTCGCCGCCGTCAAGGCCAGTGGCCTGCGTGGCACGGGCTTCCAGGTGCTGCGCGACTTCGAAGGCCTCTCGGGCCACCTGCACCAGTACAAGGTCGACATCGCCAAGGCCATGCTGGAGATGTGCGCCGCCCTGGGCTGCAAGGTGCTGCTGGCGTGTTCGTCCACCTCGGCCCACGCCAGCGCCGACCTGGACCACCTCGCGCGCGACCTGCGCAAGCTCGCCATGCTGGCGCTGCCGCTGGGCATCAAGATCGCGTACGAAGGCCTGTCTTGGGGCCGCACCATCAACGAGTTCACCACCGCCTGGGACGTGGTCTGCCGCGCCGACTGCCCCAACCTGGGCCTGGGGCTGGACTCCTTTCACATCTTCGCGGCCAAGACCCCGCTGGACGAGATCGACTACCTCGACCCGAGCAAGATCTTCCTGGTGCAGCTGGCCGACTTCATGTGGCAGGAAACCAAGACCTTCGAAGAGCGCATGACCACCGCGCGCACCTTCCGCGTGTTTCCGGGCGAAGGCGTGCACAGCGAGCAGCTGGCCGAGCTGGTGCTCAAGCTCGACCGCCTGGGCTACGCGGGCGACTACAGCTTCGAGGTCTTCAACGACGACTACCAGCAGATGCCGCTGCCCATGGTGGCCGAGCGTGGCCAGCGCGCCGCGCTGTGGCTGGCCGACGAGGTGCTGCGCCGCTCGGTGCCGCTGCCCAACCAGATGCGCCTGAAGTCGCTGGCGGACTGAATTTCAGCCGCTCAGGCGCTCAGGTGCGCAGCGAGGCGATGAGATCCATCGCCATGGGCCATGGCCCGTACCCCGATGCCGGGTTGAGGTGGCCCACCTCGCCCAGGTCCACGGTGCGGCTGCCCCAG
The DNA here is from genome assembly GCF_031426985.1 of Hydrogenophaga sp. Lineage (GTDB taxonomy): Bacteria > Pseudomonadota > Gammaproteobacteria > Burkholderiales > Burkholderiaceae_C > Hydrogenophaga. Next base: position 2,344 of record NZ_JASJOY010000008.1, read on the forward strand.
TCGCGGGCCAGGTCCTGCACCCGGTCCAGCCGGCCCAGCGGGTCGTTGCGGCTCAGGGCCACCAGGCAGGGGAAGGGCAGCCGCTGGCGCGGCACCGGGAACCAGCCCGCGGCGCGCAACGCGTCGGTGCTCGGGTAGCCCGCGGGCATGGGGGCATCGAAGTCGGGTGGCGTGGCCAGCAGCGCGCCTTGCACACGGTCCGCCTGCGCGGTCGACGCCGCCCAGTGCGCCACCGTGATGCAGCCGCCGCTGTGCGCCACCAGCAGCACCGGCCCCGGGACCGAAGCCACCGCCGCCTCCAGCGCGTCCACCCGGGCCTGGCGGTCCAGGTCTTCGCGGCCCATGGGCGGCACGGTGACGCAGCCCGGCAGCTGCGCCGCCAGCAGCGTCTGCCAGTGCTGCGCCACGTGGTCGCGCAGGCCGGGGACGATGACGACCGTGGCCGCCGCTGCGCGTTCGCTCATCAGGCCACCTTGCGCAGATAACCCTGCTGGCCGCCGCGCTGGTTGGGCGCGAAGCCGTTGGCGGCCAGGCTCTCTTCCACGGTGTCGTAGAACACGCCGATCTGCAGGATCTCGCGCGCTTCCTTGCCGGTGGCCACCGGGCGGCCGAGTTCACCGGCCAGGCGCACCAGCTGCTCGATCTGCTGCACCGTGGTCATGCGCCCGGTGCGGGTCTGGTTCCAGATGTTGTCCTCGATGCCGCAGCGCACATGCAGGCCCAGGGCCATGCCCACCATGTTGATCGGCAGCACGTTGCGCATGCTGCTCTCGACCGTGAGCTTGGCGCCGTCGGGCATGGCGCGCACGAAGTTCGACAGGTTGTAGATGTTGGGGGCGTCCATGCCGCCGCTGATGGCAACCCAGTTGCACACCAGCGGGCCCTTGTAGACGCCGCGGCGCATCAGGCGCTCGACGGTCTCGAAGCTGTTGAGGTTGTAGAACTGGAACGCGCTCTGGATGCCGGCGGCGGTCAGGCGGCGGATGTGTTCCTCGTACCAGGCCGGGTTGGACGGCACGATCATTTCGCTGTAGGCGCGGCGGTTCTCGGGCGTGGCCAGCGAGGTGCCGGCGATGTCGCGCTCGTCCATGTGTTCGATCACGTTCATCTGCGTGGTGTTGATCGTGACGGTCACCTGGTCGGGCTTGGGGTCGAGCTCGGCCAGCATGTGGCGGGTGTCGTCGCTCAGCCATTTGGCGGCCGCACCATCGCTCTCGGGGGCGAAGCTGATCGAGCCGCCGACCTGGATGATCATGTCCGGCACGGCCTTGCGCACGCCGGCGATCAGCTCGTTGAACATGGACAGGCGCTTGCTGCCCTTGCCATCGAGTTCGCGCACGTGCAGGTGCAGCACGGTGGCGCCGGCGTTGTAGCAGTCCACGGCTTTCTGCACCTGCTCGGCCATGGTCACGGGGATGTCCTCGGGGAAGTCCGAGGGGATCCATTCGGGGCCGTAGGGGGCGGCGGTGATGATCAGCTTGTCCTGGTTTTCGGGGAAGAGGGCGCCGTCGAGGAAGTTCATGGGGTGTCTCCGGTGGTGGAATCAATGGGGGGTGGGAAGGCTCAGAAAACGGGGGTGCCGATGATCCCGGCGCGTTCCATCTTGCGGTGGCAGGGCGGGTAGTCCATGACCGCGTAGTGCTGGGTCGCGCGGTTGTCCCAGATGGCGACGCTGTTGGGTTTCCAGCGCCAGCGCACCTGGTATTCGGGGATCGCGGACTGGCTGATCAGGTACTGCAGCAGGGCCGAGGTGCCTTGCGTGAAGTCCTGACCGACGCGCACATTGGCCGGGGTGTGGAAGTTGGTGAAGTGGGTGGTGAAACCGTTGACGAACAGCACCTTCTCGCCGGTCTCGGGGTGGGTGCGCACGACCGGGTGCTCGGCGTCCGGGTACTGGGCCTTGAGCGCCAGCCGGCGCTCGATCGGCATGGCGGCGCCGAAGGTGCATTCGATGCTGTGGCGCGCGCGCAGGCCGGCGATCTGCTGCTTCACCGTCTCGGGCAGCTTCTCGTAGGCCAGCACCATGTTGGCCCACATCGTGTCGCCGCCGATCGGTGGGCATTCCACGCAGCGCAGCACGCAGCCCATGGGCGGGCTCTCGCGCCAGGTGGCGTCGGTGTGCCACGAGTTTTCGTAGCGGTCGTTGGGCGCGTCGGGCGTCTTGTAGATGCGCACCAGGCCGGGGTGGTCCGGGTCGCTGCCGGCCACCGGGTGGTCTTCGAGTTCGCCGAAGCGGCGGGCGAAGGCCACGTGCTCGGCGCGCGAGATGTCCTGGTCGCGCAGGAACAGCACCTTGTGTTGCAGCAGCGCGGCCTTGAGTTCGGCAAACAGGCCTTCGTCGTGCACCGCGTTGGCCAGGTTCACACCGACCACCTCGGCGCCGATGGCACAGGTGAGTTGTTCGATCTTCATGTGCTTGTCTCCTTGAGGGTGGCGGTTCTCAGATCACGAACACCGACGAGCCGGTGGTCTTGCGCGCTTCGAGGTCGCGGTGGGCCTGCTGCGCGTCTTCGAGCGCGTAGCGCTGGTTGATCTCGATGCGGATGCGGCCGGCCGCGACGTGGCCGAACACCTCGGCCGCCAGTTCGGCCTTCTCGGCCGGGTCGGCGATGTAGTCGGCCAGCGCGGGGCGGGTGAGGAAGAGCGAACCCTTCATGGCCAGCAGGTTGGGGTTGAAGCCGTCGATGGTTCCCGAGGCGGTGCCGACGCAGACCATCAGACCGCGCCGCTTGAGCGAATCGAGCGAGGCCATGAAGGTGGTCTTGCCGACGCTGTCGATCACCACGTCCACGCCCCGGCCGTCGGTGAGCGCCTTCACCCGCGCGGCCACGTCTTCGTGGCTGTAGTTGATGGTGTGGGCGCAGCCGTGGGCCATGGCCAGGGCGGCTTTTTCATCGGTCGAGACGGTGCCGATCACGGTGATACCCAGCAGCTTGGCCCATTGCGAAACGATCAGGCCGACGCCGCCGGCCGCCGCGTGCAGCAGCACCGTGTCGCCCGCCTTGAAGGGGTGGATGCGGCGCATCAGGTAGGCCGAGGTCAGGCCGCGCATGGTCATGGCGGCGGCGGTCTCGAAACCGATGGCTTCGGGCAGCTTGATCAGCGGCGCGGCCGGGATCAGCCGCTCCGTGCTGTAGGCGCCCAGGGTGTTGAGGAAGCCGGTGTAGGTGACGCGGTCACCGACGGCGACGTTGCTGACGTCCGGGCCGATGGCTTCGACCACGCCCGCGCCCTCGACGCCCATGCCGGCCGGCAGGGGCATGGGGTAGGTGCCGTTGCGGAAATAGGTGTCGGCGTAGTTCAGGCCGACGGCGGCGTGGCGCAGGCGGACCTGGCCCGGACCGGGGTCGCCGACCTCAACCTGTTCGATTTGCAGGACCTCGGGACCGCCGATGCGGTGCATGCGGATGGCAGTGGCCATGGGGGTGTCTCCTTCGTGGGTTCGGGGCGCCGGGTGTCCGGGCCATGGAACGCATCGTAGGAGGCATGGGCCTTCTCTGCTTGCTAATCTGGGACGCTTATTTGCGAATGTGGGACAGTCAGGGTTGACCCTGAAGAATCGCCGCCTTGGCCTTTTCCTGCCGGCGCCAATGCGTCACGCTGCAGCCGAAGGTGCTGCGGAACCAGTGCGAAAACGCGGCCGGCGCGGAGAAGCCCAGCAGCTGGGCGACCTCGGCCAGCGGCAGGTCGCTGTCCTTGACCTGGCGCATCACGAGTTCCGAGCGCACCGCCTGCAGCAAGGTCGCGAAGCTCTCGCCGTCGCTGGCGAGGTGGCGGTGGATGGTGCGCCGATCCACCCCGAGGTGCTGCGCCACCTGCTGCGAGGTGCAACGCCCGCCCGGCAGCAAGGCGGCGATCAGCTGGCGCACCGTGGCCTGGGTGCTCTGGTGCTGGCCCGACAGCGCGCGGTCGAGGTATTGCCGGGCAAAGCGTGCCATCTCGGGGTTGTTGCCGGGCAGGGGCGCCTGCAGATCGGCCGCGTTGCAGACGATGCCGTTGAACTCGCTGTTGAATTCGACGCTGGCACCGAAGAAGGCCTTGTGGGCCTTGCTGTCGCTCGGCGGGCGGTGGATGAAGCACACCCGCACCGGTTTCCACGATGCCCCCAGCAGTTCGCGCAGGATGCGGTACATCACGCCGACCGCCAGCTCCATCGACTGGCGTGTGCTGGCCGACTGGGCGACCAGCATCTCTTCGCGGATCACCAGCAGCTCGCCGTGTTCTTCGACCCGGGTCAGCAGCGAGGCGTTGAGCAGGCGCAGGTAGCGGCACAACGTGTCCAGCGCGGCGCGGGCGGTCGGCTCGTCCTTGAGCACCAGGCTGATCGGGCCGAGGGAGGCGAACTGGCGCCGGCTGGCCATGCGCAGGCCGAAGTCCTCCAAGCCACTGGCCAGGGCGCTCTCTTCCAGCAGGGCGCGCACCGCCACCGCGCTCAGCGGTGTGTCGGGGTCTTCCAGGCTGCGCGTCGACAGGCCGGCACGGCGCAACATCGCGCGCGCGTCCAGCCCGACCGAGCTGGCCAGATCGAGGTAGCCGGCGAGGCTGGCGCTGCGCACCACGGGCACGTAGGGGTAATCCATGAATGTCCCAATTTCGAAACTGCTTGTCCCAATTAGACAAGCATGCGGCGGTGCTGCCACCTAGTATTTCCCCCACGGACCGACCCCCGGTCCGCGACAGGCTCACCCGATGGCCTGCGCCACCACAGGAGACAAACCGATGACCTCTCGCCATTTCTCGCCGCTGCGCCGCACCGTTTGCGCCGCCGCTCTGGCCTTTGCCCTGCCGGCCGCCATGGCCTGGACCGACAAGCCCGTGCACATGCTGGTGCCCGCGCCGGCCGGCGGCACCATGGACGTGGTGGCCCGCATCCTGGCCGACCAGCTCTCTGCCGAGATCGGTCAGCCGGTGCTGGTGGAAAACAAGCCCGGCGCCGGTGGTGCCATCGCGGTGCAGGCCATGCTGGCCGCGCCGCTCGACGGCAACACCATCATGATGACGGCCAGCAACATCCTGACCGAAATCCCGCACGTCATGAAGACCGCGTTCGACCCGCTCAAGGACGTCAAGCCGGTGACCGCCATCGCCCGCTCCAGCATGGTCATGGTGGGCGCGCCCAATGTGCCGGCCAAGGACGTCAAGGGCGTGGTGGCCTGGGTCAAGGCCAATCCCGGCAAGGTCAGCTTCGCCTCCTACAGCGCGGGCACCAGCTCGCAATACGCCGGCGCGATCCTCAACCAGAAGGCTGGGCTGGACATGCAGCATGTGCCGTTTGCCGGCTCGCCTCCCGGGCTGGTCCAGGTCATGGGCGGGCAGATCCCGCTGATGTTCGACGGCATGGTGACGTCCAAGAAGATGATCGAGGCCGGCAAGATCCAGGCCTTTGGCGTGGCCGCCAAGAAGCGTTCGCCGCACCTGCCCAACGTGCCGACGATGGCCGAGCAGGGCTACCCCGAGATCGATTTCGGCAACTGGGTCGGCATCATCGTCGCCAGTGGCGTGCCCTCGGCCATGGTGCAGAAGATCAACGTCGCGGTGGACAAGGCGGCCGCCCATCCCAAGATCAAGGACCGCCTGCTCGGTGCTGGTTTTGACCTGGGCGGTGACGAAACCTCCGAGCAGATGGTGCAGTCGCTGCGTGCCGAGTTCGAGCGCAACGCGGCCATCGTCAAGAGCTTTGACATCAAGCTCAACCAGTGAGCCCGGCGGGTGCTGGCCATGACCTCCTTCGTTGAGCGCCTGTGCGTGGCGGACATGCGCGCGCAGGCCGCCCACCTGGGCCCGGGCCTCACCCTCAGCGCGGTGGTGGCGGTGGCCGCCATGGCCCTGGGTGCGCACTACGGCGCGCCGGTCATGCTGTTCGCCCTGCTGCTGGGCATGGCGCTGAACTTCCTGTCCGCGGAAGGCAAGGCCGGGCCCGGCATCCAGTTCACCGCGCGCACCCTGCTGCGGCTGGGCGTGGCCCTGCTGGGGCTGCGCATCACCGTGTCACAGGTCGCGGCGCTGGGCTGGTCGCCGGTGCTGATGGTGCTGGTGTCGGTCGCCTCGACCATCGCCGTGGGCATCGTGCTGGCGCGGTTGATGGGCTTTCGCATGTTCTTCGGCCTGCTCACAGGGGGCGCGGTGGCCATCTGCGGCGCGTCGGCGGCGCTGGCGCTGTCGGCCGCCATGCCGGCGCACCCGCAGAAGGAGCGCGCCACGCTGTTCACCGTGATCGGCGTGAGCACGCTCTCGACGCTGGCCATGGTGCTCTACCCCATGCTCACCCAGGCGCTGGGCATGGCACCGGTGCAGGCCGGCTTCTTCATCGGCGGCACCATTCACGACGTGGCCCAGGTGGTGGGCGCGGGCTACAGCCTCTCGCACGACGCGGGCGACGCCGCCACCCTGGTCAAGCTGATGCGGGTGTCGATGCTGCTGCCGGTGATCGCGCTGGCCGCGGTGCTGGCGCGGCGCCACGAGCGCGAGCAAGGCGGCGACACCCCGACCGGCCCGCGGCCGCCGCTGCTGCCCTGGTTTGCGGTGGGGTTTGCGCTGCTGGTGCTGGTCAACAGCAGCGGCTGGCTGCCCGTGGCGCTGGTGCAGGCGGGGCAGGGCGCGTCGCAGTTCCTGCTGGTCGCGTCGATGGCGGCCATCGGCATGAAAACCCAGCTGCAGGACATCGTCACCGTGGGCTGGAAACCGGTGGCCCTGATGGTGCTGGAAACGGTGTTTCTCGCGGCACTGTTCTGGGGTCTGCTGCGCTGGGTGTGAGGGGCGCCAAGGCGGGCATGACCGATTTCCTCTCAGCCTCTCAGCCCTTGCCCAGCGGCGGGCGGCCCATCAGGCTGTTGGTGTTGAAGATCGGGCCCAGTTCGGCGGCGGCCTCCAGCAGTTCCGGTGCGAACTCGTGCATGCGCTCGGGCGTCAGGCGCTGGCGCGGGCCGGCCACGCTGATCACGCCCACCGCTTCGCCCCGCCGCAGCACCGGCACCGCGAGCGCGCTCATGCCGGGCGCGAACACCTCGTCGATCACCGCATAGCCGCGGACCCGTGCCGCGTGCAGAAAACCCAGCAGCGCCTTCACCGTGGTCGGTGCCCGGGGGCCGTAGTCGGCGGGCCCGCCCATGCCCTGTTGCAGCACGCGCTTGAGCGCGTCTTCGTCGCTCATGGTCAGCAACCAGGCGTGGCCCGAGGCGGTGCACGACAGCCGTGCGTCCTGGCCCATGTCGGGGTCGTAGCGCAGGCCCTTGCGCATGCCCTGCGCCTTGGCCACCCAGGTCAGGCGCTCGCCGTCGACGATGGACAGGCGCACCAGTTCGCCCGTGCGCTGCGCCAGCCGTTCGAGCACGGGCTCGGCGATGTCCACCACGCCGGCGCCGCTGAGGTAGCCCAGCCCGAGCGAGGCGAGCCGGGTGGTGAGCAAGTAGTCGCCCTGGGCGCGCGCCTGCCGCACATAGCCGCGCGTCTGCAGCGTGGCCAGCAGGCGGTGGCAGGCGCTCAGCGGTATGTCCAGCTCGGCCGCCAGCGAGGCCAGCGGCACGCCGTCGGGGTGGGCGGCCAGGTGTTCCAGCAGGGCAAGACCGCGGTCGAGGGCAAGGCTCATTTTTCGTATGGAGAAACAGGTTTCCAGTTGGGAAAGACTTTCCCGTCGGCTTCCAAGAATACGGTGCAACGGCCCGCAGCGGGTGGGCCGCCACAACACCCAGGAGACACACATGAAACTTCCGCTCACCCTGATCGTCGCGGCCGCGGCCCTGCTGGCCGGCGGCGCCGCGCAGGCGCAGGACGTGCAGGAACGCACCCTCAAGTTCGGCCACCTCAACAACACCGACCACCCGGTCAGCCTGGGCACCAAGCGCTTTGCCGAACTGGTCGCGGCCAAGAGCGGCGGCAAGCTCAAGGTGCAGGAATTCCCCTCGTCCACCCTGGGCAACGAACTGCAGCAGCAGGCTGCGCTGCAGGGCGGGGTGCAGGAAATGACGGCGCCGGCCACCACCTCGCTGGCCGGCATCGTCAAGGAGTTCGGCCTGATCGATTTTCCGTTCGCGGTCGGCAGCTTTGCGCAGGCCGACGCGCTGCTCGACGGCCCGTTCGGCCAGGCCCTGATCGCCAAGCTGCCCGAGAAGGGGCTGGTGTCGCTGGGCTACTGGGACCTGGGCTTTCGCAACGTCACCAACAGCAAACGCGCCATCACCCGGCCCGAAGACTTCGACGGCCTGAAGCTGCGCGTGATCCCCAACCCGGTGTTCCTGGAGACCTTCAAGGCGCTCAAGGCCAACCCGGTACCGATGGCGTTTGGCGAGCTGTACGGCGCGCTCGAAGCCAAGGCGGTGGACGGGCAGGAAAACCCGTTCTCGGTGATCCTGTCCAACAAGTTCTACGAAGTGCAGAAGCACGTGAGCGCGACCAACCACGTGTACGCCGCCAACATCCTGCTGGTCAGCAAGCGCTTCTGGGACAAGCTCTCGCCGACCGAGCAGCGCATCCTGACCGAGGCCGCCAACGAAAGCCGCGCCTACCAGCGCCAGGCCAGCCGCGCCGCCGCGCAGAAGGCGGTGGGCGAACTGCAGGCCAAGGGCATGCAATACAACGAGGTCAGCGCCGCCGAGCGCCAGCGCATCGGCCAGATGGTCAAGCCGGTCACGGACAAGATGGCCGCCGCCTACGACCCCGAGCTGGTGAAGCTCTACCAGAGCGAGCTGGCCCGCACCGCGCGCTGAACCCGAGGCCCACCTCATGAACATCCTCATCCTGCACGGCCCGAACCTCAACCTGTTCGGCCGCCGCGAACCGCACATCTACGGCAGCACCACGCTGGCGCAGATCAACGACAGCCTGCAGGCCCTGGCCGCCGAACTGGGCGTGCAACTGGAGATCCTGCAGTCCAACCACGAAGGCGTGCTGATCGACAAGCTGCACGAACGCATCGACACCGCGCACGGCGCGCTGCTCAACCCCGCCGGGCTGACGCAGCACGGCGTGCCGCTGCACGACGCGATCAAAGCCATGCCCTTCCCGGTGATCGAGGTGCACCTGTCCAACATCGCGGCGCGCGAGCCCTGGCGTTCGCACTCCATCATCTCGCCCGCGGTGCGCGGCACCGTGCAGGGCCTGGGCTGGCGCTCGTACACCGCAGGCTTGCGCACGCTGGTGGAACTGTTGCGCGACACTGGTGGCCGCTGACCCCACACAGGAGACCCCATGAGCACCCGCGGACAGGCCCAGCTCGCCATCTGGAGCGACATCGAACCCGGCCAGGAAACCGACTACCTGCACTGGCTCACGCGCGAACACGTGCTGGAGCGCGTGGGCGTGGACGGCTTCCTCTCGGGCCGTGTGTTCCGCGCCGAGGCCGATGGCCAGCGCCGCTTCTTCATCACCTACGAACTGCAGGACGCGGGCGTGCTCGCCGGCCCGTCGTACCTGGCGCGGCTGAATGCACCCACGCCCTGGTCGCAGCGCACCATGCCCATCCTGCAGAACTTCGCGCGCGGCGGCGGAGCGGTGGTGGCGCGCGCGGGCCTGGGCTGTGGCGCGGTGGCCCTGCCGCTCCGGCTGGACCTGGAGGCCGCCGGGTTGCTGGGCGCGCCGGCCCAGCAGGCGCTGGTGCAGCGCATCGCGGCACTGGACGCGGTGGCCCAGGTCTGGCTGATGCAGGTCGACGCGGCCGGCACCGGGGTGCCCACCAAGGAAAAGGCCATGCGCCGCAGCGTGGAAGGCGTGTTCGACGGTGTGCTGGTGGTCGAGGCGCTGCACCCCGCGGCCGCGCAGGCGGCGCTGGACCAGCTGCTGCAACGCGAACTGGCGAACGCGGGCGTGGCCGACCGGCAGGTCTTCAGCGCCTGTTTCCAGCTCGATCGGCGGCTGGCCGGCCTGGCATGACGGCCCCCTGACGCCGCCGAACGCCCCTCCGTGGCGCCTAAACTCGTGGGTTCCGATCAATCGACCCCACAAGAGGACATCCCATGGGCGCGCAATGGAAAGCCAAACACAAGGACCTGGCGGCCAACGCCAAAGGCAAGCTCTTCGGCAAGCTGGTCAAGGACATCATCATCGCGGCGCGCAACGGCGCCGACCCCTCGGCCAATGCCCGCCTGCGCCTGGTGATGGAGCAGGCGCGCAAGGTGTCCATGCCCAAGGACACGCTGGAGCGCGCCATCAAGAAAGGCGCCGGCCTCACGGGTGAGGCCATCCACTACGAACACGTGATGTACGAAGGTTTCGCGCCGCACCGTGTGCCGGTGATGGTGGAATGCCTGACCGACAACGTGAACCGCGCCGCGTCGGACATGCGCGTGCTGTTCCGCAAGGGCCAGCTGGGCACCAGCGGCTCGGTGTCGTGGGACTTCGACCACGTCGGCATCATCGAAGCCGAGGCCGCCAACAAGGACGCCGACGCCGAACTGGCCGCCATCGAAGCCGGGGCGCAGGATTTCGAACCCGCAGACGAAGAGGGCGTGTGCGTCTTCCTGACCGACCCGACCGACCTCGACCTGGTCGGCCGCGCGCTGCCGGCGCAAGGCTTCACCGTGCTGTCGGCCAAGCTGGGCTACAAGCCCAAGAACCCGGTGGACCCGGCCAGCCTGAGCGCCGAGGCGCTGGAAGAGGTTGAAGCCTTCCTCGCCGCCATCGACGACAACGACGACGTGCAGAACGTCTTTGCGGGCCTGGGGGGCTGAGCGGCCGCCGCAAGCCTGGATGCTGGCCACCCGCCACCCGCCACCCGCCACCCGCCAGCAGCCAGCAGCTGACGGTCTGATTTTTGAATTTCTGAGGAGTCCATTTCCATGCGTATCGAACTGAAACTGGCCGTGCTGGCCGCTGCCGTGGCGCTCGTCGCTTGCGGCAAGAAAGAAGAAACCGCCGCGCCGGTCGCGCCCGCAGCGCCCGCTGCGGGTGACGTGCTGGTGGTCAAGATTGGCCACGTCGGCGCCACCAGCGGCGCGGTGGCCCACCTGGGCAAAGACAACGAAAATGGCGCCCGCCTGGCCATCGAGGAACTCAACGCCGCGGGCGTGAAGATCGGCAACCAGACCGCCCGTTTCGAGCTGATGGCCGAAGACGATGGGGCCGACCCCAAGCAGGCCACGGCCGCCGCGCAGAAGCTGGTGGACGCGAATGTCAACGGCGTGGTGGGGCACCTGACCTCCGGCGCCACGCTGCCCGCCTCGGTGCTCTACAACGAAGCCGGCATCCCGCAGATCACGCCCTCGTCAACCAACCCGAAGTTCACCCGCCAGGGCTTCGCGGGCGCGTTCCGCCTGGTGGCCGACGACACCCAGCAGGGTGGCGCCATGGGCCGCTATACGGTGCAGAGCCTGCAGGCCAAGACCGTGGCCGTCATCGACGACCGCACGGCCTACGGCCAGGGCCTGGCCGACGAGTTCGAGAAGGCGGCCAAGGCCGCCGGTGCCGAGGTGGTGGGCCGCGAGTTCACCAACGACAAGGCCACCGACTTCAACGCCATCCTCACGTCGCTCAAGGCCAAGAAGCCGGACGTCATCTTTTACGGTGGCATGGACGCGGTGGGCGGCCCGATGCTGCGCCAGATGAAGTCGCTGGGCTTCACCTCCAAGCTGGTGGGCGGCGACGGCCTGTGCACCGCCGAGATGATCACGCTGTCGGCCGATGCGCTGGGTGACGAGCGGGTGTTCTGCGTCGAAGCCGGTGGTGTGGACGGCGACGAAGTGGCGGCCAGCGAGAAGTTTCGCGCCGATTTCAAGGCCAAGTTCGGCGTGGACGTGCAGGCGTACGCCGGCTACGCCTACGACGGCGTGAAGCTGCTGGCCGCCGCCATGCAGGCCGCCGGCTCGGCCGACCCGAAGCAGTACCTGCCCGCGCTCAAGGACATCCAGTACCAGGGCGCGTCCGGAAAGGTCACGTTCGACGACAAGGGCGACCGACAGAACGCTGCGCTGACCCTCTACTCCTTCAAAGCGGGCCAGCGCGAGAAGCTGGCGGTCATCCGCTGAAGCCAGCCCGCCGCCGCGCGCTCCGCGGGCGTGTGCGGCGGGTCACCGTGCGTACTGGAGGGGGGCGCTATCGCGCCCGCACCCCCAGCACCCCGCACACCGCGATCAGGCCGATGCCGAGCACCGTCCAGACATCGGGGGCATGGCCGAACGCGAGCCAGCCGGCCAGCGTGGCAAAGCCGATCTGGGCGTACATGTAGGGCGTCAGGCGCGAGGCGGGCGCCTTCTGAAAGCTCTGGATCATGAAGTAGTGGCCCAGCGAGCCGAACACCCCCATCAGGGCCACCAGCAGCCACAGGCTCGGGGACTGCATGGGGGCCCAGCTCCAGGGCAGCAGCACGGTGCCGAAGGCCAGGCCGGTGAGGCCGGTGTAGACGTGCATGGTGCCGGGGTCTTCGGTCTTGACCATCTTGCTGGTGACGACCTGGTAGGAGGCGTTGATGGCCACCAGCAGCAGCGGCAGGAACATGCCGATGTTGAGGTCGCTGCCCTTGGGGCGCACGACGATGAGCGCTCCGCTCAGGCCGCCTGCCACCAGCAGCCAGGTCCGTGCGCTGACGTGTTCGCGCAGCAGCAGCGCGGCCAGCAGGGTGACGACCAGCGGCACCAGCATGAGGATGGCGGTGAATTCACCCACCGGCACGTGCTGCAGCGCCAGGTAGGCCACGGTGCCGGACGTGACCATGAGCGCGCCGCGCAGCAGCTGCCACCAGGGCGCCCGGGTCGCAAAGAGGGCGCGCCCCTGGCGCGGCAGCAGCAGGGCCAGGGTCATGCCGGTCTGCACCACGAAGCGCAGCCAGACCGCCATCAGCACCGGCACCACGCCGCCCACGTACTGGGAGGTGGTGTCGAGCAGGGCGAAGCAGGCGGTGGCGACGACGGCCAGGGTGATGCCCCGGCCAGGATGAGGGTAGTGGGGGTCGGACAACGGAGGGGAGGGCGTGGGGCGGCCCCAGTGTCAGTGGCTCAGAGCCGGGCCACCGAGCGCAGCACTTCGGGGGTGGCGGTGGGAAAACCGAAGTATTCCAGATACGCGGGAATCATTTCGAACAGCATGTCGGAACCCACTTGCACCTTGCAGCCTCTGGCCTGCGCGGCGCTGAGGAAAGCGGTCATCTCGGTGCGCATCACCACCTCGCCCACGAAGGTGCGGGCATCCAGGCGCGACACGTCCATGGGCAGCGGGTCGCCTTCGTTCATGCCCATGGGCGTGGCGTTGAC
>NZ_JASJOY010000009.1:0-103073 GCF_031426985.1 Hydrogenophaga sp.
CGTGGGCGATTCGCCGGTGGTGCCGACCACGCCGATGCAGTCGGTGCCTTCGGCGATGTGCCAGTCGATCAGCTTGCGCAGGGTCGGGTAGTCCACGCTGCCGTCGGGGAGGAAGGGCGTGACGAGGGCAACGATGCTGCCGGTGATGGTCTTCATGTGTTCGGACTCGGTTCAGGAGCGCCGCTCGGCGGCGCGATATGCGGGGACGATCCGGCGCGCAGGCGCGAATCGCACATTCTACCCAGCGGCACCCAGCGCAAACCGGGCCGGCAGGGCGTCGTCGGCCGGGCGTTTTCGCACCGCCGCGATGCGCTGCACGAAGCGCTCCGGGGTGTCGAGAAAGCCGTTTTCGTAGGCCACGGTGTGCAGGTCGGCGCAGGCCTGCAGCAGTTCGCCCGGGCGCAACAGAAAGTCGGGCCGCGCGGGCCGGCCCACCGTTTCGTTGCCGGCGGCAAAGGTTTCGTAGATCAGCACGCCACCTTCGGCCACGCTGTCCACCAGGGTGGGCAGCAGCGCCCGCCAGAGGTAGTTGGTGACCACCACGGCGTCAAAGCGCTGGCCCGCAAAGGGCCAGGGACCGTTCTCGATGTCGGCCCGCACCACCAGCGCGCCGCCTGTGGCCTCGGCGGCGATCGGGTCGCGATCCACGCCGACCACGGCGTGGCCGCGCGCGGCGAACCAGCGCAGGTGGCGGCCCTGGCCGCAGGCCACGTCCAGCACCGTGCCGTGCGCGGGCACGAGGGGCGTCCAGCGCTGTACCCAGAGGGAGGCAGTTTCGGTTCGGTGCATGTCAAACAGGCGAGACGGTGGAGGCGTGCATCCAGGGCACCCGTGGAAACGGCTTGGCCGGGCCACTGGGTGCGTCCCCCCTCCGGAACGGGAGGGGGGACGACGCGAAGCGGCGCAGGGGGGTGTTCAAAAACAGCTCCAGAGCTGGTCGGTCAGGTTGACCAGGAAGTCGGGGCGTGTGTACATCGACCAGGCGCCGGCCAGCGCCAGCAGCACCGCTGCCCAGACCAGGCCCTTGACCACCAGCGTCTTCATCACGCCGCCGCGCCCACGCGTTGGGGCCCACGTGCGATGGGCGATTCGCGCACCGGCAGGTTGATCAGCGCCGCGAACACGCCCAGCGCGATCGAGATGTACCAGACGATGTCGTAGCTGCCGGTCTGGTCGTACAGCACGCCGCCCAGCCACACGCCCATGAAGCTGCCGATCTGGTGGCTGAAGAACACGAAGCCGCCCAGCATGGACATGTGGGCCACGCCGAAGATCTGCGCCAGCACCGCGTTGGTGGGCGGCACGGTCGACAGCCACAGCACGCCCATGACGGCGGCGAACACATAGACGCTGGCCGGCGACAGCGGCACGGCCAGGAAGATGCCGATGGCGATCGCGCGGGCCAGGTAGATGAAGGCCAGGATGTGGCGCTTGGCCAGCCGCTGGCCCAGCGTGCCGGCGGCGTAGGTGCCGAACACGTTGAACAGGCCGATCAGCGCCAGCGCGGTGCTCGCCACCTGGGGCGAGAGGCCGTTGTCCTTGAGGTAGCTGGGCATGTGCACACCGATGAACACCACCTGGAAGCCGCAGACGAAGTAGCCGGCCATCAGCAGCTGGAAGCTGCGGTAGCCGAAGGCCTCGCGCAGCGCCTGCAGGATGGTCTGTTCGCGCCGGGGCGCCGCGCCACCCACAAAACCCGGTTCGCGCAAAAACAGGGCCAGCGGCATGATCAGCAGCACCGCGGCGCCGAGGAACAGCAAGGCTTCCTGCCAGCCAAAAGAGCTGATCAGCCAGCCTTCGACCGGCACCATGAGGAACTGGCCGAACGAGCCCGCCGCCGCGGCCACGCCCATGGCCCAGGAGCGTTTTTCGGCCGGAATCTGCCGCCCGATCACGCCGTAGACCACGGCGTAGGTGGTGCCGGCCTGGGCGGCGCCGATCAGCACGCCCGCCGTCAGCGCGAACAGGCCCGGCGTGGGTGAGAGCGCCATGCCCGTCAGACCCAGCGCATACAGCAGGGCGCCCACCAGCAGCACGCGGAAGGCGCCAAAGCGGTCGGCCGCCATGCCGGCGAAGATGCCGAACAGGCCCCAGGACAGGTTCTGGATGGCCAGCGCAAAGGCGAAGTTCTCGCGCGTCCAGCCCATTTGCTGCGTGATGGGCTGCAGCCAGAGGCCGAAGCCGTGGCGCACGCCCATGGACAGGGTCACGATGGCGGCGCCGCAGGCGAGCACCTGCAGGGCCGAGAGGCGGGGGGGCTGGGCAGAAGACATCGGTCGACTGTAGCCAATCCGGCCCGCCGGTGCAGGCGCGGGGGCGACCCGTGGCGATGAATTCGGCGCCCGCCACTGATGCGGCGCGCGCATCAGCTGGTCGGCATCTGTTCATTCATACAGTCTTTGTGCACTGCACCCTACAATCCGCCGCCATGGCTACCCAAACAAACGACTATTCCGAAGGTTCGATCCGCGTCCTCAAGGGGCTGGAGCCGGTCAAGCAGCGGCCGGGCATGTACACCCGCACCGACAACCCGCTGCACATCATCCAGGAAGTGCTGGACAACGCCGCCGACGAGGCGCTGGCGGGGTTCGGCAAAAAAATCAAGGTCACGCTGCACACCGACGGATCGGTGAGCGTGGAAGACGACGGCCGTGGCATCCCCTTCGGCCTGCACCCCGAAGAGAAGGCGCCGGTGGTCGAGCTGGTGTTCACCCGCCTGCACGCCGGCGGCAAGTTCGACAAGGGCAAGGGCGGTGCCTACAGCTTCTCGGGCGGCCTGCACGGCGTGGGCGTGAGCGTGACCAACGCGCTGTCGACCCGGCTGGAAGTGACCTGCTTCCGCGACGGCCAGGTGGCCCGACTGGCCTTCGGCGCCGGTGACGTGATCGAGCAACTGGTGATCGCGCCCAAGGGCGAAGGCGACCGCAAGCAGGGCACCACAGTGCGGGCCTGGCCCGACGCCAAATACTTCGATTCGGCCGTGCTGCCGCTGGGCGAGCTGACGCACCTGCTGCGCAGCAAGGCGGTGCTGATGCCGGGTGTGCAGGTCACGCTGCTCAATGAAAAAACCAAGGACACCCAGGTCTGGCAATACAAGGGCGGGCTGCGCGACTACCTGGCGCAGACGCTGAGCGGCGACCCGGTGATCCCGCTGTTCGAGGGCGAGGGTTACGCCGACGCCAAGGACGACAGCTTTGCCGACGGCGAGGGCGCAGGCTGGGCCGTGGCCTTCACCGAAGACGGCGCGCCGGTGCGCGAGAGCTACGTCAACCTGATCCCCACCAGCGCCGGCGGCACGCACGACAGCGGGCTGCGCGACGGTCTGTTCCAGGCGGTCAAGGCGTTCATCGAGATGCACGCGCTGCTGCCCAAGGGCGTGAAGCTGCTGCCCGAAGACGTGTTCGCCCGCGCCAGCTATGTGCTCAGCGCCAAGGTGCTGGACCCGCAGTTCCAGGGCCAGGTGAAAGAGCGGCTGAACTCGCGCGACGCGGTGCGCCTGGTCGGCGGCTTCGTGCGCCCGGCGCTGGAACTCTGGCTCAACCAGCACGTGGACTACGGCAAGAAGCTGGCCGAACTCGCCATCAAGGCCGCGCAGAGCCGCCAGAAGGCGGGCCAGAAGGTCGAGAAACGCAAGGGTTCGGGCGTGGCCGTGCTGCCCGGCAAGTTGACCGATTGCGAGAGCCGCGACATCGCGCACAATGAGGTCTTCCTGGTCGAGGGCGACTCGGCCGGCGGCAGCGCCAAGATGGGCCGCGACAAGGAGAGCCAGGCCGTGCTGCCGCTGCGCGGCAAGGTGCTCAACACCTGGGAGGTGGAGCGCGACCGCCTGTTCGCCAACACCGAAATCCACGACATCTCGGTCGCCATCGGCGTCGACCCGCACGGCCCGCTGGACACGCCGGACCTGTCCGGCCTGCGCTACGGCAAGGTCTGCATCCTGTCGGACGCCGACGTGGACGGCTCGCACATCCAGGTGCTGTTGCTCACGCTGTTCTTCCGCCACTTCCCCAAGCTGATCGAAGCCGGCCATGTGTACGTGGCACGGCCGCCGCTGTTCCGCGTGGACGTGCCGGCACGCGGCAAGAAGCCCGCGAGCAAGCAGTACGCGCTGGACGACGGCGAGCTGCACGCGATCCTGGATAAGGCCGAAAAAGACGGCGTGGCGCGCGAGAAGTGCCAGATCAGCCGCTTCAAAGGCCTGGGCGAGATGAACGCCGAGCAGCTGTGGGACACCACGCTCAACCCCGACACGCGCCGCCTCATGCCGGTGATGCTGGGCGGTCTGGACTTTGCCGGCACCGAAGCGCTGATCACCAAGCTCATGGGCAAGGGCGAAGCCGCCGCGCGCCGCGAGCTGATGGAGCTGCACGGCGACTCGGTGGAAGTGGATGTGTGACCCATTTCACGGATGCAGGGCTGTCGGATTTCTTGGCATGTATGTGGTTTTTGTCACGCGAGGAAGAGCAACTCTATTGATTTGAAAGCATTTTTTTACTTGGCATGTTTGGTGCTTTGAATCGTTTCGAATTGTTTCGGGTTTACAAACATTCGAGGAGAAGCGTCATGTCATTCAAGAAAAATCTGCTGGCCGGCCTGGTCGTTTTGGGCGCAATGGGCCTTCACGTGCAGGCCCACGCGGCTGCCACCATCATCAATACGAGCGGCACCGTCGCCTTGGGCGTCAACGATCTCGGAAACCTCAACACTTCTGTGGGAAGTGTTGCCGTAAACAGTTCCCTGACCGGGTTGGCCTACAAGTTTCCCGATGGCTCGTTTCGTGATGCCACCTCGCCGGGGTGTTTTTGCGAGGGGTGGGGTGTTTCGGTGAACGGTTCGGTGAGCGGTTACGCCAATGTGACTACCGGTTCCGGCGGGTTGACTCTTTCGAGTTTCTCCTCGACGGGCAACAGCGCCACCTCCATCGTGACGCTGACGTCATTGCCGGGCCTCCAGATCACGCAGGCTTATTCCGAGGCCAACAATGCGCCTGGCGCGCTCTTCAAGGATGTGGTCACCATCACCAACAACACGGGTGCAACGGTGAACGATCTGAAGTTTGTCCGTGTGATGGACTGGGACGTTCCGCTGACCGAGTTTTCGGAGTACGTGACGATCAAGGGTGTCGGGTCGACCACCCTTCTGGAGCGTTCGCACGACAATGGCTTCAATACGGCGGATCCTTTGGGTGGTGATGCTGCGATCAATGGTGCTACTGTCGATGTTGATTTCACGGATGTGGGGCCTGTTGACCACGGTGCCTATTTCCGTTTCAACTTCGGCACGCTGGCGGACGGTGAGAGCTACACCTTCACCACCTTCTACGGTGCAACGGGCAACGAGGCGTCGGCTTTGGCCGCCATTGGCGCCGAAGGCATTGAGTTGTATTCGCTGGGGCAGTCCAACGGGGGTGAGGTTACCGGCGAGCCTGCGACCTTCATCTTTGGTTTCTCTGGCGTTGGGGGCACGCCGGTGGAGCCGGATCCCAATGATGTGCCGGAGCCCGCTTCCTTGGCTCTGCTCGGTGTTGCCCTGGCGGGCTTGGCGGTGTCTCGTCGCCGTCGGGTGGTCTGACCAGGCCTCACGGTTTCCCGGTGTCCTGGACGCCGGGGCCTTTAGACTGATGACTCCTTGCGCCTTGGCGCAGGGAGTTTTTTTTTGGAGAACGTTTCCATGTGCCGTTTCCGCTGGTCGCGTCAGGGCTGGGCTGGGTTGGTTTTGACGCTGTGCATGTCCCCGTCGTTTGCCTTGCCTCGCGTGATCGATCCCTTTCCACGGTCGGCGGACGCTGACACGGTGGTGCCGAAGCAGAAAGCCGGCGCCATCAATGCCTACAACCGGGGTCTCAAGACGTTGTCGTCGGGCGACCTCGGCGCTGCCGAGGCAGCCTTCCGTGAAGTTCTGAGCGTGTATCCGCGCCAGTCCGCGGCCATGCTGGGTCTCGCGGAAGTGGCCTTCAAGCGCCAGCAAGTCGATGCGGCGGGTGACTGGATCGGCAAGGCGCTGGAAGCGGACCCGCAGGATCCGCATGCGTACGCATCCAGTGGGCGTTTCTGGGCGCTCAAGGGGCAGGTGGCCAAGGCCCAAGGTGCTTTCAGGCGGGCGGCGGATCTCGATCCGCAAGCGTTCCGACCGCGCATGGATCTGGCCGATCTGTTGCTGTCGACCGGCAACCCCCAGGACGCGCTCAAGTACTACCTGGAGGCGGTTTCGCTTCAACCAGCGCATGCAGGCGCTCGCTACGGTCTGGGCATGGCTCATCTGCAACTGGGCAGGTTGTCAGAGGCAAAGTCCGAACTGGAGCGCTGCACGCAGATAGAGCCCCGAAACCCGCTGGGTTGGCTGGGATTGGCCCGCGTTCTCGGTGCGCAGGGTTCTCATGATCAGGCGTTGGCGACAGTGGACAAGGCATTGGCCTTGCAGCCAGGGCTGGTGGACGCCTTGGTGGTCAAGGCGGACCTGCTCGTCGCGACCAAGCGAAAGAGCCAGGCCCTGGTTGTGCTGGAGCAGGCCGTGGCGTTGGCCCCCAAGCGAACGGCACTGCTCTTGCAGCTTGCCATGTTGCAGCACAGTGAAGGGGTGCTCGATAAGGCCGAGACCACCTACCGAAAAATCATCGAGCTGGCCCCCAGCCATCCGGTGGCTTACAACAACCTCGCCGATCTGCTCGGCGTGCGCAGTGATCGACAGGCCGAGGCGCTGCGGCTGGCCCAGCGCGCGGTGGATCTGTCGCCCAAGGACGCCAATTTTCTGGATACCAAGGGGTGGGTCCAAAGGTCTACCGGAGATCTGAGGGGTGCACAGAAGACCCTTGAGGCGGCCCATGCCATGAGCCAAGACGATGGGGGCATCCTTTACCACTTGGCGGTGGTGAACGTCGACTTGGGGTTCAAGCAGCAGGCGCGCATGTTGCTGGAAAAAGCGCTGTCGGCCAAGAAGCCGCTCCCGAACCCTGAACTCGCAAGGAAGTTGCTGCTCGATCTCAAATCTTGAGCAGCGCCAGCGGGGGGGCGAGGTGGCCGTTACCGTGGCTCTCTCGCCGCCTTTTTCGGGCCAGGGCCTGACAAGGACCTCAACGCGACGCTCGGGTCTTGCTTGTGATCCGATCCGACGGCCACAGTGTGTTCTTCTGGATCAACACTGGCCTCATCGGCGCCTGTGCCGAGATCCGCAATCGTCTGGGGCCGTTCGATCTGGTGATGCTGGCGATCGATGTCGTCCATCCCGCCTGGGGCGACCTCCACATCGGGCCCGACAACGGTCTGGCGCCGTGCTCAAGGCCAGGTGCCAGATTACCCAGAAACCATCGCCTACGTGCGCAAGGTCACCGACCTGCACCAGCGCCTCAAGCCGGTACGCGCGGTCGACCAGGCCCGCGCCAGGGTGATGCCCGCGGCCGCGCCACCGCCAGCGCCCATTCCCGGACGCGGCTGAGGGAGCGGGCGCCTTCGCGGCCGCTGCCGCCGCTACAGCGACTGGGTGTAGTCCTGAAACCGGCGCGCGATCAGCTCGACCGCCGGCAGCACCGGCACTTCGGCCAGCGTGGCGAAGACCATGGTCGTGGCCGGAAAATCCACTTCCATGGGCAGGATGCGCACCGCCGATGAGCGCTGCTGGCAGGCGGACGCCGGTACCGCGGCCAGCAGCCGGCTGTCCGCGACCAGGGACAGGCCGATGTGAAAGGAACTGGTTTCGATAAAGGGCTCGGGCGGGGTCAGGCCGGCTTGCAGGAATTGGCGCTCCAGTGCCCGGCGGGTTGAACTGGTCGGGGGCAGCAGGACCCAGTCGGCATCGCGGGCCCGTGCCAGCGGCACCTTCTTGAGGCTGGCCAGTGGGTGGTCTCGGGCGGCCACGATCACCAGATGCTCGTCCCACAGTGGTCTCACCGCCAGCCTGGCGATGTCGCGCAGGACCGAGGCGTCTTCCAGAAACCCGACCACCGCGTCCACCCGGCCTTCGCTCAGGTCCCGCAGCAGGCTCTCGACAGTGCCCAGCTCGATCTGAAGCCTGGGCAGGCTGCGGTCGGCGTGCATCGCGCCCACCACAGGGCCCAGGGCGTGAATGCCGACCAGGGGAATGATCCCCAGGCGCACCAGGGGCAGCTCCTTGCGGGCATCGATCGATGCGTGCGCCCTGTCGAGTGCATGCAGGGCGATGCGCAGGCGCTCCAGCACATGCGTGCCAGCAGTGGTCAGCGCGCCACCCTTGGCCGAGCGTTCGATCAGCCTGCAGCCAAAGGCGTGTTCGAGTTCCTGCAGCATCTTGGTGGCACCGGGCTGGCTCATGCCAATGGCTGCTGCGGCGCCGCTCAGGGAGCCGCTGCGCGCCACGCCATCGAGCAGCCGAAGGTGGCGCAGGCGCAAGCGGTCCACGCGGCTGACGAAGACCTCATCCAAGCGCTGTCTGTCGGTGGGGGGCGATTCGAGGGTGGAGGTTTTTGACATATGAATTTGTGATGGATTCATATCAATTCAATAGTTGATCAGTATAGGTGTCGGGCATACGATGCGTTGCATCCTTCGGTCTTGAGGCTGTGGTCCTCCGCCCCAAGACCTCCCTTCAGGACCCACCCAGGAAGCGCCACCATGAACGACCGTCTCATCGTCAACCGCCGCGACATGATCGGCCTCATCGGCGCCGCGGGCATGGGGTCGGTCCTGCCGGCGCAGGCCCAGTCGGACTTTCCCAACCGTCCCTTGCGCCTCGTGATCGGCCTGCCGGCCGGCGGCGCCGCCGACGTGGTGATGCGGGCGCTCGCGGTGGAGATGGAGCGCACGCTCAAGCAGCCGATCGTGATCGAAAACAAGCCCGGTGCCCTGTTCCAGCTGGCGGTGAACGACGTCGCCTCGGCCCCGGCCGACGGCTATACCCTGCTCCATGTCTTTTCCAGTTTTGCGACCGTGCAGGCGGTGCAGAAGCGCTTCGATCTCACCAAGCAGTTCCAGCCCCTGACCGTCCTGGGAGAGACGCCCAGCGTGCTGCTGGTCAATGCCAATTCCCCCTTCAAGACCATGAAAGATCTGGTGGACTACGGGCGTGCAAACCCCGACAAGCTGACCTACGGTACCTTGGGCGTCGGCTCGCTGGAGCACCTCAAGAGCGCCAAGCTGGCCGAAGAGGCCGGCTTCAAGGCACGGGCGATTCCCTACAAGGGCGGGCCGGCCATGGTCAATGCCGTGCTGTCGGGCGAGATCGACTACACCGGGGTCAACATCTTCACCGCCAAGCCGTTTGTCGATTCCGGCCGGATGCGGGCGCTGGCCGCGCTGGACAAGGAGCGGCTCAAGGCCCTGCCGGATGTGCCATCGGTCGTGGAGGTCGGGGTCGGCGTCACCACCACCACCCACATCTGGAGTGGCTTCATGGTGCGCGCCGGGACGCCGGCGCCGATCGTGCAGCGGCTGTACACCGAGACGGTGGCCGCCATGAACACCCCCGCCATGGTGAGCAAGCTCGCACCGCTGGGCATTCAGAACACCACCAGCAAGTCGCCCGCGGAGTTCGGCAAGTTCATCGATTCCGAGGTCGAATGGATGGCGGCCATGAGCAAGAAGCTCGACCTGGACGGCAAGTGATGAGCGCCCGCCAGGACCGGGCGCTGCTGCCGCCCACCACCGCCGCCCTGCACGGCATCGTCGTGCTGGACTTTTCGCACGTCATTGCCGGGC
The DNA here is from genome assembly GCF_031426985.1 of Hydrogenophaga sp. Taxonomy (GTDB): domain Bacteria; phylum Pseudomonadota; class Gammaproteobacteria; order Burkholderiales; family Burkholderiaceae_C; genus Hydrogenophaga. Next base: position 9,666 of record NZ_JASJOY010000009.1, read on the forward strand.
CGTTCGCGACCTACTACCTGGCCGCCCTGGGGGCCCGGGTGATCAAGGTCGAAAACCCCCACCGGGGGGATTCGATGCGCGGCAAGCCGCAGGCGTTCGAGTCGCTCAACCACGGCAAGGAAGTGGTGCAGATCGATCTGGGCACGGAAGAAGGCCGGGCGCGGGCCTGGGCCCTGTTCGAAGCGGCCGACGTGTTCGTGGACAACATGCGCCCCGGCGTGCTGGAGGGCTTCGGCTTCGGCGAAGCGGCGCTGCGGAAAGAGAAGCCCGGTCTCATCCACTGTTCGATCAGTGGCTACGGGCGGCGTGGCGAATGGGCGCATCGCCCGACCTTCGACCACGTGGTCCAGGCCGCCTCGGGCATGACCCTGCTGGCGGGCACGGGCGACGACGGCCCGATCAAGGTCGGGTTTCCGGTGGTCGACAGCGCCTCGGGCATCCTGGCGGCGCTGGCCATCGTCGCCGCGATCCGCCGCCGCGACCTGACCGGCGAGGGCGAGTCCGTGGACGTGTCGATGCTGGGCGCGGCCCTGCAGCTGATGTACCCGATGACGGTGGACGCCATGGCCACAGGCAAGGCGCCGCCGCGGGTCGGCAACGTGGGCTACTCCGGCAGTCCGGGGGCCGAGACCTTCCAGTGCCGTGACGGGCTGCTGGCGCTGGGCGCCAACACGCCACAGCAGATGGTGGCGCTGGCCCGGGTGCTCGGCATCCAGGACCAGGTCGAACCCCTGCTCGCGGGACAGGACAAGGGTTTCGTGTCCGGGCAGAACGGCGTCCAGCTGCGTGCCCTGCTGGTCGAAGCGCTGGCGTCTGCGTCCGCGCCCGAGCTGGAGCAGTCGCTCAATGCGGCCAAAGTTCCGGCGGCCTGGGTCCGTGACCTCGGTCAGGCCGTTCGTGCGGTCGACGAGAACCACCTGCTCGAACCCTGGACCTTGGCCGGTGAGACCACGGTCCGGGTGCCAGGGCTGGGTTTTCAGGCCGACACCCTGTTCGCCGGACGCAGCGCGCCCTATGGCCCGACGGCCGCGCAGGACGCCGCTTCCGCCGCGGCCGCGCTGGCGCCACAACGCAGGAGTGCATGAATGGCTTCGCTGATTGCCCCCAGCCAGGACGGTCTGATGGTCGGCTTCCCGCCGCCGCCGGACAAGCGCATCACCACCGCCAACAGCCACCTGCCCGCGCACCTGGGCTGGCTGGTGCAGAACCCGGGGCGCCTGTTCCCCATCGCGCCGGTTTCGCGTGGCGAAGGGCCTGTCACGCCCCTGCCAGCGGGCGAGTCGGCGGCGTTGGACGCGCTGACGGTGGACGACGGCCAAGGCGCGCGTCTGCCGATGACGGAGATCTGGCAGCGCACCGGCGTGGACGCGATGCTGGTCCTGCACAAGGGCAAGATCGTCTTCGAGCGCTATTTCGGCGACATGACCTCTACCCGCCAGCACGCCTTTTACTCGTGCACCAAGAGCGTGGTGGGCCTGCTGGTCGAGGCCCTGATCCACGAGGGCGCCGTGGACCCCGGCTTGGCTGCTGCGCACTATGTGCCCGAGCTGCAGGATTCGCCGGCCGGCAGTGCAACGGTGCGGCAGTTGCTCGACATGCAGGCGCACTTCATGTTCTCGGACCGGCCCAAGGTCGACGGACAGGTGCAGGTCGACTACCTCATGGGACTGGGGTTCATGCCCCGCCCCCCGGGCTATGCCGGTCCGAACGGGGCCTACGAGCTGCTGATCGGTGCGCGCCCCATGGGCCCGCACGGTGGTGCGTTCCGCTACGACAACGGCAGCACCGACACGCTGGGCTGGATCCTGCGGCGCGTGCGCCAATCCAGCCTGGACGCGCTGGTCGGCCAGGCCATCTGGTCCCGGCTCGGCTGCGAACAGAACGCCGGCTTCACCCTCGATGCCGCCGGCACCGAATGGGCGGGCGGCGGCCTGAGCGCCTGTCTGCGCGACTTCGCCCGGCTGGGCGAGATGCTGCGCGGCCAGGGCCATTTCAACGGCCAGCAGATCCTGCCGCAGGCCATCTTCGAGGCCATCCAGGCGGGCGGCGACCGTGAAGCCTTTGCCGACGGCGCCGGGGTGCCGACCGGAGGCTCCTACCGCAGCCAGTTCTGGATCACCCACGACCGGCACGACTCCTATGCGGCCCGGGGCCAGTTCGGTCAACGCCTCTGGGTGGCGCCCAAGGCCGACCTGGTGATCGCCCAGTTCGCCGCCGATCCGAACCTGGCGGCCCTGGAGCCGCTGCGGCTGCGCGGGTTCCAGGCCATTGCCGACCTGTACCGATAACCGCGGCCCGGCCGCCGGCGTCCGGCGGCCGCTTGCGGTCCGGCGTCCGGTATAAACGCCCGCATGCCCAACGACCTGCTTTTTCCCCCCGGCGACCTGCCCCCCGAACCTGCGACCGAACCCGGCGACGACAGCCTGGCCGCCTACGCGCAACGCGCTTACCTCGAATACGCCCTGTCCGTCGTCAAGGGCCGGGCCCTGCCCGACGTGTGCGACGGCCAGAAGCCGGTGCAGCGCCGCATCCTCTATGCCATGGACCGCATGGGTCTGGGCTTTTCCGGCAACACCGCCGCCAAGCCGGTCAAGAGCGCCCGCGTGGTCGGCGACGTGCTGGGCAAGTACCACCCGCACGGCGACAGCGCGGCCTACGACGCGCTGGTGCGCATGGCGCAGGATTTCAGCCAGCGCTACCCGCTGATCGACGGCCAGGGCAACTTCGGCAGCCGCGACGGCGACGGCGCGGCGGCGATGCGTTACACCGAGGCGCGGCTGGCCAAGATCACCGGCCTGCTGCTCGACGAGATCGACCAGGGCACGGTGGACTTCATCCCGACCTACGACGGCTCGTTCGAAGAACCCAAGCAACTGCCGGCCCGCCTGCCGTTCAACCTGCTCAACGGTGCCAGCGGCATCGCCGTCGGTCTGGCGACCGAGATCCCGAGCCACAACCTGCGCGAAGTGGCCGACGCCTGCGTGGCCCTGATCAGGAACCCGAAGCTGGCCGACGAGGAGCTGCTGACCCTCCTGCCCGGCCCGGACTACCCCGGTGGCGGCCAGATCATCAGCGCCGCCAGCGACATCGCCGACGCCTACCGCACCGGCCGCGGCAGCCTCAAGGTGCGCGCGCGCTGGAAGATCGAAGACCTGGCGCGCGGCCAGTGGCAGCTGGTGGTGAACGAACTGCCGCCGGGTGTGAGCAGCCAGCGCGTGCTCGAAGAGATCGAGGAGATCACCAACCCCAAGGTCAAGGCCGGCAAGAAGGCGCTGAGCCAGGACCAGACCCAGCTCAAGGCCAGCATGCTGATGGTGCTGGACACCGTGCGCGACGAGTCCAGCAAGGACGCGCCGGTGCGCCTGGTGTTCGAGCCCAAGAGCAGCCGCATCGAGCAGGCCGAACTGATCACTGCGCTGCTGGCCCACACCAGCCTGGAAAGCTCGGCGCCGATCAACCTGACCATGATCGGGCTCGATGGCCGGCCGACGCAGAAGAGCCTGCGCCAGATGCTCGAAGAGTGGGTGGCGTTCCGCCAGACCACCATCACCCGCCGCAGCCAGTACAAGTTGCAGAAGGTGCTGGATCGCATCCACATCCTCGAAGGCCGGCAGCTGGTGCTGCTGAACATCGACGAGGTGATCCGCATCATCCGCCACAGCGACGAGCCCAAGCCCGCGCTGATCGAAGCCTTCAAGCTGAGCGACCGCCAGGCCGAGGACATTCTTGAGATTCGCCTGCGCCAGCTGGCCCGGCTCGAAGCGATCAAGATCGAGCAGGAGCTGAAAGAGCTGCGCGAAGAGCAGGGCAAGCTCGAAGACATCCTGGCCAACCCGGCCAGCTTGAAGCGCCTGATGGTCAAGGAGATCGAGGCCGACGCCAAGACCTTCGCCGACCCGCGCCGCACGCTGATCCAGGCCGAGAAGAAGGCCGTGGCCGAAATCAAGGTGGTGGACGAGCCGGTCACCGTGGTCATCTCCAGCAAGGGCTGGGTGCGTGCCCGCACCGGCCACGGCCACGAAGCCGCCAGCTTCGCTTTCAAGGCCGGCGACGGCCTGTACGGCACCTTCGAATGCCGCACCGTCGACACCATGATCGTGTTCGGCAGCAACGGCCGCGTCTACAGCGTGCCGGTCGCCAGCCTGCCCGGCGCGCGCGGCGACGGCCAGCCGATCACGACGCTGATCGAACTGGAAAGCGGCACGCAGCCGCTGCACTATTTCGCCGGCCCCGCCAATGCCACGCTGCTGCTCAGCGGCACCGGTGGTTACGGTTTCCTGGCCACGGTCGAGAACCTGGTTTCGCGCCAGAAGGCCGGCAAGGCCTTCATCAGTGTGGGCGAGGGCGAGACCATCTGTGCGCCCTCGCACGCGATCCATACCTCCGGCGGCCAGCCGCTGCTGCCCGCCACCCACGTGGCCTGTGCGTCCACGGGCGGGCGCATCCTGACCTTCGAGATCGGCGAACTCAAGCTGATGGAGAAGGGCGGTCGCGGCCTGATGCTGATCGACCTGGAAGACAAAGACCAGCTCGCCGGCGCGGCGGCCTACACCCGCAGCATCCGCATCGACGGCATCGGCCGCGGCGGCAAGGAACGCGACGAGACGCTGGAGATCCGCAGCCTCAACAACGCCAAGGCCGCGCGCGGCCGCAAAGGCAAGGCGGCCGACCTGGGCTTCAAACCGGCCCGCGTCACGCGGGTGGAATGATGAGCGCAGACGGCACCGGTCTGTTTCTGATGCTGGCGAGCTTCGCGCTCACCTTCTTTGTCGCGCGCGGCCTGGGCAAGCGCCTCAAGGCCAAACGCGAGGCCGAGCGCGCGAAACAGGCCGAGCGCGATCTGGCCAAACAGAGCCGGCAGGTGCGCCGCGCGGCGACACGCCAGCACAAGTCCTGAGCGGCCAAGCCCCCATGGCGCCCGGGCCGGCGCGCGGCCGCCAGAATGGCGGCTTCTGGAAAGGAATGCCATGAAATCGATGGGCAAACGGGCCGAAGGCCCGCGGCTGGAGCGCATGCAGGCCTCGGCCCAGTGGCGCGGCCAGGGCTTTCACAACGTCTACCCGGTGGCGCCGGGCCTGCGCGACCCGAACGCCGCGTTCCCCAGCCTGAAAGACTTTCTCTGCGGTGGCGAACGGCGCGTGCCCACGTCGCCGCTGCCCGCGACCGATCCGCGCGAAGGCTGGCGCCGGGCGCCGCAGAGCGGCCTGCGCGCCACCTGGCTGGGCCATTCGACGGTGCTGATCGAGATCGGCGGCAAACGCCTGCTGACCGACCCGGTCTGGGGCCCGCGCGCCTCGCCGTCCACCCTGGTCGGCCCCAAGCGCTTCCAGCCCGTGCCGCTCAAGGTCAAGGAGCTGCCAGCGGTGGACGTGGCCCTGGTCTCGCACGACCACTACGACCACCTCGACTACCCGACGGTGCGCGAGCTCAACCAGCGCGAGGTGCCCTTCGTCACCTCGCTGGGCGTGGGCGCGCACCTGCAGGCCTGGGGTGTGCCGGCCGAACGCATCACCGAACTCGACTGGTGGGAAACACACCGCCTGCCGGGCAGCGAGGTCACCGTGACCGCCGCGCCCTCGCAGCATTTTTCCGGCCGTGGCCTGAAGGACCGCAACGCCACGCTCTGGTCCTCGCTGGTGATCCGCTCCGACAAACACAGCGTCTTCTTCAGCGGCGACACCGGCCTGACCGACGCCTACACGGAGATCCGCAATCGCCTCGGCCCTTTCGATCTGGTGATGCTGGAGATCGGCGCTTTCCATCCCGCCTGGGGCGACATCCACCTCGGGCCCGACAACGCGATGAAGGCGCACGCGCTGCTGGGCGGCGGCGTGCTGCTGCCGGTGCACTGGGGCACCTTCAGCCTGGCCATGCACGCCTGGGACCAGCCGGCCGAGGTGCTGCACGCGCTGGCCGAAAAGAGCGGCTCGCCGCTGCTCATGCCCACCCTGGGGCAGGCGGTGGAACCGGCCCATGTGGAGCGCACCGACCCCTGGTGGCGGCGCGTGGAAACGCAGGCCCACCCGGCGGCACCAGCGGCCGAACCCGATCACCCACCGAAGCACCTGCCGAAGGCCCTGCAGTGGCCGCTGGACTGAACTGCCCATGACCAACACCACCGTTTTCGGCCCCCATCTCAAAGGTTTTCCCGCTGGTGGCGCGTCGCTCACGCGCGAACAGATCCCGGCCCAGGGCTGGCAGCTGCTGCGCGGCGACCTGGCGCTGCCGCTGGCGGTGCTCAAGCACAGCGCCCTGCAGCACAACCTGCACTGGATGCGCGACTTCTGCGCGCAGCGCGGGCTGCACCTGGCGCCCCACGGCAAGACCAGCATGTCGCCCGAGCTCTGGCAGCTGCAGCTGGACGCCGGGGCATGGGGCATCAGCTTCGCCACGGTGTTTCAGGCGGCGGTCGGGGCGCGCCACGGCGTGCCGGTGCTGCTGATCGCCAACCAGGTGATCCAGCGCGCGGAGCTGGACGCGCTGGCGTTGCTGCACGCCGAGCGCCCGGCGCTGCGCTCGATGTTCCTGGTGGACTCGGTCGGGCAGGTGGATGCCATCGAGGCCTGGGCCGCCGACCGCGGGTTCAACGGCCGCTTCGAGGTGCTGCTGGAACTGGGCCTCGCCGGACAACGCACGGGCACCCGAACGGCGGACGAAGCCCGGCAGACGGCGGCGCGCATCGCCGCCAGCCCGGTGTTGCAACTGACGGGCATCGAGTGCTACGAAGGCACGACCGCCTACTGCGACCATGCGAAAGACCGCGCCACGGTGCAGGGCCTGATGGATCGCGTGGACGCCATCGCCCGCGAAGCCATCGCCCAGGGCTGGTTCGCGCACGAAGAGATCGTCCTCACCGCTGGCGGCTCGGCCATCTTTGATCTGGTGGCAGAACGCCTGTTGCCCGACCTCGGCCGCCCGGTGCGCGGCGTGCTGCGTTCGGGCTGCTACCTCACGCACGACCACCAGCGCTACACGCGCTACCTGTGCTGCGTCGGCGAACGCCTGAACCTGCGCGAAACCCTCAGGCCCGCGCTGGAGGTGCTGGCCTGCGTGCAGAGCCAGCCCGAGCCGGGCCTGGCGCTGCTGAGCATGGGCAAACGCGACGTCGCCTACGACCTGGACCTGCCGCAGCCCGTGTGGCGCTCGCATCCACCGCACATGGGGCAGGGCGGGGCGCCGCAGCCCGTGCCGGCCCACTGGCGCATCGACGCGCTCAACGACCAGCACGCCTACCTGCGCTTCGACGCCGCGGCGCCCCGGGCCGAATGGCCGCAACTGGGCGACACCGTGGCCAGCGGCATCTCGCACCCCTGCACCACCTTCGACAAGTGGCGCTGGCTGCCGGTGGTGGACGACGGCTACCGCGTGGTGGACGCGGTCTCGACCTGGTTCTGATCCCGCTGCCACGGGGCGCGCAGCCTGCGCGGGGCCCGTGTCGGGCAGCCGGTTTTGAGGCGTCACCTCTAAAAATGCTGCAGCGCAGCAAAAACGCTTGCCATCCTCGGGATAACCCGTAGAATCGCGGTCATGCTGCACTGCAACATAAACCGGTCACCCGGGATGTGTTCAAGGGGCGGCTCTCTCAACCCTCCATTCAAGGAAACCGTCATGAGCAACCCCGCTGAACAATTCGCCGCCGTCCAACAAGCCAACCTGGAAGCCTTCGAAGGCGCCATCGGCAAGGCCTTCACCGGCGCTGAAAAGCTGGTCGAACTGAACATCGCCGCCTCCAAGGCCGCCCTGGGCGAGTCCTTCAACCACGCCAAGGCCGTGCTGTCCGTGAAGACCCCGCAGGAATTCATGAACCTGCAGACCGCCTTCTTCCAGCCCATGGCCGAGAAGTCGACCGCTTACTTCCAGCACGTGCAGAGCATCGCCGCCGAAGGCAGCGCCGACTTCACCAAGCAGTTCGAAGCCACCGTGGCCGACGCCCAGAAGGCCTTCGGCGCTTCGATCGAGCAGCTGAGCAAGAACGCCCCCGCCGGCTCCGAAGCCGCTGTGGCCGCCTTCCAGAACGTCGTGACCCAGGGCCAGAAGGCCGTGGAGCAGACCCAGGCTGCGATCAAGAAGGCCACTGCCCAGGCGCAAGCCAACTTCGCCGCCGCTTCCAAGCAGACCACCGACATGGTCAAGAAGGCTTCCAAGGTCTGATCGACCCTGGTTTGAACGGCCTTCGGGCTGTTCGCCCCCACAAAAGAGGCTCCTTCGGGAGCCTCTTTTGCGTGGGTGCTCCAGAACCGGGTCGGCTCAGATCGCCATCCGGATCGGGGTGTGCGGCGTTGGGCAGGCCAAAGGCAAGACCTGCAGACCCGCAATCACCTGGGGCGTGTTGCTGCCGATGTTCCCTCTGCCGCGCTGCCTCCTGGGGCGCACCTGTACCGGCGCGAGGGGCGGGCGCGGGTTGTTCCGTTCGCGCACACCCGCTGTTGCATCGACCATCCGGGGCCGCGGCGCGCGGGGTGGCCGCCCGCCCGCGCCTGCGAACAAAAGCCAATCAAATCAGCGGCCCTCTCAAAATGAGATTTTCTGAACCGGCGTGGCATGGATATTGACTCGTTGCTCGCGTCCCGGCTTTTTTAGGCGGGACGTTTTCACATCCCATCAACGAGGAGACATTCATGAGTTTGTTGTTTGCACTGGCCATTTCCATTGGTCTGCTGGCGGTGGTTGCCACCTGGCTGTTCCTGGGGCCGCTGGCCGCGTTTCAGATGCAGATCTGGCAGGCCTTTGTGGCTTGGGCGAGCTTTTTCCACAACGGGGGCAAGACCGACGGCCTGGTCAAGACGGTGGTCTGCATGTCGTTTGGCGCGGTGGTGGGCATGGTCTCGGTGATGCTGATCGGGCCACTGGGCGCGCTCGGTGGCCTGGCCGCGCCGGTGGCCGTGGGCATCGGTGCCGCGGTCATCGTGCTGGCCGCGCACCTGCCTGTGCTCTCGACCATCCCGTCCAGCGTGTACGGCTTCGCCACCGTGGCGGGCCTGATTCTGCTGGGCAAGGACATGACGCCGACGGCAGCGATCGTGCCCACCATCCTGTCCATCGTGGTGGGTGCAGCGTTTGGCTGGGTGTCTGAACAAGTGGCCGGCAAACTGGCCAAGCCAGCGGCCTGATTCCGGGCCACAACGCAAAAGAGGCTCCCGTGGGGAGCCTCTTTTGTTGATGCTGTCCGCCGCTGATGGTCGGTTGCTGGCGACCGCAGGCGGTTCACCGACCCTGTGCTCAGGCCAGTGCGGCCGGTGCGGTCTCGATGTCGTGTTCAGCGAAGTGGCCGGTGGGTTCGCGCACCGAGGCCAGGGCCTGCCGTTCGGCGTCGTTGAGCACATCCATCGGTCTGGCGTGGGTCGGTGCGTGGGTGACGACACCCATGCCCATGTGTGGCCGGAAGCTGTGCTGCGCTTGCTGCTCGCCCACCACGGTCAGCGGCTCGTTCCCCACCGCGCGCAGGCGCCTGATGGTGTCTGCCACCGGTGCGTCGTGCTTGTCGCTCGAGATCACCACCACGAAGCAGCGCGGATGGTAGAGCCCCACAACGCAGCGAAAACCGGCCGCGCGGCGTATGCGGGCCGCCATCGTCACCAGGATCTGGTGCTCCAGACCCGGCCCGGCCGATTCCGCCAGTTCGTACAGATTGCTCAGCAGCAGGCACACCACCGTGCATTCGCCGTGCAGCTGGGCGGTGCGCCAGAACGCGTGTTCGATCTGGGCCAGCAGCGCCGAACCGGTGGGCAGGCCGGTGGCGGGTTCCAGTTCCCGGTGCAGGCGCGACAGGCGTGCGAGCTGCCGGCTGGCCCGGTTGCGCTGCAGCACCAGCACGGTCGAGATGAGAAAAAAGGTCACCGTCACCATAGCCGTGAGCAGCCAGGTGCCCAGGCCAAAGCCCGACACCTCGAGCCCGCGCAGGTACATGCCGATGACCATGGCGGCCAGGCAGCCCACGGCCAGCACCATCCAGCGCGCGAGCGGGTCCCCGCGCCTGGCCGAGCGGATCACCGCCACCAGCCCCAGCAGCACGGGCACCATGTTCACGACCGCTGCCACCATGAGCAGGGTGCGGAAGTTTTCGGGGGCCACCAGGCTGCCCAGCACCGCCAGGACCAGGGCCGCCACCAGCACCGCAGCGCCGCCCCAGGCCGTGAGCCGGTGCACCTGTGCGTCTTCGCGAGCCCCGCCCAGCCAGTTGCCCAGGTAATACAGGGCCATGGCGCCCGCCAGCGGCCCCAGGCTGGCCTTGAGCACCATCAGCAGGCGCGCCGGCAGAGCGGGGAACAGCACCTCCGGCAGGCCGGACATCACCACGCAGCTGGCACCGGTGACCAGCACAAAGACCAGGTTGCGCACCGAGGCGAGGTTGCGGTGGCCCGGCACGTCGCCCAGCGCCAGCGCCGCGAGGGTCAGCAGGCCGCCGAGCATGGCCGACCAGACGGCAATTTCAGGACTGGACATGCCGCGATTATGGGTGGGTGCCCTGTAGCCGTCCTGCGCAAGGGTTCCCGCTCCCGCCCTCACACCCACCTCGCGCGAGATCACCGCCACCACCGCGCGCTCCGCTGGTGCCTTGAAGTGAAGAGGCTCCTTCGGGGCCTCTTTGTTTGGGTGGGGCTGCCGCTACTCGTAGTGCGACCACATGCGCAGCACCTTCACGGTGTGCTCATCCTCCAGCACCTGGTACACCAGCCGGTGCTGGATGTTGATGCGGCGGGAATACGCGCCGGCCAGGTCGCCCACCAGTTTTTCGTAAGGCGGCGGGTTCTGGAACGGGTTCTCTGTGATCACCGCCAGCAACTCCTGCGCTTTGGTCTTCAAGCCACTGGCGGCGAGCTTTTGAGCGTCCTTCTGCGCGTGCTTCGCAAAGACGACCGACCAGCTCACCAGTCCAGCTCCGTGGCGCAGCCGTCCACCGGCTCGGCCATGCCTTCCTTGATCGACTCGCGCATGCCCGGCACCGACAGCAGGGTCAGCGTCTCCTGAATCGCCTGCCAGTCTTCGGCCGACACCAGCACCGCGTCGTTGCGCTTGCCCACGATGGTCACCGGCTGATGCGACTCCGCCGCCTGGTCCATCAGGCGGTAGAGATTGGCGCGGGCTTCGCTGGCGGTGAGGGTTGTGGTGGGCATGGTGATCTCCAGATGCTGTGGAGCGTACGTTTTTAGGTACGACTGGTCAAGCTGGAAGTTTTGAGGGCAAAAGGCAAGACCTGACCCTCATGCCCCACTGCCCCACGAAGCCAACGACCATCAGCGGCCCCGCCCGATCTTGTTGTATCTCCAAAAGTCCAACCGAATCCAGCCCGCCCGCGTCCACGATGACTTAACGGCCCAATCCCCCATTTTGGGGGGTATACCTACCCCTTGCCACTGGCGTGATCGTCGCTCCTAGGCCGTTCTACGAGGTCGATTTTCGATCACTGCGGAGAATAGGCTCAATAGATGAATGCACTAGCGGCATTGATGACAGACACGTTGTGCCTACAAGTCCAAAAGTGAAAGCTTCGTTTCGATAGCTTGAAAAAGTGAATAGACAAAATCCCTTCTGGGGCTGCCACTCTTGCACTCGCCGTAGGCGCGAGGCTCACTGTAACGCCGCCCCTGATACCTGAAAATCTGTAGCTCCTCCAACCCTTTCAAGTCGTGCAGTTGAAAATCCACTCTTGATAGCATTACTGGAATAGAAGTGGCCCTTCCTTCTCCGACATAACGAGGGAGTTCATTTTCGCCAATGAATCCGGAACTGAGAAATGCTGGACTGACAAGAAGCAGCCCCAAAGTGCATCTATCGCGAGCGTCCAAAATTTGCTTCTGCCATTGATCGCCAACCACAATAGCTGAATCCATCCACTTGACATATTCGTATGTCTTTGAGGGGCGAAGCATATCCATCAACTCATCGACAAAGCTCTCCGCAAGCTGCTGGTTCTTGTGTGCATAGGAAACAAAAAACTCAACACGCTTCCTATTCGAATTGGAACCTTTCGCCACATCAATCCTTATTGACTTGCGGGCTTGTCTTCTGACTTCATTTCAACTTTTGGCTCAGGCCGCCCAAAAGAATCCGGAATTCGAGCGAAGATTTCACCTGTAACTCCCGAGTAGAAGATTATTCCCAAGATATTTCCTGTCAAATACTTGCCTTGAATTGATATGTCATTCGGCTTATCGCGTGTCGGCTCTGAGTAGAAAAAGTCATACACGATATAGGGGTCTGCCAACCGCATGACCACAAGAGCCTTCAACGCGGGCAGTTCCTTGGCAGCACGCGCATTTTCTAAGTTGAACTGCGCTGCGGGCACGGGATTTGAGTAAAACAGATCCCGTTCGAAAGTCAAAAACGGTATCCGATTTACTGCAATACCTAGTCGCGTGGAGCTGGTTTTTTCCACCGTCACCTTTGCGCCATATGCATTGCTGCCCTCATAAGTGCTTTTGGAGTCAATTTTGAAATCCAAATCAAACCGATCCAAGTCTCTGCTCTCGCGCCTATTGGTTTGGTAGTCTGGGGCACCAATCCCATTCATTCGTGACTCCTTAGGGAGTGCAAATAGGCGAACTTCGCTGGTATCCGCATTGAAGTCATATCCCAGCCCGTCCCTATATCGCCCGCCCTTGGGAACCGGAACAACAAATGCAAACGTGTCTTCTACGCTTGAATCACCTAAAAACTTGGCCGTAAGTGCCGCTGCCTTTCTGGCGTTGTAGTCAGCAGTAGACTCAAACTCGCTTTTTTTCGCGCCAGTCATCTTTTCTATTGAGTCAACAACTTTCGCCACCGGGAAACCCACATACCCTGGATCAATGCGACCACTTTCCAACATACTCATCGAAAACTTGATGGCAGGAGGTTTCGGCGGGGCCGGTTTCACCAATGCGACCGGTGCTGACGCCGGTTTCGCGGCCTCTTCTTTTTTCTGCTCCTGCTTCACTGGCGGCTTCTTCTTTGCCGCAGGCTCCGTTTGTGCCAGCGTCGATCCAGCCAGCGAAGCGAGTATCGTCAATACAACCCATTTCATCATTTGCACTCTCCCGTTAGTTTGAGGTTCTTTTCCAAAAGCGCAGACTCCCTGCGACCATCAAGCGACCAAGCAAATCGGTAGCCTATTTTACACCAAGCCCTAGGCAAATCTCATCGCCCTCGTCCATTGAGTTCCTACGTGCCGCCTCATGGCGTGCATCGGCCATTCAACGTTCAATAAGTTGGTAATAAGTTGGGGTCAAATAAGTTGGGGTCAAGTCTTGCCTTTTGCCTCAGGCTGCAATGGGGAACCAATCGCGTAGAAGAATCCACCCGCCACATGGTGCAGGCTTCGCAGTGCATCGGATGCGCTCTCGAAATGCCAGCGCCCGCCGGAAAACACCCGGTCATCGGCACAGGCGCTGACCACCTCGGCCAGGATCAAATCGTGCGGTCCGGCCACATGCGCGGTGGCGGGCAGCACGCGGCACTCCATCCAGACGATGGCGCCCTGCACCAGCGGGCAGCCGGTTTCAGGGCCAGACTCGAACGCCACGCCGCAGCGTTGCAGCTTGTCCGGATGGTCCTTGCCGCTTTCGCCGCCGACGGCGCGGGTCAGGTCGGCCTGGGCGACGCAGGGCACGCAGACGCTGAGCACGCCGCTGGCGTCGATGAGTTCGCGGGTGAGCGTGGCTTTGTCGATGACGACCGCCAGCTTGGGCGGGTCGAAGTCCAGCGGCATGGCCCAGGCCGCGGCCATGACGTTGATGCGGCCGCCGTGCGCGCCGCCCACCAGTACGGTGGGGCCGTGGTTGAGCAGGCGGCTGGCCTTGTCGAGCGGGACGGGTTGCATGGCCATGTCCTCGCTCCTCCCTGAAAGACGGTGGGTTTACGCCAGTTCGGCGATCAGTTCGATTTCGACACAGGCGCCCAGCGGGATCTGCGCGACGCCGAAGGCGCTGCGGGCGTGGGCGCCGGCGTGCGGGCCGAAGACTTCACCCAGCAGTTCACTCGCGCCGTTGGTGACCAGGTGCTGTTCGGTGAACGTGCCGGTGCTGTTGACCAGGCTCATGAGCTTGACGATGCGCTTGACGTCGTCCAGCGTTTTGCCGGCGGCTTTGCAGGCGGCGTCCAGTGTGCCCATGAGGTCGATGGCGATGGCGCGGGCGGCCAGCTTGCCTTCTTCGGTGGCCATGGTCAGGCCGAGCTGGCCGACCCAGGGCTTGCCGTCTTTCTTGGCGATGTGGCCGCTCAAGAAAACGAGGTTGCCGGTCTGCACGAAGGGCACGTAGGCGGCGGCGGGCACGGCGACGGGGGGCAGGGCGATGCCCAGTTGGTTCAGCTTGTCATAGACGCTCATGAGGGGCTCCGGTGAGGGGGTGAAACGGGTGCGGGCCATTCTATCGACGGGGTGCGCGTCGGCCTGCGGCGAACGGGCCTGCATCAGCGGGATTCATGGCGACGATGCGGTGCTGTCCAGGGCACCGCCGGGCCGGCTTTGCCGGACGGCCAGTGCCGCCCCCTGGAAGGGGGTAGCGCGAAGCGCTGCGGGGGTGGGTCAAGCCAGCGAAGCCAGTTCGCCCGGCGGCGCGACGGTGACGGCCACCGAGAGGCGGTGGTTCGCGCCGCCCTGGATGACGCCGCGCATGGGCGAGACGTCGGAGAAATCGCGGCCGGTGGCCAGCTGCACGTAGTCCTCGCCCGGGCTGCCCCAGCCGCAGCGGTCGTTGGTGGGGTCGAAGTGGAACCAGGCGCCGGCGTCGCGGTCGTCGTCTGCCTCAGCGCCTGCGGGCAGCGGTGCATAGACCGACACCCAGGCGTGCGAGGCGTCGGCGCCGATCAGGCGCGGCTTGCCCGGCGGCGGCTGGGTGAGCAGGTAACCGCTCACATAACGCGCGGGCAGGCCCAGGCTGCGCAGGCAGCCAATCATGATGTGGGCGAAGTCCTGGCAGACGCCCTTGCCCTGTTCCAGCGCGGTGAGCGCCGGGGTGTTGACCTCGGTGCTGGCGCTTTCGTATGTCAGCTCGGTGTGGATGCGCGTCATGAGCGCACGGGCGGCTTCGAGCACCGGCAGGCCGGTGGCAAAGGCCGGGCGGGCGAAGGCGGCGAAGGCGTCGTCGCGCGGCACGTGTGGGGAGGCGAAGAGGAATTCGCACGCCGCGTCGTAGGGCGCGCCCTTGCGGTAGTGGACGTGGTTGCGCACCCTCTCCCAGCTCTGGGTCCGCCAGGCGGGGCTGTCGGGCAGGGACGCAGGGGCGCGGGTCTCGACCAGGCTGTCGGCGTCGACGCGCAGGGTGTCGTGGGGCGCCTGCAGCGAGAAGAAGGTGCGCTGGTTGCCGAACACGTCGGTGGTCTGGCTGCGGGCCGCGGGCTCGGGCGTGACGCGCAGCGTGTGCGCGAGCACGCGCTGGCAGGGTGTGTCCACCGGCGAGACGTGCACCATGTGCTGCGCCATGTTCACGCTGCTCTGGTAGCCGTAGGTGGTGGTGTGCAGAACCCTGAGCAACATGATCAGCCGCCCACGGTTTTGTTGGCGCGGTCCGCGTGGCTGAAGTGCAGGCGGGTGATCTCTTCGGAGAGCTGAACCGACGCGGCCTCGCAGTCGTCCAGCAGCGCTTCCAGATCGCCCCAGTGGCGTTCGCCGTTGGCGTGGCGCTGCCAGTTGCTCAGCTCGGCCAGCACCCAGGTGTCGGGGTCGGGCAGGCCCTGGGCCAGCACGGCGTCCTGCACGGTGGCGGCCTGCGCCAGCTTGGCCAGGCGCGAGCGCAGGGTCTGCACCACCCAGGCCAGCGAGCGCGGGTTGTCGCGGTCCATCACCAGCAGGTCCACCAGGGCCACCATGTCGCGGCGCTGCTGGTACATGGCGTGGAAGGTGATGGTGCTGTCGAACAGGGCGACCACCGCCTCGAAGCCGATCGGGTCGAGCAGGCAGCCGGTTTCCAGGCTCAGCCGCAGCGCGCGCGCCAGCGTGGCGATGCGTTCGATGTGGCGGCCGATGGACAGCAGGCGCCAGCCGCTGTCGCGCACCATGCGGTCGGTCTGCGCGCCGGTGATGGCCGAGAGCAGTTCGCTCGCGCCCTGCAGCGCGGCCAGGGCCTCGGCGGTGCCGTATTCGGCGTCGGCCGCCATCGCGGCGCAGTCGCGCGCGAACTCGGCCTCCACGCGTTCGATCAGGTTCCAGTTCTCGGGCGACAGGCGCTCGCGCACCTGCGAGGCGGCCGACTTGAGCGCACGCAGGTTGAAGCCGACGCTGCAGCTCTGGCCGTACAGCGGCGAGCCCGGCGCCGGCGACAGCCCCGCCATGAGCGAGCGCGCAAACACGCGCGAGGCCTGTTCCGCCGCCGGCACGTCGGGCAGCACCAGCGCGTTTTCCTGCGCGGTGGCCGAGAGCCAGGCCATCAGCGGTTTCGAGTTGGGTTCTTCGCCGCCCAGGTGGTTGAGCACGATCTGGGCGAGGCGCACCGCGTTTTCGGCGCGCTCGGTGTAGCGGCCGAGCCAGAACAGGTTTTCCGCCGCGCGGCTGGTGACCGGGCGCTTCTGGTGCGCCAGTGCCATGGTGCTGGGCGCGCTCTGCAGCAGGCTGGTGTGGTCCACCGGGCCGTCGGTGAGCACCCAGCAGTCGGCGCTGCTGCCGCCGCGCTGCATGCTGGCCATCAGCTGCCCGCGCGGCGCCAGCCGCACCAGGCCGCCGGGCAGCACGCGCCAGCTCTGCGGGCCGTCGGCCAGGGCGAACACGCGCAGCATGGACGAGCGCGACACCAACCGTTCCTCGGCCCAGGTCGGCGTCTGGCCCAGCGGCAGCCAGGCCTGCACGGTGTAGTCGTCGGGGTGGCGCGCCATGCGGCCGGACCATTCGTCCAGCTCGCGCGCGCTCAGGCTCTGGCCCATGCCGGTGTCCAGGCCAGAGCGCGGGTAGGTCGGCTTGATCACGCTGCTCTTGAGCAGGGGCAGCACCTCGCGCAGCGCGGCGTCTTCGCCGCACCACCAGGTGGCCAGCGAGGGCAGGGCCAGTTCTTCGCCCAGCAGGTGGCGGCTGATGGCGGGCAGAAAGCCCAGCAGCGCGCTCGATTCCAGCGGCGCCGAGCCCGGCGCATTGGCCAGCAGCAGGTTGCCCGCGCGCAGCACCTGCAACAGGCCGGGCACGCCGAGGGTGGAGTCGGCGCGCATCTCCAGCGGGTCCAGCCACTCGTCGTCCAGCCGCTTGATGAGGGCGTGCACGGGCTCCAGGCCGCTGAGCGTCTTGAGGTACAGGCGCTGGTCGCGCACCGTCAGGTCGCTGCCCTCGACCAGTGTGAGGCCGAGGTAACGCGCCAGGTAGGCGTGTTCGAAATAGGTTTCGTTGTAGGGGCCGGGGGTCAGCAGGGCGATGCGGGCGTTCTCGCCTTGCGGCGCCATGGCCTTGATGCCGTCCATGAGCGCGCGGTAGCTGGCGGCCAGGCGCTGCACCTTCAGGCCGGCAAACGCCTTGGGAAACTGGCGCGCGATGGCGATGCGGTTTTCCAGCAGGTAGCCCAGGCCCGACGGTGCCTGCGTGCGCTGGCCCACCACCCACCAGCGGCCATCGGGGCCGTGGGCCAGGTCGAACGCCACGATGTGCAGCCAGGTGCCGCCGACCGGCTGCACGCCCTGCATGGCGCGCAGGTAACCCGGGTGGCCCTGCACCAGCGCGGCCGGCAGCATGGCCTGGCGCAGCAGGGTCTGCGGGCCGTACAGGTCGGCCATCATGGCGTTGAGCAGGCGCGCGCGCTGCAGCACGCCGGCCTCGATCTGCGCCCAGTCCTCGGGCGGGACGATGGTGGGCAGCAGGTCCAGCGCCCAGGGGCGCTGCAGGCCCTTGGCGCTGTCGGCGTAGACGTTGTAAGTGACGCCGTTGTCGCGGATCTGGCGCTGCAGGTTGTCGGCGCGGCGGTTCAGGTCGGCCAGGCCCTCGGTGCCCACGTGCTCGAAAAAGCGCGCCCAGTGCGGCGCCAGCGCCTGCGGGTCATCGCCGTCGCGCAGCTCGTCGCGGTGGCCGGCGTCGGCCGGCATCGACAGCGACAAAGCCCAGTCACCGGGCGATTCGGGACTGAGCTCGTCGAACAGGGAGTCTCTGGATGCTTCTGGGGTCACGGGCTGGAAGTATGCCCCTGGCGCGTCCTTCGGTGGGCGCCCCGGGGCATCGGGCTGTTGCATCCGTCACCGCGCGGTCGGCACGTCAGTGCCTCAGGTCGAGCGTGAACGGAAACTCGCGGCTCGGCGTGGCGGCCGCCACGACCATCTTGCCCGGGGTGTGGCCCATCTGGAAGAAGCGCGACAGGCGCCGGCTTTCGGCCTCGTAGGCGTTGATCGGGAAGGTGTCGTAGTTGCGGCCGCCGGGGTGGGCCACGTGGTACTGACAACCGCCCAGCGAGCGCTGCATCCAGGTGTCCACGATGTCAAACGTGAGCGGTGCGTGTGAGGGAATCGACGGGTGCAGCGCCGACGGCGGGCTCCAGGCCTTGTAGCGCACGCCCGAGACGAAGTCGCCCACGGTGCCGGTGGGCTGCAGCGGCACGGCGCGGCCGTTGCAGGTGATCACGTAGCGGCTGTCGTTGTAGCCGCTCACGCGCACCTCGATGCGCTCCAGCGACGAATCGACGTAGCGCACGGTGCCGCCGGGCGCGCCTTCTTCGCCCATCACGTGCCAGGGTTCCAGCGCGCTGCGCAGCGTCAGCTCGATGCCGCGCGCGGCCACCTGGCCCACCAGCGGGAAGCGGAACTCGAAGTGCGGTTCGAACCAGGCCATGTCCAGCGGGTAGCCGAAGTCGGCCAGGTCGGCCAGCACGTCCTCGAAGTCCATGCGGATGAAGGTCGGCAGCAGGAAGCGGTCGTGCAGTTCGGTGCCCCAGCGCGTGAGTTTCTGGTTGAACGGCTGCTGCCAGAAGCGCGAGACCAGCGCGCGCAACAGCAGCTGCTGCGCGATGCTCATGCGGGCGTGCGGCGGCATTTCAAACGCGCGCAGTTCCAGCAGGCCCAGGCGGCCGGTGGGGCCGTCGGGCGAGTACAGCTTGTCGATGCAGAACTCGCTGCGGTGGGTGTTGCCGGTGACATCGATCAGGATGTTGCGCAGCGTGCGGTCCACCAGCCAGGGGGGCATGTCCTGGCCGTGGCGCTGGCGGTTCTGCTCGATCTGCGCCAGCGCGATCTCCAGCTCGTACAGCTGGTCGTTGCGCGCTTCGTCCACCCGCGGGGCCTGGCTGGTGGGGCCGATGAACAGACCGCTGAACAGGTAGGACAGCGAGGGGTGGTTGTGCCAGTAGGCCACCAGGCTGCCCAGCAGCTCGGGCTTGCGCAGGAAGGGCGAGTCCGCCGGCGTGGCGCCGCCGAGCACGAAGTGGTTGCCGCCGCCGGTGCCGGTGTGGCGGCCGTCCGTCATGAACTTCTCGGCGCACAGGCGCGTCTGGTAGGCCGCGTCGTAGAGGAACTCGGTGCGCTCGACCAGTTCGTCCCAGCTGCTGCTGGGGTGGATGTTGACCTCGATCACGCCCGGGTCGGGGGTGACCTGCAGCAGCTTCAGGCGCGGGTCGCGCGGCGGCGGGTAGCCTTCGAGCACCACCGTCATGCCCAGCTGTTCGGTCGTGGCCTCGATGGCTGAGAGCAGGTCCAGGTAGTCTTCGAGCCGCTGCATGGGCGGCATGAACACGTACAGGTGTTGGCCCTTGCCGCCGCTGGCCTTTTCGGCCTTGGGGCCGTTGGCGCGCTGCGGGTCGCGCGCTTCCACCACCAGGGCGGTGCGCGTCAGCCAGGCGGCCGATTCGCCACGTTGCGGAACCCGGGCCAGCAGGGCCTGCGCGCGCGCCGTGCCGGGGCCGGGCTGAGCGGGCTGTCCGTCGACGCCGGCATCGCCGGTGCCGTAGTCAGACCCTTGCATCGACACCACGCCACCTTCGGCAAAACCCCCGCCCATGGTGTGCGGCGCGACCTGGTGTTTCACGGTGGCACCACGGGGCAGCGGCTCGCGCGGGGTGTGCGGGTCCTGTTCGATGTGGTACGGGTAGTCCCCGGCCGAGACCCAGGGCAGCGAGTCCAGCGGCAGGCGGTAGCCCATGGGCGAGTCGCCCGGGATCAGGTACATGCGCTCGTCGCGGAAGAACCAGGGCCCGGTGGACCACTGGGTGCCGCTGACGCGGTGGTAGCTGCTCTTGCCATCGTGCGACAGCGGGCCGGCACCGTCGGCCTGCAGCGGCAGCACAAAGCCCACGGTGGCGTCCAGCCCCTGCGTGAACACGCGGCGCAGGCGCGCACGTTCGAGCTCGTCGTCGAGCTTGCTGTCGAACGGGTCCACGTTCACCGGCAGGCGGCGTTCGCGCCACAGGTAGTACCAGGTGTCTTCGTAGCCCGGGGTGATGTATTGCGTGGACAGGCCGAGCTTGCGCGCCAGCGTCTGTGTGAAGCGCTGGGCGTCGTCGACGCTGTAGTGGGCCGGGTCGCGTTCGTCGGCCAGCAGGGCCGGGTTGTGCCAGCAGGGCTCGCCGTCGGCGCGCCAGAAGACCGAGAGTGCCCAGCGCGGCAGCTGTTCGCCCGGGTACCACTTGCCCTGGCCCATGTGCACAAAGCCGCCGCTGCCATAACGCTCGCGCAGGCGGCCCAGCAGTTCGGTGGCGTAGCCGCGCTTGGTCGGGCCCAGGGCGTCGGTGTTCCACTCGGCGGCGTCGCGGTCGCTGGTGGCCACGTAGGTCGGTTCGCCGCCCATGGTCAGGCGCACGTCGTGCTTGACGAGGTCGGCGTCCACCTGCTGGCCCAGGGCGACCACGCCGGCCCACTGCTCTTCGGTGTAGGGCTTGGTCACGCGCGGCGATTCGTACACGCGGGTGACCGACATGTGGTGGCTGAACGTCACCTCGCACTTGTCCACGCCGCCTTCGACCGGCGCGGCGCTGGACGGCTGCGGCGTGCAGGCCAGCGGGATGTGGCCCTCACCGGCCAGCAGGCCCGAGGTCGGGTCCAGCCCGATCCAGCCGGCACCGGGCAGGAACACCTCGCACCAGGCGTGCAGGTCGGTGAAATCTTTTTCGGGGCCGCTGGGGCCGTCGATGCTTTTCACGTCGGGCGCGAGCTGGATCAGGTAGCCCGAGACGAATCGCGCCGCCAGGCCCAGGTGGCGCAGCAGCTGCACCAGCAGCCAGCCCGTGTCGCGGCACGAACCGCTCTTGAGCGTGAGCGTCTGTTCGGGCGTCTGCACGCCCGGCTCCATGCGGATGGTGTACGAGATGTCGCGCTGGAGCATCTGGTTGATGTCCACCAGGAAGTCGATGGTGCGGCGCTTCTTGACGTCGACCTTCGCGAGGTAGGCCTTGAGCTGATCGGTCAGCGGCGCGGTGGCCAGGTAGGGCGCCAGTTCCTGCTGTTGTGACGCGTCGTAGCTGAAGGGGAATTCTTCGGCCCGCGGCTCCAGGAAAAAGTCGAACGGGTTGTGCACCGCCATTTCCACCACGAGGTCGATGGTGACCTTGAACTCGGTGGTCGGCTCGGGGAACACCAGCCGCGCCTGGTAGTTGGCGAACGGGTCCTGCTGCCAGTTGATGAAATGGCCGGCCGGCTCGATGCGCTGCGAATACGACAGCACCTTGGTGCGGCTGTGCGGCGCGGGGCGCAGGCGGACCACCTGCGGGCCGAGTTTGACCAGACGGTCGTACCGATAATGGGTGATGTGGCTCAGGGCAACGTGGATGGCCATGCTCGGGGACTTTCGACAGGGGGGACAACAATGACGACGCGGGCGCCCGTGCGCACGGCGTGGCTGCGACACACTCTAGCAAGAGCCGCGCCACTGCATGATGACAAACCCTACGCCGCGCAGGTGGCGTGCCGGCCATGAGCCCGGCGGGCCGGTGGCTGGCCCTGTGGCCCGGCTGGGTGCTGGGCGTGGCCCTGCAGTTGCAGCAGACCGTGCTGTGGCCGGCCTCCCTCTGGGCGGCCTTGCTGGCCGGGGCGCTGCTGGTGCTGGGGCTGTCGCGGTGGCTGCGGCGCGGGGCGTGGCTGGTGGTGCTGCTGGCCGGCGCCCTGGCCGGCGGCGGGTTCACGGGGCTGCGGGCGGCGCACTTCGCCGCCCAGGCGCTGGACCCGGCCCTGCAGGGGCTGGACATCGAGGTCAGCGGCCAGGTGGCCGAGCTGCCGCAGCGCAGCGCCGAGGGCTGGCGTTTCGTGCTGGATGTGGAGGCCGCCCAGCGGCTGGGCCAGCCCGTGCCGCTGCCCGGGCGCCTGCAACTGGGCTGGTACCTGCGCGGTGCGGCCACCGACGCCGGCCCGGCCCCCCGCGCCGGTGAACGCTGGCGCCTGACGGTGCGCCTGCGCAGCCCGCATGGCCACGCCAACCCGCACGGTTTCGACCGCGAACGCTGGCTGTGGGAAAACGGCATCGGCGCCACCGGCTATGTGCGCAACGGCCCGCGCGACCCGGCGCCGCAACGCCTGGCCGCCGCTGGCTGTGGGCTGGAAGCTGCGCGCCAGGCGGTGAGCGAACGCATCCGCGCACGCGTGGCCGATCCGCGCAGCGCCGGCGTGCTGGCGGCCCTGGTGGTGGGCGACCAGAGCGCCATCGACAGCTGGAGAATGACATTAAAGACATTTCCTGTTTATCGAGGGAGATATCTCTCAGCACACCACTTTGCTGACATTAAAGTTCTTGCATGACTTTCGGATGTACGCCGCTTCGCGTGACATTAAAGTCTTTGATTGATACCCGAGTCGAGGCCTTCGATGGGCTGCTTTATGGTTCGTCTACAGAGCTTCATGCGAATCCAGACACAGTAGAAACTCAGCGCTGGTTGGGATGTGAGCGCCGCGTAGGTCACGAGGCTAATTTTTCGATTGAACGAAAACTGCGTTCAGACGTGACTCACCATCGGCGTTCTACGGGTGATTGACTCCTATGCCTTAGCACTGCCGCCATCCTTGAAACCAGCTGCACAACTTGCTAGCTGCGCCATGAGTTTCTTGGCCTCAGGGTCTTCATTTGCGCGGTTTCACGAGCTTCTGGCTCATCGAGGACGAAAAGAAGAAGATGCTCCTATGTTTATCCGGGCGCCCGTGGGTGGCGGACAGGAGCTCTTTGTTGCTCGTCGTCTGGCCCGAGCCACCTTTCTGAATGCCACAGTGGCTACCCGACACGACTCGTCAACGAAGCATCCGTCTGTCTCTTGGGTCTGACTCTCTGACGAGCTTGTTGCTCGCGTCGTCATCGGCTACGAAGCTTAGAACTTGACGTCGCGAACCTTGACGTCTGCGAAAGCCTTGCCAGCGGCGTTAGCGCTGAAGAGGTTCTTGTTCTTGGGGTCCGAAACTGCGGCAAAAGTGCGCAGAACGTTCACGGACACGCCCGTTTCGCGCGAAAGAGCCGCCAAGTCCACGACGGCTTCCCTTGCGGGAGCAGCTATGGCGGGCGCAAGAGGAATTTGGCGGTGAGAACACATACTCGAAGGCGTACCGCTGAGTGGGGCGTTCGTCAAGCAAGAGGGTACGTCCAAGCGCATACCGTTTTTTCTCAAGCACACCCAGTGCCTTGAAGTAAGCGTCAGCTTCTCATCTCAGATAGAAGGTCGAGCACCTTTTGCATGCGCCCCGTGCGAACCAGCTTTGAATAGTGCCGAATGACGTTCACATACGGAATGCCGCCAATGTGCTCGATATCGACCCACCTCGCGTTTGTGTGCAGTTTCGTGAGGATGAGGTCGACTATCAGTCGCAAGTTCGCTCGCACTCGCAGTTCACGAGGGGTCAGTTGCAATACGTCAAGCACGCATGGCCACTCCTCATCGGTGAGAGAGATTGCACCGTTTTGGTGCGTTTTTGGTTGAGGTAGCTGCTTAAGTGCTTTCGCAACAGAGCGCTCCTTTCTGGTGCAAGACATTCGCACAGTGTTGACGTGAGCCTCGCCAGAAACAGCATCAAGAATGTCTTGTTCGATGCGGTTCACGTTGCACCATGTAACCAGAAGCTGGCTCCCCATCGTCTTGCCCTGCACCGACATGTGAACACGCAAGTCGGGCAACTCTAAAGCAAGGCGACCACGCATTGCATGTCGATGAACACTCTCCGCGAGTTTCCGAGCAGAGGGATTGAAGTAAAGCCACGACAGCAAGTTCGCAGGGTCCAGCCTTCCCTGGTTTTCCCGATTGGTCCACTTGGCCACAATCTCGACCGTGTCAGTGCTGTGCTTGCACGGCACGCACAACCTGTCCAAGGCTTGCGGTTTGAAAAGTTCTGGAAGTAGGTCTCGACTCGGTCTGAACAACCCTCGCATCAGTGCCAGTGCCGGTATGTACAGCTCTAGGGCACCGTATTGCAAGAGATAGACCACGTGTCGAGATGTGTCGCAACTGGTCGCGTCGAACCCAAGCGCGGATAGGTACTCATCGGCAGAAATTGGAACAAGCTCTTTCAGCTGCACGTTCTTCAGAACGATATTCTTCCCCTTGAAAAGGGGGAGTCCACGTTGGTCAAGTTTTTCTGGTCTGACAGGCGTTCTACAGCCATTGGTGACCACACCCGCGACTAGCTGCCCTCCAAGAGCCTCAATGCCTTCTGCCCACTCCAAATGCCGCTCCTATTGCAAGTCAGCGGCGTGTAGGTCATGGTTTTATCTACGAGGACTAAGTCCTTGATTGAAAGCGACGCCTCCCTGTCAAGACGCGGGATGGATTGCAGGCTCAGCTGTTGTCGCTGTTCGAAGAAGCTGAAGATTTTCTGAGTCGAGCCGACGGCAATCCCCATCTGGACGGAGTGCGTTGGCGCCAAAAATCTCGTCCTCCGAGCTGCCGTTCGGACTGTGAGGACTCTCGAAACGCCCGTATCAGTTCCTTGCAAAGAGGCAACCTATAGCTGCCGTGCTTGTAGATTGCACGGATGCCTGCACGCTCGAGTAAGTCCTTCACTAGCAAACGAGTGTTGGCTTTCCTGGCGCGCTCAAGTTGCTCTGTCATGCGCTTGACTGCAATCGCGTCCAAGAGACCGTAGTCCTTCTTACGATAGGTGCGTCGCTTTACTCTTGGCTCAGTTGAAGAGGC
Source organism: Hydrogenophaga sp. (assembly GCF_031426985.1). Classification (GTDB taxonomy): domain Bacteria; phylum Pseudomonadota; class Gammaproteobacteria; order Burkholderiales; family Burkholderiaceae_C; genus Hydrogenophaga. Next base: position 34,634 of record NZ_JASJOY010000009.1, read on the forward strand.
TTTCGTTGCTCCTTGCAGGAACACCTCGAGGAGTAGGTGCCTCACGACGGATGTTGGTGACTTGCATCCTGGGCGTAGCAGCAAAGCTGGCCATGCACGGTGCATTTCAGGCCCCATCGGGGAGCGCATTTGAATGAGCACGTCGTCGCCGAAATGAGACTGCACTGCGCTCGACAGGGCTCCAGTCGCAAGAATGCCGCTGCGGTGCACAAAGCCGGCAGTTCTTGCTGAAATTTCGTAGTCGGCTCTCCAGTGGGCACTAGGCCGACTCGACAACAATTGTTGGCTCTTGTGTGCGAGTGCCAGCAGGTCGCCTTCGCTGAGTTGCGTCCTGCATGCGCTAACCGCACAGCGGTCTACATCCTGAGGAAGAAACAATGATTCTGCAGAGGACGTGATGACTGTGCGGATATCGGAATCAATCAACCGACGCTTGTGTTTGCTGCAGACGAGCACGGTCGGTAGCTGATGAGTTCTGTGCCAGTAGCTCTCTCCATGAACCTCTTGGTCCTCACCTAGGCACTCAGGGCAGTACCGACGCGTAGAGACAATTTGGGTCACGTTTTGGACCATCGCTACAGTGGATGCGCTTTCGACATCCCTTTTCGCCACAAGTCTCCTCGCCAGTCGGAACGATTCGCGTCGAGGCAGGAACGCAGTGACGTATGGAAAAACCGTGTGCTCGAAAAGCAATCTAGCGGGGGTTAGCCCACAAAGCGGGGCAAGTTTCGAGATTGCTGGGTCAAGCAAGAACGAGCAACTTGTTCGCTTGGTGTCGACGCCATGTATCCAGCGCAGGAACGCTTTGAGCGGTAGTCCAAAGCGAATGCGGCCTCGCAGCAAAATGCTGCCGACCACCTCGTCTGGATAAGGCTTCGGCAGGAGTGGCATCAGGTGGCGTCGAGTAGCTCTTCCAGAGACCTGACGAGGCCCTCAGTGCGCAAGTGCTCGAGAACCTTGGTTCCGTTGAACTGCGCAACTTTGACCGCATACCGAAGGTCCCCCGGCCGACCCGTTGGTTCTGGCTCGACCATTGCCTGTTCCCTAGTTTTCGCGCTGCGATTCTTGGCTTTGGATGGCGTTGTGCGAGGAGTGAGCTTGGCAATGCCTTGCTGAGTCGCCTCAATCAGGCTCTTAGCAGTTCCTGCAGCCGCGACCTCCGTCGCAGCGCCCACTGCCTCTGCAGCGTCAAACCCACTCGCGGCGAGTGCTGTTGCCACTTGTGCGACAAAGCCAGGGGTATCGGGTTTGGTTGTGTAAGCCCTACTCGTACGAGAGCGGGCACGGCTCTGTATGTCTGTCAGCAGGGTGTCCATAGAAAGCGGACGAATGTCAGAGTACAGGGCCAGCTGTGCAGGGTCATCGTTCCGAAGCGCGTCCATCATCGGGTGCATCAGCTTGAAGTCGCGCTTGTAGACGTCCAACATCAATTCTTTTGAGAGCACCTCGGTGCCGTCAAGAATCGCGCGTGCCTGCATGGCAGCGAACATCTTGATGGCTGTGTCGAGCACGCCCTGACAGCACCAATACATGTTGGCGAGGAGTTCTTCCGTTAGCGGAACAGGGTGCTTCGTCCACTGGTATTGCCAGAGCACTTCGAGGAACTCTCTCCACTCACTCTGAACTCTGCCGTCTTCGAGGATAGTTGCCTCTTTGAGTCGGTCCCAGTGCTCTCCGCCAAAGCCAGAGACTCTGCGCGACTTCCGAAACTCAAGACCAAAGAGGTCCTCGGACTTGTTTGTGCCGATGAAGACGATAGGCAAGTTCAGGACATTGGAGAGCGTGACGAGCTCGGTCATCACCGTGTTCTGTGTCTTTCCGCTGTTCGTCAGGTTTTGGACTTCATCGCATATGAGCATGCCGACACAGTGCATGTGCAGAATTCGCTCCAGTCTTGGGATGAGCTTTGCCACGGTCGGTCGCCCCTTCATTCCGAACTCATCCAGGTAGTTCGCGCCTGGCACGAGCTTGTCAATGGCGCGAAATACTGAGTTGCAGAAGCCGGTCAGCGATTCACCGTCACTCGGCAGTTCTATGTGCAGGACCGGAATCTGATAAACGTGCAGCTCCTCGTGGTAGATAACTTTTGGCAATCGCGCGGCCCATCGCTTGGTTAGCCGGGTTTTTCCCATGCCGCTGATTCCCATCAAAAGCATGGAGAGTTGCTGACCCTCAGCGTCGTAGTCGTCGCTGGCATCTTGCTCGAAGCACGTTTGCCTGGCCTCGTACAGAGATTGCATCCGACGTACGTACTCCGGTGTTGCCGGTGCCCGACCGACGTAGCCGTTGCGTAGCATTGAATCAAGCTCAGATGTGAACGCGACGTGTCGTTCTAGCGGGACCATGAAGTTCGACAGGCGCTTGAGCATCTGCAGTCGCTCAGCTACGGAAAGGTTTCGCTGTTCAGGGCAGAACGCAGGTGTAGATGAGTACGCTATCAGCGCTTGCTCGGGCTCGAGGGCTTGGGGTAGCGCTTCAATCAGCGGATTTCCCATGAAGTGGGGAACTGTGGCTGGCTTGTAGCGCGCATCCACGCAGTGCGGACTGAGTTGTGCTCGGACGTTCATGCAATATCTTTCAGACGCTCACGCGCGAGCTTCGTGCGTTCGGCGATGGAGAGGGAGGCTTGTTTGCCCATATGTGATTGAGTCGAAGTAGTCGCCGGAACAGTTGGCTTGTTGGCTTTGAACTGCGCCAGGTCCAGTACCTCCGCGCTTGGGGTGTCCATTGGTGGCGGCTTAACGAGCGCGGCAGTCACCTGACGTTCCGCACTGAGGTCTCGGGCACGAGCTTCTTTGGTGTCCGCGCGGCGGGCAGAACGACTTTTTTTGACGTTGGCTCCAGTGAGAGCAGCTTTGGCTTGCTTGTTGGTCGGGTCCACAGTGGCGTGATAGTCAGCGGTCGCCTGTAGCCGAGTCTGAGTGACTTCCGGCGCCAACTTTTTGCGTAGCCATTGGTAAGCCTCTACCTCGGCGAACGACCTGCCTCGGTGCACTTCAGTGCGAGGGGAGAGTTGGCAGAGAACCAGGCTTCCGCTACCGCTTGGGTTCACCAAATAGATGTTGTTCACCAACCGATGGTCGTATCGAACTTCGACGCTGAAGCGCTTTTTTCGTGCCTGTGTGAACCAACCCCTCGCTAAGGCGTGGTCGCAGGTGTAAAGACACCCTTTGAACTCGATACCGTGTTCTGTGACTGAGGCCGAGCCGCTTGGCAGAAGCTGCTGGCGAACGTGTTCTTCGGTGTATCGAGTCAACACTCCGGAACGTCTGGCGATGTCGCGGTTCCATATTGCAATCGGAGTTGGTACAAAGCCTTCTCGCAAGTCCGCCATCGAGAGCTCGTAGTCGGCGACAGGCGTGCGGTTGTGTTTGATGACGAGGGCCAGAATCACTCGCGTGAACTCGTGCAGGTTCAAACATGCGTCTTTTTCGTAGTGCTTACCTTGGCGACGCTTGGCGTTCTCTGGTGGGTCCATGCCAGGCGTCCCATCCTGCAAGGTGGTACGAACCTGCTTGAAGTCAGACTCGACCACAGGCTTCCACTCCCCACGTTTTGACGGCACGTACAGGACTTTGGTCGTTAGCCTATTACCAAACTGCTCGCCAGCTTTCGTGTTCCACTCCCCCAAGTCAACAAGGACCTTGCCTGGAAAGACCGTGTGGGCAGGCCAATCCGCTGGGTCATACTCAAGACCGTACTCGTTGCACAGCTCCTGTTTGTCTTTGCTGATGAAGAGAAGTGCTTGCTTAGCGCAAACCCAGCTAGGGTTTTCCAATCCAACGTACACGCCAGTGATGAGACGTGAAAATCGGTCCACGATGAGATAGATGGTTGCCTTCCCGACAATGCTCTGCACGTCATCCATCGCGACCAGGAACACATCTGCAATGGTCGCATCGCACTCAAAAATGTCACCTACCCCTTGGCAGTCCTGACTGACCGTTCCGAGCACCGGACGGTGTTCACGTTCGAATTCCTTGTCGCCTTTGCGGCGACGTAAGAGGTCCTCCAGCGCGTAGTGAGTCTTCAAGTAGTACCGAAACTGCCGAAGGCTCGGTCTGCTGCCTGGCCCGCGCAAGTACAGCTGGCCATTTCCGTCGATGAAGTTGTAGTGGTTGCGTAGCAGGAAGTCGTACGCCTGGGACAGCAGAATCCTCTCGTCGTCCAAGTAGTGCATCTTCAGCACGGCTTCAAAGACGTCGAGGTCTGCCTGCTTCAGTTGATAAGTCTCGGTTCCATTCTCGGGGCGTGCCCCGCGACCGGCTGTAACGCTACCCTCGGTTCTGCCGCAGCGGGAAAACGCAGGCAAGAGTGCCGATTCGCACTGTCCGCCTTGCCAGTACATGCGCAGCCACTTGTACAGGCTAGGTAGGGAGACCCCTGCCGCTTTTGCGTGCTGTTGCAATACGCGGCTCCTCGTGCCCTCGTCGTACAACTCCCGCACCCTCGTCAGCAAGGGCCAAAGTGCATTCTTTGCGCGGTCTCGGGCCCTCAGTGCTGCGCTCGAGACATGCGCTTCGTTCAAAGAGTTCGTTTGCGGTTGTGATTCAAGCCCTGAAATCGTTGACCACACAACGCACCGCGGTTGAGCAAGCTTGTCGTTGATGTCAATCACCCACGCTTGGTCTTGGGCAACGTCCGCCTCGAGTAGGCGGTAGGTCGTACCTTCAGTGACGAATAGGTCGTTCTTGAAAATCACCGCATACCTCCTGCGAGTCGCTTGAACTGTGTCTCGGTTTCGACCTTGAAGCGTCCGATAGGCTGCTGCGCTGGATGTTCACTATTGAGGTCGAATGTCAGCTCCTTACGTTTGGCGAGGATGTACGCGGCGCGCAGCCCCGTGCCTTCGGGTGCGCCGTGCGCGTTGTCGAACTCAGCACAGACCTGTGAGAGAGTCTTGTTTGGAGACGCGGATACAGCGAGGTTTGCGTGTCGACCCAGCCGACGAGCCATCTCGTCGAAGTAGCCTGGGTTCGGTTCGATTTCGTTTGGCTTGACCCTGGCCCTTTCGAGCAAATCTAGGTTACGTACCTTCTTCTGCGGCAGGCTTGAGTCGAATACCAAGTGATGCTTCACGTCCATGAGTTCTAGTGCGGTACGCTGAATCTCAAGTTTCTCCATTTGTCGGACGTCTTCCGCGTCGCTGTCAGACTTTGCGTTGAATGCTTCCACCACTGTCTGTCCTCCACGGCGAAGAGTGACCAGGAAGTCGCCAGTCATTACGGTGGGTACGTTGGTACCCGGGTAGTAGGGGTGTTTGATGCCGAGTTTGCGAGCGACGTCCTGTGTCAGGTCACGGTCAAGCGCGAACTGCTCGTTGATGTCCAGGACTGCGTCCGACCACTCGAGCATGAGAAACAAGCCGTACTCGATGTTTGAGAGCAGGTGTACATCCCGTCCGAAGCGGGTCCCGGGAACGAGGTGTTTGCGACCCTGACTGCTGATGTCGCGCACGTGTATCCACGGCTTGTAGTCGGGGCCGCTGCCTGCCCCAATCCCGCTTGCGATGAGTGAAGCGACTTTCGCTTCTGTCCACTTTCTCGGCATATGTTTCCAAGTTCCTGTTGCTGCCGCCCTCGACAAAGAGGAGCCACCGCGTATAGGACTACGTCCGCTTGGGTCGACAGCAACTCCACGGAAGGGAAACTAATGCATTGAATAAAATGTGTAAATATCGTATACGATGCTTATCGCAAAAATGGCATCGTAAAAGATACAAAAGTCGCTTATGAGCGACAAATATGTTCCTGAAACAGAAAAATCTGCTAAGCACCGTGGGCAAGCTGCGGTCGCGCAAGCCTGGGAAGCAGAGGCGAAAAGCATCCTCAAGGCCGAGCTGGCCAGGCGTGACGTCAGCTACAAGACACTTGTCAAACAGCTCGCAATGCTTGGCATAAGCGACGACGAAAAGGCCATCGCGAACCGCATCAGCCGAGGCAAGTTTCAGTTCACGTTTTTCTTGCAGTGCATGCGAGCAATAGGAGTCGTCGAGGTCGATTTGAGGGACCGGTCTCGTTAGTTCAGAGGCTCCGCAAAGGCTGGTAGTCCTGTTTGTCTGATGCTGTTAATATATACAGTATCAAAGGAGCAAAGCTATGCCGCGTGAGTACCGGTTCATCCCTCGTGTCTCAATGAATCGACCGCCTCGCTGGTTGGCCCGCGTATGGGCTTGGTGCTGAGCAGCGAGCTCACTTCACCTGTTCCCAGAGGTGCTCGGTGCTTTGCAGCGTTGTCCTTGTCCGTCGACAGGGCGTGCCGGTCCCACGATGGCAGCTCGGCTCTCTTCCGGCACACGTCGGCAGGCTCGTCGTCCGTGAGGAGCATCAACCCGACCTTGGCCACACGGCACGTGTGGCCGAGCTACTCAGTCAACCCGAGTGCGCCAGGTTGTATCGGCTCTACGACGTCGTTCTCCTCGGCACCCAGGGTACGTGGCTGACTCTCTCTGGCTACGAGCGCGAGGACCGCGGAGGAAGCTATGCGGACTTCGCGCAGACCTGGTACGTGACGCCAGCGTCCAGAGCATGAGTCCGACCTAGCTGCAGTCAGGCCTTAAAGTGCGTTAGTACAAGCTACTTTCGGGAGGGCACATCATGACACCACGGTTCACTCGTGCACTGGCTCTGGCCGCTCGCGCTCACGAAGGGCAAGTCCGCAAAGGCACCCCTATTCCGTACATCACTCATCCCGTCGCGGTTGCGGGCTTGGTGGCTCAGTACGGCGGCGATGAAGACCAGCAAATCGCGGCGCTTCTGCACGACGTGCTGGAGGATGGCGGGCCACAGTTCGCGAAGGAAATTGAGACCGAGTTCGGACTGAGGGTGCTTTCTATCGTTGAGGGCTGTACGGACGGGACCCCTGACGCCGCGGGGGAGAAGGCTCCTTGGGCTGACCGAAAAAAGGCCTATCTCGAACACCTCGCTTCTGCGGGAGAGGACGTTTGGATGGTCAGTGGCTGCGACAAGCTCAGCAACGCTCGCGCGATTCTGGACGACCTAGTAGCAATCGGGCCAGGCGTGTTCGAGCGCTTCACAGCGAAACGTGACGGCACGCTCTGGTACTACCAGTCCTTGTCGAAGGTGTTCACTGATGCTGAGGCTCCGATGTGCGAAGAGCTCGCGGCAACCGTTTCCAGAATCGAGGCGCTCGCAGCGGATAGCGTTTCGTAGGCAAGCTACAAGATGGGCACCAAGGAAACGCCGATACGCGGCCCCTCAAGACCAAGCCCGCTGCTAGCAATGGCGGCGGCTGTGCACACATGGCGAGCCTGGTTCCCGGCGCGACGCGTAGAGGCCGGCTGGCGCCCTGTCAACATTGACAGGCACCTCGCTCAACTTGCCCGCTTACGCGCCGAATAGAAGAGCTGTCATTCACCAAGGGAGGAATCAATGACAGCAGTGAAAAAAGCAGCCCAACCGAAGCAAGTCAAAGCCGTGGCCACCAAGGCACCTGTGCGCAAGGCGGCAAAGGCCCCGGCCATCAGCCCGGAGCTGGCACAACTCGTCGAGCGTCGAGACCACTATTTCAGCGTGTTGCGACACGCCATCGATTCAGTTGAGAAAGCAGGCAAGACCGCACACGGGGCCGCTGTCGCGTACGTTATTCGTTACGGAGAGCTCTACAGAGATGCAAACGAATACGCGAGCTACTACCCCGTCGCTGACCGCCTGAAGCGGCTGTTGCGCAAAGAGAAGCGAATCATCGACCTGCTTTCAAATGGCAAGGAAGGCTGGGAGCCCTTTTCAGCGATTCCTACAGATGTCAAGCTCGCAGTGAAGAACGCTGCAATCAGAGCCAAAAACGAAGCGGACGACAAGAAGCGCATTCAGGCTCGAGTCCGGGCCAACGCAAAGGCCCTTGCTGAAAAGGCAAAGTCAAAGAAGTAAGGCTGTAGCACGTGAGCTCGGCGATGGAACGGGGCAAACTCGTCGATGCTCATGGTTCAAGGCGTTTGCATAGAGGACCTTTTGAAAGTACTTTTTGCAAACCGTTTGGAAGCGCTATGCCGCCAACTGATGCCCAAATCGCATCGGCTGGCGGTCGCGCAGTATGGCGTACAGCCCCTGGACACCCCTCGGGTCCGGGTTGAGCCAAGCGTCCAAATTCTCTGGCCGCAGGGGCACAACACACCGGTCATGCCCAGCCGCCGCAACCTCTGGCGGTGGCTCATCCGTGATGAGCGCGAATGACACCAGGTCGTTCTCCCCGTCAGCACTCCACCGCGACCACAGACACGCCAGGAGCAACTCTTGGGGCGGGTCTGCTTTGAACTCGACCACAACGGTCTTTGGCGTCTCCCCTGGTGCGAGCGCACGGCCCTCCGCCATGTGCAGTGGCACGTTCTCGAAAAACGCACTCGTCACCACAACGCCGTGGGTGTAGCCGAACTGGCCACGCCAGAACCCTTGTAGGTTGTCCAGCCTGGCGTTGTATGTGCCAGGGAACTGCGTGTCGTACGACGCGGGCTTGCCAGCCGGTCGGCATTGATACCGCATCGGAAGCACCTTGCGATGACCCTCTCTACCGACCATCACCGGCGCGTAACTCCCCGGGAAAATTCGCGTGTCTCCCGCTTGGAGCGAGAGGTTGCTCAGTCCTTCCAGTCGTTCGCTGATTGCAGTAATCTTTGATTGCGCGATGCGCCGACTCTCAGACGCCGTCTTGGTGACTTTGCGTTCAAGCGAGTGCTCCGCGGTTGCAAGTCGTTCTTGCTGCTTGACGAGGTCCTCTTTGAGGGTGACCTGCAACTGGGCGTGGTACTGCTCGACAAGCGCCCACAGCCTTCTACCGTCTGGACTTTGGTCAGCTGCGACTGCTGCATCCAGCGCCGGCGGAATAGACACCTTTGCGCCCTGAGTCCTGGACCAGAGTAGGTCGTGAAAATCGCTTATCGACAGGTCCGCGCCGTACTCGCGAACGTACCGTCTGTAGTCCGACCAGACCCTTGCCGAGTAGCACACGAGCTATGCCCTAAAAGATTGAGAGGAACAGTTTGCCAGCAAAGTCGGGAAGAACGGCAAGTGGAAGTACGGCCCTCAGTCAGCGCTTCTTGATGGGTACTTGGGCGAACGCCTGTTGCGCTGCTTCTGCTGAGAACAGGTGTGCGTTTGCTGGGTCAAATATGCCCTGCAGCGTTTGCAACATTTCAGCTGTGAGGTTTGCCTGCTCTTTGTCGTAGAGGCCGAGCTCCTTGCTTGCGCCGACCATCTCTGCCAGCCCCTGTGTCTGACGCTTGCGTCGAGCAGCTTTGTACCCAAGCACTTCTGCGCGAGGGATTCGCTCCTCGCCTTCCTCAGTTCGACGAACGACACCCCATAGCCCAGAGCTGACCAAGGTGTCGAGTTCTCGCAGGTCTTTGATTGCAAGCTCAGCGACCGCGAGCTCAACATCAACACCTGGCGTGTCCTTGCCGAGCGCAAGCAGTTCATCTCGCCATGCACCCCACTGTTCGAGCGAGCCGAAGGGACCAGGGTTCGGTGGAAGCAGATGCATCGCTATGCCTTCAGAGAACTTGTTTTCCAAGCTCGCGGAGCTCACCTAAGAGTGGAATCAGAAGTCTCGCGAGGATGTTCTGCGGAAAAGGATTGCCGGTTCTGCACGCGTCGCGCCAACCCTCCGGAGAGAACACCACGAGGTTGATGGGCCTACCAATCGTGCGGCCCGTCGGCTTGTAGTGCGCCTGCGCCCTGAGCGTCGACAACCCAGGTGCGATGACCAACAAATCGATGTCACTTTTGGGGTGGAGCTCGCCTCGAGCAGCAGAACCGAACACCGCGGCCACTACCACGTCGACTTCGAGACCCTGCAACCGCTCCCGAAGCAGGCTCAACTGCGCCGGGCTCAGCTGACCAAGTGACAAATCCATCGCTAAACGTGTGAGAGATGGACGCCACACATCACCAGCGTGAAACCAACTACGCCCAGCACGAGACTGACCGCCGCAATAGTCGTCAGCGCACTCTGCTCAGATGCGAACCTGCGAGCGAGCCAAGACCGTTTTTGCACGTCCCCGTGCGCTTCAATCAGCTGACGTTGCTGCTCATCCATTCCTGAATCCTGGTCAGGTTGAAAACAATCCGGTCGTCTGGGGCTTTGCGCCAGAACGTGCGATGCGGCCAAGCACCCGTGCGGATTTTTGCTCTCACGGCGTCGTCCGTGTAGCCCGTGTACTCCACCACAACGCAGATTAAGACCCACCGGTCAGTCGGGTCGAACAGCCGGCCAGGTTCTGGCCGGCTGGTGAACTTTGGCTTCGCCTTCTCTTCTTGCATGCAGTCCTCGCGTACATGTTCGAACGGGACTGTGCAGGACTAGCTGCGGTACAGGAGGCTTTACCCCGCGTGTACCTCAGTTTTCAGTTGCTGGAGCTGCTACGGTCGATTGAAGCGGTGCGCGGCCACCGGCTCCACCTCATCTTGAAGACGTGGGGAGCGGGGCCTCAAGAGACTCTGCAATCCGAGCGTGCATCAACGCAGTGGGATGCGCGATGCCAGCCAACCAATCTAACCGCACTCGACGTGCCTTCGAGTCGTATCGAGCGCTTGTGAGAAGCGCATCGTTGGCATATCGCATCCCTCTCCGCTGCTCGATGTCATACGGTTTGAAGTCGGAGATGTTCCCCCACGGGGGTGACCTCTTGCTGAAGACGTACTCACTGCTTGCGGGCCAGTAGGCCCAGCGAACTCGGTCCGCTATAGGACATTGCTCACCTAATCGGTCGCACTCGGCACTGCCAGCACATATGCCGCGAGACCTAAACACTCCAGTGGAGTCGGACAGAACCCATAGGTGCTTCGTCGCTGCTGCAACCTGCGCCGACTGAAGTTTGGGCACATACGAGCTCTGGACTTCCAGTAGTCGCTGAGGGATTGCTCCGTAGAGCGCTCCTGCATGAGTGAACGGCAACTGTGCGGCAATCAGACTTTGTACAGGCCGATTCGCATCTCGGGTCCTCCCGTTACAGGAGCTAAGCTCCGCTTCATGGCTCTCTACCTCATGCGCCCTAGATACCGGGTCCGGGTATTGCAACATCCGAATGGATGCTTTGCTCGACTCAAGCCCGAGACGAGTGAGGCCTTCGTCTAGCAAGGCATACACCTCAGGCAATTTGTCTATGTAAGGGCTGGCTTCTTGAGGGCTCACGGGGGAGAGAACCTTAAAAAGTCCGTGGTTGACGATAGTTGCTACAAGCTGAGCAGCTACTGGAACACCCCGATACGTCAACAGCGGCGGGTGAAAAACATGCTTCACAACACCAGCGAACCTGGCGTCATTTCCCCCAAACTGAACTAGTACCTCGGCAGGCAGCACAGGATTCGAACAGGAACGAATACTGAACGTGCTCTTGCTACTGCGGTAATTCTCAAGAAACAAGCCAAGCCCCTGTTGTAGCTCGCGCTTTTCTGTCTTCATGGATTGCCCCTCACAGAGGGCGCTCGCCAAAGCGTGCTGCTGCGATGCTCGCACGTAGGTAGTCTTACTTTTGGCCGTTACACCAAGGTTGCCGGGTGGGTTTTGCTGGGGAAGCAGAAAACCGTCAAGTACTTCTGCGCCAGAGCAAGCAAATGACATGAACTGGACTACGGTGTCGGGCATCGTCAATGCTTGCCGCATGGCATACAAAGATGGCCAAGACAGTACCGACCTGTGGCAGGTTGGGTCCAACCATTGCGCGGACTTCTTTAGAACTACATGTGCGGGATAGCCAGGGTCAACTGCCCAGTCATGAGGGGGTTGATATTTCAGCTTAGTGTTTAGCTGGGCAGGATAGTCGGGGTTTCCCTCGCCAGAGGAAAACGAGTCCCCTAGGGACACGATTAGCCGGCTCTTTGGTTCTACCGTCGTTCGGACGACCTTTGCGTCAGAGGAGCGCACTGCTTCAAGCTCATATCTCTTTCCAATTTCAACCTCAAAACGCGGGCTCTTGGAGCACGTACCCATCTCGGAGATAGAGGTAACGCCGCTGACTGGCGTCAGCGTCCATCGGCAATCAGCAGAGCCCCATTCGGTTCGACCAATTATTTTGGCCGTTCGACTCAGGACCCTAGATACATCGTACCTCTGGGTCTTTACGTCCCAAGCTGAATCCTCTAGGTGCCGCACGTTATCGCGGTAGTTCACTTGGGTCAGTCTCGTTTCTATGCCTGCCCCGGCGCCTTTCATCTCAGACAGTAACGACTCGAAGGCTCGTTCAGAAAAAAGTGGGAAGCGGTTCACCACTTCCCACGATAGTTGCGCATGTAGGCCGGTACTAAAGCACCCCATGACCAAGGTCATGAGAACTGACTTTTGCATATTGCCTCCGCAGAGAGCTCTGTTCAAGGTGGATGGAGATACTCCTCCGAACCGTGCAGTACAGCCATCCCCCATTTGAGGGAATCCGCTGAACGGAGACCAGCTTGGTACTGCTGGGAACTGGAGTCCGGCAAGCCCAGCTAGCGTCACCTACCAGCTAATTTCTACTTAACGGAACTAGGGGAGTGGTGCGGGCTTCTGGCAATACCTGGCAGCCGACCTCGTTGGAGACGCTGTGGACGCCGTACTCTCTTTATGAAGCGCCACCGCTCCTAGTCGGCGCATCAGGTCGCTGTGCAAGACCCCAAATTTTCGCCGCCACCTCAAAGTTATCCACACCGTCGATGTCACGCGTCACAAAGTCAAGCTCAATCAATCCTTGCGTAGGCGAGTTGGTCCAGTAGTGACCCTTTAGCCGCTTTCCGGCTTCGTGTAGCTTCAACTCGCCGGCCCCTGAAGTTTTGGAACTCTTCCCTTGATAGAGCTTACTCAGCTCATAGATGTAGCCGATTCGCGTGGCTTCAGTTTTCGAGTTCTGTAGCAGGGCTTCGACCTTGGACTCCCCATCCTGGTTTTTCGTGAATGACTCAATTGAGAGAGTCAAGTAGGTCTGTCGAATAACAAACGCTATCTCAATTTGAGGCGGTGGAGCACCTTTCTTATCGTCGTAGTTTGAGTCAAGATTCCCAAACCACAACCCATGAACAATCGGTCGGCCAAGCCACTTCGCGAGCTTGGGGGACGTCCAGGTCATGCGGGAGAAGAAACCGAAGGCCAACGCAGAAATTGACAACGCGGTGGTGACCCCTTGCCAAACGGCCGCCCACTCGGAGGCCCCAAACGCCGCCCAGCGCAATAGACCTATCAATGCAGCAAGGACAACAGTTACGCCTGCGAAGAATTTCAGCAAACGTTCGAGCTCGGGGTATGTCAGGCTGAGAAGGTTCATTTGACTTTGACGGTATGTACTTGGGCACCACGTTCGAAAAGCGTCAGCACATCTTGGTTGGTCAAGAGGCCAACACATTCAATTCCTTGAAGCCTTGAAACGAGTTGGGCAGTCATGTGCCGGGCGCCCATCGGCGAGGCCCCTTCCGATTGAGAGAACTCGTGAGGTATCCCTGGCGACAGGAACTGACACAGATGCGTTAGCGCCAGGCTGTGCGCGTCAACGAAGTGGAACCCATCGTGCCAGGCAGACGCCCTGCCAGAGACCTTCGCAAGGGTTATCGCCACGCTTTCTGCCCCTGCAACCGGCAACCCCAGACCTGTTGGAAGCGACTGGCCAAGTGCCAGATGCGGCAAGTGCGCCAGCGACGTGTAGAACACGACACCCAGGCCAGTGAAGTCTCGGGGTTTGCGTTCTGCCACCCGCAGAAGCAAATCCAACACGCGTTCGCGGACCATTTTCATTCCCTACCGTTCTTGTGACTTGCTATTTACCCCACCGGCGCAAGACACCGGCGGGGTCCTCAATATCCTGCGCAAACCTCAGAGCGTCATCTGAGCGCCGTGTTCGGCCAACCACTGCTCATGCCGCTGCCACCCAGGAAGCTCTTGCTCGACGAGCCACCAGAACTTCGAAGAGTGGTCCCGATGAACCAAGTGCGCAAGTTCGTGCACCACCACGTAGTGCAGAGCCTCCACGGGCACGGCAAGCGCTTTCCAATGGAAGTTCAATGTACCTTTTTCGGAGCATGACCCCCAACGGTGGCCCAACTCCTGAATGCGAACCTGGTTCGGGGAGACGCCCATGGACTTGGCGTGTTGCGCCACCATCTCAGGAATTCGCTTGAGACCTTCTTGGCGGTAAAACCCCTTTAGCAGAGCCTCGGCTTGCCCCCGCTTTGCACGGTCCAGAGCGAAGACATCGCCAACGCGCTCCACGGACCGCTGCATGTCGGACCGAAAGTCCAGTCGATGCGGTTGGCCAAGGAAATAGACGGTCTCCCCAGAAACGAATTCTTTGGGAACTGGCTGAGGATTTAGTGCAGCCCATCGGGCCTGCGCGCGATAAACCCAGTTGCGCTTTGACTGGACGACTTTCTCGATGCGCTCATTGGAAATCGCCTGGGGCGCCTTGACCAAGACACTGCCATCTCGCTCCAGATAGATGCCGACAGTACGTCGGTTCGTACGCTCAACCGCATACGTTACGTCCGCCGCGCTTGTGTGTGCCATCTCAGGACAAGACCTCATTGCTCCGAACCTTGGCCAAGGCGACCAGGTCTCGGGCCCAGGAATCAGCGCTGTTCAGGGCTACATCCACGCCGGTGCATAGAAGCCGATTTGTGATTTCCCCTTGTAGCTCGCTGACCTTCACTGGGTTATTCCAGAAGCCCGGCGCCTGCAGCTCATCAACCAGGAGTTCAACCAGGTCATTGCAAAGCGACTTGAGATTGGCTTTCTCCTCTGCGCTGAGCTTCGTACCTTCGGGAACCTTGACCATGAGTGCTCGATAGAACGGAGCGGCCTTAGGCGACACACCATCTTCGGGGCTCGGTCGTTTCGCTTTCGTCTCTTCAACCAGGAGGGTCAGTTGCTTGGCTTGCTCTTCCCAGTTGTCTTTGTACTTCTTGATGATGGCTTCAAGCTTTTCAGATAGCGGACCATAGAAACCAGGGTCTTCATCTAAGTGGACCGTGATGTGTTTGCGCAGCGCGTGCTCCATGTGAGACGCCTTGGCTCGGCTAGAGCGCTCGTCTTCTGCCTTCTTCGAGAAGTTAGCCTGCAGTAATTCGACAGGTGGCACTTTGAGGTCGATGCCCAAGCCAACAAGGTGCTCGTTTACCAGACGCTTGACTTTCTCACCCGCTGACCCAAGGTCTAGGGTGCCATCCTTGAATCGCTCGCGTGCCTGGGCCTTGAGCCAAGCCAAACGCTTCGCAGGGACTTCGTACTGAATAGCACGGGGGTCCGGCATTACGGTGTTGAGAGCTTGCAAGAAGAGCGTGAGCAGAACGTTGAACGTCTCTCGCTCCTTGGGCTGCTCGATGACATCCATCAAGACCTCGAAAACGAGGTAGTCGTCCTCTGCTGGAAGCTTCTGTGACGCCCAGTCATAGATTTGCTCCACCTTGTGTTGGCGAAAGAATGCGGCCAGCCGCTCAAAGGTAGCCTGCAGCCGGACAAACTCATCGTCAACTGACCGGAAGCACGAAAGGAATTCATCGACGTCTTCCCCGGCATAGATATCGAGAGCATCACGAAGATGCTTGGTCAGCCCGATGTAGTCAACGATGTAGCCCACTTTTTTGCCAGGCGCTTTACGGTTCACGCGGGCGATTGCTTGAAGCAGGGTGTGCTCCCGAAGGGGCTTATCGATGTACATCACCTGTTCGATAGGGGCGTCAAAACCCGTCAGAAGCATGTCGCAAACACTCAGAAAGGCAAGGCCTGTCTCTGGCTTGCTTAGGTCGAAGCGTTTGAGGAAATTGGTGATGGCATCGAGCTCCTTGGCTTCTTTGCGCGCCTCGACGATGACCCCAAGCGAGTTCGTCCCATCCTCGGAAACGATTGCCGCGGCTTTCAAGAACTGCAGGCGGGCCTGGATGGCTGGGTCAGCTGATGGTCGCTTTGCGTATCGCTCGGTGTAGGCTGCCAACGCCTTGCCAATGGCGTCACGGTACCGGATGGCCGCAAGCTTTGAACTGGAGACCACCTGAGCTTTGAACCCGTCGGGCAGGATGTTCTCCGCATAGTGTTTGACGATGTCCTTGGCGACATCGGCAATCCTTCCCTCGGCCTCAAGAATGTCATCCCGGCCACCATATTTCTGCTTGATGGCTTCCAGCTCTTCTTCAGTGCGGTCAGCGAAGAGGTCTTCGAACTTCTCGTCGAACTCGTCCTTGTGGGATAGAGCTGTGTTCGTGGTCTTGCCGATGTAGACGATGGGTAGCACCGCCTCGTCGTCTTGTGCTTCCCGCAGGCGATAGGTGTCGATGAGCGACCCAAAGCGCGCCATCGTCGTTTGCTTGTGGCGCTTGCTGATGAGCGGGGTACCAGTGAATGCAATCTTGATGGCGTTGGGGAAAGCCACAGCCAAGTTGTTGCCCAGGTCTCCGTACTGCGTTCGGTGCGCTTCATCGATGAAGACGATGATTCGGTCAGAGTCGTTCACTTCAGGGAACGGCTTGAGCACCGGGACTCCGACCGGAATACCCAGTGCCTGCTTGACCGAGGCAGGCAACTGTTCCGCGCGCTCCTGGAATTTATGGACCATCACCAGGTACAGCCCGGAGTCTTTGCCTTGGAGCCTACTTTGTAGGTCTGGGCGGTTCGCGATGGTCACGACTTGCTCGCCCGTCAGTGCCGCGGTTCCGCCCAATTGCTCTTCAAGGTCGGTTCGGTCGTTCACCATGACGACCTTCAAATCGAACAGGTCTTTGCTGGTGCGAAGCTTCCTGACAAAGAACACCATCGTCAGGGACTTCCCTGAACCTTGCGTGTGCCAAATGACGCCTCCTCGAGCGGCTCCTGACCCAGCTCGAATACGCTCCAAGGACTTGAGGATTGCGCGGTACTGCTGATAGCGCGGCACCACCTTGATAAGGGATTCTCCCTTGGTGGTGAAGAGGACAAAGTTCAGCAGCAGGTCGACCAAGGTTTCCTTGGGGAGCATCCCTTGTACGAGTACTTCTTGCTCGCGCGGCGCGCCGCCCAGGGGTGGCGTGAACTGTGCGTACTTGACCGGCATGATGGACTTCCACTTCTGGAAGTCGTCAGGGTCAGTCGTGATAGAGCCGTAGGCTGCTTCTGTTCCAGTGGTCGCGAGCAGGAACAGGTTGGTGTGGAAAAGTCGTTCTTCACCCTCCAGTTTTTGACCTTTGGTGTCCGATGAGCGCCGCTCCGAGTAGCGCATCAGCTGCGTCCTGGCTTCCTGCAGCGGCACGCTGGTGAACTGGTTGGCTTCCTTGCATTCGATGACCACAACGGGCATGCCGTTGATGAACAGAACGACGTCTGGACGAATGTGCTCCTTGACCTGCCCCGGGGTATCGATGCGGAACTGATTGATGGCGTGAAAAGCGTTCGCCGTCGGATTGTCAAAGTCTATTAGTCGGACCGTGACGGACTCTTTGCCGCTTGCCGTCTCACGGTCAACTGGAACGCCTTTGACCAGTAACTCGTAGACCGTTTTGTTGGCCTCCACCAAGGTGCCTTTTGCGCCAGCGATGAGGTCGTAGATGCTTTCGAGGTCGCTGTCCGGCAACCATTCAGCACCAGACGCATCGCGGTTGATGCTCTTTACCGCGCCAAAGAAAACGTCTTTCAGCAGGACGTCTCGGAACGAGTGCCGAAGGCTCTTTGCTGGGTCACCTGGAAGTCCCTCTCCCTGGTCAATGACAGACCAGTCAAGGTTTTTCAGTTGCTGCAGCAATGGCAGTTCGACGAGGACTCTTTCGGACATATGACGACAGGCTCAGGGGTAGTAGGTGTATTGCATCGTTCTAGGCTACAGGGTGTAGCGACTCGACTGCAGATGCCGTGACTGCTCCAACGAACAGACCATTAGGGAATGTTGTTTGCCCTACGATAACCATCAACATCGCGTGCAACTGATGTTCTGACTGATTGAAGATGTCCCTCATCTTTCCCAAATCAGTACCTGACGGTGAGGGACACGGCTCAGGGTGGGAGTGCCAATCCCCAATGTAGTGGAGCCCGTCTTTAAAGAGGCGTGCGATGTCCTGGCGTTCAGCTTCTCGGTCTGGCCAAAACCCGAATCTTGTGCGGCGCGAGCGACCACTCGTTACGGTCGCGACCTCGACCACAATCGCGCCCTCCTCGAAACGTGCAAAAAGCTGGCCGCCTATCTCTTTCGCGAGGAAGGTGCGCTGCCTGTTGCTCGACAACACGTCAAGACAGGAGGTGCTGAAAACGTACGTTTGACCTTGGAAGGCGTACTTCACGGTAGCTCTTCCAAATCAGATGACAAACTGATAGCGACGACTGTCGCCCAACTCATTGATACGGGAAAGCCAGCTAGCTCTTAGCGACAGCCCGTTACGGGAAAAGTCGTTTACATCGCCTACCCAAACACGGTGTACAGAGTTGGTGACGCGGCCCAACAGCGCGTCCAGCGCGAGCTCACCAATGAGAGATGTGCTGTTGAGTGAACTGAGAGATGAGTAGGGTTGATAGAACGCGCCACAGGAAGGCTCGCGAGGCAACCCTGGCGCAGTGTCCAAATCTGCGACCGGCTCAGATAGGAGACCACGCTCGTCAGTGAGGTCAGATAGGCGGCCGCTGGCTGGATAGCAGAAAACCGCATGTGCAGCCGCTCCGAACGGCTCCATCCATCCAAACAGGACTGGCGGCATCTCATCTGTAGAGAGCAGTGAGTCAAGGTGATGGTTGCTAGCAGGCTCCCCCGTCACTGAAATCACGAGGTCAGCCCCTTCAAGCTGAGCGCGATGCTTCTGAGCCCAATCCTCCCATTTGGAGGCGACTCCCACTACCTCTGCATCGGGAAAGCTGCGCTTGATTGCGGATTCAAGTGCGACAGCTTTGGCATACCCTACATCGTGGCCTCCGAGAACGTGCCGTCCCACGTTTTGCCAGGACAGTACATCGGCATCAATCAGAGTCAGCTTCCCTACACCAGCCTGCGCCAGGTGTACCGAAAGCTGCCCGCCGATGGCACCACAACCCAAGACGACGACGTGAGAGGATTTCAAGGCTGCCGCCGCTTCTCCTGCAGTGCGGTTGTGTAGAAATTCGCGGTGAACTTCGGTCACCTTAAAGTGAGGGAATCGAGTTGGAACGAGGCAGAGCGCCTGTAGCCGAGAGCGTACTTTGCCTTTTGAGCCTTGTCGAAAGCCCGGTATCCCAGAATGCCTGAGGCCCGGCATCCGTACTTGCTTAGGGGTGAGCAGCATGGCCCCCAAGTACACGCGAGCATTTTCATGCTCGAACGACAAAACGATTGGAAGACTCTTTCGAGCGCGCCACCGGGACACTGCCATCGAAAGTTCAGCAGAGGCACCTGCGTCTTCGACAAGATTGACGAGGTCTTTCATCGTCAATGGGTAACGCTCAGGGTGAAGCGGCGCATCGAGCTGAACAACCAGGGCGGGCTCAAACGTTCCTGCGTAGCGACGTTGGCCTGACTTTGCCCAGGAATTGAGTACATCTTTGGAGCTGGCCATCACAAAGTGCCCGCTCACTTTGTCAACTGCAGAGGTCCAGACACAGTGACCTGAAGGTGGTCGCTCTGCCAGCCACCCTTCATTGGGCGAACGCTCAACCAAGCTCCAGTAACTTTGGGCCTCGCTGTAAAAGTCGTTTTCGTTTTTGCGAGCCTCTCCCTCCTCAAGAAGAGTCACTGCGTCGCCTACCAGCTGAGTGACATGCGCCAGGCCAACTGGTAGCGTGAATGGGCTACCAGCCGGGACCATGCAAAGATGGCCATCGCTCTCGACGTGGGGATACGAGATTCCATTGATGGCGTCCGGAACTGCTACCAGGGGAAGCGACCAAGGAAAGTTCTCGTCGACTGCCACTAAAAGGTCGCGAGGGTCATTTGGCAAGGCACCGGGTAGGCGCCACCCCGCAATGAGCCCTCGCCGGCTGGGAAACCGCTTTTTAAGGGTCTCGAGGTTAATCGCAGACGCTGATGGCCACCAGTCCACAAGTTCTGTGTGAAGCTGTTTCACAGCTTCTAGTTGGCCAAGGGTATCAGGCATATTGGCCCGCACCTCCTCTTTTGTCGACTGCCTGCCTGGGCTCAGCTGGCAGCTTCCCGGAGCTTCCTGAGCCGCTGTTGTCCTCAAGCTCCTTGATTCTTTTGTCCCAATAGTCTGTGTAAAACACCGACTTCAGCGCCTTCAACGCCATCAGTTCGTCACAGTCATGGCGGTCAATTTTTGAAAGTTCGTCGATAGCGCCCTTCAGCTCGTCGCGCATTTTGCGAATCCTTGAAAGGGTTTGCTCCGTAGTGATTTCTTCTTTCGGGTCTACGGGGCGATAGACGTTTTCTTGAAGCAGCAGGCGATTGCGTATTGACCGCATCACAACCAGCAGCGCTTGGTCGTCTCTGTTCACTTTCCCTTGATGCGGGTATGCCTCGTTGGCAAGTACAGAGATGATGAAGCCACTGGGCATCGCCCAAGAGCTTCGACTCTTCGACCAGTACTTGAGCAATCGAACGATGCGTCGAAGCTGGCGACCGTTGGTTTCGTCGGGACTCTTACTTGTGACAGAGTCATTGAACCAGTTTGTGATGTCTTCGGGGGCTGACGTTTTCCAAGCGCCTGCAGACGCAAGTTCCTTCTTGGTGTTTCCGTCTTCCTCGAAGGTCCGATAAACGGGAATATCCACGTGAAACCCGTCGTTGTAGTACACGCGAACGCAGTTCTTCCGGACTTCCGGGGGGGTGTTGAACTCGTCTTTGACCGACAGCGCTTTGCGCACCATCTCTTTGGCGTCATTGGCAGACTTGTCACCCTCTCTTGGGCCCTTGAGAGAGGAGCGAGAGAAGACAGCACCGTCATCAATGTCGGAGGTGTCTACTTCCGACTGCACCATGGTGCGCATCGCATAAGAGCCCTGCTGAACGAACTCCTCTGGTTGCGGGTCCTCATTGGAGGTAAGACCATTTTTGAGGCGCTTCCTGTTTGCATCACGGCGGTCTCTTGCCGTCTGAAGTGATGCGTCATCCACGAAAACGCGCTCGTTGTGGAAATCGGTCAAGTGCTTGTTGGCGTCGTAGCTCATTGTTTATCCTCCCTCAGCTGATTCAAGTTAGAAAACATGTCCAAGACCATCGCATGCTCAGCGCTTGACTGAGGCGAGTTGGTCAGTGCACTCATGTTCAGGTCTGTCGCTCGTTGGCCGAGCATTTCAAGTACATCAAGTGACTTTTGGTCGTTTGCGTCCAGTGCCAGGTGTTTTGACTCTTCACCTGAAACGTGGGGCTCCAACAACCGATGCAGAGATACGCGGTCGCTCATGGCCTGAACAATCTTGCTGGCCAGGTACGGGTACACAGAAGCTTGGGCCTCTAGCGACAGGGTCACGATGTCACTGCCGCCTCTCCATTGCCAAGAACCTCGCGGTGCGTCGACCACATTCAAGGTTCTTGCCTTGTTTCCGGCGCACGTGCCAACCGAAAGAATCTCAATTTTTTGCCCTGGCGCAGCAAACTCGAGTGCTTCCACCAAGCCCACAAGGACTGGGTTGTTTCCCCATAGACCTCCATCCACGAACAGGTGTGGTGCTGAGACACCAGGGTTCGGCGACTTGACCGCATGCATCGGGAAGAACACCGGAGCGGCTGCCGATGCCATGCAAACATCAACCAGTTTGTAGTTGTTGTCGCGCGTCAGGCGCGCCCCATGTGGAGTCTTAAACACCCAAGCTCGTTGTGACTCTGCATCGATGGTTGGAACGCAGAGTGCAATATTCCGGCGCCTGAACATCTGCTCAAGTGTTTCTTCCTTGAGGACCGGTTGGAGCGCAGTGCGGAGGGGAGCGGATTCGTTTGCGGGCGAGAACAAGTTGTGGAGTACCCAGCCCAACGTGCGCATCTTCGTGCTGAAGCATCCATCCTGCAGCGGCATCGGTCGCTGGAAAATCGAAACAGCTTTCTCTCGGTACAGGCGACTCACGTCCTCTAAGGCGACCCCTGCTGCAAGCGCAACAGCCAAGATGGAGCCTGTACTCGTCCCAACGATGAGGTCGAAGTTAGCCCCCAGGTCCAAGTGTTCTTCCTGAGTTTTTCCGCTCAGTCTGGCCACTCTAACGGCCATCTGCTGAAGCACAGTCGCGGTGTAAACACCTCGGATGCCTCCACCGTCCAGACACAGAACTCGATATGGCTTATTGGTCATGGTTGACGATGGTGGTTTGACGTTGCGCGGGTGGGGTTAGTAGCTTGCTCAGCAAGCCTTGCTTCTGTAGCTTGAGCTTTGCTAGATGAGCCTGCTCCTTTTCCAGTTGCGCATCGATAGAGTCAATGAGTTCAACCACACGCAACTGCTGTCCCAAGTCAGGTAACGGCACTCGAAGCGCTCGGATTGTCGGTAGGTTCAAGCCAGCCTTGGCTCCACCATCGTTAAGTCGTGCAATTTGGTTTGAGCCAAAGGGACTCGCAAACGCATGTGCGACCCATCTTGGATGGACTCTCTGGTCCGAGAGCCGAGCAAGTGCGATGTGCTGATTCACATAGGCTTCACCAAGCCCTGGAGGAACGGACGCAACGATTCCTAGGTCTGCAGTGATGGAGATAAGCAGGTCCCCTTCTTGAAGGCGGGTTCGAGCTCCCTCCCCGCCCTCGGGGACTTGCACTCGCACAACATCATCGAAACGAAGGTTGGGGTGTTCGCGAGTCAGGTTGCCAATTCGAAGGAAAAGCGCGCCTTTTTCGGAGTAGTAGCTAGCCCACCCACGTGAGCCTGAAGTGACCTGCTCACACAAGGTACCCAGCGAGCAGCTTGGGGATGTGTCTGCAAGAGGCAGTAGCTGTTCGAAAACAACACCTGAACGAAGCACTTTGAGCTTTGCCGTCTGTTCGGTACACACCTCAATCTGCGCATCCATCGCTGACAGCAAATCAGCGATGCGTCGCTGCTCATTCTGGTCTGGAATTTGGACTGGAAACGCTGAGGCTGTTCGCCAGTCTGTGCGCGGCATCTTGGTTCCAAAAGACGCTGCTACGCAATATTCAGAGAACTCAGGCAACCCTACTACGTGGTATGCGTAGCGCGGGTCAACGCCGGGCTTTGCTCGAAAGGCCAGCAGCTCTGAGGTACAGACGCCAGAAAATTGCGGCTGAGCGTACTTTCGAAGGTACGGGCGAAGCTTTCCAAATAGGATGTCACCTGCTTGGAATTTGGTCTTTGAAGACAGGTTTTCTGAAGCCTTGGACCAAGACAAAGCACGGCCAGCACCTTCTGGAATGTGCTCCAAGTTGATGCATGGAACGTCTGAATCCAAAGGAGTTGGCAAGTGCTTGTCCCGTACAAGTTCGACAAGGTCGCCAAGGCACCCAGTTGAGCGACCTTCTGCTGTTCGCAAGTCACTCATACCCGAACTCCCGCAGAAGCATCGTGACCAACTCAGCTTTTGCCTTGCGCCCAGCGTTGAGTTCGTCCAGCGTAACCGCGTACTTTGCCCATAAGGCTTCGACTCGGTGTACCAGAGCATCCCTGTAGGCTTGGAGTCGGTCCTCGAAAGCGGTTGCAAGGGTACGCATCCAGCGGTTCAGGATGAGTCGTTCTGCTTCTGCGTCCGAAATCTTGGCGCGCGCGGCGTCGACCAGCTCGTCACGCTTCTTCTCGATGCTCTTGACTGTCGCCTTGGATAGCTTGAGCTCATCCTCGGCCGCTGCGTGCTTGGTCATCAGGCCTTCGACCATTGCCAGTTCGGATTGCAGTTCAGTTTGACGTGCGGCGTCGCCACCTTTCTTAAGCCCCTTGAGCTCGGCGTTGATTTCCTTCTTCCGTGCCTTCAGGGCGTCGGCCACTGCCTTGGGTAGCACAGGCTGGTCATCCGAAAACTCGTAGGTCGCGAGGTCGATTTCTTCTTCCTCTTCGCCCTCTTCGGGCTTAGCGGCCTCAAACATGGCCTGCAGCTCCGCAATGCGCGCCTGTGCGTCACTCAGGTCTTTCAGAATCTCTGGGAACTGAGACTGCAGGATTTCGTCAGCGGGGATGAGGTCTGCGTTCCAGCCGGACGCTGCAACAGACTTGAAGTCTGCTGTGAGCTGACTGGTGAATTCAGCGAAAGCGCCGCGGACCTGGAACTTATCCAGGACACCCCTCGGCACCAAAAGCTCCTCGAGGCCGCTAGCGAACTTCTTTTTCAACTTGAAAAAGGTCCCCAGCTTGGGCAGCTTGCGCATCTCAGGCTCATTTGCTTGCCACCAGCCGGCCAGCGCCGCGTGGAAATCAGCGTGCTTGCCTTGCACAGAGGTGTGCGCTTCAACAATTCGCTTTGCTTCGCTCTTGTCCGCCTTCAGGGCGGGCAAGAAGTCCAGGTAAGTCGAGTCGCCTTCCCGCAGTTGGAACAGTTCGCGCTCGACCCCCTTGTAGTTGTCGAGCCAGTGACTCAACGCCTTCACCTCGACCGCAGGAACTCCTCCGTGCATATGAGCGCGGACATCCTGAGGTTCAGGCGGAGGAGAGTTGTCGACATAGCGGCGGATGTTGAGGTTGAAGTCTTCCGCTTCCAGTCGCTCAAGTGAGATGAACTCCGAGTAGCCCTTGACCTCCAGCTCTTCGTGGTAGACATGCGAAATCTTCTCGATGTCTTCTGGCCGCAAGGTGTTCTGGTTCTTGCCTTCCTTGAACTCCCGGTCAGCATTGATGAAGAGCACACACTTGCGCTTGTTGGCGTCTTTCTTGTTCAGAACCAGGACGCATGCCGGAATGCTGGTGCCATAGAACAGCCCAGGCGGGAGCCCGACAACTGCTTCCAGGTGCCCTGAAAGAAGAATTCTTCGGCGAGCTTCCCGCTCCCTCCCGCCACGGAATAGGACGCCGTGTGGCATGACAACAGCAGCCTTTCCTTCAGGCGTCAGAGTCGCCAGGATGTGCTGAACGAACATCATGTCCGCCTTCTTGCCGGTCTCTGGCATGAAGGTGTGGAAGCGCTCCTTGAACTGCATCTCTTTGGTGGAGTAGTTCAGGGAGAACGGAGGGTTGGCAATCTGACGGTCGAAGTGCATCAGCTCACCGTTGGGAGCCAGATGCTTCGGGCTCTTGAGCGTGTCGTCGTTGCGGATGTCTGCAGACTTGTACCCATGAAGAATCATGTTCATCTTGCAGATGGCCCAAGTGGTCGGATTGACCTCTTGGCCGTAGAGAGCCACACGACGCGGGTCTCCACCAGACTCTTCTACGTAGCTCCCAGCCTGGATGAGCATGCCGCCTGAACCGCAAGTCGGGTCCCCGATGGCCATCAACTCCAAAGGCTCCATCAGTTGAACCAGAAGTCGGACCACCGGAGATGGCGTGTAGAACTCGCCACCCTTTTTGCCGGCTGTGTCGGCGAAGTACTTGATGAGGTACTCATAGCCAGCGCCGAGCAGGTCGGGGAACTCGAACCATCCGTTGCCCAGGTGAACTGTGGAGAAGTGGTCCAGAAGCTCCAGGATGATGGGGTCGTCGACCTGGCGCTTCTTGTCGCCTTTGGTCGCCATGAAGTTGATGGGCTTGAGCACGCCGCCGAGTGCTTCGACGTTGTCTTCCTCGATGGCAGCCAGCGCCTTGTTGACCATGTCACCCACATGCTGCTTGACGTGCAGAAGGCCACGGAACTGTTGTCCGTTCTCCAGCGTGAGGGGCTGTTCCACTTCCCAGCGCGCACGCTCAGGCACCCAGAAGCTGAACGCCTTCTTATTCTTGAGCAACGCTGAGATGACCTTTGGCGGGTGCCCGGCTCGTTTGGCGTCCGCCTCAACAGTCTCCAGTTCTTCCTCAAACTGGTCGGACAGCCGCTTCAAGAACAGCATGCCGAAGAGGTATTCCTTGTACTCGGTCGCGTCCATGCCTGTCTTGCGAAGGATGTCCGCTGCTTTCAGCAGAAAAGACTCGAGCTGTGAGAGGGTGAGTTTCTTGCGCTTTGCCTTGTTCATAGGGACCTGAAAATCTGATGCGATTTCAGGTGTATGCGTGCTGTTTATCTGTGTCATGGGGGGGATGGGCGATTTGTGCGGCAGCGAGAGAGCTGTAGAACTTGTTTTTGGAGCTATATCAACTGGTCACTTAGAAGGTCCCAGGGGCGTTGCTCCTGAGCCATCGGTGTTTCAACGGGTCCCGTGGATGATGGGCAAGCAATCAACGAAATCCACGTGCAGGCGTCTGACGATATCCATCTTTTTGGGGTCGCCCGCCATGACGGTCACCAGTTGAGTGGTCAAGGCGAAAACAGCGCTTGAGTTCCTCAGGGAGTCGTAGACCAGCTTCGGGGTGTATCCGGTCACGGCGCGTGTCAGCGGGTGGATGCCACCATGGTTGAAGCTGTTGAGCGCCTTCCAGGCCACGTCGCGGTATTCCTTGAGTTGCCCAACGATGTACGAGGGGGCGTCTGGAGCAGCGTCGAGATGTTTGAGCATCTCCGCCAACATCGGCCCTTCATTGGCCTGCCTCTGCGCAGCGAGCGTCAGCGGCTGTGAAAGCTTGTCCACCCACGAGTCGCTTGCCGCATACGCAAGCCACATTCCGCGAACCAAGCTCTCGAACTGAGGCCTCATCAAAGCGAAGGCAGAGCTGGGCTTGCCGCTGTCGATGAGTTCGAGCACCGCGGTACCGTGCTCGAGCGCTAGAAACCCTGCATCAGATGCGATGTCCGCCCGTGAGCCAGCAGGAGGCCCCAGGTCTTCGACGTGGCTGTAGACCGCCTCGTGGAGCTCGAAGGACCGCTCAATCAAGCGTTCAAGTTGTTCAACCAATTTCGTCTTCGCCTACTTGAAGGTGGATGTGCACGAAGGGGAGCCGCGTGGCGCCATGGCGTTCGGGGGTAGCCCTGCGCTACCGCGAGTGGTTGGTTGTGGGCAGGAACGGAGCAACCTCTTCTCTGTTGAGGAGCGCAATCTGCTGAACCTCCGGGGGAGCCCCGTGGCCATCCAACAGGTCGAGGTGCCGGAGTGTGTAGAACAGAAGCGCCTGTCTACAGGGGAGCTCAACACTGCCGTTTTCCATCCCGTAGTCGAGTTCGATGACCTTCTGAACGGCCAAGGGGAGGGCAGGATTCGGTCCCAGTCGGAGCGTCACCATTCGATGCCAGGCCTCGTCTTTGGCAGCGTCGACTGAATCCAATGAGGTGGCTGTAACGCTCAGGATGCGAGCCACAACGAAGTCAAGAAACTGCTCGCGCCGGTGGCAATAGGCGCGGACATGCCAGCGAAATCCATCGTGCGCAACGGCGTGTGGCGAAAGCGTGCGTTCGGTTGGCTCCAGCGATGACACAGACTGATAGCTGACCACCACCTGCCTCATTGACCTGATGGCCTGCAGTATCGGAAGCAGCACCTCTGCGGGAACCCTTCGACCAGGCACTGGCGCGAGGTCCACGGATGGCATCCATCCCAGAAAGCTCAGCTCCGGCGGCAAGACATCGGTTGCGCGCGCCAGCAACTCGTTGAGGTAGCGCTGTGGACTGTTGGAGCCAAATAGAGGGCTGAACTCTGGCCCGGGCAGGTAGACCTTGGCGCTGCGGTCGTAGACGGCGTTTTTTGGCGCCATCTCCAGGTACTTGGCCAGGTCCAGGGACGCTTGAGGTATGGAGATGCCAAAGAACTCCGTCAGGTCCACCCGGTTGATTTGGCCGTCCCACCGCAAACGCCAGTCGATGAACTCCAGACGTCGCTCCTGCCCCCATTTGGAGGTGCTGCGCTGGCCGGTGGGAGGTTTCGTTGGCATGGGGGGCACCATCTCTTGCATGCGCGCAATTATTGCATGCATCTATATATTGTGCGAACAACTAATATGCGTATAATGGTTATTCGTACAAGGTGACGCAATGCAAGTCAATGCCCTTTTCCCCTCTATAGCTGGCTGGAGCCGCCCATGAAAGTGGCCCGGCTTGCTGCTGCCAATCTCGCCTTGCGTGAAGGACGGGTTTGGAGGCTCCTGGCTGTTGATAACGGCCCGCTCATCGCAGCACTGCTGCAGTCGCTGTTTGGGGACGACGAGAAGGTCCTGCCCGTATCGGTCGCTGTGGAGCGGATGACCCGTGACATTGACCTGTTGAGGGGGCAGGGCCATGCCTTGGCGCAGACCAGCCAGGCGTACCTGGCCGACTGGCTCACTCAAGGCTGGCTCTCTCGGCGGTTCCCTGCCGGGGCGCAAGAAGAGGTTTTTGAGCTCAGTGCCGAGGCCCTTACCGCGCTGCGTTGGGTCTCTGGGCTCCAGAGGCCACGTTCTGCCGCGACCGAGAGCCGGCTTGCAAGCGTCATGCAACAAGTCATCCGCCTGGCAGAAGAGACCGATGCCAATCCGGAAACACGCCTGGCGCGCATGCGCGCAGAGCGTGAACGGCTTGACCAGGAAATCCGAGAGGTGGAGCGCGGAGGCTTGAAAACACTTCCGGATGAGCGAGCGGTTGAGCGTGCTCGTGAAGTCATCGCTCAGGCCCAGGAGCTGGCCGGAGACTTCCGCAACGTGCGAGACGCATTCGACCGACTCAATCGGGAACTGCGTCAAAGCCTCATGGAGAACGACGGCAGCCGAGGCGAGGTGCTCGAGCACCTCTTCGCTGGGGTGGACCTCATCGCTGAAAGTGACCCCGGTCGGACCTTCAGTGCGTTTTGGAACCTGCTCACGGATGGCGAGCAATCATTTGCCCTTCTAGAGGCGCTCGATGCCATCACAGCCCGTGGCTTTGCCCGAAAACTTGAGCCTCGCGAGCGACGGTTTCTCCAGTCGCTGACTGCGACCCTGATGTCCGAGGGGGGCGAAGTGCACGAAGTTCTGCAGCAGTTCGCCAGGAGTCTCAAGAGCTTCGTTCAAAGCCGTGAGTTTCAGGAGCAGCGCCGGTTGCATGCGCTGCTGCGGGAAGCGCAACAGGCCGCTCTCGCTGCAAGAGAGCTTGTACGCCCAAACCAGTCCATCGACTTCACGCTCAGTTTGACGAGCAGCCGCATCCGGTCCGTAGCTCAGTGGACGCTGTACGACCCGACGATGCGCGTTCCCGACTCGACCATGGATGACGCAGAGCCTTCCGAATTGACCATCGAAGCTGTCGAAGAGTTGGTCCGGCAGTCGGAAATCGACCTTCGCACGCTCCGCGACCACATCCGAACGATGTTGCTGGAGCAGTCACAAGTGAGCATCGCAGATGTCCTGGACCGCTATCCGGCGGAACAGGGTTTCGGCTCAGTCGTTGGTTACGTTGCACTCGGCGCCCGCCACGGAGAGGTCTCCGAGACTGGGCAGGTTGTGAGCTGGACGGGCAAAGACGGCGTAGACCGCTCCGCCCGTGTCCCAGCCATTTATTTCACCAGGGAGAGGATGATTGAGTTCATTCAATGAATCGGGAGCCGCGCACGGCGGTGACTCGGAGTGTTTGCCTGAAGTAGACGAAGACCATCACCCGGCTGGTACGGAGTTGTTTTCGGGTGATTGCGGAACCTTGTCGCTTGAAACAAGGCGCGCCCTGGTCCAGCTGCTACAGGGGCCAGCCATTGACGGGCGACGTCACTCAAAGCTCTGGCAGGTGCTGCTGCGCGAAGAAAAGGTTCTTCGGCAGCACCTGCACAACCTGTTCCTCGAACTCGTAGTCGACTACGACCAGTCTGTGGCTTTCACCAGGCAGGTTGTCGCTGAGAGCGTTGACATACCTGTACTGCTTAGAAAAGCACCCCTGACCTTCATCGAGTCAGCCCTCGTTGTCTTCCTCCGGCAACGGCTTACTCAGGCCGATGCCGCCGGCGACCGCGCAGTCGTATCCAGCGCTGAAATCTACGAGTACCTCAGCGTCTTCGAGAAGGACCGTAATCAGGACCATGCCCGATTCGAGCGGCAAATGGAGAACGCGGTCGAGAAGGTCAAGAAGCTGAGTCTGCTTCACAAGATTCGAGGGGGCGAAGACCGCTTCGAGGTCTCTCCGACACTCAAGCTCTTGTTCCCTGCGGAGGAAATCGACGCACTCGCAAAAACGTACCGGGCGCTTGCCACAGAGCAAGTCGGTGGCGGCGAAGTTGCCACGGGTGCCGAAACCGACAGCGAATCCGCACCTCGCCCGGACGACGACGCCGACGAGCAGGAGGCCCAATGACCGCACCTGACAACTTGAGCCTCTTCGGCACACCGGAGCAAGGCAGCGATGACCAGATGAGGCTGAGGGAAATGCAGCTCTTCAACTGGGGCACCTTCTCTGGCTATCTGCGCATCAGCATCGCCAAAGAGGGATACCTGTTTGTTGGTCCATCCGGCTCGGGAAAGTCGACCATCCTGGACGCTCATGCCTCGCTGACCACTCCTCCGCGCTGGGTCGACTTCAACGTCGCTGCACGTGAAGCCGAGCGTCGCAGCAAAGACCGAAACCTGATGACCTATGTCCGCGGAGCATGGGCTCAGCAGACCTCGGAATCGGGCGAATACGCCGCTCAGTTCCTCAGGTCCGATACCACTTGGTCAGCCGCGGCCGAGACGTACCGCGACGAGTCGGGAAAGGTCGTGGTGCTCGCCCAGGTCATCTGGGTCCGTGGCAAGTCGACCAGCCCCGGAGAGGTCAAGAAGCTCTACTTGGTTCTTGAGAGGGAATTCGACCTTCGCGAGCTCAAGTTCTTTGCAGACCAGGACTTTGACACTCGCCGCTTCAAGTTCGACCTACCTGATGCTTTTGTTCGTGATGAGTTCAGCGCGTACCAGGAGCGATTCCGACGCCTGCTGGGCATCGATAGCGAACGGGCACTTCGCCTGCTGCACAAAACCCAGGGCGCGAAGAATCTCGGCGACCTCAACGAGTTCATGCGTGACTTCATGCTGGACCCGCCGAACACCTTCGAGCTGGCTGAAAAACTGGTTCAACAGTTCGATGAGCTCAACGACGCCCACCGAGCTGTCGTCAGTGCTAGGCGGCAAATCGAGACGCTCAAGCCCGCTCGCGACGAATCCATGTTGCTGGACAAGGCACACACGAAGAAGAGTGAGCTGGACGAGCTGAATCTCGGGGTTGATAAGTACAAGGAACGCCAAAGAAAGCGTCTTCTGGACGAGGCCATCGAAAGGACCAACACGGCTATCGAGGGGCAAGCTCAAGAGACTGAGCTGCTGGAGCAGCAGGAGAAGGCAGCGTTTGCGGAACTCCGCTCACTCCAGGACCAGCGTGCCCAAATGGGTGGGAGTCTGCTCGAAGACCTGCAGGCGCAGTTGACGACTGCGGAAAAGCTTCGAGAAAAGAGAGGCGGCAAGCGGGAGAGCATTGCCCACTCGTGCCGAGTCATGGGGTGGACTCTGCCGGAGAACGCCACAAACTATGCGGGTCGCAAGGATGCGGCCAAGGCCTTTGTGCATGGGTCAAACGAGGTCGGAGCGAAGTTCGAAGGGCAAAAAATCGCGCTGAGCATTCAGTTCACCGATGCTGGAAAAGAACTTGAGAAAACCAAGCAGGAAGTAGCAGCGCTCGAACGCCAGCGCTCGAACATTCCATCGCGCATGCTGAATGTGCGCGAGCGCATGGCCCGTGAGCTAGGGATTCCTGAGGAAAAGCTCCCCTTCGCAGGGGAACTCATGGAGGTTCGCAAAGAGGATGCCGAGTGGCGCGGCGCCATAGAACGCGTTCTCAACGGGTTCGCTCAATCGTTGCTGGTCGATGAGAAACACTACTCGCAGGTAGCTTCATACCTGAACACCACGCATATTGGGGAACGGGTCGTCTACTACAAGACGATGAATCAAACGGCCGCGCAGCGAAGTGTCGGACCCGACTCCCTCATCCGGAAGCTGCAGTTCGCCCAGGTGCCACAGGCGGAATGGGTTCGAGAAGAGCTCAAGTCTCACTTCGACTATGAGTGCGCAGCAACCCTGCAGGCGTTCCGCAGCGCGCACCGCGCCATCACACGCGAGGGGCAGGTCAAGCACAACGCCACCCGGCACGAAAAGAACGACCGATTCCGTGTGGACGACCAGAGCAAATGGGTTCTCGGAATGGACAACGCGTCCAAGCGCGCCTACTTCCAGAACTTGGCGTTTGAGCAAGCGACTGAATGGGAGCGACTGCGCGCGGCCTTAGCTGCGTTGGATGAAGAGCGTGGCAAGGCGCAGGAAAAAATGAAGGCGTGCATTCTGTTGGCGAACACGGAATGGGACGAACTTGATGTGAAGGCCTCGATTGCCCAAATCGAGGGACTCCAGTCCCGCATCAAACGCGAGCAAGAGAGCCGACCCGACTTGGGCAAACTTGATGAGGACATCAAGAAGCAGGAGAAGAACTACGACGAAGCCCGCGATGCTCACAGCAACGGAAAGGCTTCCTTGGCGTCTCTGACAACCTGGCTCAAAGACTACGAAGGGAGGCTCGGTCGGCTTCGAGAAGAGCTCTTGTCTGTAGCGTTGACACCCTTGCAGTCAAGTGGTCTGGACGAACGCTACAGCAACTACCCGCACGAGCTGTCGCTCGAAAATCTGGACGCGGCAACAACACATGTTGTGCGCGGCATTGGCGGCGACCTTGGCGAACTTCGGACAGAGATTCAAAACCTGGTGACGAGCATCGAGCGCCGTTTCGAGGAGTTTGTCCGCCTCTGGCCGGCGGAAGCGGGCGGCCTGGACGCGAAGATTGCCAGCGAGCAGGACTTCTTCGCGAAGCTAGAGCGGCTGGAGAAGGACGGGCTGCCGGATTACGAAGAACGGTTCTTGAAGCTACTCAGGGAGCAGAGCGAGCAAAACCTCACCCGGCTATCGACTCAGCTTGACCAGGAGCGCAAGGCCATTCGAGACCGCATGACAGTGGTCAACGAGAGCCTTGCAACGACTCAATTTGGTCAAGGCACGTATCTGGTCATCGACACGGCTGACAAGCTCATGGCCGATGTGACTGAATTCAAGCAGCAGTTGCGCTCCGCCATGAGCAACATGCTGAGCCAGGACGCAGCCAGTGCCGAGCAACGGTTTGTGGCCATCAGCGGTCTTGTCAAGCGGCTTGCCAGTCAGGAGACCCCCGACAAGAACTGGCGAAACATCGTCCTCGATGTACGCCAGCATGTGGAGTTCATTGCCAGGGAGCTCGACAAGGACGGTATCGAGCAAGAGGTCTATCGCAGCGGTGCAGGTAAGTCCGGCGGGCAAAGGCAGAAGCTCGCGGCGACCTGTTTGGCTGCTGCTCTGCGCTATCAGTTGGGTGGGCAGGACCGAGCCCTACCAAGGTTCTGTACGGTGTTTCTCGACGAGGCCTTTGACAAGGCGGACGCAGAGTTCACCACGATGGCGATGAACATCTTCAAGACGTTCGGCTTTCAGTTGGTCGTGGCGACCCCGATGAAGTCCGTGATGACCCTGGAGCCATTCATCGGTGGGGCGTGCTTTGTACACATCAAGGACCGCAAGTTTTCTCACGTCATCCCCATTGACTACGACAGTGACTCCAAGCGATTGAACCTAGGTGCGCAAAAGCATGACGAAGAAACTGCAGAGGCTTGAGCAAGTCAGGGACTGGCTGGTTCGCCGCTACAACAACCAACATCGGGTCTGGCTGGAGGGTGGCGGTGATTGGCCGCTACGGGTGGCCCTCGGAGCCCCGACTGAGGCGGATGTTTCGTCCGACCTGTCTACCGTGCGCGCGTGGGTCGACAGCTGGTTGCCCTGGTCTGGTGTTGGAGTTGTGGAGACCGAAGAGCGAAGGTGGGCACGGTTAGGCTCCCAAACGCTGCCCGTGGCACTGAGCCTTCAATCGGCTCGAGAGGTTGCCTTATGGTGTGGGCAGGAGCGACGATGGCTTCGTGCCGGTGCGCGCCTTGAGCAAGTTCTTCAACGCTGGCCAGCATTGCGGGGCGCGGGGAGCCTGGGCAAGTACTTCGATGTGCTGGCCGACTACAGCGACGCTGACTTCGAGCGATTGCTTGCGGTCATTTCCTGGCTGCTTGAAAACCCTACCTCGGGGCTGTACGTACGTCAGCTGCCCATTCTGGGTGTTGACACCAAGTGGCTCGAAAAGAGGACTGGCCTCGTGACTGAGTTCTTGGGGCTCTTACGAGGTGGACCGGTCAAGAACGAGTTTTTTGAGGCCACCGGGCTCAAGCGACTACCTCAGCGAATCCGCATGCGAATCCTTTGCCCTGAGCTGCGGATGCGGGTGGGCGGGCTTTCAGACGTGGAGGCAACTGTGGAGGACTTGGTCGCGCTCGAATTGCGGCCCAGTTCTGTGCTGATGGTGGAGAACTTGGCTTCAGGTGCCTCTCTTCCGGACATTGCTGGTGTTGTCGCGTTCATTGGGCTTGGCAACGCAGTCTCATTGTTGGCTCAACTGAAGTGGGTTCAGGGGTTGCCCGCGGTGTACTGGGGCGACCTGGATACACATGGGATAGCCATCCTCGCGCGTGCTCGCCGAGTGTTTCCTGGCGTGCGTTCCATCCTGATGGATGAAGCAACCCTTGAGCAGTTCAAAGAACTGACCGTCCAAGAGCCCACCCAATGTCTTGAAGCCGACCTCGAATCCTTGACAGAGGCTGAAGGAACAGTCTTTCTGGGTCTCAAGAGCGGAGCTTGGGGTGCACGTCTCCGGCTTGAGCAGGAGCGAATCCCTTGGCCAATTGCCGAGGCCGAGATTCGGAGTGCCCTCGCCCGTCGCCATGCGGATACGTAGGACTTCATCTTCTGTGTGGATGCAGCAGGGCTGGACACATGACGTGCTGCGACAGAATGAGTTCGGCACAAGGGAGGGAATAGATGATTCAGTCCAGATATCCAACAGACAGTCGCAGCCCCGTGGGCAGTCCCGGGTTTCGTAGGCTCGTGAACACCGCGGTCGTGGCGGCAACTCTGGCGGTAGGTCTGGGTGGAAGCAGCCTCAGCTTTGCAGGTCCCTCCCAGGAACCGGCAGGTCGTTTGACCTGCACTGACCCGCGAGCATTCCACGACGGCGACACATTCACCTGTGGCCACGAAGCTGGGTTTGTCAGGGTCCGTGTTGCGGGTATCGACGCGCCAGAAACGGGGCAGGGCTTTTGGCGAGTTTCACGCGACCTGCTGCGCAAGCGTGCGATTCCGGGAACGGTTGTTGATTGCTATAAGGTGGACGCATATGAGCGCCAGGTGTGCCGAGTTGCCAGTCCTACTGGCGCAGACATTCCGCTTGAGCTTGTGCAGACAGGCTTGGCATGGCACTCCCGGAAATACGCGTTCGAGCAACAACCCGAAGAGCGAGAGCGCTATGAGGCGGCCGAGGCCTTGGCCCGCGAACGCGAGTTAGGGCTATGGAGCCAATCCGACCCGCAAGAGCCGACGGAATGCCGCGCGTTGAGAAAGCAAAGGCAGAAGTGCCGCTGACAGACCCCTAGCATGGCCCCATGCTCATCAGGTCGAAGCAACAGTTTTGTATTGCGATTCTGGAAGAAGCGCTCGGTGAGCGGTACCTATCATTCCGCTAGACTCAAAAGGCGTGGATAGGCGCGGGCTCAAGGAGGAGAAGTGGAAATCAAACACCAAGTCCCACGGTGGGAGCGAGACTTTGAGCGCTTCTTGCCGCTCAAGAGTCAGTTTGTCTTGTCTGGGAACGTTCGTGACCTCCAGGTTGTGGAAGTTCAGCCTGGCATAGTGACTGCACAGGCCTTACACCAGTGTGTCGCCGCCGCCCTCAAACGTGCTGGATACGCGCAGGCGCTGCTATTTCAGCCGTTGTCGGGGTTCAGCGTCATTTCCTCGCCGGGTGCTGCTATTGATGGCCAGTCGGCGCTCTTGAGCGAGCTAGGACTTGCAAGCGATGGGGCTCAGGGAAGGGCAGGTGCAGAGTTACTTGCGAGCAGTCTCAGTACGGTGGTTCGCCGCCAGGGCGAGCCAATTGCCCTCATCGTCGATTTCGCTGCCCGCCTGCTCACTCGGCCTACAGACCCCACAGCAGCCGAACATCATCTGTTCACTCAAGCTCTGCTTCTCTCGCAGCAGGTGACTCCTAGACCCTCGGGACCCGAACGCAAACCTTTCTACAACACGGTCGTGTGGATTGTCGAAAAGGAAGGCGACTTACCCGACTGGTTCATTGTGGGCAATCCGCGTCTTCGCCATGTCCCGGTGCCGCGACCGGATAGCCGCCTGCGGCGCTCCCTGGCCCCCGCACTTCTCAAGCCGCTCGCAGGAGCTGCCCAGGCCACGCCTGAGAGTCTCAAAAAGGCGCAAGACGACTTCGTTGACGGCACAGAGGGCATGCTGCTTGCCGACGTCAATGCCATCTCTGTCCTTGCCCGCGTGGAAGGCGTGGGAGTCGAAAAAATTGCAGACGCAGTGCGTCGCTACAAAGTCGGGGTCACTGAAGACCCTTGGCTGCAAATCGACCGAGAGAAAATCAAGAACGCTGAGGGGTTCGTTCGCCAGCGTGTGAAAGGTCAGTCGGAAGCAGTGGTGCACATGCTTGACATCGTCAAGCGAGCTGTAACCGGCGTAGGTGCGGGTCGGCGCGGTGGCCGTCCGCGTGGCGTTGCGTTCCTCGCTGGGCCGACTGGAGTAGGCAAGACCGAGCTGGCGAAGACCATCACCAGTCTGCTTTTTGGCGATGAGAGCGCCTACATTCGCTTCGACATGTCTGAGTTCAGCGCAGAGCACGCCGACCAGCGACTGCTCGGCGCTCCTCCAGGCTACATCGGATACGACGCCGGCGGTGAGCTAACGAACGCCATTCGGGAGAAGCCCTTCAGCGTCGTCTTGTTCGATGAAATTGAGAAGGCACACCCGAGGGTTCTGGACAAATTTTTGCAGATTCTGGACGATGGCGTCCTCACCTCTGGCAGAGGCGACCGCGTCTACTTCTCTGAGGCGCTCATCGTTTTCACATCCAACCTCGGCATCTACAAACTCACCGACTCGGGCGAGAGAGCACTCAACGTATCGCCGAGCGAGCCGTATCAAGCAGTCAAGCAGAAGGTCGAGGAGGAAATCGACCGGCACTTTAAATTTACGCTGAATCGTCCCGAAATCCTGAACCGCATGGGCGAGAACATCATCGTCTTTGACTTCATTCGTGAAGACATCGCCGAGCAAATCTTCGAGCAGATGGTCAGAAGCACCCTGGAAGACCTGAAAGCTCAAGATATAACTATCACCATGACAGAGGAAGCCCGTGCGAGCCTGAAGGCCCTGTGTCTGGCCGACCTGTCCAACGGCGGCCGAGGTATCCGCAACCAGGTCGAAGCAAACCTTCTGAACCCACTTGCTCGGTCGCTGTTTGATGCTGATGCCGGTCCAGGTTGCAGCTTCACTATCAAGTCGCTGCAGGCAGGTCTACTGACTCTGGAAACAGGCAGGTGATGGACATTTCACTGTCTCGAGCCCACTTCCCTGTCACTGCACTCGGCCCAGGTCGGCGCGTCGGCATTTGGCTCCAGGGCTGCTCCATACGGTGTACTGGCTGCATCTCCTCTGACACATGGGCCAAGCGTGCGCCGGATACCACCGTAGATGAGTTACTTGTCCGCCTCAAGCCTTGGCTTCAGGAGTGTGAAGGCGTGACCATCTCCGGGGGGGAGCCCTTTGAGCAGCCCGCTCCGCTTGAGCGGCTGCTTCGCGGCATTCGGCAGCTAACTGCGACTGACATCCTTGTTTACAGCGGTAGGAGGCTCGAGCAGCTGCAGGGCGACCCTTGTGTCACGTCTGGACTGATTGACTGCCTTATTTCGGAACCCTTCGAGAGCGCTACACCCCAGACCACGTACCTCATGGGCAGTGACAACCAAAAAATGACGTGTCTAACACCGCTAGGCAGCCGGATTTTCGGGGCCCTGAGCCGACAAGCTAGGGATGCTGACCGGCGCCTGGATGTCATGTTCGGAGACGATGGTGTGGTTTGGCTCGCCGGCATCCCCAGCCGTGGGGATATGGCTCGCCTGCAACACCTGCTTGAGGAGCAGGGTACTTACTTGCGAACGACAGAGGCAAAGGCATGACGGGACTTGTTCGCTACTGCCCAAGTTGCAAAACAGAGCGTCCAGTTTCAGAGGTCTTTTGCGAAGGTCTCGTTGATGACCACCTGTGCAACTGGCAGCTGCTTGAAGAGCCGATGACTTCGCCTGGATGGAGGCCGGCGGCTATCGTTGTTGCGAACCCGGACCAGCCTCCTGGAATATCGCCACCCCCTTTTTGCACCAACGGTCATCAGCTGGAGTTAGGCGATTTCATATGCGGTCTTTGTGGGGCAGAGCCTGCTCCTGAGGTCCCCTCGCTGTTGGATAACTCGAGTGCCTCGGAAACCATAATTGCCGGCTGGCGGGTCCTGCGCGAAGTCAGTTCCACGGCTGGTCGCTTAGACAAGTACCTCGTACAGGAAGAAGCCGGAGAACGCCAGGCAACCCTGACTCTATACCACCATGGATGGGAGCCGGACCCCTCTGTCTATGACGCGTTGCGACGAGTTTCGCTGGAGTACATCCCGCAGATTTTGGCTACAGGGCGATGGCAGGACCGGGCATTTGAGGTCATCGAGGAGCTAACGGGTGGAACGCTTGCGGAGTTGGGCATTGTTGCAACTGATGAAGAATCGGCACGACGCATCGCTTACGAGCTTGGAAAGGCACTAGAGGCCTTGGCCGAGGTGGGACTGCGGCACCGCGACATTCGCCCCGGTACGCTGCTGGTGCGCAATCGCAATCCGCTGGACCTGGTTATCGGCGCCTTCGAATCTGCGCGGCTTTCGGAATACGACTTGGACATCGTCTCTCCGCTCGAGGTAACCCGGTACACGTCGCCCGAGGCGGTTGCTGGAGGCGTTGCGGCCGCCTCGGACTGGTGGAGCTTGGGTATCGTGCTGCTTGAGCAGGTGACTGGGGGCAAGTGCTTCGAAGCCATCGACCAGCAAGCGTTTCTCATCCACGTGCTTGCGAATGGCGTGCCTATCCCCCCAGAAGTGCCTTCTAACGTTGCCCTGCTGTTGCGCGGGCTACTGACGCGTGACAGGCACAAACGCTGGAAGTGGAAAGAGGTACAGGCCTGGCTGAATGGGCAATCGCCGGAAACGACTGAACCAGAGCAAGTAGGTGGAGAAGGGGGCGGTCCGGCAATTCCGCTTGGGGGCAAGAAATACAGCACCCTCACTTCCTATGCGCTTGCCGCAGCCTCGGCCGAACATTGGGAAGAAGCTCGAGACCAACTGCTGCGAGGAGTTGTCACAGATTGGGTGCAGCAAAAAACCGCACCGAATAGTAAGGTCGCTGCCCTGCGGCGTATCGTCAAAGACGAGTCTGTCACTGACGACTGGCGTCTGGTTGTAGCGCTGAAGGTCTTGAACCCGGATATGCCTCCTGTGATGAAGGGGGCAATCGTCAGTCCGAAGTGGCTTCTGGAGAACCCTTACGAGGGGTATGAGCTCATTTGCGGACCTGTCCCAGACCTGCTTCACGAGCTGGACCAAGACGGCTGGCTCCTGCGCCTCAAAGTGCGAGTGGCAGCAGTCCGCGAGCGAGCAGAGCACCTGAATATCGACCTCGACGAGGACACGCTGCGCGTGTATTTGTTGAGCACATCCAAAGCCCGATTGAGCGCGGAATGGAACACCCGCCGCAGCATCTTCCCGGACTCGGAACACCTTGGGCTGCTGAATCTTCTGGAGCGGCGCAGCCTGGCAGAGGAAGACCTCATAGTGGTGCTGAGTGCTGCGCCCACTCTGTTCCACTCACGTGACGCGCTGGTCGAAGAAGCGCGACGGCTCGCACTCGCCGGAGGGGTACCGACTTTTGATGTCGCTGCCGCTGGGGATATGGTCACCTGGCCAAGAGGTGAAATATTGGAGTTGGTGACCGAGCGAATCGAAGGCTTTGCTGAATGTGCTTATCCGGTTGTGAACGATTGGGCGGACAAGTTCCGGCTGGACCGCCGCCTGCCGCTTTCCCACGCGCTCGTTCTCCTTTCCGTACCGGCGGAACAGTGGCAGGAGCCGCGTAAGCAGCAATACGTATCTCAATTGCTCTCCTTCTTCGAAAAGAAGGTCGTAGCAGCCGTCATGCGAGGCCCCCTCGTGCGCATGACTATAGGCAAGAGCACTCCAAGGGTGGACATCAGGGAGTTGCACACCAAGCGGATGGATGCAGCCGGGCTTCTTGACCATTTGCTCAAGCGCAATGTGACCCCTCTGACTCTGGACCCGACAGCACTAGACCCCTCAACTACGACAGCATTGCGGCTTCAGGCACTCGACCGGAGCAGCGCGCTGTACAAGCGGGACACGGGCATCGACGGTTTGTATCTCGGCTTTCCATTCCTGCTCACAAGAGAAAACAAACCTGGTGCAAGGGCGCGCATCGCGCCAGTTCTCCTTTGGCCAGTTCGCGTGCGGCACGAAGTTGGCGCACGCACCAACGTCCAGATTTCCTTTGACAGCGAACGAGAGGAGATTCGTCTCAATCCAGCCTTGGAGACAATTGTTGGCCAAGAGACCGTCAAAAAATGGGCGAAGCTGGCTGACGAACTTCTCGGACGCTCGGCCCTCCGGGCTGCAGACGTAGTCGACGCGTTTGGGACATTGGCTACCCCCCGCTCGAGAGAGCTTGCGCCACTACCGAACCCTAAGACAGAGATATCCGTCAACAGCATGCACCTTGAATGCGCGGGGGTGCTGTTCCACATGACTTTCATGGGGCAGGCTATCGGGGAGGACATTCGAAACCTGAGGTCACTGCCGCCATCCGGAACTGGTCTGGAGACAGCACTGCGATTGCGCTCAGCAGAGGCCCCTGCGACGCCCGCTGCCCCGAGGCCCAAGGAGTTAGAGCGATTCTTTACGGTCTTCAGTGACCCGTCGCAGGAGTCTGCTGTGCTGCAAGCGAGGGATGCACCAGGTTTGCTGGTCGAAGGACCTCCCGGTACGGGAAAGAGCCAGACCATTGTGAACATGGTGGGCGATGCCATTGGACGCGGCAAGAGCGTCCTCATCGTTTGCCAGAAGCACGCGGCACTCGAGGTCGTGCACAAGCGTCTGGTCGCCGAAGGCCTGAATGAACGCGTCGTCATGGTCAACGACGTCAACAAAGACCGACAGCCCATAGTTCGTGCGGTTCGAGAGCAGCTGGACACAGTTTTGAGGCGGCCGACAGATGCGGCTGCTCAGATTCAGCGCAAGAGGGCGGTTGTGGCGGCTCGAATTGAGTCGAATGAAGCCACTTTGGACAAGCACCACACAGCATTGCACCAAGTAGACGCGGCGGTTGGTCTGAGTTACCGCGTGCTGCTTGGAGAACTCATCGAAATCGAGCAGGCTGGCACCACCCCAGAAGTGCCGGCACTTCGAGCGATGCTCCAGCGCCTGAATATCGGTGACCTCGCCACCTTGGAGGAGGAGGTCGCGTCAGCGGTTTGCCCTTGGCTACCGGCGAAGCACGAAGGAAGCGCCCTTGCGGCTCTCCAGCCATTTGCAGCGGACCTCGCGACGTTGAACGACTTCCGCGATGCGTTCGACCGGTTCGCCACGGCCGAGGGCTCGCGTCACGAGGTGCTGAACGCTCGGACATCTAGCTTCGAGGTTGACGACCCGAAGCCGCACCGTACCTGGCTGTCTTCGTATGGCAACGAATTTATCTCCTTGTCCGACGAACAGCGCGCCTTCCTGGCGAAGTGGCTCTCGCTGTTTCGTGGTTCTTCATCCGCAGAACCGGTGGGCCTGCGAACAATCGATGAGTTACGCAAGTTGCGCGACCGGCTCTCAGCTTGCCGCAGCCAAGACCACGACGAAAGGCTGTCGAGCGTTCTCACGCGTTTACCAACAGACGGCCTCAATAAGCTGCACAGCTTGACAGCGGAAGCTGTTGAGCCGCCGAGTTTCTTCGGACGGCTAAACATCATGCGCAAGCTGCGCAAGGGGAAGGTCTCCACGTTCCTGAAATCTGCTGGCGATGTGGCGACAGAAGAGCGAATGGTGAAGCTCCTCGCAGCGGTGCAGCTGGAGCAGACCTGGCGCCCGCTACGCATAGTTGCCGGTCAGCTGCACTCCCAGCTATCGCTTCCTGCCCTAGATGCCGATGCGGGGCCGACCATGCTGGCAACGATGACAAAGACGCTTTCCTTGCTTCAGGCGGTGGCGACTCAAGCAGCGCACCTGCATTCCGCTCCACAGGCGAATCTCATGGATGGTGCCGCCCAGACAGGAAGCCGAGACTCTTTTCTCAAGCTGTTTGCGGAGTTCGACTGCGCATTTGCAAGGCACGAGGTGCGCGTAGGTAGCCTCGTTGCGCTTAAAGATTTGCAGCCCTGGATGCAGTCCACCTGGCTGCAGGAATGCCAGCAAGCCATCATCTCCAACGAGGGGAACGGGCAGCGCGTTACTTCAATTGGCGCAGCGATGCACTCGCTCGCCGCTTACCAGCTGTTCCGGGGGCGTGCAGCGAAGCTCTCTCAGCAAGCCACCCAGGTCTTCGTCATCCTCCGTACAAAGGAAGGAGTGCTGGCGGCGGTGCCGAAGGCAGAGCTGGAAACCACGACCCGCCGCATTCTGAATCGAGAGGCACGACTGGCCTGGAAGCAAGCCATGGAGCAGAGCACGCCTGAACTGTCGATGGAACGGCAGGCATTGACCCAAAAAGTTTCGGTGCTTGAGGCAAATGACAAGGAAATGCGGCTTCTGAACCGCCAACTGCTACAGGTGAACTTTGACCTGGCCGCCATTCGTCCGGTCCGGGAATGGGAGGACATAACCAAGCTGACCGGTGTTCGTGCTCGGCGCTTGAGAGAGTTCGTCGAACTCGGTGCCGGTCTTGGGCTGATGAAGCTGCGCCCTGTTTGGTTGATGAACCCGGATGTTGCAAGCCGAGTGTTGCCGCTCAAGCCCGGTCTGTTCGATACCGTCATCTACGACGAAGCGTCTCAGATGCCGGTGGAGTTCGCCCTACCAACCCTCTTCCGCGGTAAGGTGACCGTAGTGAGCGGCGACGAGAAACAGATGCCACCCACGGCATTCTTCGCGGGCAAGGTTGAGAGCGACGAGGGCGATGCTTTTGACGGCGAGACGCCAGACATGGATGCCCCTGCGGAGGAGAAGGACGCTTTCGAGGAAACCTGGAACCGCCGGGAAATTAAAGACTGCCCGGATTTACTGCAACTTGCCCGCACGAATCTGCCCAACGCGCGTCTACAGATTCACTACCGTTCCATGTTCCGCGAGTTGATTGGGTACTCCAACGCAGCGTTCTACGCAAACGACTTGAGCGTTCCAGTGCGGCATCCCGAGGCAATCGTCAAAGCTGAGCGACCCATCGAGTTGGTGAGGGTCGATGGCACCTACACGGACCAGACAAACCCCGCTGAAGCCCAGCGCGTGGTCGAAATCATCGCCCAGCTTTGGAACGTGCCACAGGGTCAACGCCCTTCGGTGGGTATCGTTACCTTCAACCGCAAGCAGGCTGATGTCATCGAAGACGCCTTGGAAGTCCGTGCGGAGGAGGACGCCGTCTTCAGGGTTGCTTACGGTCAGGAAAGTCAACGCTACGAGGACGGCGAAGACATGAGCGTCTTCGTCAAGAACGTCGAAAACGTACAGGGTGACGAGCGCGACATCATCGTGTTCTCGTCAACTTTCGGGCGAAACGCTCAAGGCTCGTTTCTGCGCTTTTTCGGTGTCCTAGGGCAAAAGGGGGGCGAGCGACGTCTGAATGTGGCCGTTACCCGCTCGCGTAAAAAGGTTTACATGGTGACCTCTATGCCGATTGCAGAAATCAGCGACCTCCTGAATACGCGGCGTCCGCCGGCGACGCCTCGGGACTTCCTTCAAGGCTACATGGAGTACGCGCGGCTTGTCTCAATCGGAGAGTTTGCTACTGCCAAAGCACTGTTGGCACGAATTACTTCGCGGCAGGAAATCGTTCGGTCCGGGTCACCTCGCGATGGCGCCGATGATGCGTTCTACCGTTCGGTGGGCGACTTTCTGCGCTCGCTGGGCTACGAGGCAAACGCATCTGATGACGCAGATGCCTTCGGCCTGGACTACGCCATCGAGCACCCCGAGACAGGTCTTTTTGCTATCGGAATCGAATGCGACTCGCCGCGACATCCTCTGCTTGCGCATGCCCGTGCCCGCGAAGTATGGCGTCCACAAGTACTTCAACGCTCACTGCCGGTATTGCACAGGGTGTCCTGCCACGGCTGGTTCCATGAAGGGGAGCAGGAGCGCGTCAGGTTGCTTGATGCCGTGAAACTGGCGCTAGCTGTGAGGCATGAACCATGAGCGGGCCAAAAGTTGTGCGAGTCGTCACCCGTGAAGAGCTCGTAGCTGCAGGCACCTTGGCTCTCGCACGCCTTGATGCAGCGGTTTCGCAGTGGAAGCTTGGATGCGGTGATGTCAAATTGGCTGACCTTGAGGCAACGAAGGAGCGCCGTGACGAGTTGGCGGCTATGCTCGCTGCGGACAGGTTTGCGGAGTTCGGACAAGCGGCGGCCAAGGAAATCGATTTCTTGGAAGCTGACGCAGCGCGGCGCCGAGAGCGCGCCGCACAAGTTCGTGCGCAAGAACGGCTTCGCCAGTCAAGCGGACAAGAGCTGGCCCGAACCCTACTGC
Source organism: Hydrogenophaga sp. (assembly GCF_031426985.1). Lineage (GTDB taxonomy): Bacteria > Pseudomonadota > Gammaproteobacteria > Burkholderiales > Burkholderiaceae_C > Hydrogenophaga. The sequence continues at coordinate 79,055 of NZ_JASJOY010000009.1, forward strand.
GAGCGGGAGCCGACTTAAACCAACAAGTGCGTGCAGAGCTGGAGCAGGCCGCAACCGGCCTCCTTTCCGTGGGTGAGATGGACGCGGCACTATCACGTGCAAGACAAGCGCTATTCCAGGTCCCGGCTCAGGGCGCCAGCGCTGAACAGAAAATCCTGGCGCAGCGCTTGGGAGGAAGCGAAACCGATACGTCCTTTGAAGCTTGGAGAGCTAAGGCATCGAAGCCAGACGTTCGTCTTCAGTCCGTGTTCACCCACCTTGCAGAACTTGAGGCACTTGGCTTCGCGGATGCGGGCGAGTTGGAGGCGCAGCTGCGCGCCGTGCAGGCAATAGAAAACGAGTCCACCCGCGACATGCGCTTGGACACGCTCGTTCTCGCGCTACGCAAGACGAAGGACGGCGCATTGGCCAAGATGAAACTACTCAGACAAGTCGAGGGCCTCAACGCGGAGCTATCTGCTATCGCTAGCGAGTCCGAGACGCTCGCGAAACTGCGTAGCGCAACGCTGAGGATGGACTTGGAGCATCTGCAGGTACTGGTCGCCCTCGGTCGTGAGGAACTCGCCAAGACCCAAGCTGCTTTCGCTGCTGCTGCCCGACGCAACGCAGTCCTTGGAGGGCTGCAGAAGCTTGGTTACCAAGTGCAAGAAGGCTTGGCGACCGTGACCCCCGACTCTGGGCGCCTTGTTGTTCGAAGCCCTTCTCGTAGCGACTATGGGGTCGAGGTTGTTACGGGCGCGAACCACAAACTGCAGGTCAGGTCTGTGGCATTCGACGCTACTCGCGACGCATCGCAGGACATCGCCGAGGAGCGACGATGGTGTGGTGACTTCGGAAAGCTGCAGGCAACCTTACAAGCAAGTGGCTGCGAGGTCGTTCTGGAGAAGGCTCTCGGAGTAGGTGCGGTCCCGTTGCGAGTCGTTGAAGTCGTTGCGGAACACCGGAGACGCCAAGCTTCCTCCGGCGAGACCGGCCGGAGCCGCTAACCATATGCTAATGGTGCAAGGGATTCAGATTTTTTGTATTGAATCTCAGCCGCGAGCTGACTGTTTTGCCCTGCATTCCTCTGACTGAGCATTGGCCAATCAAATTAAGACACTACTAATGCCCCTGCCGCGCGACCTCGCCTCCCTCACTGAAGCCCATTTCGATGCGCTCATTGCTGAGCAAGCAACTGAAGGGAGCTATTTGGACTTCAAGAGAAACCTTCCCGGTCGGGATGCCGCTGCTAAAAATGAGGTGACTGCTGATGTCTCAGCATTTGCTAACAGCTCTGGGGGAGACCTCATCTACGGCATTGATGAGGACGGAGAGGGCCGCGCTGCGAGCGTCGTTCCGCAAGTCGGGAACAGGGATGAAACGGCGCGGTGGTTTCAAGATGTCTTGATGAGTAGCATTGAGCCGAGAGTCCCAGGCATCCAGGTTCAAGCAGTTGATGTAGCCGGGGGATTCGTGCTTGTGGTGCGCGTCCCTCAAAGCTGGGCCGGACCACATCGGGTGACCTCCAACCAGCACTTCTATGTTCGTGAGAACGGACGGAAGCGCCAACTGAACGTTCCTGAGATTCGAGGCTTGTTCTTGCGGTCTGAACAGCAAGCTCAACGAGTACGGGACTTCCGTACAGAGCGGTTGGGAAAGCTGCTTTCAGGAGAGGGGCCTCATCCCCTGGTACCTGGTTCGTTGCTTGTCTGCCACTTCGTGCCTACACAAGCAGCACTAGGCCTCGTCAACGTCGACCCCGTGCGATACACGGTTGACAACGCCCGTCGGCTTCCTGTTTTGGGGATGGTTGGGCTCGACGCGCGCATTAACTTGGACGGTGCGCTTGCAGTGCGCAACCCGAACCCTCGCGGCACGTTCGGCTACTCGCAGCTATTTCGTAGCGGCTTTTTCGAGACAGTAAAAGTGCTGGAAAGTCGGGAGGGCGGGCACGCAGCTCTGGGCAGTCAGACCTACGAAGAACAGGTCATTCGGGTGCTCGACTTGCTGCGTGAAGAGTATTTGCAGCTCGGGGTAGGGCTGGAAATGACCTGCATGGTTTCTATTCTCGGAGCAAAACGGGTCGAGCTCGGGTTGGATAAATGGCGGTACCACTTGGAGGACCATCAGGGGTACTTCGACCGAGACGCTGTTGTCCTGCCAGACGTACTACTTGCTCCTGAAGTACCTTCAGCGAAGGCAATGCGGCCGGTGTTTGACTTGGTATGGCAAGCCGCGGGCCTGCCCGGGTCGGACAACTACGATGACACAGGGGAGTGGCGACCCCGCCGCTAAAAACTGCGCCCCCACACGACCGGTCTGACTTGTCCGCGCGGTGCAGCGGGGCGGAACTTCCTGCACCTTAGACGTCCAGTACGAGCGCGCACTGAAACCCAGGATTCTCAAACATGAGGTCCTTGACTCGACTGCACGAACTCGCGTTGCGCGGGTATCCGCGCGGATTGGCGACCACTCTGCAGCAGCCCACGCTGTAGTCAAACGAGTCGTGCACGTGACCATGCAGCCAAAGTGATGGACCTTGTTGAATCAAGTCGGTGAGGTCACTCACAAACGCGGCGTTGGTCGGGTCGCCGGAATATCTCGGGTGCACTGAAAGCGGATGCGGGGCGTGATGCGTGACCACGACCGTCTTGCCGTCAAACGGCCGTGCGAGTTCCGAAGTGAGCCAAGCGCGAGATTTTTCGTGCTCCCGCAGCGCATCGGCAGCAGTGAAATAGCCTCCCGCGTCGCTTCGGATTTGACGGTGGTCCGAGATTCGCAGCTCCGCGTTCTCCATCAACTGCCTTTGCGTTCGATTTGAACGCAGTCTGTAGTCTGTCCACAAAGTGCAGCCTAGGAACCGAACACCGCAGCAATCGACCACGTCTCGCTCTAGGAAACGTACAGAAGTGCCCTCGGCAGCGTCGCGAAGTTCGGACACCGTGGTGCTCCAAGACGCTCCGTAGGCTTCATGATTCCCTGCAACGTAAAGCACAGGCACAGGCCAGTCTCGAAACAGGTCGAGCGCGCTCGTTCCCCGACCTATGTCGCCAGCAAGAACGAGAGCGTCAGCATCATGCGCGGGCGAAATCGTCTGCTCACCTGGAAAGTGCTTTTCTAGGTGTTCGAGATGTAGGTCCGAGGCAAGTTGAATGCGCACAGTCACTCCTGCACCTCGGCGAATCGACCGGACCTGTATCGCTCTTTGATTTCAGAATGCGTTTTCTGAGGACTCGGGGCGAGCGAATGCAAGTCGAATCCCCGAGGCGCTCGCCGCCGGTGAGCAACAAGCTTGCGCCAAAGCCTTTTCCACCAGAGCGCTGGCTCAGATGCATTCTTTTTCACAGCGGTGCTTCCTGTGAGTCGCCAGCGCCGGGAATGCGCCGCGCCACGAACTCGCTGAGTTCAATCAGCAGTTCTCCACCGCAATCAGGTGCGGCGAGCATTCGTGCAGTGAGCTCCTCGTCGCTGACTTGGTCTCGCTGCTCAAGGAATGCACGTTCCTCAGCCTCATCAACAGGCTCATTGTTCCCGGGATGTTCAGTTGTCAACATCGCCTTCCTCCAAGCTCTCGGGAAGCGCTCCTTTTGCATTGCCCACAAGCGCTGACTCGCGGGTGGACTCAAGCACACACCAATCTTCGTCCGAGAGGAAAGCAGGCGCAGACCGCATCCGTGAAATCGCTGCCGACGCATCGGAGGTCGTCGAGAGTTCAACGGTCTTTGCGCTTTTGGGGTCCTGCCGTGACATGTTGAGCTTCTCCACGTACGGACTATGCATGGAGACAACGGGCTAGGTGGGCTTTACCCCGGTTTAAGGTCGGTTTACAGCGGTACAGTGAACGCGCTCAGCGGTCACTTACTGTTCGCGTGCACGCCGCAATTTGACTCCGAGACAGCTGCACTTGAGCTCTTCACACGGCTTGCGTGGGCCTTGGTCGTGGGGGGGCGCGAAGGCGGGACTATTTGTCAATCGAGATTCTCGTGAAAGAAGTTTTGTCACCTTCTCTCTGCCTTCTGGGCAAATGTCGCCAGGAAGTCGCGTCACTGCCAGTTTGTTCGCTCGGGCGCTGAGCGGCCTCAGAGCTGGGTTTTGATTCCGCGTCTGGCAGATGCCCTTGCTCCACTGGCATTCAATACCTTTTGTCAGCGGTTGAGTCGCGGCTTGGGCGAGCCACTAAAAGACTATTTGTCCGTATCCGAGGAGTAAAAGACTCTTTGTCACTGCAAAGAGCTTTATTGTCATTCTCCACAGCGGCGACTGGGCGCTGTTCCGCACCACCGGCGTGGCGCACCTGATGAGCATCTCGGGCCTGCACGTCACCCTGTTCGCCTGGCTGGCCACGCGGCTGATCGGCGCGCTCTGGCGCCGCCTGGCCCGGCCCTGGCCGCGGCTGCTGCTGGCCGTGCCCCTGCCGCTGGCGGCCGGCCTGGGTGGGGTGCTGCTGGCCACGCTGTACGCCCTGTTTTCGGGCTGGGGCGTGCCCTCGCAGCGCACCGTGCTGATGCTGGGCCTGGTGGTGGGGCTGCGCCTGCTGGGGCGGCAGTGGCCCTGGCCGCCGCTGTGGGGCCTGGCCATGGCGGCGGTGCTGGCGCTGGACCCGTGGGCGCTGCTGCAGCCGGGCTTCTGGCTCAGCTTCGTGGCGGTCGGCATCCTGTTCGCCACCGACCCCGCGGGGCGCGACGCCCGGCCGGCGGCCAGCGAGGGGCTGTCGCGCAGCCGGCGCCTGGCGCGCGCCGCCTGGGGCCAGTGGCGCGAGCAGGCGGTGGTCACGGTGGCGCTGGCGCCGCTGTCGCTGCTGCTGTTCGGTCAGCTCTCGGTGGTGGGGCTGGTGGCCAACCTGCTGGCCATTCCCTGGGTGACGCTGCTGGTCACGCCACTGGCCTTGCTGGGCGTGGCGCTGCCCTGGCTGTGGGACGCCGCGGCGCTGGCGGTGCAGGCCCTGCACGGGTGGCTGGCCTGGCTGGCGCAGTTCGGGTGGGCGGCGGTGTTCCGCCCCATCCCGCCGCTGCCGCTGGCCGTGCTCGCCGCACTGGGCGGCGTGCTGCTGGTGCTGCGCCTGCCGTGGACGATGCGTTCGGCCGGGCTGTTGCTGGTCTGGCCCGTGTTCGCCTGGCAGCCGGCGCGCCCCGCGGCGGGCGAGTTCGAGGTGGTGGCGGTCGACGTGGGGCAGGGCAGCGCCGTGTTGCTGCGCACCGCGCAGCACAGCCTGCTGTACGACGCCGGGCCGCGCTACGGCGCGGACAGCGACGCCGGCCAGCGCGTGGTGGTGCCGCTGCTGCGCGCACTGGGCGAGGCGCCGGACACCGTGGTCATCAGCCACCGCGACAGCGACCACGCCGGTGGCGCTGGCGCGGTGCGCGCCGCCTGGCCGCGGGCGCGCTGGCTGTCGTCGTTCGACGTCGATCCGGCGCAACGCTGCGCGGCCGGGCAGTCGTGGACCTGGGACGGGGTGCGCTTCGAGGTGCTGCACCCCACGCCCGAGCTGATCCGCCCCGACGGCACGGGCCTGCTGCCGAGCAACGCCATGTCCTGCGTGCTGCGGGTGGACAACGGCCGGCGCAGTGTGTGGCTCAGCGGCGACCTGGACGCCGAGCGCGAAACCCGCCTGGCGCTGGACCGGCCGGACTTGCGTGCCGACCTGCTGCTGGCCCCGCACCACGGCAGCGCCAGTTCCAGCAGCCCGGTGCTGCTCAACACGCTGCGGCCCTCGGTGGTGCTGATCCAGTCGGGCTACCGCAACCGCTTCCACCACCCGGCGCCGCTGGTGCTGGAGCGTTACCGCGAACGCGGCCTTCGCTGGGTGAACACGCCCCAGTGTGGTGCGGCCACCTGGCGCAGCGCGGCACCGGAGCGCGTGCACTGCGAACGCGCGTCGGACCGCCGCTACTGGCACCACGCCGGTGCCGACGGGGGCGTGCCCGGGGCACCGGTGGCCGATGTGGGGCCGGCCAGCGAGCCGGTCGTGTCCGAAGGGCCCCCGGAATGAGCCCGCGCGGGCGGGGTCGGGGCGACTTTCTTTGCACCGGTTTGGGGCTATATCAAACGCCCTGGCCCACTCCTTGCTATCCTGTCGGCAGGAGTGAACCGCACATGAGCCGACCCATGTTTGATGAAATGAACGCCTCGCCCAGCGAGGTGCGGGCCCACTACCAGGCCTATGCCCACTGGCTGGCGCAGCAGCCACCCGAGGTGATGGCGGCCCGCCGCGAAGAGGCGGAGATGATCTTCCGCCGCGTCGGCATCACCTTCGCGGTGTACGGCGCCAAGGACGAAGACGGCGCCGGCACCGAACGCCTGATCCCCTTCGACCTGATCCCGCGCGTCATCCCCTCGCACGAGTGGAAGAGCATGGAAGCTGGCCTGGTGCAGCGCGTGACCGCGCTCAACCGCTTCATCCACGACATCTACCACGGGCAGGAGATCATCCAGGCGGGCCACGTCCCGGCCGACCAGATCTTCCAGAACGCGCAGTTCCGCCCCGAGATGATGGGCGTGGAAGTGCCCGGCGGCGTGTACTCGCACATCTCGGGCGTGGACATCGTGCGCGCCCCGAACGCCAAGGGCGAGGGCGAGTACTTCGTGCTCGAAGACAACCTGCGCGTGCCCAGCGGCGTGAGCTACATGCTCGAAGACCGCAAGATGATGATGCGGCTCTTCCCCGACCTGTTCGGCCAGAACCGCGTGGCCCCGGTGGCGCATTACCCCGACCTGCTGCTCGAAACCCTGCGCGCCGTCAGCCCCGCCACCACGGCCGAACCCACGGTGGTGGTGCTCACGCCCGGCATGTACAACAGCGCCTACTTCGAACACGCCTTCCTGGCCCAGCAGATGGGCGTGGAGCTGGTCGAAGGCCAGGACCTGTTCGTCAAGGACAACTTCGTCTACATGCGCACCACCAAGGGCCCCAAGCGCGTGGACGTGATCTACCGCCGCGTGGACGACGACTTCCTCGATCCGCTGGTGTTTCGCCCCACGTCCACCCTGGGCTGCGCCGGCCTGCTGGGCGTGTACCGCAGCGGCAACGTGACCATCTGCAACGCGGTGGGCACCGGCATCGCCGACGACAAGTCCATCTACCCCTACGTGCCCAAGATGATCGAGTTCTACCTGGGTGAGAAGCCGATCCTCAACAACGTGCCCACCTTCATGGGCCGCAACCCGGACGACCTCAAGTACATGCTCGACAACATGCACGAGCTGGTGGTCAAGGAAGTGCACGGCGCCGGCGGCTACGGCATGCTGGTCGGCCCGGCGTCCACCAAGGCCGAGGTCGACGAGTTCCGCGCCGTGGTCAAGGCCAAGCCCGACGGCTACATCGCCCAGCCCACGCTCAGCCTCTCGACCTGCCCGACCTATGTGGACAGCGGCATCGCGCCGCGCCACATCGACCTGCGGCCCTTCGTGCTCAGCGGCAAAGAGGTGCAGATGGTGCCCGGCGGCCTGACGCGCGTGGCGCTCAAGGAAGGCTCGCTGGTCGTCAACTCGTCACAGGGCGGCGGCACCAAAGACACCTGGATTCTGGAGAACTGAAGCATGCTGTCACGTACCGCCGACCACCTTTTCTGGATGTCCCGCTACACCGAGCGGGCCGAGAACACCGCGCGCATGCTCGATGTGAACTACCAGACCTCGCTGCTGCCGCAGTCTGCCGCCGTGGCGCAGGTCGGCTGGCAGGGCCTGCTGTCCATCAGCGAGCTGCTGCCCAGCTACACCGCCAAGTACGGTCAGGACATCACCGCGCGCAACGTCATGGACTTCATGGTGCGCGACGAGTCCAACCCGTCGAGCATCGTGTCCTGCCTGCGCGCCGCGCGTGAAAACGCCCGTGCCGTGCGCGGCGCGCTCACCACCGAGTTGTGGGAAACGCAGAACGCCACCTGGCTCAAGCTGGCGGGCTACCTCAAGTCCAAGGACTTCGAGCGCGACCCCGGGGCTTTCTTCGAATGGGTCAAGCACCGCTCGCACCTCTCGCGCGGCGTGGCGGTCGGCACCATGCTGCAGGACGAGGCCTTCCACTTCTACCGAATGGGTTCGTTCCTGGAGCGGTCCGACAACACGGCCCGCCTGCTGGACGTGAAGTTCCACGCGGTGCAGAGCGACTTCTTCGGCGCCGCCAGCGCCGAGGATCAGGAATACGACTTCTACCACTGGAGCGCGATCCTGCGCTCGGTCTCCGGCTTCGAGGTCTACCGCAAGGTCTACCGCGACGTCATCACGCCCGAGCGCGTGGCCGAGCTGCTGATCCTGCGCCCCGACATGCCGCGCAGCCTGGCCGCCAGCATGAACGAGGTGGTGGCCAACCTGGCCGTGGTGGCCAACGACATTTCGGGCGAGACCCAGCGCCGCGCCGGCAAGCTCAAGGCCGACCTGCAGTACGCCCGCATCGACGAAATCCTCGCCACCGGCCTGCACGCCTTCCTCACGCAGTTCCTGGACCGCGTGAACGAACTCGGCGGCCGCATCAGCCAGGACTTCCTCGTCCCCACGGTGCATTGAGTGTTGTGGCCTGCCCGCCGCCCCAGCGGCGGGCAGGTACCATGCGGTTCGCTGGGCCGGCCGGGGGCATTTCCCCGGCCCCAACCCGAGGCTTCCGCATGAAACTCGTCATCCACCACACCACCCGTTTTCGCTACAGCCAGCCGCTGCTTTACACGGTGCAGACGCTGCACCTGTGGCCCGTCAGCAGCGCCTGCCAGAGCGTGGAGTTCTGGGACATCCGCACCCCCGGCACGCTGCACGCCCAGCCCGACACCGAAGGCAACCGCGTGCACAGCTTCAGCCTGGTGGCCCGGCCCGAGCAGAACCTGCGCGAGAACAGCGTCTCGGCCATGGGCACGGTGGTCACGCATGGCGTGTCCACCTTCACCGACCCGGCCACGTTGCCGCACCCTTCGTTCTACCTGCGTTCCACCCCGCTGGCCGAGCCGCACCCGCGCATGGCCCTGTGGGCCATGCAGGCCGTGCCCGCGCTGATGGCGGCGCGCGCGCGCGGCGAACTGCCCGGCGTGGCCGACCTCGTGGCCCTGGCCAGCGCCGTGGCCGACAAGGTGCAGTACCGCAAGGGCAGCACCGGGGTGGAGACCACCGCGCTCGAAGCGTTCGACTGGGAACTGGGCGTGTGCCAGGACCAGGCCCATGTGATGGTGGCCGTGTGCCGCAGCATCGGCCTGCCTGCCCGTTACGTGAGCGGCTATTTCTACGCCGAGAACGAACCCGACCTCGCCAGCCATGCCTGGGCCGATGTCTGCCTGGACCCAGCCGCGCGCCGCTGGATCAGCCTGGACGTGACCCACCGCTGCCCCACGGATGAGCGCCACATCCGCCTCGCCGCCGCCACCGACTACAGCGCGTGCCTGCCCGTCAAAGGGTTGCGCCGGGGTGGGGGTGAGGAGAGCATGGAGGTGGATATCCGGATTGGGCCTTGGGCTTAGGGTTTGCGATTTGCGTTCGAGGCCCCGCTGCGACGACTTCACTTTCGGCGGCGCTTGGACTTTGCATACAGTTTTGCTGCAGCCGATAGTGCGGCCGCTCCAACGGCGAAGACTATGAGAATCGGCGCCAGTTTCACGATGAGCGGGACTGAGACTACGCCGAGCGCTGCTCCGATTGCCAACAGCCCTGCGGGTGCTATGAAGAACGCGGCTGCGCTGGATAGTGCCGCTGCCACCCTGCTTGCTGCCGCAATGTCTTCGGCGGCATCTGCGAGTTCATCGTGGAGTGGCGTGTTCGCCTTGCCTCTGCGGAGCAGGAAGCGAGATATGCGCTTGACGACAAAATAGATGAAGTACAGGACTGCGGCAATCGCAAGCCAGCCTATGAGGGTGCCCATGATGAACTCCGTCTACTTGTGCTTAGATAAGGCGGCTTCGTGAGGTCCAAAGTGAAGCGGGGGGCTATGGATGAGCTGAACACAAAGGCAGCAAACCCGTTGGCCGTGCTGCTCGCCCGGAAACACGTTCCATCTCCTACTTCCCCTCCACCAACCCCTGCACCGCCAACCCCAGCTCGATCACGGCGAGCGCGTAGTAGCTGCTCCAGTTGTAGCGGGTCACCACGTAGAAGTTGTCGGTGCCGGCCAGGTAGCTGGCGGGGGCTTCGCCGTTCTGCAGTTCGATCAGCGCGAGCTTGCCGGTGTGCTGCAGGGCCGGGCCTTCGAGCACCGCGCCTTTGGCGCCGAAGCTCTCGACGCTGAAGCTGGGCAGGATGTCGGGGGCGAGCAGGGCGTCCTTGTCCAGCTTGACCGCATCAAACGCCACCGGGTAATGCGTGGGCTGGCCGGGCTGCCAGCCGTAGGCCTTGAAGTAGTTGGCCACCGAGCCGATCACGTCCACCGGGCTGTTGAACAGGTCGATGCGGCCGTTGCCGTCGAAGTCGACCGCGAACTGCGCCCAGCTGCTGGGCATGAACTGCGGCCAGCCCATGGCGCCGGCGTAGCTGCCGCGCAGGGCCTGCGGGTCCAGGCCTTGTTGCTGGGTCAGGCGCAGGTAGTGGCCCAGTTCGTCGCGGAAGAACTGCTGGCGCGCCGCGGCGCGCGGGTGTTCGGCCGGAAAGTCGACCGCCAGCGTGGTGAGCGCGTCGATGACGCGGAAGTTGCCGGTGTGCTGGCCGTAGAGCGTCTCCACGCCGATCACGCCGACGATGAGGCTGGCGGGCACGCCGTATTCGGCTTCGGCGCGGGCCAGGGCGTCGCGGTGGGCGGCCCAGAAGCGCTGGCCGGCGGCCAGGCGCACGGGTTCGATGAAGCGGGCCCGGTAGGCGGCCCAGTTCTTGGGCGTGCCCTGGGGGGCGGGCAGCATCAGGCGGGCCACGCTGGGCAGGCGCTGGGCGGCGCCGATGTGGCGGCGCACCCAGGCGGCGTCCAGCCCCTGCTGCTGCGCGATCTGGTCGGCCAGGGCCAGGGCGGCGGGCGCATCGCCATAGCGGACAGGTGCGGGTTTCGCTTGCGGGGCGGGCTTGGCGGCTCGGGACGAGGCCCAGGCGTTGGCGGCGATCAGCAGGCCGAGGGCGCACAGCACGGTGCGGCAGAACAGGCGGGGGCTCGGCAGGGGTGGGTTCACGTGGGGGCGTCCTTGGGCCAGGGCAGCTGGCGGAATTCGCGTTGCAGTGTAGCCAGCGAATCCGGGCTGCTGGGGGCGTAGCGCAGGGCTTCCAGGCGGATCAGCCAATCCGTCACGGCGCGGCTGGCGTCGGTGTGGCCCCAGCGCTGCAGCACCCGCTGGGCCAGGGCGCGCGGGGGCAGCTGTTCGCCACCTTCCAGCCCCAGCCGTTGCAGGCGCTGCTGGCAGCGCCGCAGCAGGCGCAGCCAGGGGTCGTGCTGCTGGCGTTCCCACAGCTGCCAGGCCGCGCCGGCCAGGCTGACCAGCACCACGATGACGCTCAGCACCAGGGCGAGGTCGGACCAGCTCGGGCTGCTGAAACCCAGGCCCTTGAGCAGGTTCAGCTGCTGGCCCTGGGTGTAGTTGAGCACCCACTGGTTCCAGCCGTTGTTGAGGGCTTCCCAGGTGGCGCGCAGCTGCGCGGCCAGCGTGGGGTTGAGGGTGCCGATGGCGCCGGTGAACACGCCGCCGGGCGCGTTCAGGCGTTCGAGCGAGCCGGTGCGCGCCGGGGCCACGGCCGAGGTCGGGTCCACCCGCACCCAGCCCTGGCCGGTCAGCCAGACCTCGGCCCAGGCGTGGGCGTCGCGCTGGCGCACGGTCCAGTAGCCGTCGACACCGTTGAGTTCACCGCCCTGGTAGCCGGTGACGATGCGCGCGGGGATGTCCATGGCCCGCATCAGCAGCACGAAGCTGCTGGCGATGTGTTCGCAAAAGCCGGCGCGTTTGTCGAACCAGAATTCGTCGGCCGTGTGCTGGCCGTAGACGCCGGGTTCCAGCGTGTACTGGTAGCCACCGGTGCGCAGGCGGTCGAGCACGGCGTTGACCAGCGCCGGCGCAGCCTGTGGGCCGGCGCCGTGCTGGGCGCGCAGTTGCACCGCCAGCGCCAGCGTGCGGGGGTTGAAGCCCGGGGGCAGGGCGACCTGGTCCTGCAGCGCGACGCTGCTTTGCAGCGGGCCGTGGCGGAAGGCCGGGTGGCTCTGGGCGCGGTAGCGCAGCAGCGCGTTCACCGGGCGCTGCGACACCCATTGCAGCTCGGGCGTCATGAAGCTGTCCAGGCCCGGGGCCTCGGGCGCGCGGGCCGCGGCGTCCAGCAGCAGCAGCCAGCGGCGCTGGTGCGGCTCCAGCGTCACCTCGTAGCGCACCGGCGGGCCGCTCACGGCCAGGTCGGCCGCCAGGGCCATCTGCGGTGGAAAGTCCGAACGCAGCGGCCGCCATTCGATGCCGTTGAAATCGCTGAGCACCGGGCCGCGGAAGTACAGCTCACGCTGCGGCGGCGGGGCGCCTTCGAAGCGCACGCGCAGCGCGATGCTGTCGTCCAGCACCAGCTGGGCGATCTGCCCGACCTGCATGTTGTTGGACAGGCCGGAGCGGCCGGTGTTCGCGTCGCTGGGCAGGCCCCACAGCGGCGCCATGCGCGGGAACAGCAGGAACAGCACCAGCATGATGGGCGCGCCCAGCGCGGCCATGCCGGCCGCGGTGCGGGCCGACTGCATCAGCGGCGGCCGGCCCACCGGCAGGTGCGCGTTGACCAGGGCGGTGAGCAGGCCCAGCAGGGCCACCAGGATGCCGGCCGCCGTGAGCAGCGACTGCGAATAGAAGAAGTGCGTGAGCAGGGTGAAGAAGCCCAGGAAGAACACCACGAAGGCGTCGCGCCGCGCGCGCAGTTCCAGCGTCTTGAGCGCCAGCAGCACCACGATGAGCGTCACGCCCGCGTCGCGCCCGAGCAGGGTGCGGTGCGTCAGCCAGGTGGCCCCCAGCGTGAGAGCCAGCAGCCCCAGGCGCCAGGGCCAGCCGGGCAGGGGCTGGCCGCGCAGCGTGAGTGCGGTGCGCCAACCCAGCACGCCGGCCACCATGGCGCTGCACCACCAGGGCACGTGCGGGATCTGCATCGCCGCGATCCAGCCGATGACCGCGAGCAGGAACAGGGTGTCGCGGGCGTCCCTGGGCAATGCAGCAATGGAGAACCTGGCCATGTCAGAAACGATGCCGGAGCAAGGGGTGTTGAGTCGGGGCAGCCGTGGAACGGGCTTGGCCCGGCCACAGGCTGCGTCCCCCTCCCGCAGGAGAGGGGGAAGACGCGAAGCGGCGCAGGGGGTGTTTCATTGCAATGCCAGTGCCTCCAGGCAGCGGGCCTTGTGGGCGGCGCCCTGGTCGGGCGCGATCTCGCGGCCCGGCAGGCGCAGGCCGTAGTCCAGCCCCAGGCGCTCGGCCATCAGCACCCAGGCCGTGAGGCGGGACAGGCGCGCCTCGACCTCGTGCGTGCCGGTCTGCGCGAAGTCCAGCCAGAGTTGCTGGCGCTGGCTGCTCAGCGCGTCGCGGCTGACCAGATCGTCGCGCCCGGCGGCAAAGGCCTGGGCGGCTTTTTTCCAGACGATGTTTTTCTGCGGATCGCCGCGCCGGTAGGCGCGCACGCCGTCGAACTCGCCCGTGGCCTGCACGCGGGCGCTGTGGGTGGCGTGGCCGGGCTGGGGCTGGCCCGGGGGCAGGGGCGGCGGGTGCGCCTCGGGCGCGGGGTAGACCAGCAGCTGGGCGGCGGGGCGCCACACCGTCCAGACGCGGAAGGTGCCCAGCGGGTAGAGCGTGAGCGCGGTCAGCGCGGGCAGCGGGTGCACGCCGCGCCGAGGCGGGGCCCAGGCCACCTGCACCGGGGTGCTGCCTTGCGCGGGCACGTCGGCCCAGCCCAGGTGGGTGTCGGCCAGGCCGCTGTCGGCCAGCACACCCAGGCCGATGCCGTGGCGCGCGCGCTCGCGTTCGCTGGCCAGTCGCAGGTCCAGCAACGCGGCCTGCCCCGCGTGCACCGGCGCGGGCGGGGTCAGGTGCAGCGTGAGGCCGCGCAGGTTGCCGTGGCAGATGTGCATGCCCACCACCGCACTGCCGGCCAGCAGAAAGGTCAGCAGGTAGCCGAGGTTGAGCTGGTAGTTGATGCTGCCCACCAGCAGCAGCAGCAGGGTGATGGCCAGCATCCAGCCCGCGCGCGTGGGCAAGATGTAGACGTTGCGCTGCTGCAGCGTGAGCGTGTCGCTGCGCGGCAGGCGGTCGAGGAACCAGCGCCTGACGCGTTGCCGGAGGGCGCGCAGGGGGCTCACGGGAGCGGCGTCGCTTCCAGCATGGCCCGCACCTGCTCCACCGAGCCGCGCCCGGCGTCGCTCACCGGCACCAGGCGGTGCGCCGCCGTCTGCGGCAGGATGGCGGCGATGTCGTCGGGCGCCACGTAGTCGCGCCCCTGCAGGTAGGCCTGGGCCTTGGCGGCGCGCACCACCGCCAGCGCGGCGCGCGGCGACAGGCCTTGTGCGAACCAGCGGCCCGAACGGGTGGCGTTCACCAGGTCCTGCAGGTAGTCCAGCACCGGCTCGGCCGTGTGCACCGCGGCCACGGCCTGCTGCAGCCGCGCCAGCTCGGCCGGGCCGAGCACCGGCTGCAGCGCATCGACCATGTCGCGCCGGTCGGCGCCGCGCAGCAGCTCGCGTTCGGCCGCGCGGTCCGGGTAGCCCAGCGACAGGCGCATGTGGAAACGGTCCAGCTGCGATTCGGGCAGGGCGTAGGTGCCCAGCTGGTCGTGCGGGTTCTGGGTGGCGATGACGAAGAAGGGGTTGGGCAGGGCGCGGGTGGAGCCTTCGACGGTGACCTGCTTTTCTTCCATCGCTTCGAGCAGGGCGCTCTGCGTCTTGGGGCTGGCGCGGTTGATCTCGTCGGCCAGCAGCACCTGGGCGAACACCGGCCCGGGGTGGAACACGAAACCCTCGCGCCCGCGTTCGTAGATGGACACGCCCACCAGGTCGCTGGGCATCAGGTCGGCGGTGAACTGCACACGCGAGAACTGCAGCCCGAAGCTGCGCGAGAGCGCATGGGCCAGGGTGGTCTTGCCCACCCCGGGCACGTCTTCGATCAGCAGGTGCCCACCCGCCAGCAGGCAGGCCACGCAGTCGGCCACCTGGGCCTGTTTGCCCACAATGACCGTGTTAAGCTGATTCAGCAGTTGTTGGATCTTCGGATCGGTGCTCATGCCGGTCACCTTACCGTAAAAAAACGATGAGCCAGGCCACCGGATATTTCACCCACCCCGATTGCTGGAGACACGAAATGGGCGGCGGGCACCCCGAGTGCCCGGCACGGCTGGACGCCATCCGGGACCGCCTGCTCGCGTCCGGTCTGGACGCGCTGCTGCAGCACCGCGAAGCCAGCCCCGCCCCGCTGGCCGACCTGGAACTGGCCCACGGCCGCATGCACCTGGCGGCGCTGCGCGGGCTGAGCGACCAGCTGCGCGACGACATCAACGCCGGTGGCCCCACGCACGCGCAGATCGACCCCGACACCTCCATCAACGTGCACAGCTGGGACGCCATCCTGCGCGCGGCGGGCGCCGCCATCGACGCCACCGACGCGGTGATGGCCGGCGAGCTGGCCAACGCGTTCTGCGCCGTGCGCCCGCCGGGCCACCACGCCACGCGCGACAAGGCCATGGGCTTCTGCTTCGTCAACAACGTAGCGGTGGCGGCCAAGTACGCGCTGGAGCGCCACGGCCTCAAGCGCGTGGCCATCATCGACTTCGATGTGCACCACGGCAATGGCACCGAGGACATCGTGGCCGGCGACGAGCGCATCCTCATGTGCAGCTTCTACCAGCACCCGTTCTACCCGCCGTGGGACCACTCCACCGCGTCGAACCTGGTCAACCTGCCCGTGCCGGCCTACACCAAGGGCATGGACGTGCGCGAGCTGATCGACATGATGTGGTTGCCGCGGCTGGACGCGCACAAGCCGCAGATGATCTTCATCAGCGCCGGCTTCGACGCGCACCGCGACGACGACATGGGCCAGATGGCCCTGGTGGAACAGGACTACATCTGGATCACCGAGCGCGTCAAGGAAGTGGCCCGACGCCACGCCAAGGGCCGCATCGTCAGCTGCCTGGAAGGCGGTTACGACCTGGGTGCCCTGGCGCGCAGCGTGGAGGCCCACATCCGCGCGCTGGCCGACCTGTGATTTGCGAGGAGACAAACCCATGAGCGACGACATCCTGCTGCACAGCCGCGACGCACGCGGCGTGCACACCATCACCCTGAACCACCCCAAGGCTTTCAACGCCTTGTCCGAGGCCATGATGGCCGCCCTCGGGCAGGCGCTGGACGCGGTGGCCGCCGACCCGGCCGCACGCGTGCTGGTGCTGGCGGCCAACGGCAAGGCCTTCTGCGCCGGGCACGACCTCAAGGAAATGAAGTCCAAGCCCGATCAGGCCTACTACCAGGCCCTGTTCGCCACCTGCGCCAAGCTGATGCTCAGCATCCGCAAGCTCGACGTGCCGGTGATCGCGCGCGTGCATGCGCTGGCCACGGCGGCCGGCTGCCAGCTGGTGGCCCAGTGCGACCTGGCGGTGGCGGCCCAGGGCGCGCGCTTCGGCGTCAACGGCATCGACGTCGGCCTGTTCTGCGCCACGCCCAGCGTGCCGCTGTCGCGCAACATGGGGCCCAAGCAGGCGATGGAAATGCTGCTGACCGGCGACTTCATCAGCGCCGAGGAAGCGCAGCGCCGCGGTCTGGTCAACCGCGTGGTGGCCGAAGATGCGCTCGACGCCGAGGTGGCCGCGCTGGTGGACCGCATCCTGGGCAAACCGCGCGAGGCGATTGCCATGGGCAAGGGCATGTTCTACCGCCAGCTCGAAACGGGCATCGAATCGGCCTACCAGCTGGCCGGACAGACCATGGCCTGCAACATGGCGCACGCCGTGGCGCAGGAAGGCGTGCAGGCCTTCATCGACAAACGCGCGCCGAGCTGGCGCCCCTGAGGAACTTGCGGACCGCTGCGCCGCTCATTCATCTCTCTGCACAACCGGCCGGTCTCGGCCGGTTCGTTTTTTTGGGTGTTGCATCATTCCCCCATGACTTCGACCGTTTCACTTTCCACGACCCCGCCCCCCATTGACGACCTGCAGGCCTGGCTGGCCGGCTTCACCCAGCCGACCGTGTGGCTGGAATTCGGGGCGCTGGCCACCTGCGTGCTGCTGGCCTGGGCGCTGGCGGCGCTGCTGCGCCGGGCCCTGGGCATGCA
Source organism: Hydrogenophaga sp. (assembly GCF_031426985.1). Lineage (GTDB taxonomy): Bacteria > Pseudomonadota > Gammaproteobacteria > Burkholderiales > Burkholderiaceae_C > Hydrogenophaga. Next base: position 96,178 of record NZ_JASJOY010000009.1, read on the forward strand.
GGACGCCCCGACGTCCGTGCTGTTCGGGCGCCGGGTGTTCGACGGCGCACTGTTCCCCTTGCTGCTGCTGGTGCTGGGCTATGTCGCGCGGGCGGCGCTGCTGAACGTGGTGCCGCTGGCGGTGTTCAAGGTCGCCATCCCGGTGCTGGTGTCGCTGGTGGTGATCCGCCTGGGGGTCAAGGTGCTGCAGGCCGCCTTCACCGCGGCGCCCTGGGTGCGCGCGCTGGAGCGCACCATCTCCTGGCTGGCCTGGGGGGCGATGGTGCTGTGGGTCAGTGGCCTGCTGCCGCTGGTGCTGCAGGAACTCGACGACATCCACTGGAAGGTGGGCGCTTCCACGCTGAGCCTGCGCACCCTGATCGAAGGGGCGCTGACGGCGGGCGCGGTGCTCATCGTCACGCTCTGGATTTCGGCCGCCATCGAATCCCGCCTGCTCCGGTCCGCCGTGGGCGGCGAGCTCTCGCTGCGCAAGGCCATCAGCAACGCCACGCGTGCGGTGCTCATGTTCTTCGGTCTGATCTTTGCGCTCTCGGCCGTGGGCATCGACCTCACGGCGCTGTCGGTGCTGGGCGGTGCGGTGGGCGTGGGCATCGGCCTGGGTCTGCAGAAGCTGGCGGCCAACTACGTCAGCGGTTTCGTGATCCTGGCCGAACGCAGCATGCGCATCGGCGACAACGTGAAGGTGGACAACTTCGAGGGCCGCATCAGCGACATCAAGGCGCGCTATACCGTGATCCGCTCGGCCACCGGGCGCGAGTCCATCGTGCCCAACGAAATCCTGATCACCAACCGGGTGGAAAACCTGTCGCTGGCCGACGCCAAGGTCTGGCAGTCCACCGTGGTGAGCGTCGCCTACGACAGCGACGTGGAACTGGTGCGCCGCCTGCTGGCCGACGCTGCGCAGGTGCAGGAGCGGGTGCTCAAGGACCCGGCACCCAACGCCGCGCTGTCGGCCTTTGGCGCCGACGGCCTGGAGTTCACGCTGGGCTACTGGATCGCCGACCCGGAAAACGGGCAGCTGAACCTGCGCTCGGACATCAACATGGCCATCCTGCGCGCACTGCGCGAGAACGGCATCGAGATCCCGTTCCCGCAGCGCATCGTGCACATGAAACCCGGGGCCTGAGCCCCGGGCTCAACCCATGAATCCCGGCAACCAGAGCGAGATGACCGGGAATGCGATCAGGATGCACAGCCGCACGATGTCGGCGGCGACGAAAGGCCACACGCCGCGGTACATCACGCCCAGGTTCACATTGGGCAGCAGCGAATTGATGACGAACAGGTTCAGCCCCACCGGGGGCGAAATCATGCCGATCTCGACGATGGTCACGATCAGGATGCCGAACCACACCGGGTCGAAGCCCAGTCCGGTGATGACCGGGAAGAACACCGGAATGGTCAGCAGCACGATGGACAGCTCTTCCATCACCATGCCCAGCACCAGGTAGATGACCATCATCATGATCACCACCATGATGGGGTTGGGGCTGAACTGCAGCACGAAATCGCGCAGATCGCCCGGCATGCTGGTGAAGTTGATGAAGTTGGTGAAGATCATCGCGCCGATCAGGATCATGAACAGCATGGCCGTGGTGCGCGTGCTTTCCACCAGGATGTCCAGCAGCACGCTCGGGCGCAGCGTGCCCCGCAGCAGGGCGAACAGGAAGGCGCCCGCCGCGCCCACCCCCGCGCCTTCGGTGGCGGTGAACACGCCGCCGTAGATGCCGCCGATGACCAGCCCGAACAGCAGGGCGACGCCCCAGATGCCGCGGATCGCGGTCAGGCGCTGGCGCCAGGTGAATCGCTCGGCCGGCGGGCCGGCGGACGGGTCTTTCCAGGTCACGAAGACCACCGCCAGGCACAGGCAGGTGATGGCCACGATGCCGGGCAGGATGCCGGCAATGAACAGCTTGCCGATGTCGGTCTCGGTGATGATCCCGTAGATCACCAGGATGGTGGACGGCGGGATCAGGATGCCCAGCGTGCCGCCCGAGGCGATGGCGCCCGTGGCCAGCGTGTCCTTGTAGCCGTGCGCCTTCATTTCCGGGTAGGCCACGCGCGTCATGGTGGCGGCGGTGGCAATGGACGAGCCGCAGATCGAGCCGAAACCGCCCGAAGCAATGATGCTGGCCATGGCCAGACCGCCGCGTTTGTGGCCGACGAAGGCGTTGGCGGCGTTGAACAGTTCCTTGGCCATGCCGGCGCGGGCGACGAAGTTGCCCATCAGCACAAACAGGGGGATGACCGACAGCACGTAGTGAAAGCCGGTCTCGAAGATCACCTGGCTGGTGCTGGCGTAGGCGGGTTGCCAGCCGCGCATCAGCCCCAGACCCGCCAGACCGGCCACCGACATGGCCACGGCCAGCGGCACGCGCAAGAACGCCAAGCCGAAGACGGCCAGGAAACCCAGCAGCGCGGCGATCATGCGGAGCCCTCCGGCGCGTGGTGGGTGTGCCCTGTGGCGGGTGCGCCGATGAAGAACAGCAGCAGGTGGGCAATGCCGGTGAGCACCAGCAGCACCGCCATCAGCCAGGCCACCGGCGCGATGGACAGCGCCAGGTGCACGGTGGTGTCACCGTATTCCGCGAAGCGCTCGGCGCGCATCACCATGAGCCGCCCGAGAAACGCGAAGACCCCGGCGCACACGAGGTGGATCAGGCGCGCCTGCAGGCCCCGAAGCCAATCGGGAATGAACGCGTCCAGGGTGTCGAACACCACGTGCTCGCTGCGCCACGACACCAGCGGCAACGCGGCAAAGATGACGACCACCATGAGGATCTCGGTCAGTTCCAGCCCACCAGGCACCGAGTGGTCAAAGAACTTGCGACCCACCACGTCCACCACGGTGAGCCACATGATGGCAAACAGGGCCATGGCAGCCATGATGCCGGCGGACCAGTACAGCAACCGGTCGATCGATTTGTGCATAGGGGCTTTCTGCATGTGAAGGGGCCGGTGAGCCGCCTCCCGGCAGTCCCATCGGCCCCTGAGCCTGCGCGCGGCGCTTTGCGCCCGGCTGACGGCGGCTTATTTCACGTTCTTGATCTCGGCGCGGAACTCGGCCAGCACCTTCTTCGGATCTTTCAGGCCCTTGACCATGGTCGAGGCGGCCCACTTGGTTTCCAGGTAGTCCTGCTTGTCGGCCACTGCCTTGATGAAGGCCTTGTCGGCCTGGATGCGGGCCACGCCCTGTGCCTTCTGGGCGCCGTCGCGGCTGGCGGCATCCACCTTGTCCCAGCCAGCGCCAAACAGGCGCGCCACGTATTCGCCCGACAGCTTGTCCACCACCGCCTTGTCCTGTGCCGACAGGGCTTTGTATTTGTCGGGGTTCATCATGAACACGAAGCTGGTGTTGTACAGGCCGCCCGGGAAGGTGGTGGCGTGCTTGATCATGTTGAGCTTGAACGAGGCCACCGATTCGTCGGGAAAGAAGGTGCCGTCCATCACGCCGGTGGACAGCAGTTCAAACGATTCGGTCGCGGCTTTGAGCGTGGTGTTCCAGCCCATGGCCTTGGAGAGTTCGTTGATGTTGCCGCCACCGATGCGGAACTTCAGCGAGGAAGCGTCGGCCGCCGAGGTCACCGGCTTCTTGCTGTTGAAGATGATGCCGGGGCCGTGGGTGAACACGCCCAGCACCTTCACGCCGCGGTGCTCGCCCAGCGGCGCGAAGTACTTGCTGTAGATCCGCTGGTAGGCCACCGAGGTCTGCACCGCGCTGTCGCCCAGAAAGGGGAATTCGGCCACCTGGGTGTTGATGAAGCGGCCCGGTGTGTAGCCGTCCACGGTGTAGGAGATGTCGGCCAGACCATCGCGCACCGCGTCGAAGGTGCCGGGCGCGGCCACCACGCCCTTGGGCAGGATGTTGCATTTCAGGCGGCCGGCGCTGTCTTTTTCCACGGCATCGCACCAGCTCTTTTGCGCCTGGCTGAGGGTGTGCGTCGGGGGCAGCCAGCTGGACACGGTGAACACCGTCTGGGCCTGGACGGCAGCGCCCATCAAGAGGGTCGATGCGAAGGCAGCGGTGGCTGCAAAGCGAAAGGTCATGCCGGGTCTCCTGGGGAATGGAAATGGTTACTCAATATAAGCAACCGGCTCCAGTTCACTATAGGCGAATACCCGTGCCGAGCCCCTCCAGACTTACCCGAATTAGCCGACCGATTGGTTGGTTTTAGGGATTTCCCTTGCTTTGTCGTCGCGACGGCAGACGGATGCAGGGGCATTGTTGATCATGCGGACTCTTCCTCTATAATCAGAAAAAAGCACGACCGTTCGATTTTTTGCGCTTCCTTCCTCGCGAACAGTACAAAATGTCGTGGTGCTCGCCAGAGACCTACAATCCCGAGTTGACGTGCACGTCAACTCGGGCACCCGTTTCAACCCGCCTTTTTCATTCATCAGGAGCAACCGAACATGAAGGTCATCGTCCCCGTCAAACGCGTGGTGGACTACAACGTCAAGGTGCGCGTCAAGAGCGACGGCACTGGCGTGGACATCGCCAACGTCAAGATGAGCATGAATCCGTTTGACGAGATCGCGGTGGAAGAAGCCGTGCGCCTCAAGGAAAAGGGCGTGGTCACCGAAGTCATCGCCGTCTCCTGCGGCGTGGCGCAGTGCCAGGAAACCCTGCGCACCGCCATGGCCATCGGCGCAGACCGCGCCATCCTGGTCGAGACCGATGCCGAACTGCAGCCCCTGGCCGTGGCCAAGCTGCTCAAGGCCCTGGTGGACAAGGAACAGCCCGGCCTGATCATCCTGGGCAAGCAGGCCATCGACGACGATGCCAACCAGACCGGCCAGATGCTCGCCGCGCTGGCCGACCTGCCGCAGGCCACGTTTGCCAGCAAGGTCGAGATCGCCGACGGCAAGGCCAAGGTCACGCGTGAAATCGACGGCGGCCTGGAAACCCTGGAGATCACGCTGCCCGCTGTCGTCACCACCGACCTGCGCCTGAACGAGCCGCGTTACGTGACGCTGCCCAACATCATGAAGGCCAAGAAGAAGCCGCTGGAAACCGTCAAGCCCGAGGACCTGGGTGTGGACGTGGCCCCGCGTCTGAAGACCCTGAAGGTGGCCGAGCCCGCCAAGCGCGGTGCCGGCATCAAGGTGGCCGATGTGGCCGCCCTGGTCGACAAGCTGAAGAACGAAGCCAAGGTGATTTGACCCTCCCGCGCCGCCTGCGGCGTCACCCCCAGGGGGGCGAACCCTGCGGCCTGGCCAAGCCAGTTCCGCGGGTTCCTGGAACCAGGACACCTCATTCGATCCGTATTTGATTTCAAGGAATTCACGTCATGACCGCACTCGTCATTGCCGAACACGACAACGCCTCCATGAAGGGCGCGACCCTCAACACCGTCACCGCCGCCGCTGCTTGCGGGGGTGATGTGCATGTGCTGGTGGCCGGCCACAACGCCGGCGCCGCCGCCGCTGCCGCCGCGCAGATCGCCGGCGTCAGCAAGGTGATCCACGCCGACGCCGAGGGCTTCGCCCACGGCCTGGCCGAAAACGTTGCCGCCCAGGTGCTGGCCATCGCCGGCAACTACAGCCACATCCTGTTCCCCGCCACCGCCGCCGGCAAGAACGTCGCCCCGCGCGTGGCCGCCAAGCTGGATGTCGCGCAGATCAGCGAAATCAGCAAGGTCATCAGCGCCGACACCTTCGAGCGCCCGATCTACGCCGGCAACGCCATTGCCACTGTGCAGAGCAGCGACGCCACCAAGGTGATCACCGTGCGCGCCACCGGCTTCGACGCCGCGGGCCAGGGCGGATCGGCCGCCGTGGAAACCGTGACCGCCGTCGCCGCCAGCGGCAAGAGCGCCTACCTGGGCAGCGAGATCGCCAAGAACGACCGCCCCGAACTGACGGCGGCCAAGATCATCGTCAGCGGTGGCCGTGCGCTGGGCAGCAGCGAGAAGTTCAACGAAGTCATGACCCCGCTGGCCGACAAGCTGGGTGCCGCCATCGGCGCCAGCCGCGCCGCGGTGGACGCGGGCTACGCGCCCAACGACCTGCAGGTCGGCCAGACCGGCAAGATCGTGGCACCGCAGTTGTATGTCGCCTGCGGCATCAGCGGCGCCATCCAGCACCTGGCCGGCATGAAGGATTCCAAGGTGATCGTGGCGATCAACAAGGACCCCGAAGCCCCGATCTTCAGCGTGGCCGACTACGGCCTGGAAGCCGACCTGTTCACGGCCGTGCCGGAGCTGGTCAAAGCGCTGTAAGCCGTTTCTGAGCCCCAGGGCATCGTTCGCGATGCCCTTTTTGTATCTGTACTCGAACACCGGAGACCTTCCATGAGCTACGTGGCCCCCCTCAAAGACATGCTGTTCAACATTCAGCACCTGGCGCGCATCGACCAGGTGGCTGCCTTGCCCGGTTTTGAGGACGCCGGTCTGGAGACCGCGCAGGCCGTGCTGGAGGAGTGCGCCAAGCTCAACGAAGGTGTGATCGCGCCGCTGAACTTCGAGGGTGACAAGAACCCGTCGTGGTTCAAGGATGGCCAGGTCACCACCACGCCCGGTTTCAAAGAGGCCTTCAAGCAGTACGCCGAGGGCGGCTGGCAGGGTCTGCAGCACCCGGTGGACTTCGGCGGCCAGGGCCTGCCCAAGACCATCGGCGCGGCCTGCGGCGAAATCCTCAACAGCGCCAACATGAGCTTCGCGCTGTGCCCGCTGCTGACAGATGGCGCGATCGAAGCGCTGATCACGGCCGGTTCGGACGACCTGAAAAACATCTACCTGGAAAAGCTGGTCAGCGGCCAGTGGACCGGCACCATGAACCTGACCGAGCCGCAGGCCGGCTCCGATCTGGCGGCGGTGCGCAGCCGCGCCGAGCCGCAGCCCGACGGCAGCTACAAGGTGTTCGGCACCAAGATCTTCATCACCTACGGTGAGCAC
>NZ_JASJOY010000010.1:0-42859 GCF_031426985.1 Hydrogenophaga sp.
CCAGGCGTAGTCCTTGAGGTTGGGGCATTCGATGCCGCTGCCCTTGAGCGCGGCCTGGGTGTCGCGGCAGTCAAAACGCGTCGGGTAGTTGACGAAATTCATCATGTCCTCGGGCAGCCCGAGGTCCTGCATCACCGCGCGGTAGACCCGGCGCACCGGCGCCAGCGCCATCAGGCCCTTCTTCACGCTTTTGGGGATGAAGCCCATGAGCGCCGCGTTGATGAACAGGTTCATCTTGGGCGCATGCGCCGCCTTGCTCAGGATGTCGAGCACGTCACCAACGCGGTAGCCCATCGGGTCCACCAGGTGGAAGCACTGGCCGCTGGCGCGCTTCTGGTGGCTGATGTGGTCCAGCGAGGCCACCACAAAGTCCACCGGCACGATGTTGATGCGCCCGCCCTCCAGCCCCACGCTGGGCATCCACGGCGGCAGGATCTGGCGCATGCGCTGGATCAGCTTGAAGAAGTAGTAGGGGCCGTCGATCTTGTCCATCTCGCCGGTGCGGCTGTCGCCCACCACCAGCGCGGGCCGGTACACGCTCCACGGCAGCTTGCATTCGGTGCGCACGATCTTCTCGCTCTCGTGCTTGGTCATGAAGTACGGGTGGTCGATGTTCTCGGCCTCCTCGAACATGTCTTCGCGGAACACCCCTTCGTACAGGCCCGCAGCGGCGATGGACGAGACGTGGTGGAAGTGCCCCGCGCCGATGGCCTTGGCAAATTCCACGGTGTTGCGCGTGCCTTCGATGTTGACGGCGATCTGGCTGTCTTCGTCGGCCCCCAGGTCGTACACCGCGGCCAGGTGGTAGAAGTGGTCGATCTGCCCCTTCAGCGCCTTGGTGGCCTCGGCGCTCACGCCCAGTTTCTTGGCAGTGAGGTCGCCAAACACCGGCACCGCGCGCGCTTCGGCGGTGCGCCCGCTCAGTCCCCAGTACTCGCGCAGCGCCGCCACCTTGCCCTCACTTTCGGGGCGGATCAGGAAGTGCACCACCGCGCCCTTGCGCGTCAGCAGTTGTTGGACAAGCCGTTTGCCGATGAAGCCGGTGGCGCCGGTGACGAAGTAGTGCATTGCGTTTCTCCTGAGGTCGTTGTGGCGGTGTGCAGCCCGCCATTCTTGCGCAGCCGCCAGAGGCCCCGTTTCCGCACAAACCCGCGACCCGATTAGTCGCAGGCCCCTACACAGGGCCGCCTGCCGCGCCGTACAGTCTTCGCATGGCACGGTCACGGTCGTCGCCAACATCCCTGTCCCCATCAAAGGAGTCCGACCATGGTCAAGAAAGTTCAGAAATCCACCGCTTCCGCCGCAGCCGCCGGCGCGTCCCCACTGTCGGGCGCCATCAAGGATTCGGCCCAGCAAATCTGGCTGGCCGGCCTGGGCGCGTTCTCCAAGGCGCAGGCCGAAGGCGGCAAGGCGTTTGACACCCTGGTCAAGGAAGGCCTGTCCATCCAGCGCAAGACCCAGGCCGTGGCCGAAGAGCGCATCAACGAAGCCACCAGCCGCATGAGCAGCATGGCCAACGACATCGGCAGCAAAGCCGCCGGCCAGTGGGACAAGCTGGAAAACATCTTTGAAGATCGCGTGGCCAAGGCCCTGGGCAAGCTGGGCGTGCCTTCGGCGCGCGACATCGAAACGCTGATGGAGCGCATCGACGCCCTGACCCAGCAGGTGCACCAGCTGCACCCCGGCATGGCGGCCCCCAAGCCGGTCAAAACGGTCAAGGCGGCCACCAAGCCCGCGGCGCGCAAAGCCCCGGTCAAGGCGGCTCCCGCCGCCAAGAAACCGGCGGCCCGCAAGGCCACCAGCCGCAGCAAGGCGGCCTGACACCCGGCCGGCCTGAACGGCCCACCCACCAACACAACGGGGCGCACGACGCCCCGTTGTGCCGTCTGGCCCCCGTGCTGCGATGCAGCAGATTCGGCCCCACCCGAGGTCTACACTCAAAACCATGACGACCCGCCGCCACCGCCCTCCGTCACGATCGAAGCCGCGCACCGCGCTGGCACTGGCCGGCGGTGGTCCGCTGGGCGCCATCTACGAAATCGGGGCGCTGTGCGCGCTCGACGAAACGCTGCAAGGTCTGGACTTCAACGGTTTCGACCACTACGTGGGCGTCTCGGCGGGCGGCTTCATCGTCGCCGGCCTGGCCAACGGCCTGACCCCGCGCCAGCTGTGCGAGGCCTTCATCGAGGACCGCGCCACCGAACACCGGTTCGACCCCGCCTGGCTGATGACCCCGGCCTGGGCCGAGTTCGGCGCGCGCCTGCAGCGCCTGCCCGGCCTGCTGGGCGCCGCCTTGTGGGACTGGGGCGTGCAGGGCAAGTCGGCCACGCAAGCCTTTGAACGGCTGGGCGCGGCCCTGCCCACCGGCGTGCTCGACAACGAGGGCATCCACCGCCAGATCGAGGCCTTGTTCAGCGGACCCGGCCGCAGCAACGACTTCCGCCAGCTGCGCGCGCGCCTGACCCTGGTGGCCACCGAGCTGGACACCGGCGAGGCCGCGCCGTTTGGCCGTCCGGGCTGGGACCACGTGCCGATCTCGCGCGCCATCCAGGCCAGCGCAGCCCTGCCCGGCCTGTTCCCGCCCGTGGCCATCGACGGCAAGCACTACGTGGATGGGGCGCTGAAAAAAACCCTGCACGCCAGCGTGGCCCTGGACGAGGGCGTGGACCTGCTGCTGTGCCTGAACCCGCTGGTGCCCTTCCATGCCGAGCCTCCTGCGCAGCCGCATGCCGCGCCGGCCGACAGCGGCCCGCAACGCATCCCCTCGCTGGTCGAAGGCGGTCTGCCCGCGGTCATGAGCCAGACCTTCCGCTCCATGATCCATTCGCGGCTGGCGCTGGGCTTCAAGCAGTACGAGCGCAGCTACCCGGACACCGACATCGTGCTGATCGAACCCGACCAGCGCGACGCCGAGCTGTTCTTTGCCAACACCTTCAGCTACCGCCAGCGCCGCGAGCTGGCCGAACACGCCTACCAGCAGACGCGGCAGATGCTGCGCACACGTCGGGCGCAGCTGGCACCGAAGCTGGCACGGCACGGCGTGCGCATCGACACCGCCGCGCTGGACGACGCCGGGCGCCAGCTGTTGCGCCCCCTGCGCAGCGCCAACGCCGCCGCGCAACGCCTGCACACCACGCTGGACGAGCTGCAGGCCCGCCTGCAGGCCCTGCAGCCCACCGCCTGACCAGAACCGGAACCCATGGCCAAAAAAGCCCCGCGCCGCACCGCCGAACGCATCCTGGAAGTGACGCTGGACCTGTTCAACCGCTTCGGTGAACCCAACGTCTCGACCACGCTGATCTCGGCCGAGCTGGGCATCAGCCCCGGCAACCTGTACTACCACTACCCGGCCAAGGACGAGCTGATCAACTCGCTGTTCGAGCGATACGAAAAAGCGCTGAGCGATTTGCTGGGCGCGGCCGACGGTGTGCGCAACGTGGAGGACGCCTGGTTCTTCCTGCACTCGCTGTTCGAGATCATCTGGGAATACCGCTTCCTCTACCGCGACCTCAACGACCTGCTGTCCAAGAACCGCCTGCTGGAAACGCGCTTCCAGGCCGTGCTGAAAAACAAGACCCGCGCCATCCGCGCCCTGCTCTCGGGCATGAGCCGCAGCGGGGCACTGGACATCGACACCCGCGAGGTCGAGGCCACCGCCAACTGCATGGTGGTGGTGCTGACCTACTGGCTGAGCTACGAGTACGTGCGCGACCCGCGCCGCGCGCTGGAGCCCGACAACGCGCAGCAGGCCCTGCTGCGCGGCGCGCAACATGTGCTCAACCTGCTGGCCCCCTATCTGGAAGCGGGCCAGCGCCAGCACCTGCTGCGCCTGGCCGGCGTCTACCAGACCCCCACCTGAGCACCATGACCGGGACCCGCCCCTGGACACCCTGCCCCCACGCCGGCCCGCACCTGCAGGCCGACAGCCTGCGGGCGCACTGGAGCCGCCTGCACCGCGGCGACGCCGAACCCCTGCCCGACGACCCGCGCCTGCTCGACGGCTGGCTGCTGTTCCACAACGGTGACTTCCAGGCCGCAGCCGAACACGGCCTGCATCTGGGCGGCGACGGCCTGACCCTGGCCAACAAGGCCGCCTGCGTCCACGCCAGTTACGTCGAAGCCCACGAATCCGCGCGCCTGCAGCGCTGGCTGGCGGCGGCGGACCAGGCGCGCCAGCAGCAGGCCAGTGCCCCCGACAACCCCAACGCCTGGTACTGGCAGGCTTACGCGCTGGGGCGCTACAGCCAGGGCATCAGCGTCACCAAGGCGCTGGCGCAAGGGCTGGGCGGGCAGATCCGCCAGGCGCTGGACCGCGCGCTGGCGCTGGCGCCCGCGCACGCCGAAGCCCACCTGGCCGTGGGCAGCTTTCACGCCGAGATCATCGACAAGGTGGGCGAGCTGATCGGGGGCATGACCTACGGCGCCCGCAAGGACGTGGGGCTGGCCCACTACGCGCGCGCCCTGGCATTGAACCCGGATTCGGCCATCACCCAGGCCGAGGTCGCACAGGGCTGGTTGCTGCTCGAAGGCGACGCCGCCATGGACCGGTCCACCGCCCTGCTCGAACGCGCCGCGGCCTTTGAGCCGCTGGACGCGATGGAGCGCCTGTACGTGGACTCGGCGCGCATGGCCCTGCAGGGCTGAGCGGCCGGGTCCGCCGCGCGTCGGCCGCTCAGGCCGACAAACCGTCGACCGCCTGGAACAGCGCCTGCCGCGCCTGCACCACCACCTGGGCGCGCCAGGGGTCGGTGTCCACATAAAACGCGTCGCGCATCTGCTGGCGGATGGCCCGCGCCTGCGCCTCGGGCGCCTGCGGGTGCCGGTGCAGCCAGTGGTCGGCGCGCAGGGCCTTCAACACCTCGGGAAACGGCTTCGTGCCGTATTCCAGCGCAATGCCGGTGTACTCGGCCTGCGGGCACTCTTCGTAGGCGGCGTTCCACATCAGGCCCGTGAGCCGGGCCGATGTGGACGAGCCGTCGTAGATCGAGGTCACCGGGGTCTGCCCGCCGCTGTCCCACCAATCGCGCGCACGCCGCAGCGCGGCCGCATCGTCGCGGCAGGCGCAGATGCGTTCGCCCACGCCGCTGGGGCCCAGGCCGGTGTGCAGGTCGATCCAGCCCAGGCTCCGCGTGCGCTGCGCGTGCTGGCGCAGCACGGTGCGCAGGGTCTGCTGGCTCCAGGTGGGCGCCTGGCCGCCGTAGAACAGACCGTCGGCGTGCCGGTACTGGCCTTGCGAGACGACCGCCTGCAAGGCGGCCGCCCCATGCTGCGCCTCCCAGTGTTCGATGGCCGAGGCGACCGCGGCCGACGGCGGCCAGGTCTCGGGCAGCAGCCAGGGCTGCAGCTCGGTGTAGACCGGGTTGTCGGGCAGGGGCTGGCTGAAGTCTTGGAAGTTGCGGTTGAGGTCCACGTTCTCGTGCGTCACGCGCCGCTGATACGAGAACCCGTGCGGGTTGAGCGCGTGGATGTAGAGCACCGCCACGCCGGCCGCGCGCGCGTGGGCGCGCCAGGCTTCGTCGTGTGTGGCGAACACCTGCACACCCGAGCCGCAGAACCCCTCCACCCCGTGGCAGGCGCTGCTGACGACGAGCAGGCGCTCGGCGTCGGCCGGGCCGTCCAGCGCCACGTCCATGGCCAGGGTTTCCCCCACCAACCCCGGCAGGGGGTGGTTGTGGCTGCGGATGGCCATGCCGGCCGCCGCCGCCCCTTCGAGGAACAGCACCCGCGCGCGGGCGTAGCTGGGCGCAAACGCGGCGTTGGGCTCGATCATGCGGCGGCCCTGTCGGCACGCGGCTGGGCCAGCCACTGCTCGGCCAGGCGCACCCAGAAGGTGGCGCCCAGGGGGATGAGGTCGTCGTTGAAGTCGTAGTGCGGGTTGTGCAGCATGCAGGGGCCCGCGTCGTGACCGCCGCCCGCGTAGCCCGCGCGGTGGGCGCCGTCGCCGTTGCCGATGAACAGGTAACAGCCCGGCTTGGTCTGCAGCATGTAGGCGAAGTCTTCGGCCCCCATGGTGGGCTCCTGCGCCAGCACCCCCTCGGCCCCCACGATGTCGGCCAGCACGCGCTGGGCGAACGCCGTTTCGGCCGGGTGGTTCACGGTGGGCGGGTAGTTGCGTTTGAACTGGAACGACACCGTGGCACCGAAGGCGGCCGCCGTGTGTTCGGCGATCTCGCGCATGCGCCGCTCGATCAGGTCCAGCACCTCGAAGGTGAAGGTGCGCACCGTGCCCTGGATCTCGCAGCTGTCGGGCACCACGTTGGTGGCCTCGCCGGTGTGGATCATGGTGACGCTGATCACGCCGGCGTCCACCGGCTTCTTGTTGCGCGTGATGATGGTCTGGAAGGCCTGCACCATCTGGCAGGCGACCGGCACCGGGTCGATGCCGTTGTGCGGCATGGCCGCGTGCGCGCCCTTGCCCCGGATGGTGATGCGGAACTCGTTGCTCGACGCCATGACCGGACCGGTGCTGGCCGCGAAGCGGCCCACCGGGATGCCCGGCCAGTTGTGCATGCCGTACACCGCGTCCATGGGGAAGCGTTCGAACAGGCCGTCCTTGATCATCTCGCGGGCGCCGCCGCCGCCCTCTTCGGCGGGCTGGAAGATCAGGTAGACCGTGCCGTCGAAGTCCCGGTGCTGTGCCAGGTGCTGCCCGGCCGCCAGCAGCATGGCGGTGTGGCCGTCGTGGCCGCAGGCGTGCATCTTGCCGGCGTGCTGGCTGGTGTGTTCGAAGGTGTTGAGCTCGGTCATGGGCAGCGCGTCCATGTCGGCCCGCAGGCCGATGGCGCGCCCACAGGCCCCACCGTCACGCCCGTGCACGATGCCCACCACGCCGGTGGTGCCCAGGCCGCGGTGCACCGCAATGCCCCACTCGGTGAGCTTGGTGGCCACCAGTTCGGCGGTGCGCAGCTCCTGGAAGCACAGCTCGGGGTGGGCGTGGATGTCGCGCCGCAGCGTGGACAGGCTGGCCGCCTGGGTGAGGATGGAGTCGATCAGTTGCATGGGGGCCTCTCGCGCCGATGCCGCCGCACCGGCTGTCCAGACAAAAGCCCATGTTACCCAAGCACGGCACCGGCCGGCTGTCCCGCCCGCTCGCCCTTCACCTCGGCTGGGGTAAGCCCGTCGGTCAGCGGCGCACGCGCCCGTCTTCGGTCAGCAGGGTCAGCTCCACAAAGCGCGAGCCGGTGTGTTTCTTGGGGCCGAATTCCACCGGGAAGCCGCCCAGGTTCAGGCTTTGCAGCGCCTCCACCGCGTTGAGGAAGCCCTCGCGCGTGAGGTTGCGGCCGGCGCGCGTGAGCGCTTCGGTGAAGACCCGGGCCGCGACAAAGCCTTCCATGCCCGAATAGTTGGGCGCCACCCCGCGCTGGTCCTTGAGCGCGGCGAGGTAGTCGCCCGACAGCGGCATCACCGGCGCGTACGGGAACGGCATCACCTGGCTGACCACCACGCCCTTGGCCATGGCGCCCAGTTCGTCCGACAGCGCCTGCGTTCCCACCAGGGACACGTTGTAGAAATTGCCCAGATAACCCTGCTGGCGCGCCAGACGGATGAAGGTCGCGCAGGCCTTGTACGCGCCGATCTGCACGATCGCTTCGGGCCGGGCCGCCAGGATGTCCTTGAGCGCGGCCGCCACCTCGGTGCCGTTGCGCTCCACCGTGCCCACCGCCACCGGCGCCAGGTTCTGCGCCTGCAGCGCGCGCTGCACGCCCTCCAGACCGGCCTTGCCATGGGCGTCGTTCTGGTGGAACACCGCCACCTTGCGGATGCCCACCGAGGTGACCTGGCGCACGATGGCCGCGGTTTCGTCGAAGTTCGAGGCCCGCACATGGACGGCGTAGCGGTTGAAGGGTTCACGCAAGGCCTGGGCCCCGCTGCACGGCGCGAAGAACGGGATCTTTGCCTCGGTCGCCAGGGGCAACGCCTCCAGGCAGGTGGACGTGCCCACGTAGCCGAACAGGGCAAACACGTTCTGCCCCAGGAACTGCCGGGTGTTGGCCACGCAGCGCTCGGGCTCGTAGCCGTCGTCCAGGCGCTGCAGTTCGATGCGCCGACCCTGGATGCCGCCTTTGGCGTTGACCGCCTCGAAATGCAGCTGCGCCCCCAGGTTGAACTGCAGGCCCAGCTGGGCGGACGGTCCGCTGAAGGGTGCCGACTGCCCCAGCACGATGCGGTCGTCGGCCACGCCCGCACTCTGCGCGCGGGCCTGGGGCGCCCAGGCACCCAGCGCCGCAGCGCCCACAAAAGAACCCAGGGAAGAGATGGCCAGGCGACGTCGCATGTGGGAGGTCCTGCTATGCTGTTTTTTGAGTATCCGGCCACCTCGGAGGGCCGGACTGTTGCAGGGCTGGGAGCCTACCGCAGAACCCAACCCTTCGCCCCACCCGCCGACCTCTGGTCATGCCCCGCCGATGAACGCCAACCCCACCACAGCCCCCAGCCCCGATGCCCTGACCGTGCGCGGTGCCTGCCCGCACGACTGCCCCGACACCTGCGCCCTGCTCACCACGGTCGAGAACGGCGTGGCCGTGCGGGTGCACGGCAACCCCGAGCACCGCCACACCGACGGCGCGCTGTGCACCAAGGTCTCGCGCTACACCGAACGCACCTACCACCCCGAGCGCATCCTCACGCCGCTCAAGCGCGTGGGCCCCAAGGGCAGCGGACAGTTCGCCCCGATCGGCTGGGACGAAGCGCTCGACGAGATCGCCACCCGCCTGAAGGCCATCGCCGCACGCGACCCACAGGCCATCCTGCCCTACAGCTACGCCGGCACCATGGGCCAGGTGCAGAGCGAAGGCATGGCGGCGCGCTTCTTCCACCGGCTGGGCGCCTCGCACCTGGAACGCACCATCTGCGCCGCGGCGGGCGGCGAAGGCCTGGTGCACACGCTGGGCGGCAAGCTGGGCATGAAGCTGGAGTTTTTTGCCGAGGCGAAGCTCATCCTGATCTGGGGCAGCAACTCCATCGCCAGCAACCTGCATTTCTGGCGCCTGGCCCAGCAGGCCAAACGCAACGGCGCGCGCCTGGTCTGCATCGACCCGCGCCGCAGCGAAACCGCCGAGAAGTGCCACGAACACGTCCAGCTGCGCCCCGGCACCGACGCGGCCCTGGCGCTGGCCCTGATGCACGAACTCATCGTGCACGACTGGCTCGACCACGACTACATCGCCCAGCACACCCTGGGTTGGGACGCCCTGCGCGAGCGCGCCCTGCAATGGCCGCCCGAGCGCGCGGCCGAGGTGTGCGGCGTGCCGGTGCAGCAGATCCGGGACCTGGCGCGCGCCTACGGCACCACACAGCCCGCCGCCATCCGCCTGAACTACGGCATGCAGCGCGTGCGCGGCGGCGGCAACGCGGTGCGCGCCGTGGCCTGTCTGCCGGCCCTGGTGGGCGCCTGGCGCCACCGCGCGGGCGGCCTGCTGCTGTCGGCCTCGGGCCATTTCCCGGTCCAACGCGCGGCGCTGCACCGGCCCGACCTGCTGGCCGGCCGCAACCCGCGCACGATCAACATGGTCACCATCGGCGACGACCTGCTGCGCGAGGCCTCGCCCGACTTCGGGCCCAAGATCGAGGCGCTGATCGTCTACAACAGCAACCCGGTGGCGGTGGCGCCCGAGTCAGGCAAGGTGGTGCAGGGCTTCGCGCGCGAGGATCTGTTCACCGTGGTGCTGGAGCATTTCCAGACCGACACCGCCGACCACGCCGACCTCATCCTGCCCGCCACCACGCAGCTGGAGCACTGGGACATCCACACCAGCTACGGCCACACCGACGTGCTGCTCAACCGCCCGGCGGTGGCGCCGCTGGGCCAGGCGAGGCCCAACAGCGCGGTGTTCCGGGCGCTGGCACAGCGCATGGGTTTTGACGAGCCCTGCTTCGCCGACGACGATGAAACCCTGTGCCGCACCGCCTTTGGCGACACGGTGGATTTCCAGCTGCTGCTGGACCAGGGGTACGCCACCCTGCCGGTGCCCGAGGCGCCGTTCGCCGACGGCGGCTTTCCCACCCCATCGGGCCGGTGCGAGTTCTTCAGCGCCCGCCTGGTGGCCCAGGGGCTGGACGGCCTGCCCGACCACCTGCCCAACTTCGAGACCGCCGGCAGCGACCCGCGCCACCCGCTGGCCATGATCTCGCCGCCGGCGCGCAACTTCCTCAACTCCAGCTTCGTCAACGTGAAAAGCCTGCGCGACATCGAAGGCGAGCCGCTGCTGGAAATGCACACCGACGACGCCGCCGCGCGCGGCATCGGCAGCGGGCAGATGGTGCGGGTGTTCAACGACCGCGGCGAATACCGCTGCAAGGCCAAGGTGTCCCAACGCGCCCGCCCCGGCGTGGTCAACGGTCTGGGCATCTGGTGGCGCAAGCTGGGGCCCGACGGCACCAACGTCAACGAAGTCACCAGCCAGCGCCTGACCGATCTGGGCCGCGGGCCGGTGTTCTACGACTGCCTGGTGCAGGTCGAGAAAGCGTGACCCCCCTGCGCCGCGTCGCGTCTGCCCTCCTGGGGGGGGACCGTGCCAGAGGCCCGGCCAAGCCGGTTCCCCGGCGCGTGCTGGCGGTCGTCGCCACCGCACTGGCACTCGCCGGCTGCGCCAGCCCCCCCACCGGCGTGGGCTACTACTGGCAGTCGGTCACCGGGCACCTGGCGCTGATGCGGGCCGCGCGGCCGGTGGACGACTGGATCGCCGACGCCCGGACGTCCGAAGCCCTGCGGCAGCAGCTGACCACCGCGCGCCGCATCCGCGCCTTCGCCTCGGCCCAACTGGCCCTGCCCGACAACGCCAGCTACCACCGCTACGCCGACCTGAAGCGCCGCGCCGCGGTCTACAACGTGGTGGCCGCGCCCGAGTTCTCGCTCACGCTGCAGACCTGGTGCTTCCCGGTGGTCGGCTGCGTGGGCTACCGCGGCTACTACGACGAAACCCAGGCGCAGGCCTTTGCCGCCAGCCTGCCGGGTGATCTGGAAGTGGCCGTGTATCCGGTGCCCGCCTATTCCACCCTGGGCTGGATGAACTGGGCCGGCGGCGACCCGCTGCTCAACACCTTCATCGGCTACCCCGAGGGCGAACTGGCCCGCCTGGTGTTCCACGAACTTGCCCACCAGGTGCTCTACGTCCAGGACGACACCGCGTTCAACGAGTCCTTCGCCACCGCCGTGGAGCGACTGGGTGGACAGCGCTGGCTGGCGCAGGCGGGTGAGGCGGCGCGCGGCGACTACGAACGCTTCGATGGCCGGCGCCGCGCCTTGCGCGCGCTCACGCTCGGCACCCGCGAACGCTTGCAGGCGCTGTACGCCGACACCCAGCTGGACACCACCACGCGGCGCCAGCGCAAGGCCGAGGTGATGGCGGAATTTCGCCGCGCCTACGCCACCCTCCAGCAAACCTGGGGCGGCTACAACGGCTACGACGCCTGGGTGCGCCAGGCCAACAACGCCAGCTTCGGCGCCCAGGCCGCCTACGACCAGTGGGTACCGGCCTTCGAAGCCCTGTTCGAGGCGCAAGGCCGCGACTTCGCACGCTTTTATGATGCGGTGCGCGCGCTGGCCGAGCAGCCGAAAACCGAACGCAACGCCACCCTGCAGGCCCTGCTGCCCGCCCCCGGCCCCACGCTGGCAGCCAGCGGCCACTGATCACCCCAAGACCCGAGGAGACACCCCATGGCCCAGATCCACATCCAACGCCCCCACCAGCTGGGCCTGGCCGGCGCGCGCAAGGTCGCCTGGCAATGGGCCGAGCAGGTCGAGACCGATTTCGACATGGCCTGCACCTACGAAGAGGGCGACGACTGCGACGAAGTGCAGTTCACCCGCTCCGGCGTCAGCGGCACACTCAAAGTCTCGGGCGACCACTTCGAACTGGACGCCCAGCTCGGCTTCCTGCTCGGCGCGTTCAAGGACCGCATCGAAGGCGAGATCGTGAAGAACCTCGACGAACTGCTGGCCAGCAAAAAACCCGCCGCGAAAAAGAAAAAGGCCTGAACGCTTGCGCATTCAGGCCCGTGATTCCCACCCTGTTCCGGCGCGAGGGGTTTGCTCCAGAACCCAGTGGAACCGGGTCCGCCGGGCCACACGCGTTGCCCCTTTGATGGGCGCGCGCGCAGCGCGGCGGGGGTGGGTCAGCTCAACGATTCGATCAGGTCGATGTACTGCTGCTTGGCCTCGTCCGACGAGGTGCCCTTGCAGACACTCCAGGCGTCCCACTTGGCACGGCCCACCAAGTCGCTGAAGCCAGGTTTCTTCTCGGTGTTGTCGCCGGTGGTGGCCTGCTTGTACAGACCATAGATCTTCAGCAGCGTGGTGTTGTCGGGGCGTTCGGCCAGTTTCTTGGAGTTGGCCACAGCGGCTTCGAAACGGGCGTTGAGATCGGACATGCGGTTCTCCTGATGGGGGGTGCCCGCGCGCAACAGGCGCCGGCGGTCTAGGGACTGGCCCGGTATCTTACGGGCCGGCCCACCGGCAAAATAGACGTTCACCCCCAACACAGCCGCGTCCACCACGGGCGACCAGGAGACAACATGGTCCAGCGCATTTCCAAGACCGCCCAGACCGAAGCCACCGGCCGCACCCTGGCCAGCTCGCTGGGCCTGGAAGGCGAACGCATGAGCAAGGTCGACACGGCCTGGCTGCGCATGGACTCGCCCACCAACCACATGATGATCGTGGGCGTGTGGATCCTGCGGCCGGGCATCACACTGACCGCGCTGCAGCAACGCGTGCGCGAACGCCTGCTGCCCTACCGCCGCTTCGTGCAGCTGGCGCGCGAAGACGCCGCCGGCGCGCACTGGCTGGACGACCCCGACTTCCACCTGGAGCGCCATGTGAGCACACAAGCGCTGACCCGCCCGCGGGGGCAGAGCGAGCAGGCCGCCTTGCAGGAACGCGTCGCACACCTGGCCATGCAGGCCCTGAACCCCGCGCACCCGCTGTGGCACTTTGAACTGGTCGAGCATTACCAGGGCGGCTCGGCGCTGATCGCGCGCATCCACCACTGCATCGCCGACGGCATTGCACTGATCAGCGTGATGATGAGCCTGGTGGACGGCGGCGCCGAGCCGCCCCGCCGCACGCGCAAGAGCGGCCCCGATAAAGTGGGACTGGAAGCCGCCGAAGACTGGCTGGCCGACACGCTGATCCGCCCCTTCGGCGACCTCACAGCCCGCGCACTGGACCTGGCCGGCGGCGGCGCCGCCCGGTCGCTGGCCGCGCTGGCCGCGCCACAACAGAGCCTGAGCGACTCGCTGGGCCAGGCCATGGACATCGCCCGCATGGGCGGCCAGCTGGCCAGCGACCTGGCAGCCCTGGCGCTGATGCCCGACGACTCGCCCACGCCGCTCAAGGGCCAGCCGGTGGGCCGCAAGCGCGTGGCCTGGTGCGAGCCGATTCCGCTGGACGAGGTCAAGGCCATCGGCAAGGGGTTGAACTGCTCGGTCAACGACGTGCTGCTCAGCTGCGTGGCCGGCGCCCTGGGCCAGTACCTGCGCGCGCGCGGCGAAGACCCGGCCGGCAAAGAGATCCGCGCCATGGTCCCCATCAACCTGCGCCCCATGGAAGACGCCTGGAAGCTGGGCAACCGTTTCGGCCTGGTGCCGCTGGTGCTGCCCATCGGCCTGTCCAACCCGATCGAGCGCGTGTACGCGGTGCGCGCGCGCATGAACGAACTCAAGGGCAGCCTGCAGCCGCTGCTGACTTTCGGCCTGCTGTCGGTGGCGGGCCTGCTCATCAAACCGGCGCAGGACGCGATGCTGGCGCTGTTCGGGCGCAAGACCACCGCCGTCATGACCAATGTGCCCGGCCCGGCCACCAAGCTGCAGCTGTGCGGCGCCACGCTGGAGCAGACCATGTTCTGGGTGCCACAGACCGGCACCGTGGGCCTGGGCGTGTCCATCCTCAGCTACGGCGGTGGCGTGCAGTTCGGCGTGATCGCCGACGAAGCCCTGTGCCCGGACCCGCAGGCCATCATCGACGCCTTCGAACCGGAGTTCGCGCAGTTGCTGGCGGTGACGCTGATGCTGCCGTGGGGACTGGACTGATCCCCCCGCGCCGCCTGCGGCGTCACCCCCCAAGGGGGCGATGCGAGTGGCCCGGCAGAGCCGGTTCCACCGCATCCTGGAACAAGTCACGACGCGTCGGAAGGGTAGTTGGCTCCAGGGGCCCCGTGGAACGGGCTTGACCCGGCCACAGGGGCCGCCCCCCGCGCAGCAGGGGGGAAGCGCCGTCAGGCGCGCAGGGGGGCAAACCGTCCACTCGCGATTTCCAGCAACCCGTCGAAGATCAGGCTGTCCACCAGCTCGCACGGTGTGGACATGCTGGGCGCCATCTTCCAGCCCGCGCCACCGGTCATGTAGACCACCGGTGGTTCGCCGCAATGGCGCCGCAGGTTGTCCACCATGCGCTGCACCGCCCCCGCAATGGCGAAGGTGCCGCCGCTGGTGAGGGCGTCGCTGGTGTTGGTGGGAAAGTCGCGCACCTCGCCAGTGGGCACATGCAGACCGGCGGTGCCCGATTCCAGCGCACGCAGCATGATGCCGTGCCCCGGCAGGATGATGCCGCCCAGAAAACGGCCCTGCGAGTCGATGGCTTCCACCGTCACGGCCGTGCCCACCATCACCACCACACAAGGCCGCGCCGGCCCCTGGGCCAGCAGGCGCTGGCGGGCGCCGATCATGGCCACCCAGCGGTCCGAGCCGAGCCGGGCCGGGTGGTCATAGCCGTTGGTCAGGCCGGCCTCGCCGCTGCTGGAGACCACCCACTGGGGGCTGACGTCCCACAGCTCGAGTTGCTCCTGCACACGGCGCTTGACGGCGTCGCCGGCGACCACGCAGCCGATCACCCAGCGCGGCGCGGGCAGGACGCTCCAGTCGCCTTCGGCCAGCTTTTCGATGTTTTCCAGGAACTGCGCCCCGTGGGCCAGCAGCCGGGCACCGACTTGCGGTGCATCGTAGAGCGCCCATTTCAGGCGGGTGTTGCCAACGTCCAGGGCCAGAAAACTCATGCGGGCATTATGAACACGCCAGCGACGCGTTCCTGCGCGCGCGGCCTAGGGTTGATACGGATCAGATCAGGCCGATCCAGCAGGCGCGCTGCACCGCCGAGAGCTTGTTGTCTGTCTGCAGCTTGGCCATGGCGTTGGCCAGGTGGTAGTTGACCGTGCGCTCCGAACAGTCCATGCGCAGGGAGGTTTCGCGCGCGGTCAGGCCTTCAAAGGCCAGGTTCAGGCTCTCCTGCTCGCGCGGGCTCAGGCTCAGCCGCTGCTCGGCGATGGCACGCTTGAGCATGGGCCAGATGTTGAAGGCCGACCAGGCCAGCGTGGCGGCTTCGGACCGGTCGGCAAAGGCCCGTGGGCTGAACAGGAAACACTCGAAGGCGCGCCCGGCCGGCAGGGTGAATGCGACGCGCACCAGGGTCTGGTGCCCGTGGGCCAGCCACAGGCGGCGCCAACGACCGGCCTGGTCCGCGAAGGCCGACTTGGAGATGTCCTGCCAGGCGACCAGTGGCGCGTCGCTGTCGCGCCAGCTGGCACCAAAATCGTGGCTCTCGGCCAGGGCCTGTGCGGGGCCCAGCAGGCGCGGCGGGTGCACCGCCAGCACCTCGCGGTCATCGCGCCCCCCGGTGGGCGTGGGCCCCAGCACCACCACCGCCTCCACCCCTTGCTCGGTCAACGCGCTCACCCAGTCGGCGAGGATCGCATCCACGCTCACGCTGTCAAAGTTGACAGGCAGGGTCATGGTTGGCGATCGCCCGTTGCAGGGACAATACCCGCAGGTCGCACCCACCCGCCCAGGTGACCGGGTCGCCAAAGAAGGAAGGAGTACATGTTGCCGTTGGACCGAATAGGGCTGCGCAGTGCGCGAACCAGGTTGTGGCGATGGTTGGTGGACGAGACCATCCACGCTCCGCTGGAGCCTATTTTGCACCCATCGCGCGCGCGCCTTCAGTGGCTGGGCATCTTCACGGTTCTGGGGCACCTGACGTTCGCCTGGATCTGGGGCTACCTGATTCCGCAGCCGTTCGAGTACGTGGGCCTGCGCTTGCTCAACGCCAGCCTGGGCATTCCGTTGCTGCTGCCCGCCGTCCACCGGGACCTCAACTCCCGCCTGACTGTCTGGACCTTCAGCGCGGTCTGCTGGTTGCAGCTGCCGCTGTTCTTTTCCTGGATGTACTGGATGAACGGTGGCAACTCGGTCTGGTTTTCCAGCATGGCCTGCATGGTCGTCATCTATTACCACCTGACCGACTGGCGCCTGGCCACGCTGGGGGCGCTCACCGGCATCGGCCTGAGCTACCTGCTGGCCACCCCGCCGACCCAGCCCCTGCCGGACACGACCACCGGGCTGGACCAGCTGGTGGTGCTGGGCTTCGCCTGGGTCTCGTCCATCATGCTGGGCGCGTCCAGCGCCAACCTGCGCCGCACGCGGCTGATCAATGTCCTGAGCACCATGGGCGTGATGGCGCACGAGCTGCGCACGCCACTGGCCACCGTCAACCTCATGGGCGATGTGCTGCGCAACCTGGCCCAGCACGATGTGCCCGAGAACAAACGCAAGAAGATCGAGGAGCTGTCCACCCGGCTGCAGAACCTGGTGCGCAGCATGAACCGGCAGATCGACACCCAGATATCGAACGCCCAGCTGCTGCGCCTGCCCAGGGAGCGTTCGGCCATCCAGGCCGCCGAACTGGTGCACGAGGTGGTGGGCAGCTATCCCTACCGCTCCTCGCGCGAGCGCGACTGCGTGCAGGTCCACGTGCAGAACGACTTCTGCTTCGTCGGTTCGCGCCCGCTGTTCGCCCAGGTGCTGTCCAACTTGATCAAGAACGCGCTGCACTCGCTGGCCTCGGCCGGTACGGCGCCGCAGCCCGGGGACCTGCGCATCCAGGTGGGGCTGCACCGCGGCAAAGGACGCATCAGCATCGCCGACCAGGGCGTGGGCATTCCCCACGAGCAGCAGACCCGCATCTTTGAACCCTTTT
Organism: Hydrogenophaga sp.; assembly: GCF_031426985.1. Classification (GTDB taxonomy): domain Bacteria; phylum Pseudomonadota; class Gammaproteobacteria; order Burkholderiales; family Burkholderiaceae_C; genus Hydrogenophaga. The sequence goes on from NZ_JASJOY010000010.1 coordinate 16,967, forward strand.
ATTCCACCCAGAGCGGGGCGGGCAGCGGTCTGGGCCTGACGTTCTGCAAGAACGTGGTCGAGACCGTCAACGGCCAGATCAGCGTGCATTCCGAACCCACCGAAGGTGCGACCTTCTGGGTCGACCTGCCGCTGGACACCACTCCCCACTGAACCGTCACACCGCTTCGCGTTTCCATGGCCTTGCAACTCCCGCTTTTTCACCGCTCCGGCAGCATCGTGTTCCTCGACGATGACCTGGACTACCTCGACATGCTGGGCATGGTGCTGCCCACCCACCTGCAGGTGGAGCTGTACATGCGACCCACCACCTTTCTGGAGCGCATGCGCGAAGAGCCCGCGCGCTGGGAGGCCGACGCCGCCTTGCACCTGCAGATGATCGAGCGCTGGCGCAACGGCCACCACCTGCTGCCGCAGTTGCTGCGCTACTGGGCCAACAACCCGGCGCGCTACCAGCTGGTGCAGACCTGCGTGGTGGACTACGCCATGCCCGGCACCGACGGTCTGAAGGTGCTCAACACCCTGCTGGACTGGCCCGGCTCTCGCATGCTGCTGACCGGCCAGGCCGACGAGCAGATCGCCATCCAGGCCTTCAACGGCGGCCTGATCGACCAGTTCATCCCCAAGCAGGCGACCGACATCGCGGGGCGGCTGCTGGGCGCGCTGGCCAAGCGCTCGAACACACCCCACCCGCGGCTGAACACGCTGTGGCGCGCGGTGCTGCAGCCGGCCCAGCAGTCGATGCTGCAGGTGCCGTCGGTCACCCGCGCCTTGCGGCGGCTGACCCAGACGCGGTGGGTCGAGTACGTGGTGCTGGGCGAGCCCTTTGGCCTGCTGGGGCTGGACACCGACGGCCGCTGCCAGTGGCTGCAACTCGAACCCACGGGCTCGCTGAACGAACCAGCCGAGCTCGCGGGCACCGCCGGCCTGGGGCTGGACGTGGTGCACGCGGTGCAGGCCGGCCGGCTGCTGCCGGCGGTGGAGCTGCACCAGCAGCTGGGGCTGCGCGGCCCGATCCGCACCGCGCCAGCGTTCGTGGTGGACGATGAAGGCCTGCTGACCGGCGCGCTGTTCGATCTGAGCGCCAGCGACCTGCCCCAGCCGCTGTACGCCTACCGCAACTTCCTCGAAATGCAGGGCTCGCGCAGCGTTCAGGACGCCTGAACCGGCGCGAACGGATCGCGCAGGCCGGTCGTGGACCGGCCTGCGCAATGCGCCGGGCGCGCCCAATGCATTCGTTCACACCGTCTGCGCTTCGGCCACCCGGGCACGGCGCGCCAGCGGCCAGTCCCAGGGCTTGACCAGTGGCGCGATCTCGCGTGCCGCGCCGATCACGTGGTCCAGCTCGGCATCGGTCAACGCGGCGCTGAGCGTCAATCGCACCATGGTGCGGTTGCGGCTGGTGGCCGGCGCGCAAAAGACGGCACCGAACACATTGCGTTCTTCCAGCAGGTCGCGCAGCACCATGGTGGCCGGCTCGGTGCCCGACTCCAGCGCGATGATCTGCTCGGTGCCCTGGTGGATGGGATAGCCCAGCTCCGTCAGGTCCGCACGCAGGCGCCGCGTGATGGCGTGCAGGCGCTGGCGCTCGGCGTCGCTGCGGCGGATCACCTCCAGCGTCGCGCCCAGTGCCGCCACCTCGTGCGGCAGCAGACAGGAGCTGAACATGTTGGGGTAGCTGGTGCTGAGCACGTAATTGCGCATGGCCGACGGCACGCTGAGGAAGCCGGCCCGCCCGGCAAACGCCTTCGCCAGGCTGGCGGTGATGAAGTGCACCCGCTCGCTCAGCCCCAGCGCCACGCACAGGCCGGCGCCCTGCGGGCCGTGCGTGCCCAGCGAGTGCGACTCGTCCACCAGGATCATGCAGCCGCGCCGCTCGCAGGTCTGCACCATCGCCTCCAGCGGGCAGACCGCACCGGTGGTGCTGTAGACCGAGTCCACCACCACGATGCCCGGGCCGTGGCGCTCGATCATGCGGTCCAGGTGCTGCGGGTCGTTGTGGCGGAACGGGTGGGCGGTGGCCCCGGCGCGGCGCGCGCCCTCCCACAGCGAGGTGTGGGCCAGGCTGTCCATGTAGATCACGGTGTGCTCGTCGGCGATCGATTGCAGCAGGCCGAGGTTGGCCGAGTAGCCGGACTGGCAGATCAGCCCGTCTTCCTTGCCCAGCAGATGCGCCAGCCGGCGTTCGAGCTGACGGGCCGGATGCTCGTCCAGCAGGAACACGCTGGACTGGATCACGAATTCGGCGTCGCTCTTGATGGCCTCGGTCTGCGCCCGCACGATGTCGGGGTGACCGGTCAGGCTCAGGTAGTCGTTGCCGTTCAGGCGCACCGCGTCGGCGCCCGCGTCGCGGCCGTGCAGCAGCGATCGACCGCCCCAGAGCGTGTCCCAGCGGGTGGTGAACTCGCGCTGGATGCGGGCGGCCAGGTGGGCCGAGATGGCGGGTTGTGCGGGGGCCTTGTCAAGGATGCGGTCGAGGGTTTCCATGGAGATCTCCTTTGAGAAAAGAAAACCCCATTGAAAAAAGAAATGTGTGACCTACCCCACACACCCTGTCAGGCCTGACAGGGCTTGTTACGCTTTTTTCTCAAGTTTTGTGTGCACCCGCCGATCAGCGGCGTCCGCACGCCACAGACCATCCCCGAAAGCCCGCCTCCCGGCACCCAGCAGGGCGCCAGCATCCGGCGAGGCCCTCAGTTCTGGCGCCAGGGCAGGCCGTGGAAGCGCCAGCCACCGCGCCGCCCCCGGTGCGCCTGCGGGTCCGGGTCGCCCTCGAAACCTTCGAGGATGTTGTAGGCCTGCAGCCCCAGCTCGGTCGCCCGTTTGGCCGCGGCGACGGAGCGCACCCCGCTGCGGCACAGCAGCACCAGCTTCTGCCCGCCCGCGGCCGCCTGGCGGACGCCGTCGTCGAAGGCGGCGTTCATCGCCATGCCCGGCCACTGCTTCCAGGCCAGGCCGATGGCACCGGGCACAAAGCCCACCCACTCGCGCTCGGCGTCGGTGCGCACGTCCACCAGCACGGCCTCGCCCGCCTGCACCCACTGCCAGGCCAGCAGGGGCGACACATCGCCCGCGTAGCCGCCCTGCCCGGGCCTGGGCTGCAGCAGCAGCGCACCGTCCACGTCGTGGCGCATGCCCGAGCTGAGGTTGGCCGGCACCGCCTCGTCGATGCGGCGCGGCCTGGGCAGGTGCAGGCCGTCCATGAGCGCGATGAACTCGGCCTCGGACTTGCCGGCCACACGGGCGTTGGACGCCTTCTCCTGCCCGATGGTCGAGTGCGCGCGGCCGTTGTAGTCGTGCCCGGGCCAGACCGTGGTGGCATCGGGCAGCGCGAACAGCACCTCGGTCAGGCTGCGGTACAGGTCCGCCGCGCTGCCGGACTGGAAGTCCGTGCGACCGCAGCCGTTGATGAGCAGGGTGTCGCCGGTGAACACATGATCGCGCCAGACGAAGCTCATGCTGCCGGCGGTGTGGCCGGGTGTGTGCAGGGCCCGGAGGCTTTCGGCGCCAAACGCCAGCGTGTCGCCGTGCGCCAGTTGCACCGCCGCGGTACCGATGCCGCAACCCGCCGGGGCGGCGGTGCGGGCACCCGCCAGCTCGGCCAGTTTGCCGGCGCTGGTGATGTGGTCGGCGTGCGCGTGGGTCTCCACCGTCCAGACCAGCTTGAGGCCGTACTCGCGCAGCGTGGCCAGGTCGCGTTCGATCTGTTCGTCCACCGGATCGATGATCAGGGCCTCGCGCGAATGCAGGTCGAACAGCACGTAGGTGAAGGTGCTGGAGGCGGCGTCGAACAGCTGGATCGGCTTCATGGCGGGCGGTCCGTGGGCGATCAGGAGAAACGCGCGAGCATGTCGGCCACGTCGTCCGCGGGCACGTCGCCCTGGGCGATCACGCAGCCCACCATGGTGAAAAAGGTCTTGTCCAGCGCCTTGCGCGCGGCGGCCAGCTGCTGGGCGACTTTTTCGCAGTCCGCATCGGTTTCGATCAGCTTCTGGATGCCCCGCAACTGCCCCTCCACGCGCTTGAGGCGCAGCACCAGGGCGCGTTTGCGTTCGGGATCGTGGACGGTGGTCATCAGGGCTCCAGGGACGGGACGAAAAGGCAAATTGTAGGAGGGCGGCACCGATTTCCAGCCATCGGCCTACGCGTCCCTAGCGCTCGGCACGACAGCGCCGGAAAAGGCCCGCGATCACCCCGGCCCCGCCCGCACGGGGCGCGCTCGGGCGGCCCATGGCGGGCGGCATCGGGACAATATTGACGTTGACGTCAACACTCTTTCAACGCCTTGGGGCAGGATGGGCGCCCACACCGTCCGGAGACCGCCCCATGCCCCGCTCGACCGACGTCCACCTGCCCTTCCCGGCGGCCGCGCTGCAGGCCACCCCAGGCGCGCACGACTGGCGCATCGGGCCCGCCCGCGATGGACAGAAGGCGCAGCGCGGCATGCTGGCGCAACGGGGCCCCGGCGCCAAGCCCTTCTCTCAAGGCAGCAAGGCCGAAGACCAGGCGCAGGTGCTGGCCCTGGCGCGCGAGATCGACGAGCTGCAAAACCTCTTCTACGCCGATGGCCGCTACAAGCTGCTGGTGATCCTGCAGGGCACCGACACCTCGGGCAAGGACGGCACCATCCGCGGCGTGTTCGGCCTGACCAGCCCCCTGGGCGTGCAGACCGTGGGCTGGAAGGCGCCGACCGAACCCGAGCGCGCACACGACTACCTCTGGCGCATCCACCAGCAGGTGCCTGCGGCTGGCCACATCACCGTCTTCAATCGCAGCCACTACGAAGATGTGCTGGTGCCGGTGGTCAACGGCTGGATCACGCCCGCGCAGACGAAACAGCGTTACGCCCACATCAACCACTTCGAGCGCCTGCTGGCCGAGACCGGCACCGTGGTCCTGAAGTTCATGCTGCACATCAGCGCAGACGAACAGCGCGAACGCCTGCAGGAGCGCGTGGACGACGTGACCAAGCACTGGAAGTTCAGCCTGGGCGACCTGAACGTGCGCAAGCAGTGGGCCGACTACCAGAAGGCCTACGAAGACCTGCTCGAAGCCACCAGTTCCGAGTGGGCGCCCTGGACCGTGGTGCCGGCCAACAGCAAGACACACCGCAACCTGATGATCGCCACCGTCGTGCGCGACACGCTCCAGGCGCTTGACCTGCGATTCCCGCCCGAAGACCCGGCCCTCAAGGGCCTGCGCGTCGAATGACGCGCGGCGGGCCGCCTCAGGACGGCTCGCCGTCGTGCATGGGGGTCCACTTGCGGTCGCTGACCGAAGACGCCAGCACCCGCTCGATGAAGTGCACCCCACGCGCGCCAGCGTCGATGCGCGGGTAGTCCGCCACCAGCGGATCGGCCGGCCGGCCCTGCAGCTGGGCGCGGATGTCGGCGGCCACGCCCAGGTACACGTTGGCAAACGCCTCGATGAAGCCTTCGGGATGGCCCGCCGGCAGGCGAGAGGCGCGCGCCGCGGACTCGCACAGGCCCTCAGACGCGCGCGTGAGCGTGCGGGGCGGACCTTCGAGCGGCGCGTGCACCAGCAGGTTGGGGTTCTCCTGCGACCACAGGAGGCTGCCCTCGGTGCCATGCACCCGCAGGCGCAGGTCGTTTTCGCTGCCGACGCAGATCTGCGAGGCCATGAGCACGCCGCGCGCGCCCCCCCGAAAGCGCAGCAGCATGTGGCCGTCGTCGTCCAGCGTGCGCCCCGGCCCCATCGCGCTGAGGTCCACGCAGAGCGATTCGATCTCCAGGCCGGTCACGGTGCTCAGCAGGTTCTCGGCGTGCGAACCGATGTCACCCATCGCTCCGGCCGCGCCGCTGCGGCTGGGGTCCACGCGCCAGGCCGCCTGCTTGCTGCCGCGGGTTTCCACTGCCGTGGCCAGCCAGCCCTGGTGGTACTCCACCACCACCTTGCGCACCGTGCCGATGGCGCCGCCCTGCACCATGTGGCGCATCTGGCGCACCAGCGGGTAGCCGGTGTAGTTGTAGGTCACGCCGAACACCGTACCCTGCCGCGCCACCGCCGCCACCAGTTCGCGCGCCTGGGCGCTGGTGTGCACCAGCGGTTTGTCGCAGACCACGTGAAAGCCGGCCTCGACAAAGGCCAGCGCGACCGGGTGGTGCAGGTGGTTGGGGGTGACGATGGACACGAAGTCGATGCGCTCGCCCGGCGGGCGGCGCAGCTCGTCGGCCAGCAGCGCCTGCCAGCTGCCGTGGTTGCGGTCATCGGCCAGAAACAGGTCGCGGCCGGACGCGCGGGCCTTGTCCGGGCTGCTGGAGAGCGCGCCGGCGACCAGTTCGATCTGGCCGTCCAGCGCGGCGGCCTTGCGGTGCACGCCGCCGATGAAGGCGTCGCGGCCGCCGCCCACCATGGCGTAACGCAGACGGCGTGTGTCGGTCGAGAGGGTCATGGGGCGCTGCGGTCCTGAGCGAACACCGCGTCGAAGGCGCCAGCCGCCGGTTTGAAATCCAGGCGCCTGCAGAAGGCCGCGCTCTCGCTGGCACCGTGCACCCGGTCCATGCGGCTGTCCTCCCATTCCACGCTCAGCGGGCCGGCGTAGCCGATGTCGTTGAGTGCGACGATGATGGATTCGAAGTCGATCATGCCCCGGCCCACGCTGCGGAAGTCCCAGCTGCGCCGGGCGTCGCCAAAGCTGGTGTGGCCGCCGAAGGTACCGACCGTGCCGTCGCCCCTGCCCCACCAGGCGTCCTTCATGTGGACGTTGAAGATGCGCGGGCCGAAGCTGCGGACGAATCGGATGTAGTCCACGCCCTGGTAAGCCAGGTGACTGGGGTCGAAGTTGAAGCCGAAGCGGCGGTGCTGCGCCACCGCTGCCAGCGCACGTTCGCTGGTGGCGATGTCGAAGGCGATTTCCGTGGGATGCACCTCGAGCGCGAAGTTCACGTCGACCAACTCGAACACATCGAGGATGGGCGTGAAGCGCGCGCCGAAGTCGGCAAAGCCCTGGTCCCAGTAAGTCTGGCTGGTGGGCGGGAAGGCGTAGATCGAATGCCAGATGGACGAGCCGGTGAAGCCGGTCACGGTCTTCACGCCGAACGCCGCGGCGGCGCGTGCGGTGTCCTGCAGCTCGGTGGCCGCTCGGCGGCGCACGCCCTCCGGGTCACCGTCGCCCCACACGTGGGTCGGCAGGATGGACCGGTGGCGCTCGTCGATGCGGTCGCACACGGCCTGGCCGACCAGGTGGTTGCCGATCGCCAGGCACTGCAGGCCATGGCGGTCCAGCAGCTCAAGCCGGTCCTGCACGTAACCGGGCGAGGCCAGCGCCTCCTGCACATTGAAGTGGTCGCCCCAGCAGGCGAGCTCCAGGCCGTCGTAGCCCATGCGCTTGGCCAGCGGGGCCAGCTCGGCCAGGGGCAGGTCGGCCCACTGGCCGGTGAACAGGGTGACGGGTCTTGCCATGGACAGCCTCCAAAAGTGATCAAGTACCCCGTTCGGGCTGAGCCTGTCGAAGCCCTGCGCAAGGGCAGCGTGTCGACAGGCTCAACGCGAACGGCGTGGTTCAACGTCAACGCGAACTCAGAACGGCGAGTCCGGGAAGTAGAAGTTCTTGGCCGTGTCCTTGGTGATCAGCACCGACGGGATGATGGTGTTGGCGGGCAGCTTTTCACCCTTTAGGCGGGCCTGCGCCGTCAGCTTCACCGCGTCGTAGATGAACTTGGGCGAGTAGGAAACGTTGGCCTGGATGCGGGGATCGCTGCCGTCCATCAGGGTCTTGATCGAGCCCTTGGCGCCGGCACCGCCGAACACCAGCTTGATGTCGCTGCGCTTGGCCTGGTCGATGGCCTTGAGCACCCCCACCGACATGTCGTCGTCGGCGGCCCACACGGCATCGATCTTCGGGAACCTCGTGAGGTAGTCCTGCATGACCTTGAAGGCGTCGTCGCGGTTCCAGTTGCCGAACTTGGCGTCCAGCACCTTGATGCCCGGGAACGCCTTGAGGCCGGCGTTGAAGGCGTCGTTGCGCTCGTTGTCCACGTTGGAGGCGATGCCGCGCAGCACCACGATGTTGCCCTTGCCGCCCAGCGCCTTGCCGATGTAGGCGGCCGGCACCTCGCCGAAGGTGGTGTTGTTCGGTGCCACGTAGGCGTCCTGCGCGCTGGTGTCGGTCAGGCCGCGGTCGACCACGGTCACGTACACACCCCTGCCCTTGACCTGGGCCACCGGCTTGGTCAGCGCGGCCGACTCGAAGGGCAGCACCACCAGGGCGTTGATCTTGTTCACGGTCAGCAGGTCCTGCAGCTGGTTGGCCTGCTCGGGCGAGCCGCTGGCGGTCTTCACGATCACCTGCAGGCCGGGGTGGGCCTTTTCAAGTTCGGCCTTGGCCTGGTTGGCCCAGAACACCACGCCGGCCATGAAGCTGTGTGTGGCGGCCGGGATGGCCACGCCCAGCACCACCTTGTTCTGAGCGAAAACGGGGGCGCTGCCCAGCGCGGCAACCGCCACGGCGGTCAGGGCGAGTCTGCGGGTCATTGTTTTCATGTGGCTTGTCTCCAGAGGTGAGGTTGAGGAATGCAGCGGACGCTGCGGGGGAAACACGATGAGATCAGCGCAGCACGCCTGTACTCAGCGGCGGCTGCGCTGCATGAAGGCCACGGCGATGATCACGAAGCCTTGCACCGCCGCGTTGAGGTAGACGCTGATGATGCTGGTGAGGTTGAGGATGTTGCTGATGACCGAGAGCAGCACGGCCCCCACCACCGTGCCGGTGACGGTGCCCGCCCCGCCCTTGAGCGCGGTGCCACCGACGATGACGGCGGCAATGGCTTCGAGCTCCCACAGCAGGCCGGTGGTGGGCGAGGCCGAACCCAGGCGCGGCACGTACAGCAGCGTGGCGATGCCCACGCACACGCCCAGCAGCACGTAGGTCAGCACCTTCACGCGGTCCACGTCCACCGCCGCGTAACGCGCCACCTGCTCATTGGACCCGATGGCCTGCACGTAGCGGCCATAGGTGGTGCGGTTGAGGATCAGGCCGCCCGCCAGCGCCACCAGCAGGAACACCCACACGGGGATCGGCACCCCCAGCAGGCTGCCGTAGTACACCGGGCTGTAGGTGTCCGAGAGCTCGTTGTCCAGCGTGATCGCGCCGCCATTGGAGATGTAGGTCAGGTAGGCGCGAAAAATGCCCAGCGTGCCCAGCGTCACGATAAAGGGTTCGATGCGCCCCCTGGTGATCAGCAGCCCGTGCGCCAACCCGAACAGCGCCCCCAGCAGCAGCGCCAGCACGATGCCCATCACCACAGTGACCTCCGGCGAGGCCAGCACCGGTGCGAGCCGGTTCATGCACAGGATCACCGCGCCGGCGATCAGCGCCGCCATCGAGCCGACCGACAGGTCGATGCCGCCAGAGACGATGACAAAACACATGCCCACGGCAATGATGCCGATGAAGGCGGTGCGGGTGAGCACGTTCATCGCGTTGTCCAGCGTCGCGAAGTTGCTGTTGAGCAGCGTGCCCGCCACACACAGCAGCACCAGCCCGATCACCGGGCCCATGCCCTGCAGCCGCGCCAGCCCCCGGCCGGCCGGGGTTTCAGTGGGTTCCTGTGGCATGGGCGATCAGCTCCTCTTCGGTCAGGTGGTCGGAATCCAGCACCGTCTGCAGGCGGCCGGCGCGCATCACCGCCACGCGGTGGCACATGCCGATCAGCTCCATGAGCTCGCTGGAAATGATGACGACGGCCAGCCCCTGGCTGGCCAGTTGCTGGATCAGCAGGTAAATGTCCCGTTTGGCGCCCACGTCCACGCCACGGGTGGGTTCGTCCAGCACCACCACCCGGGGGGCCGGGTGCAGCACCTTGGCCAGCGCCAGCTTCTGCTGGTTGCCGCCGGACAGGCTGGAGACCTTGACCTGCAGGTGGCCGGTGCGGATGCCGAACGCCTGCACGGCGTGGGTCAGCGCCTGCTGCTCCTGCGCGGGCTGCAGCAGCGGCCTGGCGTAGCGCTCCAGCGCCATCAGCGTGAGGTTCTCGCGCAGGCCGAGGTGCACATGTAGCCCCTTGCCCTTGCGGTCTTCGCTCAGGTAGGTCAGCCCCAGGCGCACGGCGTCGCGCGGGCCGCGGATGGTGCGGGGCTGCCCGGCCAGTTCCACCGTGCCGGCGCTGCGCTCGCGCAGGCCGAGGAGGCCTTCGAACAGCTCGGTGCGGCCCGCGCCCACCAGGCCGGCGAAACCCAGGATCTCCCCGGGCGCCACCTCGAAGCCCACGTCCTGCGCCCAGCCGGGCACACACAGGCCCGTCACGCGCAGCGCCGGTGCGGCCGACGCGGGCGGCGAGGTCTTGGGCGGGTAGAGGTCGGCCAGCTCGCGGCCCACCATCAGGTTGGCCATCTGTTGGCGGCTCAGGCTGGCCGTGGGCTGCTGGGCCACGCAGCGGCCGTCGCGCATCACCACCACCTCGTCCGTGATGCGCTCGACCTCGTCCAGCTTGTGCGAGATGTAGACCAGCGTCACGCCCTCGCTCTTGAGCTGGCGCATCAGGCCGAACAGGCGCTCGGCCTCGGTGGGTGTGAGCGTGGCCGTGGGCTCGTCCATGATCAGCAGCCGGGCCTGGCGCATCAGCGCGCGGGCGATCTCCACCAGCTGCTTCTCGGCCACGATCAGGTCCTTCACGCGGGTGTCCACGTCCAGCGTGAGGCCGACCTGGGCAACGGCCTGCTGCGCCTGGGCGCGCATGCGTTCGTCGTCGAGCAGCAGCCCGCCCCAGCCGCGCCTGATTTCGTGGCCCAGAAACAGGTTCTGCGCCACGCTCAGGTCCTCGGCCAGGCTGAACTCCTGGTGGATCAGCACGATGCCCAGGGCCTCGGCGTCGCGGGCATGGGCCAGGGTCTGGACCCGGCCGTTGACCCACAGCTCGCCACCGCCGGCCTGCTCGAAGCCGGCCAGGATCTTCATCAGCGTGGATTTGCCGGCCCCGTTCTCGCCCAGCAGCCCCAGCACCTGGCCCGGCGGCAGGTCGAAGTCCACCCCGTGCAGCACCTGCACCGGGCCAAAGGATTTGGTGATGCCCTTGAACGACACGCGCAGTGGCGCGGGCCGTTCGGTGGTGGGACGGGTCGCGTTCATGCGGCCAGCTTCCGGTGCCGCAGGGCTTCCTGCATCGCCAGCACGCCGGCGCCCACCATGCCGGCGCGTTCGGCCAGCGGCGTGTACTGGATCTCCAGGTGCCGCGTCGAGAGGGCCAGCGAGCGCTGGTAGACGCTCTGGCGCACGGCGGCGAGCAGCAGCGGCCCGGTGCGCGTGAGCCCGCCGCCGATGAACACATGCGAGGGGTTGAAGAAGTTCACCACCGAGGCCAGCATCCGGCCGATCAGCCCGCCCGCCTCCTGGAGGATGCGGTTGGCGGCGGCGTCGCCGTGGCGGCTGGCCTGGCCCACGTCCTCGGGGGTGATCACGCCCTGTTCGCGCAGGCGGTCCGCCAGCCAGGGGCTCTCGCCGCGGTCGACCGCCTGCGTGGCCTGGCGCACGATCGCCGGTGCGGCGGCCATGGCCTCCACGCAGCCGGCATTGCCGCAATGGCAGCGCGGGCCGTCCAGGTCCACGCAGATGTGGCCCACGTCCCCGGCCGAGCCATTGGCGCCCCGGTAGACCTCGCCGTGGCAGACGATGCCGCAACCGATGCCGGTGCCGACCTTGATCACCAGGAAGTTCTGCAACCCACCCTGCAGTCGCCACAGCTCGCCCAGGGCCATCAGGTTGACGTCGTTGTCCACGAACACCGGCGCATGGAATTCCTCGCTCAGGTAGTCGCGGATCGAGAAACTGTCCCAGCCGGGCATCAGCGGCGGGTTGACCAGCTGGGCGCTGTCGAAATCCACCGGGCCGGGCACGCCCAGGCCAACCGCGATCACATCCCGGGCGGTCTTGCCGCACTGGGCCAGCAGCTGCCGCAGCAGCCCCCTGAGCCGGGCCAGCACCACGGTCGGGCCGGCGCGCACGTCGGCCGCCTCGGAGTGGCGGGCCAGCACGCCCAGGTCCGGCGTCAGCACCGCCACATCCAGGCTGGTCGCCCCCAGGTCCACGCCCACCAGCACCCCCAGCCCGGGACTGAGCCGAAGGGTTTCGGGCCGGCGACCGCCGGTGGAACTGCGCAGGCCGGATTCTTCGAGCAGGCCCACGTCCAGCAGGCCAGCGATCAGGCTGTTGGTCTTGCTCTTGGAAAACGCCAGGCGGTCGGACAGGGCCAGCCGCGAGCTGCCCTCGGACCAGAAGATGGCCTGCAGCAACGCGGTCTCGTCCAAAGACAAATCGTCCCAGGGTGCCAAAGTCTGTCTCCTGTTGTGGTCCGTCCGCCCTCCGTCTGGCTCGGGGGCGGATCGGATCGTAGGCGGGGGTCTTCAGCCAGACAAGGTCGAACTTAGACCAAATTCAGGCCAAAGTGGCGAACAGGCCAACCGGGTAAATGCGTAAGCACAGCGTGGCCAGATGGTTTAGAGTTGACGTTTACGTAAACGTAAGCAGACACCCTTCCGCCCGCACCGAAGAAGCCCACCATGACCGACCTGTCCGCCGACTTCAAGGCCCTGGCCAATTACCGCCCCACCAACAAGGTGCGTTTTGTCACCGCCGCCAGCCTGTTCGACGGGCACGATGCGGCCATCAACATCATGCGGCGCATCCTGCAGGGCATGGGCGCCGAGGTGATCCACCTGGGCCACAACCGCTCGGTGGACGACGTGGTGACGGCGGCGCTGCAGGAAGACGTGCAGGGCATCGCCATCAGCTCCTACCAGGGTGGCCACGTCGAATACTTCAAGTACATGGTCGACCTGCTGCGCGAGCGCGGCGGCGAACACATCCAGGTCTTCGGTGGCGGCGGCGGCGTGATCGTGCCGGCCGAGATCCGCGAGCTGCACAGCTACGGCGTGGGCCGCATCTACAGCCCGGAAGACGGCCAGCGCATGGGCCTGCAAGGGATGATCGGCGAGATGGTGATGCGCTGCGACCGCGACATCAGCGCCCACGCACCGAAGGCGCTGGAAGCGATCCAGGGCCATGGCGAAATGCACTGGCGCGCGCTGGCGCAGCTGATCACGGCATTGGAAAACGGCCAGGCGGACGCCGCGATGGTCGAGGCCGTGCGCCAGGCCGCCGCCGGCACCACGGTGCCCGTGCTCGGCATCACCGGCACCGGCGGCGCCGGCAAGTCCAGTCTGACCGACGAACTGATCCGCCGCATCCGGCTGGACCAGGACGACACCCTGCGCGTGGCGGTCATCTCCATCGACCCCTCGCGCCGCAAGAGCGGTGGCGCCCTACTGGGCGACCGCATCCGCATGAACGCGATCACGCCCTGGCAGAAGGGTTCACGTGTCTACATGCGGTCGCTGGCCACGCGCGACACCAGCAGCGAAATCAGCGCCGCCCTGCCCGACGTGGTCGCGGCCTGCAAGGTCGCGGGCTTTGATCTGATCATCGTGGAGACCTCGGGCATTGGCCAGGGCGACGCCGCCATCGTGCCGCACGTGGACATCCCGATGTACGTGATGACGCCCGAGTTCGGCGCCGCCAGCCAGCTGGAAAAGATCGACATGCTCGACTTCGCCGAGTTCGTGGCGATCAACAAGTTCGACCGCAAGGGCGCGGCCGACGCGCTGCGCGACGTGGCCAAGCAGGTGCAACGCAACCGCGAGGCCTTCACCGTCATGCCCGACCAGATGCCGGTGTTCGGCACCATGGCCGCGCGCTTCAACGACGACGGCGTGACCGCGCTGTACCAGGCGTTGAAAGTGCGGCTGGCCGAGAAGGGCCTGAAGCTGGCCGACGGCCGGCTGCCGCTGGTGAACGTGCGCCACAGCACCAACCAGACGCCCATCGTGCCGCCGGCGCGCACGCGCTACCTGGCCGAGATTTGTGACACCGTGCGCGGCTACAAGAAGAAGGCGCGCGAGCAGGCCAAGCTGGCGCGCGAGATCCAGCAGCTGCGCGCCGCCGCCGCCATGCTGGCGGTGGACAAGCCCAACCGGCCCAAGGCCTCCGAGGCCGCGATCGACCTGGCCCAGACGCGTGAACTGGCGCAGGACGCGGGCGCCCGCAAGCTGCTGGCCCAGTGGCCCGACATGCAGAAGGCCTACGCGGGCGACGAGTACGTGGTCAAGATCCGCGACAAGGAAATCCGCACCGCGCTCACCACCAAGTCGCTCAGCGGCACCACCATCCGCAAGGTCGCGCTGCCGCAGTATGAGGACCACGGCGAGATCCTCAAGTGGCTGATGCTGGACAACGTGCCCGGCAGCTTCCCCTACACCTCGGGCACCTTCGCCTTCAAGCGCGAGGGCGAAGACCCGACCCGCATGTTCGCCGGCGAGGGCGACCCCTTCCGCACCAACCGCCGCTTCAAGCTGGTGAGCGAGGGCCTGCCGGCCAAGCGCCTGTCGACCGCCTTCGACTCGGTCACGCTCTACGGCAACGACCCCGACCTGCGCCCCGACATCTACGGCAAGGTCGGCAACAGCGGCGTGAACGTGGCGACGCTGGACGACATGAAGGTGCTGTATGGCGGCTTCGACCTGTGCAACCCCACCACCTCGGTGTCGATGACCATCAACGGCCCGGCGCCGTCGATCCTGGCGATGTTCATGAACACCGCCATCGACCAGAACCTGGACAAGTTCAAGGCCGAAAACGGCCGCGACCCCACCGACACCGAAGCCGCCAAGATCCGCGAGTGGGTGCTGGCCAATGTGCGCGGCACGGTGCAGGCCGACATCCTGAAAGAAGACCAGGGCCAGAACACCTGCATCTTCTCGACCGAGTTTTCATTGAAGGTGATGGGCGACATCGCCGAGTACTTCGTGCACCACGACGTGCGCAACTTCTACTCGGTCTCGATCAGCGGGTACCACATCGCCGAGGCCGGCGCGAACCCGATCAGCCAGCTCGCCTTCACGCTGAGCAACGGCTTCACCTTTGTGGAGGCCTACCTGGCGCGCGGCATGCACATCGACGACTTCGCGCCCAACCTGAGCTTCTTCTTCTCCAACGGCATGGACCCGGAATACACCGTGATGGGGCGCGTGGCGCGCCGCATCTGGGCCGTGGCGATGAAGGAGAAGTACGGCGCCAACGAACGCTCGCAAAAGCTGAAATACCACATCCAGACCAGCGGCCGCAGCCTGCACGCGCAGGAGATCCAGTTCAACGACATCCGCACCACGCTGCAGGCGCTGATCGCGATCTACGACAACTGCAACTCGCTGCACACCAACGCCTTCGACGAGGCGATCACCACGCCGACCGAAGACTCGGTGCGCCGCGCGATGGCGATCCAGCTCATCATCAACCGCGAGTGGGGCCTGGCCAAGAACGAGAACCCGAACCAGGGCGCCTTCATCATCGACGAGCTGACCGAGCTGGTCGAAGAAGCGGTGCTGGCCGAGTTTGAAAAGATCGCCGAACGCGGCGGCGTGCTCGGTGCGATGGAGACCGGTTACCAGCGCAGCAAGATCCAGGAAGAGAGCATGCACTACGAGATGCTCAAGCACACCGGCGAGTACCCCATCATCGGCGTCAACACCTTCCGCAACCCGCACGGCGACACCACGCCCGAGACCATCGAGCTGGCGCGTTCGACCGAGGAAGAAAAGCAGAGCCAGCTGCGCCGCCTGGCCGACTTCCACGCCGCCCACGAGGCCGAGGCCCCGGTGCAGCTGGCGCGGCTGAAGCAGGCGGTGATCGAAAACAAAAACGTGTTCGAGGTGCTGATGGACGCGGTGCGCTGCTGTTCGCTGGGCCAGATCACGCGCGCGCTGTTCGAGGTGGGCGGGCAGTACCGGCGCAACATGTGAGGCCTGCCGGGCGCGGCCGCGCCGCCCGCCAACGCCCCGGCCTTGGCGGGCATTTCAGCCCGTCCTCCAGCGCTTGAAAACGGGAGTGCCCTGCTAGACTGAAACGGGATCCATCCCGGGTCCGTGTTTTCTCAGCAGCCCCGCCGCCATGCCTCCCCAGACCGAACGCCACGGCGCCTCTGAGCCAGCGCCCGCACCGGCCCCCCTGCCGCCACCGCCCATGCCCATGGGCATGCTCAGTGCACGCTGGTTGCGCGCCTTCGCGGCCGCGGTCGTGGTGCTGCTGCTGGCGCTGTCCACGGCCTTGCTGCTGGTGCAGCGCGAAGCCGCCCTGGAACGCGCGCGGACGCAGGCGCTGCACGCCGCCCAGCGCCAGGCCGCCGAGCTGGAACAGACCCTGCGCCTGGCCCAGGCCCGCATCCGCATGGCCCCGCCGCCGCCCGGACAGGGCGTCGAGGCCCACCCCGACCCCGAGCAGCCCTTCGCGCTGCGGCGGCTGGACCCGGCCGCCACCGGCCACAGCCCGCTGCAAGAAGCGCAGTGGGTGCCGGGCCAGGCCCCCCCGGCGGACGGCCCGTGGGGCTTGTCGCTGCGCTGGCGCCAGCCCGCCGCCGAGGGCGGGCAGGTCTACGAGATGACCCTGGCGCGTGCCGCGCTGCTGGCCCGCTCCGCCGCCGAAGGGCTGCCCCCCGGCGGCCGCCTGGGCCTGCTGCGACTCGAAGACGACGGCACCGCCACCGTGCTGCTGCGCCACCCGGCGGTGCCCGGCGAGCAGGGGCGCACGCTGCGCGGCCCGGTGGTCGATGCCCTGCGGCAGGCGCCCGCCGGCGTGTTCGACGACGCGGCACCGGTCGACGGCGAGCCAAGCATCGTGGGCTTCCAGGCCCTCGGCCCCGGCGCCGACCGCCTGGTGTTCGTCTACGCGCTGCCGCTGCAGAGTGCGCTGGCGGGGTGGACGGCCGGGCTGCCCGTGGCCGTGGCCGTGGCACTGATGCTGCTGGTGGCCGCGGCCATCGCTTATGGCGTCTGGCGCCTGGAGCGCAGCCTGCGCGCGCTGGCCCGCAGCGAGCGGCACTTCCAGACCCTGAGCGAGCACCTGCCCGACGTGGTCGTGCGCTACGACCCGGCCGGCCGTGTGGTGTACGCCAACCCCGCGCTGGAGGCGGCCACGGGCATCCCGGCCCAGGCCCTGATCGGCAGCACGCTGGAGCAACACGGCACACCCGGTATCGCCGCGCAATGGCGGGCCTGCCTGCAGCGCGTCTTTGACACCGGCCGACCGGAAACCCTGTATTTCTCCCACACCACCCCGTCGGGCGAGCGCCACTGGGAAGCCCAGGCCAGCCTGGAGCCGGTGGCCGCGGGCGAAACGCCCACCGCGCTGGTGATCACCCGCGACATCACCGAGCGGCACGCGGCCGAAGCCCGCCAGCACTCGGCCCAGCAGCTGTTCGAAACCGTGTTCCAGGCCGCACCGGAAGGCATGTCGCTGAGCGAATGGGGCACTGGCCGCCTGCTGCTGATCAACGACGCTTTTTGCGCGCTCTTTGGCCGGACCCGCGAGCAGCTGATCGGCCAATCCACCCTCGACCTGGACCTCTGGGCGCCCGAGGAGCGGCGCCAGCTCATCGAACGCCTGGAACGCGGCGAGCAGGTGCGCGATGCCACCGCGCGCAGCCTGCGCCCGGACGGACAACCCATCCACGTGCGCTACAGCGCCGAACGCGTGCAGCAGGACGGCGAGCAGCGCCTGCTGATGATGTTTCGCGACGTCAGCCAGCTCGAGAGCGAGCAGCGCGCCCTGGCGCGCAGCGAAACACGCTTTCGCCTGGCCGCCGCGCACGGCCAGGTATGGGAGTGGGATTTCGGCCGCGGCTTCATCCAGCACAGCGACGAATTTTTCGTCACCCTCGGCCACCCCTCGCCCCCCGTCGAACAGATGGGGCCCCGTTTCCTGGACCTGATCCACCCCGACGACCTGCCCCGGCTGCACCGGACGCTGCAACGTTTCCTGAAGAACCAGGGCGACTACCGGCTGGAGTTCCGCGCCCGCGACGCGCAGGGCGGCTACCGCTGGTTCGACACCCAGGGCAGCGGGCTGCGCGACGCCAGCGGCCGCGTCACCTACATGGCGGGCACCACCTTCGAGATCACCGACCGCAAGGCCCTGGAAGAGGCCCAGCGGCAAACCCTCAAGCACCTGGAAACGGTGACCAACGCGTCGGCCGCTCTGGCCTGGACGGTGGACGCCCAGCAACGCCCCGACTGGTTCAACCAGGCCTGGCTGGACTTCACCGGCCGCGACCTGATCAGCGAATGCGCAGCGCCCTGGCTGGACGACGTGTACCCGCAGGAACGGGACCGCCGCGAGAAGACCTTCAACGAGGCCTTTGCGGCGCGCCGGGCCTACAGCCTGGAGTTCCGGCTGCGGCGCCACGATGGCGTCTACCGCTGGCTGCACGAGCAGGGCCGGCCCCGCCACGACGCCGACCACCGGTTCATCGGCTACATCGGCTCCTGCCTGGACGTGACCGAACTGCGGCGGGCCGAGGCGGTGGCGCTGGAACGGGGCGCCTTCCTGGAGCAGGTCTTCGACGTCATCAAGGACATGCTGTTCCTGGTGGACGACCAGGAACGCTTCGTGTTCTTCAAGGCCGCGTCCGAAGACCGGCTGCTGCGCCGCCCCGACGATTTCCTGGGCCAGACCATTGACAGCGTCATGCCGCCCCACCTGGTGACCGAACTGCGGCCGCTGATGGCCCGCGCCCAGCACAGCGGCCCGCAGGAACTGAATTACAGCCTGGACCTGCCGGCGGGCACCCACCACTTCAACGCCCGCCTGGCCTGGCTGCCGGGCAACCAGCAGTGCATGTTCCTGGTGCGCGACACCACCGAACAGCAGAAAACCCACGCCGAACGCGAACGCCTGAACGGCTTCGTGCTGCTGCTGTTCCGCCTGGCCAGCCGCTTCATCAACCTGCCGCTGCACCGGATGGACGAGGCCATCGACACGGCGCTGGGCGACATGGGGGTGTTCGTCGGCGCCGACCGCGCCTACCTGTTTGCCTACGACCCGCAGGCCGGCACCGCCACCAACACCCACGAATGGTGCGCCGCCGGCGTCGCACCGCAAAAATCGCTGTGGCAGGACGTCCCGCTGCACAAGCTGTCGGACTGGCACCGGCGACACCTGCGCGGTGAAAAGATCGTGGTCGCCGACGTGCAGACCCTGCCCGACAACGCGCTGCGCCGCGTGCTGGAGGCCATGGGCATCCGCGGCCTGCTGACCCTGCCGCTGATGGACGGGGACGACTGCCTGGGCTTCGTGGGCCTGGACTCGGTGCACCACGCGCGGGTCTACGGCGTGGAGGAAATCACCCTGCTGGAGCTGTTTGCCCAGATGCTGGTGAACCTGCGGCTGCGCGCCCAGGCGGCCGCGCAGGTGCGCGAGATGACCGAACAGCTGGAGCACAAGGTCGAAGAGCGCACGCAGCAGCTGCACGAGAGCGTGCAACGCCTGCAGACCGTCAACCGCGAGCTCGAATCTTTCACCTACTCGGCCTCGCACGACCTGCGCACGCCGCTGCGCGGCATCGAAGGCTTCAGCACGCTGTTGCTGGACGAGCACGCCAGCCAGCTGGACGCGCAGGGCCGCGAGTACCTGCAGCGCATCCAGCGCGCGACGCTGCACATGTCGCAACTGGTCAACGATCTGCTGGCCTATTCGCGCCTGCAGCAGCTGACCGAACACAGCGAATCGGTGGTGCTGTCGGCCTGCGTGCAGGCCGTGGCGGCGCCGTTCCGCGACGAGCTGGAGGCCCGCCAGGGCCAGCTGAGCGCGCTGATGCCGGACGATCTGTGCGTGCAGGCCAACCCCCAGGGCCTGGCCATCGTGCTGCGCAACCTGATCGACAACGCCCTGAAGTTCACGCCCGCCAGCGACGCACCGCGTGTGCGCATCGAAGCCCGGGCCGTGGGCGACCGGGTGCTGCTGAGCGTGAGCGACCAGGGCATCGGCTTCGACATGCGCTACCACGACCGGATCTTCGGCATGTTCCAGCGCCTGCACCGGCAGGACCAGATTCCCGGCACCGGCATCGGGCTGGCCCTGGTGCAGAAGGCGGTGGTACGCATGGGCGGCCAGATCCGTGCCCAGAGCGCCCCCGGCCAGGGCGCCCGCTTCGAGATGGACCTGCCGCGGGCCTGAACCGGCGCCCGCTCCCGCTCAGGGGGCGGACTGCAGCGCGCCGGCCAGCCGCGTGGCGCCGGTGATGGCGCGCCGCGCGTACGGCCGCGGGCTGTCGTGCGTGTAGGCCGCGTCCGGCACACCGACCAGCGCCAGCGCGGGCAGCGCCGCGGCCGTGGGCCAGAACACCGGCGACGCCAGGACGCTGGCGCCCGGGAACTGGGTGGCCTGCAAGGACACGTTGCCGGTCTGCACCGCGTTGCCCAGCGCATACCCGCCGGTGAGCAGCGCCGGGCTGCCGGTGCCGGCCCAGGCGTTGGCGGTCAGCCGCAGGGACTGGGTGGCCGCCGGCGCCCGCAGGAAATAGCCCCCGGACCGCGTCATCACGACCGTGTTGTGGCTCAGCTCCAGCGTGTTGGCGGGCCAGACGCTCATGCTTTCGGCGCCAAAGGCCACGGCGGTCGGGTTCTCGGCCAGCGGCCCTTTGTGCAGCAGGTTGCCGCGCAGCGTCACCTGGCCGCCGTCGGGAAAGTCGGTCAGGTAACTGGAACGGCCAGCGGGACCGTCCATGAAGTAGCTGTTTTCCACCACGCTGACCTGGGCCCGGCTCTTGAGGTTGTGGCCCCGCACCGCCTCGTGGAAGAAGCTGTTGCGCACCGTCAGCCGTTGGATGCGGCCGATGTACAGGTTGTGGCCCAGCGCAGCGGTGGTGCCGGTGTCGCTGCGCGCGAACTCGCTGCCTTCGATGGTGATCGTGATCGGCCCCGCCACCGACAGGATGCCGTTCTGGTTGTCGTAGAAGCCGCTGTTGACCACCCGCAGGTCGCCGCTGGTGTGCTGGGCGCGGATGCCGGCGCCGTTGTGGTCGGACACCTTGGCGTTGAAAAAGTCGATGCTGTCGATGGTGGTGTTGGCCCCGCTGACCACCCAGATCGCCTTGCCCCCCGCGCTCTGACCGTCGGCGTACAGCCGCGCCCGCCCACCGCGGCCGCAGATCGTCAGGCCGGCGGCGGTCCAGGTCGCCACATCGCCCCGGTAGTCGCCGGCGGCGATGCGCACCACGTCGCCGGCCCGGGCCACCCGGGCCGCGGCGCTAGGTGTGGCCAGCGCCTGGCCCGGCCCCACGTCCAGCACGCGGCCGGGGGCGCTGTCGCACGCTGTCGCGGTCGCGGTGCCACCGGGCGCCGGGGTCACCGCACCGGGCAGCTTCGCCACCGGGTCCTGCCCGGTCGGTTCCAGCGCGTCGCCACCGCCACCGCCACCGCCACCGCCGCAGGCCGTCATCACGGCCACGGCCAGCGCCGCCCAGAGGCTCTGGCGCCAGGGCGGCACCAGCGAAAAGCCGTTCATGAACCGGGGGGAACCGGGCCAGGCGCCAGCGGTCGTAGAGCACAAGGTCATCATGCGCACCAGTATCGTGCCGCGCCTCGGCGGCCGGTAACCCGATGTGGGCCAGGGCGGCGCAGCGCCGTCCTCTGTAACATCGTTCACCCATTCACACCCTTTCACCCCTTTTCAGCCCCCCGGCAGAGGCCCCGCATGACCCCACCCATCAGCCTGATCGGCGTTCCCACCGACATCGGCGCCGGCGCACGCGGCGCCTCCATGGGCCCCGAAGCCCTGCGCGTGGCCGGCATCCAGCCCGTGCTCGAAAGCCACGGCCTGCAGGTGGCCGACCGTGGCAACCTCAGCGGCCCGTCCAACCCCTGGTTGCCGCCGGTCAACGGCTACCGCCACCTGGCCGAGGTGGTGGCCTGGAACACCACGCTGCACGATGCGGTGCACGCCGAACTGGCGCAGGGCCGCATGCCCATCGTGCTCGGTGGCGACCACTGCCTGGGCCTGGGCTCCATCAGCGCGGTGGCGCGCCACTGCCGCGAAACCGGCAAGACCCTGCGCGTGCTCTGGCTCGACGCGCACGCCGACTTCAACACCGCCGCCCTCACGCCCAGCGGCAACATCCACGGCATGCCAGTGGCCTGCCTGTGCGGCCACGGCCCGGCCGAGCTCACCGGCATCGGGGGCCACACGCCGGCCATCACCGCCGACGCGGTGCGGCAGATCGGCATCCGCAGCGTGGACCCGGGCGAAAAGCGTTTGGTGCACGAAGCCGGGCTGGAGGTGTTCGACATGCGCTACATCGACGAGATGGGCATGCGCCACACCGTGGAACAGGCGCTCATGGGCCTGGACGACAAGACCCACCTGCACGTGAGCTTCGACGTCGACTTCCTCGACCCCGAGATCGCGCCCGGCGTGGGCACCACCGTGCCCGGCGGCCCCACCTACCGCGAAGCGCAGCTGTGCATGGAAATGATCGCCGACACCGGGCGGCTGGCCTCGCTGGACGTGATGGAACTCAACCCGGCGCTGGATGTGCGCAACCGCACCGCGGAGCTGGCGGTCGATCTGATCGAGAGCCTGTTCGGCAAGTCCACACTGATGCGCCAGACAGCACCACGGGATTGAGGCCGTGAGCCTGCACATGCTGCTGGCCTACAGCCTGATCACCTGGCTCACGGCCGCCACGCCCGGCCCGGCGGTGCTGCTGGCGTTGCGCAACGGCGCCACCCGCGGTTTCCGCGCCGGCCTGTTTTCCACGCTGGGCAACCAGCTGGGCCTGGTGCTGCTGGCGGGCGCGTCCATCCTCGGTCTGGGCGTGATCCTGCACACCTCGGCCTGGCTGTTCACGCTGGTGAAGTGGGTGGGTGCGGCCTACTTGGTGTACCTGGGCACGCGCATGCTGCTGGCGCGCGGCGGGATGGCGCTGGACAGCACCGACGGCGTCGACACGCCGTCCGCCAGCGACGCACAGATGCTGCGCCTGGGCCTGTGGGTCTCGCTCACCAACCCGAAAGCCATCCTGTTTTTCGGTGCGCTGTTCCCGCAGTTCGTGCAGACCGACCAGGCGCTGCTGCCCCAGTTCGCCACGCTGGTCTCGCTCAGCATCTGCGCCTCGGTGTCGTGCCTGCTGACCTATGTGTGGCTCGCCAGCCGGGCGCGGCACTGGCTGCAGCGGCCGCGCGCCACGCTGTGGATCAACCGCGTGGCGGGCAGCGTGTTCATCGGTTTCGGCCTGGTGCTGGCCGGATGGCGAAGGTAGGCTCGCCCCGCGCCGCCTGCCGCCTGCGGCCTGCGGCCTGGCAAAGCCCGTTCCGCAGCATCCTGGCCGTCGGACACGTGCTCCGGCCGCAGCGCAGTTCTCAGCTTTTTCCGACCAGCTCCAGGTGTTCCACCACCGGCGGCTGCAGGAAAAACGGCCCGACGATGCCGCGCCATTCGGTGAAGGCCGGCGACTGGCGGAAACCCACGGTGTGGTCTTCCAGCGTGTCCCAGTAAATCATCAGGATGTAGCGGCCCGGGCTCTCGATGCTGCGGTTGACCTTGAAGCCCTTGAAGCCCTGGGCGGTGGCGATGACGGTGCTGGCGCCGCGCAGGATGGCGGCTTCAAAGTCGGCCGCCTTGGCGGGGTCGATGCGGATGTCGGCGTGTTCAAGAATCATGGGAATGAGCTCCCCCCGCGCCGCTTCGCGTCACCCCCCTTGGGGCGATGCCTGCGGCCTGTCCTGAGTTGATCGAAGGGCAGTTCCGCGGCATCCTGGTTCGGCAGACACAGCGCGCCGGAGCGTGGGTGTTGAAGGTAGGCGCGAGGTTACCGCAGTCCCGCTGCGGCACGATCGCCGCGCACCATATCGACCGCTTTCTCCGCCATCATGATCACCGGGGCATTCGTGTTGCCCCCCACCACGCTGGGCATGACCGAGGCGTCCACCACGCGCAGACCGTCCACCCCGTGCACGCGCAGGCGCGCATCCACCACCGCGCCGCTCGCGGCCTCGGGCCCCATGCGGCAGGTGCCCACCGGGTGGTAGATGGTGTCGGCATGGCCGCGCACGAACTGCTCGATCTGCGCGTCGCTGACCGCATCGCGTGACGCGGCGGATTCCACCCCGCCGTGCTGCGCCAGGGCCGGCTGCTGCAACAGCGCGCGCATGGCCTTGAAGCCCCGCACCAGCCGCGCCACGTCGTCGGCGTCCTGCAGGAAGGCCGGGTCGATCAGCGGCATGACCTGCGGGTCGCTGCTGGCCAGGCGCAGCGTGCCACGGCTGCGGGGCCGCAGCAGGCACACATGGCACGAATAGCCGTGGCCCAGCACCGTCTTGCGGCCGTGGTCCACCAGCTTGCCCACCACAAAGTGCAGCTGCAGATCGGGGATGGCTTCGCTCGGCGCGCTCCTGATGAAGCCGCCCGCCTCGGCAAAGTTGGTGGTCAGCGGGCCGCTGCGCTGGCGCCGCCATTCGAAGAGGCCGCGGGCCATGTTCAACACGCCCTTGAAGGACACGCCGAACAGCTCGGTGCGCTTCGGTGCGTTCACCACCATCACCACGTCCGGGTGGTCGTGCAGGTTCTGGCCCACGCCGGGCAGATCGTGCACCACGGCAATGCCGTGCTCGCGCAGGTGCGCCGCCGGCCCGATGCCCGAGAGCATCAGCAGTTGCGGCGAGCCGAAAGCGCCCGCGCTGAGCAGCACCTCTCCGCCGGGGCGCAGCCGCAGGGTCTGCTCCTCGCCGCGGCCGCCCCCCGCCCGGTAGGCCACGCCCACCGCGCAGGGCCGGCCCTCCCGCGCTTCGGTCAGCACGCGCGTGGTCAGCGCGTTCGTGATCACCTGCAGGTTGGGCCGCCCCAGGTGGGGCGTGAGGTAGGCCTTGGCGGCGCTGAAGCGTTCGCCGTTCTTGTGGGTGACCTGGTAGACGCCCACGCCCTCCTGCTCCGGGCCGTTGAAGTCGGGGTTGTGGCGGTACCCGGCCTGCTGCCCGGCCTGCACGAAGGACGGCAGGAACGGGTTGGGCGAGCGCAGGTCCATCACGTTCAGCGGCCCGCCCTGGCCGTGCAGGGCGTCGGCACCACGCTCGTTGTGCTCGGCCCGCTTGAAGTAGGGCAGCACGTCGGCATACGACCAGCCCGGGTTGCCTTCGGCCGCCCAGGCGTCGTAGTCCTGCGCGTGGCCGCGGGCGTAGATCATGGCGTTGATGGAGCTGGAGCCGCCCAGCACCTTGCCGCGCGGCTGGTAGCCGCGCCGGCCGTTCAGGCCCGGCTGCGGCACGGTCGAGTAGTCCCAGCCATTGAGCTGGTACTTGGCCATCACGGCCAGCCCCGCCGGGCAGTGGATCAGCACGCTGTGGTCCACCGGGCCGGCTTCGAGCAGGGCCACGCGCACGGCCGGGTCTTCGCTCAGGCGGCCCGCGAGCACGCTGCCCGCCGATCCGCCGCCGACGATGATGAAATCGAACATGGGGTCTCCGTCTGGTGGTGGTGGCACGGGCATCGCCGCTCCGCGCCGGTGTCACGCGCCGTCATGCCGGTGCAAGACGGTCCGCGACAATGCTGGTCAAGTTAGCACCCCGCCCGCGCCCCGGGTAGGGGCGCCAGCCTAGGCCAGACGCCTGCGGGACGCCCCGTCACGGCCTGGGTCTCGGCAGGCGGGACAATCGTTTTTTCAGCACCCCATCACAGGAGCAAGACACTCATGAGCAGCATCCAGACCGTCGGCATCATCGGCGCCGGCACCATGGGCAACGGCATCGCGCAGGCCTGCGCGGTCAGCGGCATCCGCGTCGTCATGGTCGACGTGGCCCAGGCCGCGGTGGACAAGGGCCTGGCCACCGTGGCCGGCAGCCTGGACCGCCTGATCAAGAAAGAGAAGCTGACCGCCGAAGGCAAGGCCGCGGCGCTGGCGCTGATCAAAGGCTCGACCAGCTACGACGACCTCAAGGGCGCGCAACTGGTGATCGAGGCCGCGACCGAGAACGAAGGCCTGAAGGTCAAGATCCTGCAGCAGCTCGACGGCATCCTCGCGCCCGAGGTGATCGTGGCCACCAACACCAGCTCGATCAGCATCAC
>NZ_JASJOY010000011.1:0-17664 GCF_031426985.1 Hydrogenophaga sp.
CGTTGACAAACACGTCCTGGTCCATGCAGGCCACGCCGGCGTGGCGGTGCAGCACCGCCAGCAGCATGGCCAGGCGGTCTCGGTCCAGACCGACGCTCAATCGTCGTGGCGAAGGACCACCGCTGTCCACCAGCGCCTGGATCTCGACCAGCATGGGGCGGGTGCCTTCGAGCGTCACCATCACGCAGCTGCCGGGCACCGGCTCGCTGTGCTGGCTCAGAAAGATCGCGCTCGGGTTGCTCACGCCCTTGAGGCCGCGTTCGGTCATGGCGAACACGCCGATCTCGTTCACCGCGCCAAAGCGGTTCTTGATCGCGCGGATCAGGCGGAAGCTGCTGTGCGTGTCGCCCTCGAAATACAGGACGGTGTCCACCATGTGCTCCAGCACGCGCGGGCCGGCCAGGGCGCCTTCCTTGGTCACGTGGCCGACCAGCACGATGGCGGTGCCGCTGGCCTTGGCCGCGCGCGTCAGGTGCGCCGCGCACTCGCGCACCTGCGCCACCGAGCCGGGCGCCGAGGTCAGTTGTTCGGAATACACGGTCTGGATCGAGTCGATCACCGCGATGGCGGGCTGGGTGTGGGCCAGCGTGGCCAGGATCTTCTCCAGCTGGATCTCGGCCAGCACGCTGACCTGCGAACCGTCCAGTCCCAGCCGGCGCGAACGCAGCGCCACCTGGGCGCCGCTCTCTTCGCCCGTGACGTAGAGCGTTTTCTGGCCGGATCGCTGCAGCGCATCGAGCGCCTGCAGCAGCAGGGTGGACTTGCCGATGCCCGGGTCGCCGCCGATCAGCACCACGCCGCCTTCGACGATGCCACCGCCCAGCACCCGGTCCAGTTCGTCGTGGCCGGTGGGCGTGCGCTGCACGTCGGTGGCCTCGATGTCGGCCAGCGTCGTGACCTCGGCCGTTTTCGCCAGCGAGGCGAAGCGGTTCTTGGCGGGCGCGCTGGATTCGGCCACCGATTCGATCAGCGTGTTCCAGGCGTTGCAGTGCGGGCACTTGCCCAGCCAGCGCGGACTGGTGCCGCCGCATTCGTTGCAGGTGTAGATCGTCTTTTCTTTGGCCATGTGGCCGGCAATATAGTCGACACCCCACCGTGCCAGGTCCTGGACCGGTCCCACCCCTCCCCCGACCTCCGCCGTGCCCGCCACCCGAACCCCTTCCCAGAACCAGGTCGCACCCGCCACCGCCTTGCAGGCCCTGGCGCCGGGCGAACAGCCGCTGACGGCCGCGGCCCGGGCCTTCAACCTGCAGCTGACCCGCGTCGACAAGCTCAAGGCGCAGCTGGACGAACTGGACGCCTTGGGCCAGGCCCACCGCGCCGAGCGGCACCGCTGGCTGGCACCCCTGCAAGGGCAGCGGCGCCAGCACATGCGCGACCTGGCCCTGGCGCTGGAGGCGCAGCTGCAGGGCAAGGCGCTGAGCCGCCTGCAGCAGACCACCGCCACCGAGGCGCTGTGCGGGCTGGCGCAGATCCTGGCCGGCGAGGGCGAGGCCGACATGGTGGCCCTGCACGACCGCCACAGCCGCCAGACCCTGGCGCAGAAGAAGCAGGCCGCGGCCGATGCCCTGCGCGTGCGACTGGAGGCGGCGCTGGGCGAGCCGCTGGCCGATGATGGCCAGGCGCTGTCGGCCGAAGAACTGTTGCGCGAAGGCATGGCCCGCTGGCGCGCCGCGCAGGAAGAGGCGCAGGCGCGCCGCCAGGCCAAAGCCCAGGCGCGCAAGGCCCGCCAGAAGCCCGGTGCGGGCCCGGCCGCTGAGCAGGTACTGGCCGCCGATGCCGAGACCCAGCTGCGCACCCTGTTCCGCCAGCTGGCCAGCGCCCTGCACCCCGACCGTGAGCCCGACGAGGCCGAACGCCAGCGCAAGACCGCGCTGATGAGCGAGGCCAACACCGCCTACGCGCGCAAGGACCTGGTGACGCTGATGCAGATCCAGCTGCGCGCCGAACTGGCCGACCCGGCCGCGGTGTCGCGCCTGGCCGACGACCGGCTGGCCGCGCTCACCCTGCTGCTCAAGCAGCAGGTGGCCGGGCTGGAGCGCGAACGCGCGGCGCGGCAGGGCCAACTGGCGGCCGAGTTCGAGCTGCCGCACGGCCAGGTGGCGAACCCGAACACGCTGCGGCAGCATTTGCTGGGCCAGGTGCAGGCCCTGGAATCGGCCGTGGCGCAGCTGGCGCACGACCTGGCGCAGGTGCAGGACGCGGCGGACCTCAAACGCTGGCTGAACCGGCAGCGCGACACACCGCGCGCGGCGCGGGCGGACCGCGACCCCGACGATTACTGCTGATCCGGCTGCGCCGGGTGCTGGTAGCGCCGCGTGACCTCGGCGATCTCCACCGCATAGCTGGCGTACCAGCGCTCGCGGCCCAACTTTTGCGCCATCAGGTGGTCGGTGTGCTGCTTCCAGGCGCGGATGCTGGCCTCGTCGGGCCAGTAGGACAGGGCGATTTCCTGGTCGCCCTCGGTCACGGCAGTGAAGTCCAGGCAGCCGAACTGCGTGAGCGCCAGCTGGCGCATCTGCGCGGCCATGGCGCTGTACTCGGCGTCCAGCGCCTTCGCCTTGGCGCGGAAGATCACAACGAACATGCTTCGAATCCTTTGAGCAAAGAGGTGGTGATGTCCGCCGCCGGTGCGCTGCGGCAGCCGCTGGCGTTCTGGCCGCTCCACAGTGGCGAGAAGTCGCCGCGGCCCTGCGCCTCCCAGTGCGCGCGCAGCGGCGCGATGGCAGCGGTGGCGGTCGGGAAGGCGGGCGCCGCCGGGTTCAGCGGGCCCAGCTCGCGCATCACGCGGTTGGGTATGCCGCGCGCCGGCCGGCCGGTGAACAGGGTGGTCAGCTGCGTGTGGCGGGCGGTTTCGCTCTGCAGTGCGGCGCGGTGCAGGGCGCTGGTGGTGGCCTCGTCGCTGCACAGGTAGGCCGTGCCCACCTGCACGCCGGCCGCGCCCAGCGCCAGCGCCGCGCGCACACCGGCCGCATCGGCGATGCCGCCGGCCGCGATCACCGGCACCTGCACAGCGGCCACGATCTGCGGCAGCAGGGCGAAGCTGCCGACCTGCGTGCTGAGGTCGTCGGTGAGGAACATGCCACGGTGGCCGCCGGCCTCGGCGCCTTGCGCGATCACGGCGTCCACGCTTTGTGCCTGGAGCCACAGCGCCTCGTCCACCGTCGTCGCCGACGACAGAACCACGCTGCCCCAGCTCTTCACGCGCGCCAGCAGGTCGGGGGCGGGCAGACCGAAGTGGAAGCTCACGATGGGCGGCCGGAACGGCTCCACCACGTCGGCCATCTCATGGCTGAAGGGCACGCGCCCCGCGCCGGCCGGCACGCTGGCGAGGTCCAGCCCGGCCTCGGCGTAGAAGGGCGCCAGCGCCTCGCGCCAGCGGGCTTCGCGCGCCGCGTCGGGCACGGGCGGCGTGTGGCAGAAGAAGTTGACGTTCCAGGGCCGGTCGGTGCCTTGTGACAGCGTCTGCAGTTGCTGCGTCAGCGCCTCGGGCGTGAGCATGGCGGCGGGCAGGGCGCCGATGCCGCCGGCACCGCAGACCGCCAGCGCCAGGGCCGGTCCCTGGGCGCCGGCCATGGGCGCCTGCAACAGCAGATGGGGCGTCGACAGGCGGTGGGCGAGTGTGTTCATGCGCGCATTGTGTGTCGGCCCGCGGCGACCCCGGGTTAACCCTTGTTGGGTGGTGGGTGGAAAAACATTTAACATATTAAATAAATCGCACCCACCCATGGCCACCGACGACAACTCCCTTTCTTTTGTCCACCGCAACCTGCCGCGCCTGCTGCTGGAGGCGCGTGAGGCCGTGATGCAGCACACCCGCCCGAGCCTGCGCGAGCACGGCCTGTCGGACCAGCAGTGGCGTGTGCTGCGCGTGCTGGGCGAACACGCTCGCGACCCGGCGGGCGTCGAGACCGGCCGTGTGGCGCGCGAGGCGCTGCTGCTCGGTCCCAGCCTGTCCGGCGTGCTCACGCGCATGGAGCGCGACGGCCTGATCGCCCGTAACCGCTGCCCGCAAGACGCGCGCCGCACCGTGGTGCGCGCCACGGCGGCGGGCCTGAAGCTGGTGCGCAAGCTGTCGTCGACCATCGAGTCGCACTACCAGTGGATGGAGGCGCAACTGGGCAAACAGCGCCTGGCCCAGCTGTACGACCTGCTGGACGACGTGATCGCGCTGGAGGCGCCCGAAGGCGTCGAGGTCGACGGCATTGAAGAGTAAGAGGTACCCCATGAACACCCACCCCTACCTCCCCGGCGGCACCGTCTACGGCACGCTGCTGAACTTCCGGCGCGAACACGCGCTGTGGGCGCCGCGCATGCACGACGCGCCGTACCAGGCGCCGCCGAACGCGCCGGTGCTCTACATCAAGACCGCCAACACCTTCACCCGCAGCGGGCAGGCCATCGTTCTGCCCCAAGGCGTCGCCGAAGTCGAGGTTGCGGCCAGCCTGGGGCTGGTGGCGGGCGAGGGCGGTACCGTCGCCGGCGCCGTGCTGTTCAACGACGTGGCCATCCCGCACGAAAGCTACTACCGCCCGCCGGTGAAGTTCCGCTGCGTCGACGGCTTCCTCGGCGTGGGCGACGTGGTGCAGCCCCTGACCGACCTGTCTTCGATCGCGTCGCTGGTGCTGGAACTGCGGGTCGATGGCGTGATGCGCCAGCGCACGGCCCTGGCCGACCTGGTGCGCGACGCGGCCACGCTGTGGGCTGACGTCAACGCCTTCCAATCGATGCGGCCGGGCGATGTGCTGATGGTCGGCACCGATTGTCTGGACGACGGCACGCGGCCGCGGGTGAAGGCCGGCGACTCGGTCGAGATCACCGCCACCGGTTTTGCGCCGCTGGTCAACCATTTTGTGCAGGAAACGCCCGACGCCGGGCCGCCCCAAGTCGGGCGAGCCGCCCCAGGGGGGCTGCGAGCACGCGTCAGCGCAGAGCGTAGGGGCCATCCCCTCATGAAGCGCGCCCGCATCGCTTGGGCCGGCGCGGTCCACGACGCCGTCGAAGCCGACGGCGAGCTCGAACTGCTGACACCCGCATTCAAGGGCCGCCGCGTTGGCTTCGACGAGGTGGTCTGGCTGCCGCCGCTGCAACCCATCGACCGCCCGCGCACCGTGCTCGCCCTTGGCCTGAATTACGCCGACCACGCCAAGGAACTGGCCTTCAAGGCGCCCGAAGAACCGCTGGCCTTCGTCAAGGGCGAGGCATCGCTGACGGGACACCGCGCCTTCACCGTGCGGCCCGACGGCGTGAACTTCATGCACTACGAATGCGAGTTGGCGGTGGTGATTGGCCAGCCCGCCAAGCGCGTGAAGAAGGCCGACGCGCTGCGCTACGTCGCCGGCTACACCGTGGCCAACGACTACGCCATCCGCGACTACCTGGAGAACTGGTACCGCCCCAACCTCAAGGTCAAGAACCGCGACACCTGCACGCCCCTGGGCCCCTGGCTGGTCGACGCCGCCGACGTGCCCGATCCGCAGGCGCTGGCGCTGCGCACCACGGTCAACGGCCAGCTCACGCAGCAGGGCCACACGAAAGACATGATCTTCGACGTCGCCACGCTGATCGAATACTTCAGCGGCTTCATGACCCTGATGCCCGGCGACCTCATCCTCACCGGCACGCCCGACGGCGTGGTCGACTGCCAGCCTGGCGACGTGATCGTCACCGAGATCGACGGCATCGGCTCACTGACCAACACCATCACCGCAGAGCAAAGGGGGTCAGATCCTGATTCAGGACAGTGACCTCGCCGGATCAAAACCACGTTGAATGACATCAGGCTCTGACCCCTTTTGCGGGCTGGCCGGAGAAGGACCCTTATGAAAATCAATCACCTCATCAACGGCAAGACCGTCGCCGGCAGCGACTACTTCGAGACTGTCAACCCGGCCACGCAGGGCGTGCTGGCCGAGGTCGCCTCGGGCACCGAGGCCGACGTGAACGCCGCGGTGCAGGCCGCCAAGGACGCCTTCCCCGCCTGGGCCGGCCTGCCGGCGACCGAGCGCGCGAAGAAGGTGCGCGCCCTGGGCGATCTGATCGCCAAGCATGTGCCCGAGATCGCGAACACCGAAACCCAGGACACCGGTCAGGTGATCGCGCAGACCGGCAAGCAGCTGATCCCGCGCGCATCGGACAACTTCACTTACTTCGCCGAGATGTGCACCCGCACCGACGGGCACACCTACCCCACGCCCACGCACCTCAACTACACGCTGTTCCACCCGGTGGGCGTGTGCGCACTCATCAGCCCATGGAACGTGCCCTTCATGACCGCCACCTGGAAGGTCGCGCCCTGCCTGGCCTTCGGCAACACGGCGGTGCTGAAGATGAGCGAGCTCTCGCCCCTGACCGCGGCGCGCCTGGGCGATCTGGCGCTGGAGGCCGGCATCCCGGCCGGTGTGCTCAACGTCGTGCACGGCTTCGGCAAGGAAGCGGGCGAACCGCTGTGCGCGCACCCGGATGTGCGCGCGATCAGCTTCACCGGCTCCACCGCCACCGGCAACCGCATCGTCAAGACCGCGGGCCTGAAGAAGTTCAGCATGGAGCTGGGCGGCAAGAGCCCGTTCGTGGTCTTCGACGACGCCGATCTGGACCGCGCGCTCGATGCCGCGCTCTTCATGATCTTCAGCAACAACGGCGAGCGCTGCACGGCGGGCAGCCGCATCCTGGTGCAGCAGAGCATCTACGCCGACTTCGCCGCGAAGTTCGCCGAGCGCGCCAAGCGCATCGTGGTGGGCGACCCGCTGGATGAGAAGACCACCATTGGCCCGATGATCAGCAAGGCCCATCTGGCCAAGGTGCGCAGCTACATCGAACTGGGCCCGAAGGAGGGCGCGACGATGCTGTGCGGCGGGCTGGACCGGCCGAGCTATGCGGCCGAGCTGCCGTCGCATGTGGCGGGCGGCAACTACGTGTGGCCCACCGTGTTCGCCGACGTGGACAACCGCATGAAGATCGCGCAGGACGAGATCTTCGGCCCGGTCGCCTGCCTGATTCCGTTCAAGGACGAGGCGCACGCGATCGCGCTGGCCAACGACATCCAGTACGGACTGTCGAGCTATGTGTGGACCGAGAACATTGGCAAGGCACACCGCGTGGCCGCCGCTGTGGAAGCGGGCATGTGTTTCGTGAATTCGCAGAACGTGCGCGACCTGCGCCAGCCCTTCGGTGGCACCAAGGCGTCGGGCACCGGGCGCGAGGGTGGCACCTGGAGTTACGAGGTCTTCCTGGAGCCCAAGAACGTCGCTGTCTCTATGGGTTCGCACCACATTCCTCATTGGGGTGTTTGAGTTGCGCTTCCCTGTCTCGCTCACAGACCCGGGCGGAATGGCGATCGCGGGGTACACGACTCCGCGAATGTCCCCCGGCCCGGGCTGCGCCCGGGCCTCCTCCTTTATTTCGCTGCGTCGTGCACCCCGCGCTCCCCATTCAGACGCGATCTGGGCGAGCAATGTCAGAGCGCCGATGCGCAGCGAGAAGGTGGGGATGCGGGTCTGCTGCAGCGAAATAAAGGAGGAGGGCCGGAACGGCCCGGGGGACATTCGCGGAGGCAGGCCCGCGTCGCCGCCTTCCACCAAGCACGTCAGCCGAGCAACGGCAACCAACCGGAGACAAGACAGATGGGCACAGTAGCACTCGTCGGCAAGATCACCCACGTCCCCTCGATGTACCTCAGCGAACTCGACGGCCCGCGCAAAGGCACGCGCCAGGACGCCATCAATGGTCATCAGGAGATCGCGCGCCGCTGCAAGGCACTCGGTGTAGACACGATCGTCGTCTTCGACACCCACTGGCTCGTCAACGCCACCTACCACCTCAACTGCGCCCCGCACTGGGCAGGCACCTACACCAGCAACGAGCTGCCGCACTTCATCAGCAACATGGGCTACGCCATCCCCGGCAACCCCGAACTCGGCCAGTTGCTGGCGAAGGTGGCCAATCAACACGGTGTCGAAACCCTGGCCCACCACGCCACCACGCTGCAGCCCGAATACGGCACCCTCGTGCCCATGCGCTACATGAACGCCGACCAGCATTTCAAGGCGGTCTCGGTGTCGGCGCTGTGCACCTCGCACTACCTCAACGACAGCGCGCGCCTGGGCTGGGCCATGCGCAAGGCGGTCGAAGAACACTACGACGGCACCGTCGCCTTCCTCGCCAGCGGATCGCTCAGCCACCGCTTCGCGCAGAACGGTCTGGCGCCCGAACTCGCCTTCAAGGTCTGGAGCCCCTTCCTGCAACATCTGGACGACGAGGTGGTCCGCATGTGGCAAGCCGGCGCGTGGAAAGACTTCTGCGAAATGCTGCCCGAGTACGCGGCCAAGGGCCACGGCGAAGGCTTCATGCACGACACGGCCATGATGCTCGGCGTGCTGGGCTGGAGCGAGTACACCGGCCAGGCCGAGATCGTCACGCCCTACTTCGGCGCCAGCGGCACGGGCCAGATCAACGCATTGTTCCCGGTGCTGCCGGTCAGCGGTGCGGCCATCCCGCCGCCGGTGGCCTCGCGCGCCGACGGCTACACCTCGGTCGCCACGAGGCTCTGACCATGCCCCATCTCGTCATCCTCTACACCCCCAACCTCGACAAACCCGCCTCGCAAGGCGGCGTCGACATGGGCGGCCTGTGCCGCGCCCTGTGCGATGCCATGCTCGCCTTGCGCGACGAGCAGGACAAACAGGTCTTCCCCACCGGCGGCACGCGCGTGCTGGCCTACCCGGCCGCGCACCACGCCGTGTCCGACGGCGGCGCGGCCGGCATTGCCGCGGGCCTGGGCGACGACTACGCCTTCGTCTACATGAACGTGCGCATGGCAAAGGGCCGCAGCGCCGTCGTGCACCAGCGCGTGGGCGAAGCGCTCAACGCCTGCGTGAAAGAACGTTTTGCCGAACAGCTGGCGAAGCGCCCCATCGGCATCACCGTGCAGGTCGATGAAGGCCACGAGGTCTTCGACGCCAAGAACAGTTCCCTGCACCCGCTTTTCCAGAAGACATAAGCCATGTTCGACGACACCCTCATCCAGCAACTCGCCGCCGAGCTGCAGCGGTCCCAGCAGACCCGCACCCCGGTCGAGCACTTCTCCAAACGCCACCCTGGCATGAGCATCGAAGACGGCTACCGCATCGGCCGCGCCTGGGTGAATCTGGAAATGGCCGCTGGCAAAAAAGTCATCGGCCACAAGATCGGCCTGACCAGCCGCGCCATGCAGATCAGCAGTCAGATCGACGAGCCCGACTACGGCACGCTGCTCGACGACATGCTCTACACCGCCAAGGCCGGCGAGGTGCTGGAGATCCCGATGAAGAACTTCATCGCCCCGCGCGTCGAGGTCGAGCTGGCCTTCGTGCTCAAGGCGCCGCTGGCCGGCCCGAACGTGACGGTGGAAGACGTGCTGGCCGCGACCGACCACATCACCCCCGCCATCGAAATCATCGATGCGCGCATCGAGCAGTTCGACCGCCACACCAAGGTGATGCGCAAGGTCTACGACACCATCAGCGACAACGCGGCCAACGCCGGCATCGTGATCGGTGCGGGCGACCCGGCCTTCCGCGCCGACCCGCGCACCACCAACCGCCCCTGGTGCGGCGCCATCCTGCGGCAGAACGGCGCGGTCGAAGAGACCGGCCTGGCCGCCGGCGTGCAGGGCGACCCGGCCATCGGCATCGCCTGGCTGGCCAACAAGCTCGCGCCCTGGGGCGAAACGCTGCAGGCCGGCGAGATCGTGCTGGCCGGCAGCTTCACGCGGCCCGTCGCGGCCAAGGCGGGCGACCTGTTCGAGGCGGACTACGGTCCGCTCGGTTGCCTGCGCTTCAAGTTCATCTGAGCGAATCACTGCAGGAGACACGACATGGCCGACGCCTTTCTCAAACCCGCCCGCTTCAGCGAAGCCGAGTGGGCCGCGCGCGTGCAGCTCGCCGCCGCCTACCGCATCTTTGCCCGCCTCGGCTGGGCCGAGCTGATCTACAACCACATCTCGCTGCGCGTGCCGGGGCCGGACGCGCACTTCCTCATCAACCCCTTCGGCCTGCACTACACCGAGGTCACCGCGTCCAACCTGGTCAAGGTCGACGTCGACGGCAACACCATCGGCAACGACGACTGGCCCATCAACCCGGCGGGCTTCACCTTCCACGGCGCGATCCACGCCACCCTGCCCGACGCGCACTGCGTGATGCACGTGCACACCACGCCGACCATGGCCGTGTGCTGCAGCGAAGAAGGTCTGAGCTACACCAACTTCTACGCCGCCCAGCTGCACGGCCAGGTGGCGTACCACGACTTCGAGGGCATCACCGTGCACCGCGAAGAGGGCGCGCGCATCCTCGCCAGCGCGGGCGGCAAACGCGTGCTGCTGCTGCGCAACCACGGTCCCGTCGTCATCGGCCAGACCCTGCCGCAGGCGTTCAACATCCTCTGGCTGGTGCAGCGCGCCTGCGAGATCCAAGTCGCCTCGTCCACGCTCGGGCAGTTGCGGAACATTCCCGTGCCGGTGCTCGAAGGCTGCGTGCGAGACTCGCTCAACTTCAACCCGAAATACGGCGCCGGTGAGGATTCGTTTGCCGCCATGCAGCGCCTGATCGACCGCACTGACCCGGGATACCGCGCATGAACGATTCACCCAGCTTCAAGAAGATTGCGATCGTCGGCGTTGGCGCCATCGGCGGCCTGTTCGCCGGCTGGCTCGGCTCGCGGCTGCCGGCCGGTCAGGTGCAGCTGTCCGCGGTGGCGCGCGGCGACACCCTGCGCGCGCTGCGCGAACGCGGCCTGGTGTGGGTCGACGCCGATGGCGCGGAACACACCGTGCCGGTCAACGCCAGCGACGACGCTGCGAGCCTCGGCGAGCAGGACCTGGTGATCGTCTCGGTCAAAGGCCCGGCCATGCCGGTGGTGGCACCCGCCGTGCGCGCGCTCATGGGGCCGCACACCGTGGTGCTGGTGGCGATGAACGGCGTGCCCTGGTGGTTCTTCGATGGCCTGCCGGGCGCTGCCGCGGGTCTTCAGCTCAACACGGTCGACCCCGGTGGCGTGACCGCCGCGAACATCCCCACGTCGCAGGTCATCGGCTGCGTGGTCCACACCAGCGCCGCCGCGCCGACGCCTGCGCGCATCGAACGCATCAAGAACAACCAGCTCATCATCGGCGAGCCCGCGGGCGGCGTGACCCCGCGCCTGCAGGCCGTGGCCGACCTGTTGAGCGCTGCCGGCTTCGGCATCACCGTCTCCGACCGCATCCAGCGCGACATCTGGTTCAAGCTCTGGGGCAACATGACCATCAACCCCATCTCGGCCATCACCGGCGCGCCCTGCGACCGCATCCTCGACGACGAGCTGGTGCGCGGCTTTGTCAGCGCCATCATGCTGGAGGCCAAGGCCATCGGCGCGCGCATCGGCATCCCGATCGACCAGAGCCCGGAAGATCGCCACGCCGTCACGCGCAAGCTCGGCTCGTTCAAGACCTCGATGCTGCAGGACGTGGAAGCCGGCCGGCCCATCGAGCTCGATGCGCTGGTGGGCGCGGTGCGCGAAATCGGCCAGCACCTGGGCGAAGCCACGCCGAACATGGACGCGCTCATGGGCCTCACTCGGCTCATGGGGCAAATGAAAAGCTTGTACCCCGACACACCATGAAGATCCCCCAGAACACCTTCCGCGACGCCCTGAAAGCCGGCAAGCCCCAGATCGGCTGCTGGGTCGGCTTCGCTTCGCCCGATGTGGCCGAGGCCCTGGCCGGCTGCGGCTTTGACTGGTTGCTGCTCGACGGCGAACACGCACCCAACGATCCGCGCACCGTGCTGGAACAGCTGCGCGCCGTGGCGCCATACAGCCAGACCCACGCCGTCGTGCGCGCGGTCGAGGCGAACGTGGCCCTGGTCAAGCAGTACCTCGACGTGGGCGCGCAGACCCTGCTGATCCCGATGGTGGACACGGCCGAGCAGGCGGAGCTGATGGTCAAGGCCATGCGCTACGCCCCCGAGGGCATCCGCGGCATGGGCGCCGCGCTGGCGCGCGCCTCGCGCTGGAACCAGGTCGACGACTACCTCAACCAGGCCAACGGCCAGATGTGCCTGTTGGTGCAGGCCGAGACGGTGGAAGCGGTGAAGAACCTGAAGGCCATCGCCGAGACCGAGGGCGTGGACGGCGTGTTCTTCGGCCCGGCCGACCTCTCGGCCAGCATGGGCTACCGCGGACAGCCGGGCCACCCAGAAGTGCAGAAAGTCATCCTCGAAGGCATCGCCACCGTGCGCGCGGCGGGCAAGGCCGCCGGCATCCTCGCCACCGACCCGGTGCTGGTGCAGCAGTACCTGGACGCGGGTGCGCTGTTCGTGGCGGTGGGGCTGGACACCAGCCTGCTCGTGAAGGCCGCGACCGAGACGGCGCGGCGCTTCAAGGGCGCTGGGTCAGCCCTCTCTGCGGCATCCGGCGGGTACTGAAGCAGGTTTTCCGGCGAGCGTGTCTGCAGCCAGGATGCCGTGGAACCGGCTCCGCCGGGCCACAGGCATTGTTCCCTGGGGAGTGACGCCGCAGGCGGCTCGGGGGGGTCAAGCCAACGCCGGAAACAGCTTCACCAGCCCGGCCGCCATCACCTCCACCGCCAGCGCGGCCAGGATCAGGCCCATCAGACGCGTCATCACGTTGATGCCGGTCTGGCCCAGGAAGCGCGCAATGGGTTTGGCCGCGGCGAAACACACGGCGGTGGCCAGTGCGATCACCACGCCATAGCCCACCAGGGCGGCGTGCTGGAAGAAGGTCTTGGCCTGGTCGGCGTAGATCACCACGGTGGACATGGTGGCCGGACCGGTGAGCAGCGGAATGGTCAGCGGCACCACGGCGATGGAAGCACGCGCCGACGCGTCGTCCACCTCGCCCTGGGTGGTCTTGGCCTCGGCGGGCTGGGCGTTCAGCATGGACAGTGCCGACGTGAGCAGCAACATGCCCCCGCCGACCTGGAAGCTCGCCAGCGAGATGCCGAAAAATTCCAGCACCTGCAGGCCCATGAGGGCGCAGGTGGCGATGACCACGAAGGCGCTGAACGACGAAATCAGGATGGTGCGCTTGCGTTGCGCCGCGCTGAAACCCTGCGTGTAGTGGATGAAAAACGGCACGATGGCCAGCGGATTGACCAGGGCCAGCAGGGTGATGAGTGGCTTGAAATTCATCCCGCTATTGTGCGGGCGCGGCGGAGCCTGAGGCGCAGCCGATCGGCCGCCATGGGGGGCCGCGACCCGCGCAGCGGCGGAGCGTGGGGGCGCGATGATCGGCCGCCGGGCCGCCCCCCCCAGGCCGATCAGCCCCCGTGGGGGTCCGCAGCCCGCTCAGCGGCGGAGGGCGGGGGCGCTTTCAGCCGGAACATGCCGTAGCCCTCCATGTGCAGCACCTTCTCGCCGTGCTGGTTGAACATCTCCCAGACGGTGCGCACCAGGCCGACATCGGGCCGTTTGCTCATTGGCCGCTTCTCGGTGATGGTGTGCTGCAGCCGCAGCACGTCGCCGGGGTAGACCGGTTTGGTCCACTTCAGGCTTTCCAGTCCGGGCGAGCCGAGGCTGGAGGTCTGGTGCAGGAAGTTCGTGACCATCAGCCGCATCGCCATCGCGCAGGTGTGCCAGCCGCTGGCGCTCAGGGCGCCGAACACCGAGGCCTTGCCCCCTTCGTCGCTCAGGTGGAAGGGCTGCGGATCGAACTGGCGGGCGAAGGCGATGATCTCTTCCCGCGTCGGCGAGATCGTGCCGAGGTCGCGCACCTGGCCGATCTCCAGGTCTTCCCACCAGATGTGGATGTGCGGGCTGTCTTCGGGTGTGGTTGCGGTCATGGGGGCTCCTCGTTCATCGTCCGCCGGACACATCCAGCAGGCTCATGGTGGTGTAACTCGCCGCGGGGGACAGCAGCCAGACGATGGCCTGCGCCACCTCGTCGGCCGTGCCGCCGCGCTGCATGGGCACCTGGTGCTTGAGATCGTTGACGCGGTCGGGCAGGCCGCCCGAGGCGTGGATTTCGGTCTCGATCAGGCCCGGCCGCACCGCGTTGACGCGCACGCCCTCGGCCGCCACCTCCTTGGCCAGGCCGATGGTGAAGGCGTCGATCGCACCCTTGGCGGCGGCGTAGTCCACGTACTGCCCGGGCGAGCCCAGGCGCGACGCGGCGCTGGACAGGTTGACGATGGCACCACCCGCGCCGCCGTGGCGCGTGCTCATGCGGCGCACCGCCTCGCGCGCGCAGAGCATCGAGCCGATGACGTTGATGTCGAACATGCGTTTCCAGCGCTCGACGCCCATCTCGTCGACCCGCGCCGTCACGTCCACCACGCCCGCGTTGTTCACCAGCCCTGTGAGGCGGCCGAGCTTGGCGTCCACTTTCTCGAACATGCGCAGCACCTGCGCCTCGTCGGCCACATCGGCCTGCACGGTGATGGCCTGGCCACCGCCGGCGCGGATGCTGCGCACCACCTCGTCGGCCGCCAGCGAGTTGTTGGCGTAGTTCACCGCCACCGCCCAGCCCTGGCGCGCCGCCAGCAAGGCGGTGGCCGCGCCAATGCCGCGGCTGCCGCCGGTGACCAGCAAAACCTTGTCCATGTCTCTGCCTCCTGCAAACCGGGCCAAACAGCGGTACAACCGCTGTCTGCCGGACCATAACGCAGCAGCGGGTGCCCCACCCGTCGCCGACCGGACCCCCCCCACATTTTTCGCACGGAGACACCATGGGTACCTTTGTCACGCTCAGCGCCGCCGACGGCTTCCAGTTCCCCGCCTACGTGGCCCAGCCTGCGGGGCAGGCCAAGGGCGGGCTGGTAGTGTTGCAGGAGATTTTTGGCGTCAACAGCCACATCCAGGCCGTGGCCGACGGCTACGCCGCCGAGGGTTATGTCGTCGTGGCGCCGTCCACCTTCCACCGCGTGCAGTCGGGGGTGGATCTGGGTTACGCCGAGGCCGACATGGGCGCCGGCATGGCGCTCAAGACCGCGGTGGAAGCCCTGCCCGCGCCCGGCGTGCTGGCCGACATCCAGGCCGCCATCGGCCACGCCGCGCAGGGTGGCAAGGTCGGCATCGTGGGCTACTGCTGGGGCGGCCTGCTCACCTGGCGCAGCGCCTGCACATTGCACGGCCTGAGCGCTGCCGTGCCCTACTACGGCGGCGGTATGACCACGCCGGCCGAGGCGGCGCGCCAACCCCGGGTGCCGGTGCTGGCGCACTTTGCCGAAGAAGACCAGTGGATCCCGCTGGACAGCGTGCGGGCGTTCGAGCAGGCGCACCCCGGCGTGGCGGTGCACACCTATGCCGCGCACCACGGCTTCAACTGCGACCAGCGCGGCGCCTGGAACCCGCAGGCCGCTCAGCTGGCGCGCCAGCGCAGCCTGGCCTTCCTGGCACAGCACCTGGGCTGACGGCCCGGGCCGCCACGTCGTCGCCGCATGGCCTGGCGGCGGCCGTGGCGCGCCGCCGCGCGTGGAACAATGGCGCCCCTTTCTCTGGCCGGCCTCCCGCGAACCGATGATCCAACTGCACCACTACCCCAGCACCGCCAGCATGGTGCCGCACATCCTGCTGGAAGAACTGGGCCAGCCCTTCGACCTGGTGCTGGTGGACCGCATGCGCGACCAGCAGAAGTCGCCCGACTTTCTGCGCCTGAACCCCAACGGCCTGATCCCGGTGCTGGTGGACGGTGACCTGGTGCTTTACGAGACCGCCGCCATCTGCCTGCACCTGTGCGACACGCGCCCGCAAGCCGGCCTGGCGCCCGCGCTGGGCACGGCCGAGCGGGCCCATTTCTACAAATGGCTGGTGTGGCTGACCAACACCCTGCAGGCCACGCTGATCGTCTACTTCTACCCCTGGCGCTGGGTGGACCTGGACAACGCGGCCGGCGCCGAGCAGGTGCGCCGGCAGGCGCAGCGCAAGGTCAACGAGCTGGTCGACCAGCTGGACGCCGAACTGGCGCGCCACGGCGGCCCCTGGTTCATGGGCGGGTCGTACAGCGCACTCGACCCCTTCGTGTTCACGCTCTGCCGCTGGACGCGCAACTTTGACGACCACCAGGCCCGCACGCTGCCCCACCTGGGCCCCTACCTGCAGCGCATGCTGGCGCGCCCGGCGGTGCAGCGCGCGCTGGCCAGCGAAGCGCTGGAGCCGCCCTTCGTCTGAGCCAGTGCTGGCGCTGCCTGCGCACCCGCCCGTGGTGCGCAGGCGTCAGCGGCTGGTGCGCTCGATGTAGCGCTTGCGCCAGAAGAACAGGCTCAGGCCGATCGCGGTGAGCCCCATCGCACCCATGGTCCACCAGAAGCCGGTTTGCAGGTGCAGCAGCGGGATGAAGTCGAAGTTCATGCCGAAGATGCCGGCGATCAGGTTCAGCGGCAGGAAGATGGCCGTCAGCACCGTGAGCGTGCGCATGATGTCGTTGGTGCGGTTGCTCTGCGCCGAGAAGTGCATCTGCACCGCGGTCTCGGCGTTCTGCTCCAGCCGCCGCACGTGGTGGATCACCCGTTCGATGTGTTCCAGCACGTCGCGGCTGCGCACTTTGAGCAGCTCCAGCCCCTTGTGGCCGCCGAAGTGGTCGCTCTTGCCTTCCACCACTTCCCAGCCGGCCAGCGCCTCGATCCAGTCCTGGATGGCCGCGCGCTGGTCCTCGCAGATCTCGTCGAGGTGGTGCAGCGAGATGCGCGCGTCCAGCAGCGAGCTCCAGTTGTTGAAGCGGGTGGACGGGTGCAGCAGTTCGGCCTGCCAGTGGTCGAGCTGGCGTGTGAGCTCGCGCCGCAGGGCCAGGTAGCCGTCCACCATTTGGTTGACGATGCGCAGCATCAGGTCGGCCGGGCCGGCGGGCAGGTTCACGCCGGCGGAGCGGGCGGCACTGCTGCCGGCCGACAGCAGGCGCGTGGCGTACTGCTCCAGCACCGTGCAGCCGGCCGGGTGCACGGTCAGCAGCACCCGGTCGAACACCGCAAAGCCCACCGGGCTGGTGTCGATGCGGCGCAGCACCGGCGGGCCACCGCGCCGCGGGGTCTGTGTCAGCGGCTGCCCCGGGTGGGCCATGTCGGTTTCGCTGTGGCCAGCGGCCAGGCGCCGGAACACCAGGATGTCGTACTGCGAGGTGTAGTCGAAGTGCGAGGGCAGCTGGTTGTTGAGCAGGTCCGAGATGTGCAGGTCCACCAGCGCCGTGCCGTGCAGCAGCTGCATCGTGGTCTGGATGTGGGCCTGCTCCAGTTCGAATTCGCGGCGGCCGCAGGCGATCCACACAAAACCCTCGGCCGGCGGCTGCGACGGCAGCGCGTCGGCCTCGATCACCGAGCCGTGCAGGACATGGAAAACGCGCATCGGGCCGGCCCCGCTCAGCCGCGCAGCAACCGGGCGGCGTCGCGCGCGAAGTAGGTCAGGATGCCGTCGCAGCCCGCGCGCTTGAACGCCATCAGGCTCTCCAGCATCACCGCGTCGTGGTCGAGCCAGCCGTTGATGGCGGCGGCCTTGAGCATGGCGTATTCGCCGCTGACCTGGTAGGCAAAGGTCGGCATGTGGAACTCGTCCTTCACGCGGCGCACGATGTCCAGGTAAGGCATGCCGGGCTTGACCATCACCATGTCCGCGCCCTCGGCGATGTCCAGCGCCACCTCGCGCAGGGCCTCGTCGCTGTTGCCCGGGTCCATCTGGTAGACCTTCTTGTCGGCCTTGCCCAGGT
>NZ_JASJOY010000012.1:0-4384 GCF_031426985.1 Hydrogenophaga sp.
GCGCGGCCGGGTGCTGCGGTCCGAAGTTCAGGGTGTAGTTCTTGATTTCAGCCATGATCAGTGCAGTCCGCCATAGTTGTCTTCGCGGATCACGCGCGGCGTGATCTCGCGCGGCTCGATGGACACCGGCTCGTAGACCACGCGCTGGCGCTCGGCGTCGTAGCGCATCTCCACATGACCGGAGAGCGGGAAGTCCTTGCGGAAGGGGTGACCGATGAATCCGTAGTCGGTGAGGATGCGGCGCAGGTCGTTGTGGCCTTCAAACACGATGCCGTACAGATCGAACGCTTCGCGCTCGTACCAGCTGGCCGAATTCCAGAGCCCGTTGACCGAGGCCACGACCGGAAAATCGTCTTCCGGACAGAACACGCGCACCCG
Source organism: Hydrogenophaga sp. (assembly GCF_031426985.1). GTDB lineage: Bacteria > Pseudomonadota > Gammaproteobacteria > Burkholderiales > Burkholderiaceae_C > Hydrogenophaga. Next base: position 379 of record NZ_JASJOY010000012.1, read on the forward strand.
CAGGCGCTGGTTCAAAGTCACCGACAGCAGGTGCACGACCACGCCAAAACGGGCACCTTCCCAGCGGCCATCGCCGTAGGTGGAGTAATCCATGCCGCAGAGGTCGATGAGTTGCTCGAATCGCGTCTGCGGCGCATCGCGCAGGGTCTGCATCACCGCCAAGTAATCGCTCGCAGCCACCACCAGGGTGACTTCGCCGCGCGCGACGGTGATCGAACGGGCGCGCTCGCCGAGCAGCTCCGTCACGGCGGCGGCAATGGTCTCGGCGGACGTGGTGTAAGTGGTGTCGCTCATGGGCCGTCTCTCTGACTCAGACCTGCCGCCGATCAGGCGCGGGCAATGGTGTTGGTGCGGCGGATCTTCTGCTGCAACTGGATGATCCCGTAGATCAGCGCCTCGGCCGTGGGCGGGCAGCCCGGCACATAGACGTCCACCGGCACGATGCGGTCACAACCGCGGACCACGGAGTAGCTGTAGTGGTAATAGCCGCCGCCGTTGGCGCACGACCCCATGGACAGCACCCAGCGCGGCTCGGCCATCTGGTCGTACACCTTGCGAAGGGCGGGTGCCATCTTGTTGCACAGGGTGCCGGCCACGATCATCAGGTCGGACTGCCGGGGACTGGCGCGGAACACCTCGGCGCCGAAACGTCCCAGGTCGTAGCGCGCCGTGGCGGCGTGCATCATTTCCACCGCGCAGCAGGCCAGACCGAAGGTCATCGGCCACAGCGAACCGGTCTTGGCCCAGTTCACCACCGAGTCGTAGCTCGTGGTGACAAAGCCTTCTTTGAAAACGCCTTCAATCATGTGCAGCTCCATGCAGCCCGACAGGGCGCGCACGCAAAACAGAATTCAGAAACCGACACCGCGCGATGCGGTCACTCCCAGTCGAGGGCGCCTTTTTTCCACGCGTAGACAAAGCCCACGAGCAGATCAAAAAGGAAAACGACACCCACCCAGAACCCCGTGGAGCCGATATCGGTCAGAGCCACCGCCCAGGGGACCAGAAAGGCGATTTCGAGGTCGAACAGAATGAAGAGAATGGCCACCAGGTAGTAGCGCACATCGAACTTCATGCGGGCGTCTTCAAACGCCTCGAAGCCGCACTCGTAAGGGGAGTTCTTCTCGGCATCGGGCCGGTTCGGACCGAGGATGTAGCCGAGAACCTGCGGAATGATCCCGATGGCAATACCGACCAAGATGAACAGAAGGACGGGAAGGTATTGCTCGAGACTCATCTTGGTGATTCCACTGACATGGCATGGGCGCCATGTTTTCCAAAGATTGGTGCCGACGGCGAGACTCGAACTCGCACAGCTTTCGCCACTACCCCCTCAAGATAGCGTGTCTACCAATTTCACCACGTCGGCTGGGTCTGCATGTCTGGCACACGAGGCTGAATGTGTGCCTTGCTGACAACCCATAGAGTTTACCCTGAATCACCCCCACTTTTCGGGGTCATCGTCGGTTTTTCAAACCGAAAGGGTCGGGTTGTTGCAGCGCAAAACACCCGTCCCGCCGCAGTCAGCGGGACCGGCTACTCCCCCTAGTTATTTGCCAGGAATCTGGGCCGCGCCCGTACCCGCCGGCACAGCCGGGGCCACGGTGGCCGGCGCGTCGGTGGCACCGGGGATTTGCTGCGCAGCGGGTGCCTGCACCGGTGCCGCAGCCCCCTCCAGCACACTGCCCGCGCTGGCTGGCGCGGTGCGCAGGTTGCCGAAGTAGGCCAGGCCCAGCGTGCAGACCAGAAACACGCCAGCCAGGATGCCGGTCGTGCGCGAGAGGAAGTTCGCACCGCCCGTGGCACCGAACAGGCTGGCCGATCCAGCGCCACCGCCACCGAAGGCGGCACCTGCGTCGGCGCCCTTGCCGTGCTGCATGAGGATGAGCCCGATCATGGCGATGGCGGCCAGGATCTGGATGACTTGAAGAAGGGTCAGGACGATGTTCATGGGGTCGTTCTTGAATGGAATGGACGTTGCGGTTTCAGCCCGCCGCCGCCACGATGGAAAGGAAATCGGCCGCTTTGAGCGAAGCGCCGCCAATGAGCCCGCCGTCGATGTCGGGCTGGGCCAGCAGGCTGGCGGCGTTGGCGGCGTTCATGCTGCCGCCGTAGAGGATGTGCACCCGCTTGGGGTTCGTGGTCGCGGCCGCCAGTTGCGCACGCAGCACGGCATGCACCGCCTGCGCCATCTCGGGCGTCGCGGTCTTGCCGGTGCCGATGGCCCAGACCGGTTCGTAGGCGACGACGATCTCGGTGATGCAATGGCCCACGGTGTGGATCGCGGCCGCCAGCTGGCGCTTGACCACGACCTCGGTTTCGCCGGCTTCGCGCTGCGCCAGCGTTTCGCCGACGCAGATGATCGGCGTCACGCCCGCCGACAGCGCACGCTGCGCCTTGGCTGCGACCAGCTCGTCGGTTTCACCGTGGTACTGGCGGCGCTCGCTGTGGCCGACGATGGCGTAGCGGCAGCCAAAGTCCTTGAGCATGGACACGCTCACTTCACCGGTGTACGCCCCTTGCTCGTGTGCAGACACGTCCTGCGCACCCCAGGCGATGTGGCTGCCGTGCAGCAGCGACTGCAACTGGGCCAGGTACGGCGCAGGCGCACACAGGGCCACGTCGGCCGCAGGCTGACCGATGCCGGCCAGCATGGCCTGGACCAGCGCCTCGTTGGCGGCCAGTCCGCCGTTCATCTTCCAGTTGCCTGCGATCAGTTTTCTGCTCATGAATGTCTCCGTGAGAACCCGGGCCTTCAAGCCCAGGTCAGAACGATCTTGCCGATGTGCTGGTTGCTCTCCATCAGGGCATGGGCCTCGGCCGCACGGGCCGCATCGAACGCGCTGTGGATCACCGGCTTGACACGCCCCTGCTCCAGCAAAGGCCAGACCCGCTCGCGCAGGGCCTGTGCAATCGCCGCCTTGAACGCCACCGGGCGCGGACGCAAGGTGGAGCCCGTGATGTGCAGACGGCGGCGCAACACCAGGCCGGCGTTGAACTCGGCCTTGACACCCCCCTGCACCGCGATGATGACCAGACGACCGTCTTCGGCCAGACACTCGACTTCGCGCGCCACGTAGCCGCCGGCCACCATGTCGAGCACGACATTGACGCCCAGCCCGCCTGTGAGCTCGCGCGCCACAGCCGAAAAATCCTGCGTCTTGTAGTTGATCGCATGATCGGCACCGAGCGACAGGCAGGCGGCACATTTTTCGTCGCTGCCGGCCGTGGCGATCACGCGCGCACCCAGGGCTTTCGCCAGCTGGATCGCGGTCACGCCGATGCCGCTCGTGCCGCCCTGGACCAACAGCGTTTCGCCGGGCTGCAGGCACGCCCGGTCGAACACATTGCTCCAGACGGTGAAGAAGGTCTCGGGCAGCGCGGCCGCCTGCACGTCGTCGAAACCGGCCGGCACCGGCAGGCACTGGCCCACAGGCGCCACGCACAGCTGTGCGTAACCGCCACCGGCCACCAGCGCGCAGACGCGGTCGCCGATCTTGAAACCGGCCTGCGCCATCGCACCGGCATCACCCGACTCGATGACGCCTGCCACCTCCAGGCCCGGCAGGTCCGACGCGCCGGGCGGCGGCGGATACGAGCCGCTTCGTTGCAGAACGTCGGGGCGGTTGACGCCCGAGGCGCGCACGCGGATCAGCACCTCGCCGGCGCCCGCCACCGGCGCCGGACGTTCCGTCAGGCGCAGGACGTCGGGCGCGCCAAAGGCGCTGATCTCAACGGCTTGCATCGTGGCGACCACGTCCGGCTTATTGCTGCTGCTGAGCGGCTTGCTCGGCAGGCGCGGCGTTGCGGTCGATCAGGGCCTTCATGGACAGCTTGACGCGACCCTTTTCGTCCGTCTCCAGGACCTTGACCTTGACGATCTGGCCTTCGCTCAGGTAGTCGGTCACGCGTTCGACGCGCTCGTGGGCGATCTGGCTGATGTGCAGCAGACCGTCCTTGCCGGGCAGCAGGTTGACCAGGGCGCCGAAGTCCAGGATCTTGGTGA
>NZ_JASJOY010000013.1:0-3264 GCF_031426985.1 Hydrogenophaga sp.
AAATTTGATCCGAAAGCTCGCAAGCACGTGGACTACAAGGAAATCAAGCTGAAGTGATTCGGCCCTGATCCTGGTTCTTCCAACAAAAAAGCCGCTGTTTCCACAGCGGCTTTTTTGTTGCCCGCACCGCTTGCGCGGCACGGGTTGAAGATCGCCTCGATCAGGCGCGCGCCGAACGCAGCTGGATCGAGAAGTCGCGCAGGGCGGCGATGCCGCTTTCTTCGGCACGCCGACACCAGGCCTGCAGGTCGGCGGCCAGCTGCTCGCGCGTGGCGTTCGTGCCGGTCCACAGCGCACGCAGCTCTTCACGCATGGTCACCATCTTCTCCAGCACCGGATGCTCGGCACGCGCCTGCGCCAGCTGGGGCTTGATGTCTGCGGGCACCTTGTCGTCGTCGCGGTGCAGCCAGCGGCGGGCCGCCTGCAGCACCGCGGTGTCCGCGCTGCGGGCTTTCACACCGTCGAGCTCGCGCTGGCAGGCGGCGCGCATTTCACGTGCATAGCCGGCCATGACTTCGTAGCGGTTGGCGATGATCGCTTCCAGCGTCTTTTCATCGGCCACCGGCTTCACATCGCCAAACGCCATCTTGGGCGGCAGCTTTTTCACCTTGGCCAGCCCCAGGCCCTGGAGGATGCTGATGTACAGCCAGCCGATGTCGAACTCGTAGGGCTTGACCGAGAGCTTGGCCGAGGTCGGGTAGGTGTGGTGGTTGTTGTGCAGTTCTTCGCCGCCGATGACGATGCCCCAGGGCGAGATGTTGGTGCTGGCGTCGGTGGCTTCGAAGTTGCGGTAACCCCACCAGTGGCCGATGCCGTTGATGATGCCGGCCGCGGTGATCGGAATCCACGCCATCTGCAGCGCCCAGACCGACAGGCCCAGCGCGCCGAACAGCGCCACGTCGATGATCAGCATCAGCGCCACGCCCAGCACCGAATGGCCGGTGTAGACGTTGCGTTCCATCCAGTCGTCGGGCGTGTTGTGACCGTAACGGTCCAGGGTTTCCTGGTTCTTGGTTTCGGCGCGGTACAGCTCGGCCCCCTGCCAGAACACCTTCTTGATGCCGAACACCACCGGGCTGTGCGGATCGCCTTCACGCTCGCATTTGGCGTGGTGCTTGCGGTGCACGGCGGTCCACTCCTTGGTGACCTGACCCGTGGTCATCCAAAGCCAGAAGCGGAAAAAATGCGACGCGATCGGGTGCAGGTCCAGCGCACGGTGCGCCGAATGGCGGTGCAGGTAAATGGTGACGCTGGCGATGGTGATGTGCGTCATCACCAGGGCGGCGATCAGGACTTGCCACCAGCTGGCGCCGGTGAGGCCCTGGGCCAGAAAGGCCACCAGACCGTCCCACAGGGAGGATACGAGGGTATCGGAAGAATTCATGCAGTACCTAGCAGAGTCGCCCGGCCAAGGCGAAAAAGCGCGCCACCCGGTCCGGCGGACGCAGCGGAAAAAGCCTCGATTTTACCGGCGGGCCCCGTTTTCACCAATGGGACCCAGGGGTACCGGCCATCCGGTAAGACCCTGAGTGCGGCGTTTTGTTCAGGCCTTTTTTTGCCAGACGGCGGCAAAAAAACCATCGGTGCCGTGTCGGTGGGTCCACAGGCGCAGGAAGCGCCCGTCCTCTCCACCGCAGAGCGTGGCCGCCTGCTCCACATGCGCGTCGGCCAGGAGCTGGGCCACGGACAAGGGCTGGAAGTCGGGGTGCGCGACCGAAAAAGCCTCGGCCACCGCCTCGTCTTCCTGCGGCAGGGGGCTGCAGGTGGCGTAGACCAGGCGCCCGCCCGGCTTGAGCAGGCGCGCGGCGCTGGCCAGGATGCGCTGCTGCAGTTCGGCCTGCGCGGCCACGGTCTCGGGCGTCTGGCGCCATTTCAGGTCGGGGCTGCGGCGCAGCGTGCCCAGACCCGAACACGGCGCATCGACCAGCACCCGGTCGAGCTTGCCGGCCAGGCGCTTGATGCGGTCGTCACGCTCGTGCGCGATGGCCACCGGGTGCACGTTGGACAGGCCGCTGCGCGCCAGCCGGGGCTTGATGGCTTCGAGCCGGTGGCCGGAGGTGTCGAAAGCATAGAGCCGGCCGGTGTTCTTCATGGCCGCGCCCAGCGCCAGCGTCTTGCCGCCGGCGCCGGCGCAGAAGTCGGCCACCATCTCGCCGCGCTTGGGCGCCAGCAGCAGGGCCAGCAGCTGCGAACCTTCGTCCTGCACCTCCACGTCGCCGTTGACGAAGGCGGGCAGTTTCGACAGATTGGGTTTGCCCTGCAGGCGGATGCCCAGGGGCGAGTACGGCGTGGCCTGCGCGGGCAGCCCGGCCGCCTGCAGCTCGGCCAGCACCGCCTCGCGTTTTTTCTTCAGGCTGTTGACGCGCAGGTCCAGTGGAGCGGGCTGATTGAAGCTGGCGGCCAGGGCGTCGAATGTGCTGCCCACCTGCTCGCGCAGGGCCGAGGCCAGCCATTCGGGCAGGTTGTGGCGGTGCGGGGCCATCAGGTCGGCGTCGGTGACCTGGTCACAGGTGCCCAGCCAGGTCTTTTCGGGCTCGGTCAGGGCGCTCTTGAGGAAGTCGCGGTCGCCCGGGAAGCCCAGGATCGCCAGGCGGCGCCACTTGGAGCCGCTGCCCGAACGGGCCAGCGATTCGAAGCGCAGGCGTTCGCGCAGCACGGCGAACACGGTGTCGGACAGCGTGGCGCGCTCACGCGGCCCCAGCGATTTGTTCTCGCGAAAATGGCGGGCCACCACGGCATCGGCCGGGTGGTCGAACTTGAAGACTTTTTCAATGAGACTGGCGATTTCGTCCAGCAGGGCTTTGGGGTGCATCCCCGTATTGTCCCACCGGGGATAATCGAGGGTTATGTCCGACATCGCCCAACAGGTGCAGCGCCGCCGCACCTTCGCCATCATTTCCCACCCCGACGCGGGCAAGACCACCCTGACCGAGAAGCTGCTGCTGTTCTCGGGCGCCATCAACATCGCCGGTTCGGTCAAGGCGCGCAAGGCCGCGCGCCACGCCACCTCCGACTGGATGGAGATCGAAAAGCAGCGCGGCATTTCCGTCGCGTCTTCGGTGATGCAGATGGAATACCGCGACTGCGTCATCAACCTGCTCGACACCCCCGGCCACCAGGACTTCTCGGAAGACACCTACCGCGTGCTCACCGCCGTGGACGCGGCGCTGATGGTGATCGACGCCGGCAACGGCGTGGAGCCGCAGACCCGGCGCCTGCTGCAGGTCTGCCGCGCGCGCAACACGCCCATCCTCACCTTCGTCA
>NZ_JASJOY010000014.1:0-110541 GCF_031426985.1 Hydrogenophaga sp.
AGACCCGCTGGGGCAGCTGCAACCCGACGGCTGCCACGATCCGCCTGAACACCGAGCTGGCCAAGAAGCCAGCGGAGTGCCTTGAGTACATCGTGGTGCACGAACTGACTCACCTGCTTGAACCTACCCACGGCCCGCGATTTGTGCAACTGATGGACCACTTTCTGCCGCACTGGCAGCAGCGGCGGGAACTGCTGAATGCGCTGCCGGTTCGGCATCATGAGTGGGGGTATTGAGCGTCAGTTCGGCTGTTCCTTGTGAGACCAGTTCTATCGCTGGACGGTCACTTGAGGTTTCGGAGCACAAACCACAACTTTCGCCCCACATCCATCAACGATACAAATGCAGCAGCGTGAAATCCGACGGCAACACAAGCCGCGTACGGCGTGAGTGGAAATCCAAACAGCAGCGAGATTCCCAACACGGCGCACAAGAGGAACAGCAAGAAGTCAACAAGCATTGTGTCGAGCAAGTCGCGGTAGTAGCCCTGCTCTCGCATGACTTTCAGCAGATGCGTGTGACTGATACTCGCCAAAACGGCTAAGGCGGCGAGCAAGAATCCCAGCATCGTTGTACTGATGGAAGCAACAGTTCCACCGAATGACGCAACGGAGGATGCGTCGGCGAACGATGGGTATGTCTTCCAGTGCCAAGACGCCAATGCAGCTCCCACACCCGTGATAGTTGGAGCGATAAAGGGGTTCACGGCTACTCCTTGCTGCTAGCGATCATCATCTAGTCGGGGGATTGACCCCCTCTGGCGGTTGAAGGCTTCTTCCAAACCTTCAAATACGTGCACAGCAAGTGGATAGCGCCCAATCATCTCCACTTTCAAAGAGTCCTTCAGGGGCGCCATAAAAAGCTCGATGAGCTCCTTGTCTTCCGCAAGCTTAATCCGGACTTTTCCTGTTCCGGGTGTACCCAGAATCTGTCTGACCATTTGCTTGGCTTGGTCTGCCAATCCACCATTTCGTGGCGCTCGCAACGTGAATTTCGCATGTGCTGCATCTATGCCAGCCATCATGTCGAACGCATCTTGATTCCATCTTGGGGCTCGCCCTGGAACAGCAGGAGGCCGATCGTACGCAAAGTCGAGTTCATACAGCTGACCGTTCAGAACTCCATCCAGCTCAGCGTCATTCATCACATGAGGCAACAACACAGCAGTGTCGAAAAGGCTGCTCAGGTAGTTTTCCGCTCGACTCATTCCCCCTGCTGAACGGTTGGCTTGCCAAACCAACACGTTGCCACGAGTCCTGAGCAAAAAGTGGCACTTCTCGATCAGGTGTTCGCCCTCTTCAAGATCAAGCTCGTGTTCTTGATCATTTGCAGCAACCACGTGAGGCGCGTCGTCGCGCAGTTTGACAAAAGTCCCCTTCCAAACCGTACCAACCAGATGCATATCCCGCATCTGAAATCGCTCTCCACTTACGTCGAGCATCGGCAGATTTTGACCATGTTGTCTGACGGACTCAGCCAAAAAACCGGACAGCGGCAAACCTTCCGCTCCAACAGAGGTCCGCGCGAAAAATACCTTGAACACCTTGAATGTCATTGATTCAGCTCCCTGGCAGTCACACAGATACAGAAACCACTTTCCAGCACATCTTGTCACAAAAAGGACGTGCCTCTTTAGGGAGCGTTTGCCGAAGACAACCTCAGCGATTCAAGTGCAGATGATCAACAGGGTGGACTCGTGCAGGCGTTTTTCCAGGGTCTTGCATGGACTTCGTTGGCCCCCACTTGGCAACAGTCTCCTGAATGAAGACCGCAATCGATCCAGCCAGCTTCACGTCCCGCGCATCAGGTGATCCCGCCAGGGCACGCCCTATGTGCAGCCAGCCCTTCAATGCTTCGGCCCTGCTGGTACGCACTTTGTCTCCCGAAGCGGTGCTCGGGCGCACCTTTCTCAAACGGCCTGCCTCGTCGGCTTTCAGTTGCCATAGTTCCGGGTGGCTCACGTTCCGACCACGGGTGGCCTGCCGGGTGGCTTCTGCTTCCACCCCATAGCCGCGCAACTTCTCAGCAAAGGTCTCGCGCCATCGCTGCAAGTCGGCCTTGCGCGGGTTGAGTCGTCTGCCGCTCATGGACTCTGCCCGCACGCTGATGTGCACATGCGGATTGGCCTGGTGGTCGTGCAACACCATCACGTACTTGTGGTCTGCCAGCTCGGTCTGCGCGAACTCGCGTGCTGCCCGCTGGACGATCAGCGGGTCGGTACCCCGGGGCATGGACAGCATGATGTTGAACGCCTCGCGCCGGTAGCCTTCTTCCCCGATCAGACTGCCGCCATAGCGCCAGTCTTCGCCCAGTTCGTGCACGGCCGATTTGCCGCGCACCGTGTCGCCTTGTTCGGTCTCGATGTCGAGTCGGCCGTTCTTGCTGATGTAGCGGAAGTGGGCCGCAATGGCCAGCATGCCCCGCCCTCCTCCGGTGACCTTGACCATGACCTGGGGTGCTCTCTTCACCACGGTGGATTCAATGCGCTTGCGGATGGCTTCAGCGCGCTGACGCATTCCGCCATCACCCAGCCTGGGCTGCGGCTTGACCTTGACCACCCGGTTGCCCGGGTAGAACAGGCGATCACCCCACTGGATGAGCACCCCATCGATGTTCGGCGCTTGGCTCATGGCGTTCTCTTGGAAGTCACCGGCCGGGCCGATGGGTGGTTTCAGCGGATGACCCACGCGGGCGCAGATCGGCCATCAGGGCCGCCGCCTGTGTGAGGTGGCGATGGATGTCTCCGTCCAGCGTGTCGAGCATGTCGCGATAGACCAGCGCCTTTTGCACGTTGCTCTGGGTCAGCAGGCGCGTGAGGGCGTGAATACTGCGGCTGAGACCGGAGAGCTGCGCGTTGGACGTGGTGAGCGCAGAGAGCAACTCGGTGCGGTTTGCGCCCGTGGTCAACGCGGGGATACCGGCGACGAGCCCTGCCAGGTAGGCGCCGCGCGACAGTCCTGCTGCGCGCGCACCGGCTGCTAGTTTTTCGGCCTCAGAGGTTGTCAATCTGATTGACAACTTGATCTGGAACTGGCGCAAAGGGGCGATGCTCTCGAAACCTGTGTCCGGCGGTGGAAGCGATTCAGCCTGCCCGAGTTCGCGGGCCACAGCCCGACGAACCAGCACCGACACGCTCTCACGCCGAGCTTGTGCATGGGCCACCAGCGCGGCCTTCAGACCGCGCATATCGACCGTGACGAAGTCAGGGTTGTGGGTGTTCATGGGTCTACCGAAAGGTGCAAACGTGAGCGAAGCGAGTCGTTTGTGAAACCGGCGGCGTGCCGCCTATCCTGCAATCCACCATGCACCTATGCTCTCCGAGGATCGACCGATCCGAGGTGCTGGATTCACCCCAAAATCCAGCAGAACGCAGGCAAGCTCCCGCCCACCAGGTTGTCAAACCGTTTGACAACCGGTGAGGCAAGGGACCGCGATCAGAGGGAGATTTGCCGCAGGTCGATGGCGTCAAAGCCAGGGCTCCTGCTGCTGGGAGAACGTCGAACTTCTGTTGTTGTGACCGAGTGAGTTGTCAAACCGTTTGACAACTCACTTCGCCGACCAGCCCATGAGGGTCAGCTGACTGGCCTGCACCGCTTGCACCGAGCCTCCACTTTCGGGAGTCACGTAGACCTGCCCTACTTGTGGTGGCGCCTGCAGAGTGTTCACCACAACCTGCGCATCGCCCAGACTGGCTATCAGCCTCAGTGGTGCTGGCCGAGGGGCACGGGTCACAGGTTCTGGGGCAACAGGAGGTGATTTGTGCCCCTTCACAGATTGGCCCTGGTCTGCGCCCTGCCCCAGACTGGCTTCCATGGATTCGATCAGCGCCGACGTTCCACGGCGGACACTGCCCGAACCTTCCGTGAGATCGTTTCGCAGAGCAGCGACACTCTCACGGGTGATGGCGTCCCGGTCTGATGCCCAGGCCTCGACGTACTGGGGATGCTGACCCGCCAGTTTGCGCAAGTCGTACAGCTCGGCCAGTCCCCGACAGCGCCGTTCCCGGTACGCAGCCAGCAACCAGTCCGGCGGGTCGATCAGCGCCGTCGCCAAGGTCACGTACTGCCGGCTTTTGCCGATGGCCCGTGCGATGTCGGCCTGCGTCTGCCCCTGGTTCAACGCCCGTTGCACGAACAGCGCAATCTCCAGCGGGCTCAGGCCCTTGCGCTGTTCGTTCTCGATGAACTGGTCCACGCTGTTGGCGGTCTGGTCCACGAAGGCGGGTATCTCGAACAGTCCGACCCGCTTGCAGGCTCGCAAGCGACGGGCGCCGAAGTTGAGCATCCATCGCCCAGGCTGGGTGGGGTGTGTGCGCACCGAGACGGGCTGGCGCACGCCCCGTTCTCGAATGGTTTCGGCCAGTTCGTCCAGGCTCTGATCGTCGAACTCCTGCCGGGGCTGGTCCGGGTCTTCGTCGATGGTGTCCAGCGGAATCCGCAAGGGGGTCCCGCCTTCTCCCCCGGTCGGCGGCAGCAGGTCCAGACTATCCAGCGACAGGGCCATGGTCCGCTCCGTTGATGGGGGTGATGGGGGTTGTCTGTGTCGGCACTCCATCCAGCACAGCTTTGGCGATCACGACCATTGCCATCTCGATCTCGCGCCAGGCGTCTCGCGCGGCGGTCTTCTTCATCTCCCACAGCGCCAGGCCTTCGGCCTGCGCTTCGGCCACGGCCGAGCGGCGTGGCATGGACGCGTACTGCCCTGGCCTGGGCCCGTAGGGGATCAGGATGGGGTGGAACTTCTGGACCAGCTGCAGGAAGTTCTCCCGCTGAAACGGATTGGCCTCCACCATCACCGGGAGCAAGCCGATCAGGTGCAGCTTCGGGTTGAGCATCGACGTGATCTTTCGCACCCCCACCCGAGGGTGGTTGAGCAGTGCGTGCACGCCGTCCAGGGCTTCCTGGTTGAGCTGGACCGGCGAGAGTACGAAATCGGCCGAGGCCAGCGCCGCGATCATGCGGATGTCCGGGTTGGGATTGGTGTCGATGAGGCAGACATCGAACCGGTCGTCCATGGCCTTCAGGAAGGCCCGCAGGTGGTTCGCGAAGTCGTTGTGCAGGCTGGGCTGGCGCTCCAGCCCGGACAGGTCCCGGTCGGCCGCGACAAGGACGAAGTCCGCCGCCGGTATGACCGGGTTCACCTGCGTGAGCAAGGCGCTGGCCGGGACATCGGCCACGGCCGCGCGCTGGGACTTGCGCAGCGGGTCGGAGAAATTGCCCTGGTGGTCCAGGTCGATGGCCAGCACGCGGCAGCCGAGTTTGCGGAAGTAGTGGGCCAGCAAGGTGGCGACGGCGGATTTGCCGACGCCACCCTTCTGGTTGGCGAGCACAAGCGTCTTCATGGGGAGTCCTCCAGCGCGACCGACAAGGGAGGTCGAGGCGGAGGACGTTTCCCGGGCGCCGCGCTCGATGCGCCAGCGGCCGGGATCGCGCGAGCCGGCGCCGGCCGGCGAGCGCGTTTCAAAACTTCACGCGCACGCACCGTCCGATGATGGGTGCGCTGCGGCGTATGGGCGGCGCTGGATTCGGGGTTGAATCCAGCGCCGAGTTCGTTCAATCCTTGTGCATCACGCCTTGAGCTTGCGCATCTCTTCGGCCAGCACCCACAGCGCCCGGTTCAGGCTCACGCTGCGGTCGATGCTGCCCACCGGGCGGGTGTGCAGGCGCCTGCCCTTGGCACCGCGACCGGGCTGGCCACCACGCAGGGCGTTTTCCTGAACCCGCTGGAACGTGGTCCACAGGCTGTTGCCGAAGTCCTCCGGCCGACGGGCTTCGATCAACTGTTCGGCGGTCACCGGCGCAGGTGGTTCGCCCTCCCCTCGTTCACCGTAGCGCAGCGCCAGGGCGGCGGTGGCAAAGGCCTGCTGTTCCTCGCGCTGCAGCGGCAGGGACTTCATGCGGTCGGTGGACGCGTCCACCAGCTCGAAGTCCTCCAGCACCCGGAAGGCGCCTTCGATCACCTCGTCCTGGATGTTGCCTTTGTGAGGGATGCGGATGTCGTTGGTGACATCGCCGACCACCAGTCCGTTGCAACAGACGAACCTGAACAGACCCGAAAGCATCTGGTAACTGCTGGCGCCGTCATGGCTGTTGATCAGGATGATCTCGTTGGCCTCGGGCCGGGTGTTCACCTGACCCGCGTGACGCATGCGGATCATGTGTTTGGTGAACTCGGTCTTGCCTTCGATGCGGCTTTTGCTCTGGGCCACCATGAAGGGCTCGAAGCCTTCCTGGCGCAGACCGCGCAGCACGTCGATGGTGGGAATGTAGGTGTAGCGCTCGGAACGACTACCGTGTTTGCCTTCGGCAAAGATGGACGGCGCAGACTGACGCATCTGGTCTTCGGCCAGCGGGGTTTCGCTACGGATGACAAAGGTGTTCTGACCAAAGCGGGCGGCCAGTCGGGGGGAATGGGCGGTAGAGATCATGGTGATGCTCCTGGTTCGGAAAATGCGGAGTGAGGGATACCGGGCGGACGAACCGCCCGGTGTGTGAATTCAGGCGTGTGCCGGTTGGCGTTCGCTGCGGGCCTTGCGGCTGCTGTTGGGTGCGCTGGGGGCGGCTGCGGGTGGATCACCGGCACCTTCGCGCGCGCGGCGGGCCTCGCCTTCGGCCTTGCTGTCGAGGTAGTCGATTTCGTCCACGGTGAACGCCAGCCCATAGACCTCCACCCCGTCGTTGTCCTGGTAGTTGTTGTTGCGCACCCGCCCGACGATGTTCACGTGCGAGCCTTTGCCCAGGTACTCGGCCGCGTGTTCGGCCTGCTTGGCCCACAGCGTCCATTGGATTGCGGTGGCTTCTTCGGAGCGCTCTTCGCCGCTGCCCCGGCGGCTGTTGCTGATGGCGGTCAGCACCGCCTTGGCGACCTTGCCCTCTCGCCCGTTGACGAATTCGAGCTTGACGGCGGATGCCAGGTGCGCGTGGCGCTGGATGACTTGAACGTTGGCCATGGTGGAACTCCTTGCAAGAGCGACCAGCCGGACCCCGATTCGGGCTCCTAAAAACCGATCCTCTCGCTCGGACTCTCTCGCTCCCGCCCACGGGCGGGCGGGGGGTGGGCAAGGCCCCTTCCCTTGGGAAGGGGTGGGGGATGGGGAAACCTTGCAGCACGAAACAGTGAGCCCGTCACCCGGCCCACCGCTGAAAGATCCCCCCACAAGTCCCCCTCACCTGTGGATGGGGGCGCCGTGGGGGGATGACGGTGGGCCCAATGGCGCACGCGCTGCCCCAGCCTCTTCGGGCGCCCAGCACAGCGCAGTCGACCGGGTGAACTGAGCAGCGGCGGCTCTGCGGACGGCGTGACACCAAGCGCAGCGACTGGCGCGGCGTTCGAGCCGCTGCGATCACTTCAGGGGTTCAGGACTCCGGTATTCCCAGCGGCCCGGCTTCGGGTTTGGCGGGTGACCGGGGGGACGATCTGGCGGGTGGGACGGGACCAGAGCGCAGCGGCGGGAGTGGCCCGAACGTCAGTTCGTCCAGCGGGCTCGTTCCCGCGCAGCGGGAAGGAAACCAGACCGCGATCCCCGGGCACGGGAAAGGGCCGCAGCACCATGCTGCCGGCTGTGCCGGCCTGGTCAGCCGCTCTTCGATCCACGCGAGCAGCGCGCACTTCAACGAAGAACAAAAGGGGGCGAAGCCCCCTGGCTCAAACGAGGCCGATTTCTGCCATGGAGCAGACCACCTCACCCGCCACGATGAAGTGGTCGAGCACCCGCACGTCGACCAGGGCCGTGGCCTGCTTGATCGTCTGCGTCAGATGTTCGTCGGCACGCGACGGACGGGCCTCCCCACTGGGGTGGTTGTGCACCAGGACCAAGGCGCTGCTGTTGCGCAGAAGAGCATCGCGCACCACCTCGCGCGGGTAGACCGAGGTCTGACTCACCGTGCCCCGGAACATCTCGACGTAGTCCAGCACGCGGTTTTGCGAGTTCAGGTGCATCACGGCAAACACTTCGTGCGGCAGATGGCCCAGGCGAGAGCGCAGGAATTCCTTGACCACGGCAGGCGAGTCCATCAGGTCGCTGCCGCGAACCTGGGCGGCCAGCAAGCGCTGAGCGGCCAGCAGAACCTCGTCGGCCTCGGCGGGACGGTACTGCCCGGTCACATCGCGAATGAGCAAACCGCCCGAACCAGCGGGCACCGACAGGAAAGAATCGAGGGAAGAAAACAGATCGTGCTGCATGACCAACTCCGGTGATCGGGCGGGATTGCCCGAGACCGGAACCGGCACGCCGCAGCGCAGCGGTCACAGGTTCGAAGACGGCCGAACGGCCGCCAGCGCCCACAGGGCGCGCAGACCTTGACGGCGAGAACGGTGTGCAAGGATGAAGGGAACAGCAAGCCAGCCCCACCACAATAAGCAGGCGTGAAACAGGCAAGCGCAGCGCGCAGGCCGGGACGGCCGGAGGCGTCAGCGATCGGCGCCCGACAGGGTCGAGACGCCAGGTCACCTGTGGCCTGGTGGCTCGATGCGCAGCACCAGAGCGCGGTCCGGCTGTGCCGGAGACGCACAAAAATCCCGGCCGAAGCCGGGATGAAATGGAGCGGTTCGGACGCTTGTCGCTGTTTCAAGCGGCCTGATGAACTTCTGGCTCGTGCTCGTCCAGCGCTTCATCGGTCTGCACAGGCTCGGTCAGCATCTGCGGCAACCAACCCGAACCAGCGGCCAGCCGTTCGGCTTCGCTGGCGATCTGCGCCTTCTTGAGTTTCGCCAACCGTTGCACCTCACCCGGAGCAAAGACCTGGACGGCCTCCAGTGCCTTCGCTTTCGATACGTGGTCGAAGTAGCCTGCCGCCGTGGGCTTCCACCAGCTGTGCATGTCCAGCCCCACCGCCTTCGCCAGCAGCGCAGCGGGGGTTTCGTTCTCGCGCTGTGCGATGGCCGAAACCGTCAGCCCCACACACAGGGCCAGCAGCGACAGCAGTTCTTCGTGCTCCATCGCCAGCAGTTCGTTAAACAGAGCGTTCGGGTCTTCCGGCAATCGCGACGCCCATGCCTCGCGCACGGCTCGCAGGCCCTGCGCAGCCGGCGCCTCCGCAACGTCTGGCGCATGCTGCTCCAGCCGGTCCAGCCGGTCCAGCGATGTGGCGCTGATGTTGACCGACGCTGCACCGTAGCCACTCAGGATCACCCGCTGCGCCAACTGGTGCACCAATGCCACCAGAGCGATGCGTGGATGACGGGCCACCTCGGCCTGCAAGGCTACGGTGCGGTGCGCGCTCAGGCGCCTCACCAGCTTCTCGGACAGCCCGCCTCGGCTGGAGGGCACGTCCGCTGGCTTCCCCTCGCCTCCTGAATTTGCGTCCGGTATCGGCTGCGCCTGCGCCAGCAGCGCCTTGACTTGTTCCGCGCGCAGCAGCCCACGATGCACCACCACAGCCCCCATGGGGTCCACCGATACCACCGCCCCAGCCATGGCGACGATGCCGGGGTCGTAGACCACCAGGGCCTGTTCAATGGCGTCCAGTTGATCGCCCAGCCGGTCCAGTTCTTCGTGCAGGGCTTGCGCACCGTCATCGCTCAGATCGTCGTCCTCGTCGTCGAGCTTGTCCTGGAGCCGCGCCTGCTCCGCCTCCAGCTTCTCGATGCGTTTGGCCTCGGCTTTGGTGGGCTCCCGACGCGAGCGCCGCGCCCGCTGGAAGGTGTGCAGTTCGGCCGACGACACGCGCGGTGTGACTTCCACCCAGCTCCAGCCCTCGGCCCGCACCGATTCGGCTGCATCGGCCAGCCGGTCGCGTGCCAGCTTCTCCAGCAAACCGGCATCGGTGAGGAACACGCCTTTCTTCTCGTCCGCGAAGAGGTCGCGCCGGATGCCACCCCCTGCCGCCTCATAGGCCTCCACGCCCACGAAGCGCGCCAGCGCATCGCGGCTGGCGTCCACCTCGTCGCGGGTCAGGTGGTCCCGCAGGGACTCCGGGCTTCGCTGCCACTGTGGCACTTCGTAGAACGCGGCTTCCTGCGCCGCATGATCGTCGGTTATCGCCAGGGCCATCAACTGCTCCAGCGACACCGCGCCTTGCTGGTAGTCGGCCAGCAAGCGGGGCGAGACGTTCGCCAGCCGCAGCCGCCGCTTGACCACCAGCGGCGTGACGCCGAAGTCGGCGGCGATGTCTTCCAGCGACCGGCCTTCGGCCACCAGCGCCTTCCAGGCGAACAGTTCATCCACCGGGGTCATGGCCTCCCGCTGCACGTTCTCGCTCAGGCTCACGGTGCGGGCCGAGGTGTCGGGCACCAGCAGACAAGGCACCGGGTGGTCCTTCGCCAGTTTGTGGCGCTTGACCAGCAGCTTCAAGGCGGCCAGACGTCGACGCCCGGCCACCACCTCGAACCACTGTCCATCGGGCGAGGTGATGACGGTCAGGTTCTGCAGCAAACCCACGCGGGCGATGGACGCGGCAAGTTCGGGAATGGCCGTGCCGCCGCTCTGTCGCACGTTGCGGCTGGAAGGCCGCAGCCGCGACAAGGGGATCAGGTGCAGCTCGTAGGGTGCAACTTCCGGCACGGTGACGGATTCACCGGCAATGGCGGCAGTGCTGAGGACTGCCGCAGCAGCCACGGCGCTCAAGGCCAGGGTTTCGGTTTGGGTAGCGGTGTTCATGTGAAATCTCCTGTCCCACACGGGGACCTTGTTCAAACAATGGAAGACATCGAGAAAAGGTTGGGAAGTCAGTCGGTGCTGTGCATGGGCGCTCTCCTTGGGTGCTGGGCTCCGCAGGGGCCGCGAAGCCCTTCGCGGCCATGGGCAGCAGCTGGGGCCGGCGCGGGTGCGCCGTCAAGGGAGGAAGCGAAGGCGCTGGCGCGGCCCGCAGGCGCAGCCGAGGACACGGGCGCCGCAGCGGCCCTTGACGGGGGGAGCGCCCGCAAAGGCCAGGCAAGCCGGTGAAACCGGCGCGCAGGGGGTGCGAATCGCGCAGCACTGCCGGAGAGAAAGGGGTCGGCCCATTCGGTTGAGGGTCAACCCCAACAGCGCAGCACAGCACAGCAACACAAAAGCACGCTCCCGCGATGTACGGGGCGGCGCCACAAGGCCCCAACACAGCGTCAATCTGTCGCAGGCACCATCGCCTGCAGTTGTTCGATCACGCCAGGCTCGACAAAGACACACGGCTGCTCAGCCGCGACCGGTACGTTGAACACCCGGGCGAAGGCACCCCGCTTCAGATGCGCCAACCGCCCAGTGCGGTACACCTGATCAGGCTTCATCAGGCCTGAACCCGACGGCGTTCCGCTGCGCTGCGGATCGCATTCGACCAAGGCCACGAAGCCCTCCGAAAACAGGCGCTGGTGCTCGGGACACAGCCCCCAGCCCGTCGTCGTGTGGTGCTTCATGCTCGCGCGCAGGCGCCGGTCGAGCAAGATGTTTCCGGTATCAAAAGCAGTGCCGCACACCAGACAAAGCTGCTGCTCCAGCGAAACGTGTGATTTGTCGTCCATGACCAACTCCGGTGATCGGGCGGGATTGCCCGAGACCGGAACCGGCACGCCGCAGCGCAGCGGTCACAGGTTCGAAGACGGCCGAACGGCCGCCAGCGCCCACAGGGCGCGCAGACCTTGACGGCGAGAACGGTGTGCAAGGATGAAGGGATCAGCAAGCCAGCCCCACCACACCTGCAGGCGTGAAACAGGCAAGCGAAGCGCGCAGGCCGGGACGGCCGGAGGCGTCAGGTATCGGAGCCGAATGGCCGCGACCCGGCACGGCGCGCGGGGCGCAGCCCGCAGAGCCCGACGGCGGCACGCCGGGACGCTATATCACAATCGGCACTCTTCATCTGCTGCACCAACAGCACCGAAGACAAGTCACCCAGATCCATTTGCGTGCCCCATGACCACCGCCGCCAGAGCCGAAATCACCGCCTGGGCCTTTCGCACCCGGTTCCGCCGAGGCGCGTTTGGCTGGAAAGGCACTCAACTGGCCACAGGCCGCATCAACGAAGCTCTGACCGAGATCCGTGCCGTTGCCCGCCACGACACCGCCTGTGCCGCCGAAGGTGCCGTGCTGCTGCTTGAGAAGCTTTCGCCTGCCCTGTGCCAGATCGACAGCTCATCGGGCGCCCTGGGCAATGCAACTTACGCTGCGATCCAGGAACTGGCGCCCCTGATCAGCCAAGCACCCGTGAGCACCAAGGTGCGCCAGAAATGGCTCGACCGCCTGTTTGATGCCATTCAGGAAGATGACCCTCCCTATATCGAGTCCCTCGGTGATTACTGGGGCGATCTGTGCGCTACAAAAGAACTCGCCTCCGCCTGGGCCGACCAGCTCCTGCCGACCCTGAAGAACGTCTTGCGAGAGCGCAAGCGCGGCACCTACGCCTTCTTCTCCAGCACCACCCTCTGCTACAGCGCCCTGTTCAAGGCCAACCGCCACGATCAGATCCTGGAACTGCTGGCCATGGATCCCCGACCGATCTGGCCCTACCTGGTCTGGGGCGCCAAAGTGTTGGCGACCCGCGGCCAGATCGATGAAGCCATCGCCTACCTGCGTGAACGCGCAGGGAGTACCACCAGCGAAACTTCCATCGCCCGCTTTGCTGAAGAAGAACTGCTCAAAGCCGGTCGCCGCGCCGAAGCGTTCAACCAGTACGCGCTGCTCGCCAATCAGGCCAACACCCACATCGCCACCTTCCGGGCCCTCGCCAAGAAGTACCCCGAGCTGGCCAAAGACAAGCTGTTGGACCACCTGATCGCATCCACGCCCGGTGAGCCCGGCAAGTGGTTTGCCACCGCCAAGACCCTGAAGTTGTTCGAGCAGGCAACCCGCCTTGCTTGGGCGACACCGTGCGATCCCAAGACCCTGAACCGCGCCGCACGCGACCACCTGAAGACCCAGCCAGACTTCGCGATGCAATGTGCGCTCGCCTCTTTGCACTGGATGTCGATGGGCCACGGCTTCGAACTGACCGGCCTGGACGTGCTGGAGGCCCACCGATTCGCCATCGAGGCCGCAGCGGTGACTCAGCAAACTCAACAAGCCCGAACGTCCATCGAACAAGTGCTCGCATCCGATGGACCCATGGTTGCCTGGATGCAACGATCGCTGGGTACCGTGCGGTAGCCTGCTCAGCAAGGGACGGTTGGCTTCCCATCAAGTAGCTTTCCAAGCAGGTGAGCGTTTCCACCCGAGCGGGAACACTCGCCATTTCACTACCATTGACCGTTCAAGGCTGATCTCCGACACTCGAACCTAACGCCTGAAAGTTCGCGTGTTGCGCAACTGGTCATTGGCCGAGCAGGGTCTCAAGCGACCGCTTTGTTGCTCAGACCGGTCACTCTATTGATGCGAGCCGGGCAAGGTAGCAGGAGCAACTGATCACACCAAGGATGAATTGGTTCTCCCGACCCGCTGCGGTCGGTGTTGATGTAGGCAACGATCCCAGAAAACCGTCCGAGAAACCGGGGGAATCCCACCCCGGATACTTGGCGGCACGGCTTATCGGAACCATTGCGAAGAGCATCCGCAGTTGGCCCGCGGGTCCGAAACACGTAGCCAAGGTCTTCTCAAAGAATTAGATCGGCCAGAACCATAGAACGTCCAAAAGCATTCTCTGGTGTGGTGACCTCATGGCTGCACCGAGCAGTGCGAAGCTGCCACATGAGCCGCTCGGTGCGATGCCTCGTAGTGTGCAAGCGGCTCATTACCATTTAACGCAACGAGCAAATTTTCAGCAGCCTGCAACTCGATGGCTCGGCGAACCTTCTTCACCGCCGAACCAATGTGGGGTGTGAAAACCGTGGAGGGGTGTTGCAAGAGTTCCGGATGAATCTGGCGTGGACGGTCTGCCAGCAGCCAGTCTTCCATCTCGTACACATCGGCGGCGTAGGCACCCAGGCGCTCGTCCTTGAGCGCCCGTGCCACGGCAGCCTCGTCCACAACCGAGCCTCGCCCAATGTTGACCAGGATCTGCCCCCGCCGAACACCTTCAAGCATGGTGTCATTGACGAGGTGACGCGTTACGTCCAGCAGCGGAACGGCCAGAATGACATAGTCGGATTGCGACAGGGCCTCACCCAGGCTCACCATGGTCAGGCGTTCGTCATCACCATGCGGGTCCACGCCCAGCAGTTGAGCGCACCCAAATCCGCAGAGGCGGTCAACGATGGCCCGTCCCACGGCGCCCAGGCCAACGACCGACACGACCGAGCCGTGCAGACCTATTCCATACAGCTGAGGACGCCAGCCGGCGTAGCCCCTGCGAACACGGGTGTCACCAGCGAGCACGTGACGCGCAGCGGCAATGGCCAGACCGATGGCCAGCTCTGCCGTGGGCTCTGTCAGAAGGTCTGGCACAAAGCTCACGCTGACCCCCGCTTGTGCACAGGCCATCAGGTCAAAATTGTCATACCCTTTCAATGCGCAAGCGATGGTCTTGAGCCGTGGAGCGTTCAACAAAGTTCGCCTGTTTACCCGGTCAGGCATGAACGCCATCATGGCGTCGGCGTCCTTCAGGTGGAGGTAAAGCTCTTCCTCGCTCCAGGGCTCAGGCCCTTGATTCATCACTACATCACCGGCGGATCGAAGACGCGCCAGAACTGCTTCATGGATGGGCTGCGTCACCACAATTTTCGGCATCATTACCTTCCTCTCTCTTTCTATTTCAGATGTTTGCGAAGCGCCGACCCAATGCCGTCGACCACGAGCACGCATATGAGGATGGACAGCAAAATGGCGGAGACCTCGTCGTACTTGATCAGGCGCAGAGCTGCCATGAGTTCGAAGCCAATGCCGCCCGCACCCACGACGCCCATCACTGCCGATGCGCGAAAGTGATATTCCCATCGGTAGATGGTGATGTCCGCCAACTGGGGCAAAACCTGCGGTAACACAGCATGGGTGATGACCTGAAACCGGCTTGCGCCCGCGGCCTTAGCGGCCTCCAGAGGTTTCGGGTCCACGTGCTCTATGGCTTCGGCGTAGAACTTGGCCACCATGCCCGTGGAATGCAGGGCCAACGCCAGCACACCAGGCAATGCCCCAAAGCCCACGGCCGCGACGAACAGAATGCCCAGGATGATTTCAGGCACAGACCGAAATGCAGCCAAGATGGTTCTGACGATTCGCCCAACCACCGCATTCGGCGCGGTGTTGGGCGCCGCCACCAGGGCCAGCGGCAACGACGCCAGAACGGACAGCGCCGTGCCTGCGATCGACATGGCTAAGGTGTCACGCAATGGAATGACCCAGTGCTCCCAGCGCTCGAAATTCGGCGGCACCATCTCTGAGGCCAACTGCTGAATCGCTGGGCCGCCTTCGATGAAACGCTGCGCGTCAAAGAAGCCGGTGACATACAAAGCCACCACACAGACGAACAGAACGACACAGGCGGCGCCCAGCCGTTTGAGTCGCTGCTGTCCGTCGATGGCAACTATGGATTCCAGAGCAACAGACGTCACTGCATGCGCCCCAGATCAAGCTTCAGAATTTGTGCGGTGTCACGCAGAACGTCGTAGGCCTTGTCATCGGTCGCGGCAAAGGCCTGCACACGGAATGACTTGAGAATCTCGGCGTCCTTCATCTCAAGAAAGGCTGCACGGATGGCTGCTTTCAACTCGGGCGTGAGGTTGCCCTGCATCGCGATGGGGTAGTTTGGAATGGGAGCTGACAGTTCGAGTTGCACGATCTTGTTGGCATCCACCGTGCCCTTGGCGATGAGGTTGTCCAGAATGGGTTTTGCCAACGCGCCAGCCGGAATTTGCCCTGCCTGAACGGCTCGGGCCACGGCGTCATGCGTGCCCAGGTAAACGGGGCGGTAGTCGGTCTCACCGTCAAGCTTGTAGTTCTTGAGCAGGTGCGCGCGCGGTGCGAGGTGGCTGGACGTTGAAGCCTGGTCGCCAAAGCCAAACGGCTTTCCTCGAACGTCAGCCAGCGTCTTCACCGGGCCGCCCGCCGTGGCAATGAGAACCGACTGGTAGGTCGGAGAGCCGCGCTCCACGCCAACGGCAAAAGGCTCAATGTTGGGCGCCTTGGACTTGGCCAGTACGTAAGAGAACGGTCCAAAGTAGGCCACCTCGATGCGGCCAAAGCGCATGGCTTCAATCATCGACGAGTAGTCCGTAGTCACCGTAATCTCTATTTCCTTCTTCAGGGTCTGTTCCAGGTACCGCTTCAGAGGCTGTGCGTTCTGAATGATGGTGGCGGCGTTTTCGTCCGGCAACAGTGCAACGCGAAGCTTGGAAGGATTTTTGCCCTCGGCATGGGCGCCAAGTGGCAACAGGGCGGCCAAAGTGACGGCAGCGATAAATTGGAAACGGCGACGATTCAGCACGGTAAAAACTCCTTGGATTGAGAGGGGGAATCAAATTGACTGCCCATGTTGGCAGGTGAGGAAGAACGGGACGGTTCGACAGGTGACGACTTCGCGTACAGGGCAGACTGGGCTTCTTCCGTCAACTGCGCTGCTGTCCCGTCGAACACCACCTGGCCCTGGCGAAGGCCCACAATGCGGTCGGCGAACATGCGCGCGAGGTTGACTTGATGCAGACTCACGATGGCCGTGAGTCGGTCTTTCTTGCAGATGTCGTGAAGCAGGGTCAACACACTCTGCGCGGTCGCCGGGTCGAGGCTGGCCACCGGCTCATCGGCCAGCAGCAGGCGGGGCTTTTGCACCAAGGCACGCGCAATGCCAATGCGTTGTTGTTGCCCACCAGACAAGGTGTCTGCCCGTGCTAGGGCTTTCTCAAGCAGGCCTACGCGGTCAATGGCCGCCAGCGCCTCCAGCTTGTCAGCCTTGCTCCAAGGCCACAACGACGCCAGAGATCCGCGGGTGGCGAGCTTGCCCATCAACACATTGGCCAGCACGCTTTGCCGCCCGATCAGGTGGTGCTGCTGGAACACCATGCCGCAGTGGCGCCGATGCTCAAGAAGGTTGCGTTTTGAGACGGTGCCGCCCGGCAGATCGGCCACCGACACCTCTCCGTCTGTGGGGCTAACCAAGCCATTGATGCTGCGCAGCAGCGTTGACTTTCCCGCGCCCGACGCGCCCAGCAGCACAAGGAACCCGCCATGCTGTACCTCCAGCGAGGTGGGCGCAAGCGCTGTGTGACCATCGGCATAGGTCACCGTGATACCCCGCAAGCTCAGATGGCTCTCGCGAATTGCAGTTTTCATAGCTCGGTTTCATTTGTTGTGGTGCGCTAGACGCACACCAGGACTCAAGTGGTCAGAGGTATCTCTCGGGAAAGAGGAGGTTCTGGAAGAAACAGCTTCAGTGGAAGCACAGCTCAAGTCTGGGTGACCAAGGTGTCATGAATATGAAACTTTCATCCCTAAAAATGAGGGCACCCATAGATCACATCAATGTCTGGACTCAGCCTCCTCGCAGCCTTGAAGGCCTTTGACGCAACGGCCCGAGCCGGCAGCATGACCGCTGCCGCGAGAGTGCTCGCTATTCAACAACCGACTGTTTCTTCACACATACAGCGCCTGGAGGTCGACTTCGGCGTGGAGCTTTTTCATCGGCGCGGGCGGCGGCTTGAACTCACGTCCTTTGGACGCACTCTGTTGAACTACACCCGGCGTACCTTCAGTGGCGAGGAAGATGCGCACGCACTGCTCGCTGCTGCGAAAAATCAATACGTAGGGCGACTGGTCATCCATGCCATCGGGCCGCACAACGTGCTGCCCGTGTTGAAGCTGTTCATGAAACAGTTCCCCCAGGTCAACGTGGCTGTTGGCGTAGGCGACTCGCGAACCATCACCGAAAAGATTCTTGACTACCAGGGAGACGTGGGCATGGTGCTCAATCACGTCGCTCACCCAGATCTATTTGGCGCGGCTTACCGTACCCAGCGATTGGTGATATTCGGCAACACCCAACACTCACTCGCGCAACGGGCCACTCTCAAACTGCGTGATCTGCAGGGTCAGAGGTTCGTCATCCGAGAGGAAGGATCGACGACCAGACGCGTGTTTGAACAAGAACTAAAGGAGCGAGGCGTCGAGGTGCAGGTGGCTCTGGAGATGGGCAGCCGCGAGTCCGTTCGAGAGGCGGTGGCGGAGGGGCTGGGCCTAGGCGTCGTGGCGGAAACAGCCTACAGGCCAGATCCTCGCCTTGTTAAGTTAACTATTTCAGACACCAGCATGGCGACACAGGTGCACTTCATCTGTAGAAAGGAGCGGCATCAAGCTCCTCTGATCTCGACCTTCCTGGGTTTGGCGCATAGCGTAAGTCAGAAAATTGCCTAGGTATGGAACTTGGATTCCATGCAGCCGTGGGGCATGGGACCGAGGGGCAACTGTTCGCCTGTAGGCCGACTTAAGTTAAGGGTTGTAGGACGCCCGTAATCGCGCGGCGATCCCATCTTGACTGCGGGGCGCGGTCGTGTATCTGAATATGCGCTGTCAGGCTGACTGCCAGCGGTATGGCAGCAGCTCGCCGATCTGGGTGGCGGGCTGCATGGGCAGGCGTGCCATGACATCGCGCAGGTAGGCGTAGGGTCGTGCCCGTTCATGGGGAGACGTGTGCTAGACCATGACTGCAGCTCCCTCGATACCGGTCATCGATGCTGCCGCGCTGCTGGGTGAGCCAATGACAGCTTTGTGCCAGGCACCGTGAACTCAGGTCACGGCCGCGACCGACAGCAACCGCTGCACTTCCGTCACTCAGGCCTCGGCATCGCCTCTCCTGAGCGGGTATCTTCCGGCGTTGGCTGCTGAGCAGCAGCCTCTATAAAGTCAGCCACCGTCTGCCATCCAGAGCGCAGCTGCGCTTCACTCTTGCCCACGTAGTGTCCCAAAGTCACGTCACCTGCAACCGAATGGTTGAGCATTCGCTTCAGCAAACCACCTGAGACCAGCTCTTCAGCAATGCTGGCAAAGGTATCGCGCAAGCCATGACCCTGCACATGGGTCTTTGCCTTCGCATTGATCCACTTCAGCGTTTTTCGTGCATCGGTAATCGGGAATAACACTTCGTCAGGTTTCCGGCCAGCGCAGTGCTTGGCTGCGATTTCCAGCGCCTGTCGGGCCAGGAGCAGCTTGTGGTCGCTACGGTTCTTTGTGTCCCGCAGAACAACTTTCCCGACATCACAGTCCACGTCGCCGCCCCTGATTGGCGGGTAGTTGTATCGCTTGTCGCCATGAATCTCTCCTCCGCGACACCCGGTCAGCAACTGGAAACGGTAGTAGTCGGCCGCGACTTGTGAGGGGGCTTTGCCACTTGCACGCCACCAGGCACCCAGTCGTTCCGGTGGGATGGGAGCTGGATTCCCTTTCGCAGGCGCGAGCACGATCCGATCGCGCCCAGCTGTATCACGCCCTAGCGGATTGCCCGGCACCACAACCCCGTGCCATCGCATCACCGCACGCAGCACCTGCATCGCATAGTCGGCTTGCCGTTTTGAACGCTTGAGCAGCGACGAATACTGATCCCGAATGTCATCGGAAGTGAGCTTCAACAACAGCTTGTCGGCGAGCTGAAACAGCAACCCGTCTGCCAGTTTCTTCCCCGTCTTGGTTGTTTCCCCGGGTTCGACCATGGCCAGGTAGTCAGCCTTTGTGCGGGCCTTCAATGGCAGACCGTCCTTTGCCCGCCGCTTCTTGTCGACGTACTCGCGGAGTGCCTTGGCGACTGTCATGCCCTCCTGCCGGTCCATTTGTTCTCGCTCAGCTGCTTCGGCCCGCAACCGTGCCTCCTCTTGGGCTGGCCAGTCCACCCCGTCCCGCGCAAGCGCCCGGATGCGAGCGGCCTCTGCACAGGCCGTGGCCAGCTTCATTTGGCCCGGACCTTCCCCATACTCCTGTGGCAATCGATATTGGCGCTCTACATCAGACCCTTTGACGGAGTAGCGGACCAGCAAGGTGCGAACACCGTCTGGCGCGATGCGCAGCTGCAAGCCCCGGTCGAGCGTGAGCTTGTAGGGCTTCGCTTTGGCTTTGTGGGTTTCAATCGCTCTGACAGTGAGGAGCGGCATTTGCGTGTTCCGTGTCCGACTGGTGTCCGAAAAATCCTGAGATCAGATGCTACCGAGCGGGACCTCATGAAACAACAAATTCTTGTAACCCATTGATTTAGAAGGTTTTTATTTCGTCCCAGGACGTCCCATAGCGTCCCAGAAAATCTGGTTTATACTGACTGTTAATCCGCAGGTCCCTGGTTCGAGTCCAGGTCGGGGAGCCAAGTCAATCAAAAGCCAGCAGGTTAGCGCCTGCTGGCTTTTTTGTTTTCTGGGTCCACTGTGTCCGACACGTGTCCGAATTTTTTCCGGACTCATGCATGCGTCCGGGACACAACACACCAGCGACCAAAAGGTGATCCCCCACCCCATCGACGATGGGTGGACTCCACCAAACGGCGTAGCTGCGGTTCACCAGATTGCGGAGTCTTCAAGCTTCCGACGGTCACTTGTCAATCGCCGCAAGTGAAGCCAGCGAGCCGAGAGTGCGACCACCGCCACAGCGGTGCGAGGCCAGGCATTTCTCCAGCAGATGCGTTCACGCCCAGCAAGCGCTTGACCACTTCGTATCGTCCGAATAGCAACGCAAGCGATGCCACACCAGGCACCTTGATCCGATTGACGATGCAGATGGCAGCCTGTGATGCGTATGCCGACCAAATGGTTGACCACATGTTCGCGCAAATGCCCAACCTCTGTCGCTCCATGGGGGGGCGCACGGTGATCTCCCCCTCCGATCTTGCCCAGCTGAACATCCACCTGGCGGGTGGCGATCGGTTTGCAGGCGGGTGCGGCCTGGACCAGCTTCTCCTGTGGCGGCCCTTGCCCGGAACCCGCGACCACGAAACACCGGTTCAGAAGCTCTGACACATCGGCTCGTCCACCCTCCCGGGACCGCGGTTGGTCGGTGCGTTCGGCACGCATGTGGTCAAGTGCCTGAGCTGATCCCCCCTCTGTTGCCGGCCACCGCTCGGGTTGGCGAAAAGCGGACAGGTTCTCGCTGTTTTGGGATAGCGTGGCACACGGCACGCTGCCAGACTGGCGCCCATCCGGGCTGTCAACCCGGCTGAAACATTCCATGTCGCATGTTTTGTGGCGTCAGTTTTCATATTTTGTTTAAGTTTAAATAACTTAAACATGAATCAAAAGGAAGATGTATCGTGAAAATCGTCTGTATCGGTGGTGGACCCGCAGGTCTTTATTTCGGCCTGCTGATGAAGCAGCTCGACCAGCGCCACGACATCACGGTGGTCGAGCGCAACAAGGCTTACGACACTTTCGGCTGGGGCGTCGTGTTTTCTGATGCCACCATGGACAACATGCGCGAGTGGGACCCGGCCACGGCCACCGAGATCGAGCAGGCCTTCAACCACTGGGACGACATCGAGCTGCTGTTCAAGGGCCGATCGATCCGCTCAGGTGGGCACGGTTTCGTGGGCATCGGGCGCAAAAAGCTGCTGAACATCCTGCAAGCGCGCTGTGAGGAACTGGGCGTCAAGCTGGTGTTCGAAACCAACGCCGATTCCGACCTGGCCTATGCCGACGCCGACCTGATCATTGCCAGCGACGGCATCAATTCGCAGATCCGCACGCGCTACGCCGACACCTTCAAGCCCGACATCGTCACCCGCCCCAACCGCTACATCTGGCTGGGCACAAACCGGCTGTATGACGCCTTCACCTTCGATTTCCAGCGTACCGAACACGGCTGGTTCCAGGCGCACATCTACAAGTTCGACGAGAACACCACGACCTTCATCGTCGAATGCCCCGAACACGTCTGGCAGGCCCACGGCTTGGCCGAGGCAGATCAGGAGCAATCGATCGCCTTTTGCGAAAACCTGTTCAAAGACACGCTGCAGGGCCACCCGCTGATGACCAACGCTCGCCACCTGCGCGGCTCGGCCTGGCTGAACTTTCAGCGCGTGGTGTGCGAACAGTGGTGGCTCAAGAATGCGCACGGCAGCCATGTTGTGCTCATGGGCGACGCGGTGCACACCGCCCACTTTGCCATCGGCTCGGGCACCAAGCTGGCGATCGAGGACGCGATCGAACTCACCAGGCAGTTCAAGCGCCTGGGCGACAGTCCCGACAAGATTGGTGAGGTGCTGGGCTCCTATCAGGAACTGCGCCGCGTGGAGACGCTGCGCTTGCAGAACGCCGCCTGGAACGCCATGGAGTGGTTCGAGGTGTGCGGCGAACGCTACTGCGACCAGCTGCCGCCCGAGCAGTTCATGTATTCCATGCTCACGCGCAGCCAACGCATCAGCCACGAGAACCTGCGCCTGCGCGACAAGGCCTGGCTTGACGGTTACGAAAAATGGTTCGCCCAGCAGGCTGGCGTCGACAGCGCCGCTCCCGTACCGCCCATGTTCACACCCTACACCGTGCGCGGCGTCACGCTCAAGAACCGGATCGTGGTCTCTCCCATGGCCCAATACTCGGCAGAGGACGGCCTGGCGGGTGACTACCACTTGGTGCACTTGGGCGCACGCGCCATGGGGGGCGCCGGCCTGGTGTTTGCCGAGATGAGCTGCGTCAGTGCCGAAGGCCGCATCACCCCTGGCTGCCCCGGCCTGTACCGACCGGAGCACACGCAGGTCTTCAAGCGCATTGCAGACTGGATACACACCCACACGGACGCCAAGTTCGCCATTCAGATCGGCCACGCCGGCGCCAAGGCGTCCACCCGCCTGGCCTGGGATGGCATCGACCAGCCGCTGCCTGACGGCAACTGGCCCATCCTGTCGGCGTCACCCCAGCAATACCTCGAAGGCGTTGGCCAGCTCTCGCGTGCCATGACCCGCGCCGACATGGAAACCGTGCTGGCCCAGTTCGTCGCCTCGACCCGCGCCGCGCATCAAGCCGGCGCCGACTGGCTGGAACTGCACTGCGCCCACGGCTACCTACTGTCGAGCTTCATCTCGCCGCTGACCAACCACCGCGACGACGAATACGGCGGCAGCCTCGACAACCGGCTGCGCTATCCGCTGGAAGTCTTCAAGGCGGTGCGCGCCGCTTGGCCGGCAGACAAGCCCATATCGGTGCGCATTTCGGCGCACGACTGGGTCGAAGGCGGGATCACGCCCGACGACGCCGTGGACGTTGCCAAGGCATTCAAGGCGGCCGGCGCCGACATGATCGACTGTTCCTCGGGCCAAGTCAGCAAGAAGGAAAAGCCCGTCTACGGTCGCATGTTCCAGACGCCGTTTGCCGACCGCATCCGCCAGGAAGCGGGCATCCCCACCATCGCCGTAGGGGCCATCAGCGAGGCCGATCACGCCAACTCCATCCTGGCCGCAGGCCGCGCCGACCTCTGCGCGGTGGCCCGCCCGCACCTGGCCAATCCGGCCTGGACCCTGACAGAAGCCGCCAAGATCGGCTACACGATGCAACCCTGGCCCAGGCAGTACCGCTCGGCCAAAGGGCAGATGGAGTCGATCTTCGCCCGCGAGAAGGCCATGGCGTCCGTGGGGGCCAAATGAGCACGACCGCCCGCCATGCGCTGGTGACCGGCGGCGGTCAGGGCATCGGTGCTGCCGTGGCCCGTGAGCTGGTGACGCGTGGCCTGAACGTCACCGTGCTGGGCCGCCGGTTGGAGGTGGTGCAGGCCTTGGCCGACACCGACCCCGAGCATCTGTTTGCCGCGCGCGCCGACGTGGCCGACCCCGCTCAGGTGGC
Source organism: Hydrogenophaga sp. (assembly GCF_031426985.1). GTDB lineage: Bacteria > Pseudomonadota > Gammaproteobacteria > Burkholderiales > Burkholderiaceae_C > Hydrogenophaga. The sequence continues at coordinate 23,569 of NZ_JASJOY010000014.1, forward strand.
CGAAGCCGTGGCCCGGGCCGAGGCCCGATTCGGTCCGGTCGACGTGCTGGTCAACAACGCCGGCCAGGCGCAGACCGCGCCTTTCCTCAAGATGGACCTGGCGCTGTGGAACCAGATGCTGAGCGTCAACCTTACCGGCACGGTGGTCTGCACCCAGGCGGTGCTGCCGGGCATGGTGGCGCGTGGGTGGGGCCGGGTCGTCAACGTGGCCAGCACGGCAGGCCAGGTCGGTTACGCCTACGTGTCGGCCTATTGCGCGGCCAAGCACGGCGTGATCGGCCTTACCAAGTCGCTGGCGCTGGAGATGGCCCGAAAAGGCGTCACCGTCAACGCGGTATGTCCCGGTTACACCGAGACCGACATCGTGCACGAAAGCATAGCCCGCGTGATGGCCAAGACCGGACGCAGCGCCGAAGCAGCGCGCGCCGAGTTCGTGAAGTCCAACCCACAATGCCAGCTGGTGCAGCCCGAACAGGTGGCCGATGCGGTTGCCTGGCTGTGCGGTGATGGCGCGTCGGCGGTCACCGGTCAGTCGATCTCGGTGGCCGGCGGCGAAGTCATGTGAGCAGGCCGGTCACACACGAAGCACCCCCATGAGTCATCCCGTCGAGCCCTCCTCTTCCTCGTCCACACCGGTGCCGCGTCCTCGGTTCGTGCGCGAGCGGCGCATCCGGTTTTCCCACTGCGATCCCGCGGGCATCGTGTTCTACCCCCAGTACCTGGTGCTGTTCAACGGCCTGGTCGAGGACTGGTTCACCGAGCACCTCGGGGTGTCGTACGCCGGGCTGCTGAGCAGCCGGCGCATCGGCCTGCCCATCGTGCGGCTGGAGTGTGATTTCTGCGCCGTCAGCCGCATGGGGGACGACGTCCAGTTCGGTCTTGCTGTCGAGCGGGTGGGCACCCGGTCGATCACGCTGCACCTGGACTGCCGGGCCGACCGGGAGCTGCGCGTGTCGTCCCGACAGGTGCTGGTGTTCACGAACCTGGACACACACGCCGCCATCGAGATACCGGCCGATGTCCGCGCCGCACTCGACACCTCCGTTCAATAACCGACGATGACAGGAGATCTCCATGCAAGTCTTGCTTCCTGCCGGCTGGCCCCGCCCACGGGGCTATGCCAACGGCGTCACCGCACGCGGCCGCATGGTCTTCGTGGCCGGCATGGTGGGCTGGGATGCGCAGTGCGTGTTTCACACCGACGACCTGGCTGGCCAGGTCCACCAGGCGCTGCAGAACGTGGTAGCGGTGCTGGAAGCCGGTGGCGCCAGGCCCGAGCACATCGTGCGCATGACCTGGTACGTCACCGACAAACGCGAATATGTGGCGGCGTATCCCGAGATCGGCCGGGCCTTCCGCGAACTGATCGGCAGCTTCAATGCCGCCATGACGGCGGTTCAGGTGATGGCCCTGATGGAAGACCGCGCCAAGGTCGAGATCGAAGTCACGGCTCTGGTGCCCGACTGAGCCGTCCCGAGCGGTGCCCCGGCCCGGGGGCGCCCCGGAATGGGCCCGATTGTCGAAAAAAGGATACAGGCCGCACGGAAAGCGGATAGCCCCACGCCCGGCGCAGCGCCATGATCAGGTCCCGTAGATAGCGACACACCTTTCTGTTTTTTGTGACCACATGTTCAAGACAAACTGGTTTGCATTCCTGAAGGCCCTGGCCATGTTTGCTGGCATGGTGCTGGCGGCGGACATCCTGCTGATCACCGCCGAGGTCCTGTTCCGCAACCTGGGCTGGCGGGGGCTGGGCTGGGCATCGGACGTGATCGAGTACTCGCTGCCGCTGGCCACGCTGCTGGTGGCACCCTGGCTGGTGGCGCAGAAGGGCCACGTCAAACTGGATCTGCTGGTCGAGCGCATTGCATCGGGCCAGCGCAACACGCTCTACCGGATCACCATGTGGCTGGCCACCGTGATGACCGGGGTGCTCGTCTACGCCTCAACCCTGATGGCCATCGACACCTACCAATCGGGTGCCCTGGTGATGAAAAGCCTGGTGTTCCCCGAGTGGTGGCTGATGGCTGCGGTGCCGCCCATGTTCCTCCTGATCGCCCTGGAGTGCCTGCGCAGCGCGCTGGCCGGCGCCGACTGACCGCGACACGGAAACACATCACATGGCCTGGTGGCAACTCACCCTGATGATCTTTGGCGCCCTGAGCCTGCTGCTGCTCAGCGGCATCCCGGTGGCGTTTGCCTTCATCTCGATCAACATCGTCGGAGGCTTCTTCTACCTCGGCGGACTGGACGGCCTGCCGCAGCTCGCACGCTCGGGCCTGAGCGCCATCACCAATTTCTCACTTACGCCCATTCCTTTCTTTCTGCTGATGGGCGAGTTGCTGCTGCACACCGGCGTGGCGATGAAGGCCATCGATGCATTTGACGGGTTGATCTCGCGGGTGCCTGGCCGTCTGGCCGTGATCGCGGTGGTCGCGGGCACAGTGTTCTCGGCCATTTCTGGCTCCACCGTGGCCACCACCGCCCTGCTGGGCAGCGTGCTGCTGCCCCAGATGCTGGCGCGTGGCTACCACCCCCACATGGGTGTCGGCCCGATCATGGCAATCGGCGGCGTTGATGCCCTGATTCCGCCCTCCGCCATCACCGTGCTGTTCGGCAGCCTGGCCAGTATTTCGGTGAGCGGGCTGCTGCTGGGCGGCGTGGTGCCCGGCATCATGCTGTCGTTTCTGTTCGTCGGCTACATCATCTTCAAGGCCTGGCGCCATCCGGAGATGGCCCCGTCCTTTGAAACCAAGCAGCTGCGCGGCTGGCAGCGCTGGCGCCCGGTGGTGTTGTACGTCACACCGCTGCTGGGCATCTTCCTGGTGGTCGTCATTGCCATGACGCGAGGCTGGGCCACACCAACCGAATCAGCGGCCATCGGCGCACTGGCCACCGTGGTGGTGTGCGTGTTCTACCGCTCGCTCACGCTGCAGAACCTGACGCAGGCCCTCATGGGCACGGCCGCCGTCTCCGGGATGATCCTGTTCATCATCTTCGGCGCCACGACCTTCTCGCAGATCCTGGTTTTCACCGGCGCAACCAACGGCATGGTCGACCTCATCCAGGGCCAAGGCTACAGCGCCGCCACCGTGGTGGTGGTGATGATGCTCATCCTGCTGGTGCTGGGCTGCTTCCTCGACCAGGTGGCCATCATGCTGATCACCCTGCCCTTCTTCATGCCCATCGTGCAGCAGTACGGCATCGACCCGATCTGGTTTGGCATTCTGTACATGATCTGCATGCAGCTGGGTCTGCTCACGCCGCCCTTTGGCACCCTGCTGTTCACCATGCGCAGCGTGGCACCGAGTTCGATCACCACGCTGGACATTTACCGCGCCGTGCTGCCCTACGTCGGCTTTGGCACGCTGGTGCTGCTGCTGGTGTTCCTGTTTCCCTCCATCGCCACCTGGCTTCCCGCCGCCATGTCCCGCTGAAGCGGCGACACCCTTACCCCAACCCCTCCCAAGGAGTGCCTTCCATGATTGCTCGTCTTACCCGTTGCAGCCTGTACACAGCGGTTGCCATGACACTGGGCCTGGCCATCACGGCCCCCGCCTCAGCCCAGGAGGTCACGCTCAAGGCCGTGAACGCCTTCCAGGAGGGCACCTACTTCGCCAAGAACTTCGAACGCTTCATCAAGAAGGTCAACGATGAGGGCAAGGGCGTGGTGCAGATCACGTATGTGGGCGGCCCCAAGGCCATCCCCACTTTTGACCAAGGTGCCGCCCTGCGCAACGGCGTGGTGGATCTGGCCAACACCTCCGCCTCGTTCACGGCAAGCCTGGTGCCCGAAGGTCTGGCCCTGAACTACACCCAGATGAGCATGGCCGAATTGCGCAAAAACGGCGGCTTGGATTTGCTCAACAAGGCGTACATGGACAAGGGCCTGTACTACTTCGCGCGCACCGGCGAGAACATCCCCTATCACATCTACACCAACAAGAAAATCGACAAGGCCGACCTCAACGGTCTGAAGCTGCGCATCGCGCCGATCTACCGCGACTTCTTCCAGAAGCTGGGCGCCACGGTGAGCACCATCCCGCCCGGTGATGTCTACACATCGCTGGAGCGCGGCGTGGTCGACGGCTACGGCTGGCCGCTGCTGGGCATCTTCGACCTCGGCTGGCAAGAGAAGACCAAGTACCGCGTCGACCCAGGCTTCTACACCATCGAGCTGGGCGTGGTCTTCAGCGCCAACAGCTGGAAGAAGCTCACGCCAGCGCAGCGCACCTTCCTGGAGAAGCAGGGCACCTGGCTGGAAAGCCTGAACGCCGAGGACGCCGCCCGAGACGTGCCCGCCGAGCTGAAGAAGCAAGAGGCCGCCGGCATTCAGGTGATCAAGCTTGACCCCACGCAGTCCGCCCTCTTGCTCAAGACCGCCTCAGAAGCGGCTTGGGATGGCATCGTGCGCACCAGCCCCACTCACGGCCAGTCCCTGCGCAACAAGATGGCACCGAAGTAAGGCACGCCCGCGCCGCGCCCAGCGGCGCGTCTCGCCCCAGGGGGCGGCGGCAGCCGTCCGGCAAAGCCGGTCCGGGGCCCTCCCCCGGCTTTGCGCTGTCTCAAGCCAACGAGCCTTGCCACGGCCACTGGAGTCCAGCCATGAACACCGCTTTTTCCGTTTCGTCCATCCGAGACCTGGTCCGCACGAACCAGGTGCACAAAGACCTCTACCTGAGCCCGGAGCTATTTGCGTTGGAGCAGCGCGAATTCTTCGGCAACACGTGGCAGTACGCCGGCCACACCAGCCAGATCCCGCAGCCTCTGGACTACTTCACGGTGGACATCGCCGGCCAGTCGCTGCTGCTGCTACGGGACAACGACGGCGAGGTGCGTGCGCTGCACAACCGCTGCGCCCACAAGGGCGTGCGGCTGTACACCGCGGAGGCGGGTCAGTTGGGCGCGCGGTTCCTGCGCTGCCCCTACCACGCCTGGAGCTACCGCCTGGACGGTGCGCTGGCGGCCTACCCGCTGCGCAGTGGCTACGAAAGCACGGGCATGTGCGAGTCATCCAATGGTCAGGGGCTGGCACCGGTCAGCGGGCTGCGGGTGTACCGGGGCTTCATCTTCGTGCGGGTCAACCCCGAGGGGCCGGACTTTGAGGACTACTTCGGTGAGGTGCTGGCGGCGCTGGACCAGATGGTGGATCGCTCGCCTGTGGGCGAGCTGGTGCTTGAGGGCGGCGTTTTGCGCAACACCATTCATTGCAACTGGAAGTTCTACCTGGAAAACATCAACGACACGGTGCACCCGGTGAGCACCCACGAGTCGGCGGTACGGGCGGCGCAGTCGCAGTGGACCGAGACGGACCCGGCGGTGCCTCGGCCGCTGGCGATCGAACAGATCTTGCCCTTCGGCCAGCCCTACGCCTTTTTCGAGGGCATGGGCGGACGGGTGCTGCCCAACGGCCACAGCATCTCGGGCACGCGCGCCAGCGTGCACTCGGGCTATGGCGAGCTCGGCGACTACGTACAGGCACTGGCCGCCGCACACGGCGAGGCGCGCGCCCGCGAAATCCTCGACCACTCGCCACAGAACGTGGTGCTCTACCCCAGCCTGGCGGTCAAGGGTTCGCCACAGACGATCCGCGTGATTCGCCCGGTGGCGGTGGACCGCACGGTCATCGAGGCCTGGAACTTCCGCACCGTGGGCGGGCCCGACCTGCTGCTGGACCGGGCACTGAACTACAGCCGACTGGTGTTCTCGCCCATGTCCATCGTCGCGCACGACGACATCCACCTGTTCGAGCAGCAGCAGCAAGGCCTGCGGTCGGGACCCAACGACTGGGTCAGCCTGCACCGCGACTTCCAACCCGCCGAGCTCGACCAGTTGCCCATGGACACCAACGGCAGCAGCGAACTCCTGATCCGCAACCAATACCGGGCCTGGGCGCAGCACATGACCCGCCGGATCGCCTGAGGTGCACCATGCTGGCCCATCTGCAAGACTTCATCTTTGACGAAGCCCGCCTGCTGGACGAAGCCGAATTCGAACGCTGGCTGACGCTGTTCGCAGATGACGGGCGCTACTGGGTGCCGCTCAAGGGGCGCGCGCAGACCGAGGATGAGCGCCACAACGCCATCGCAGACGAAAGCCCCTTGCTGCTGCGCTTGCGAGTCGCCCGGCTGCGCAGCGGTCGCGCCCATTCACAGCAAGTGCTCAGCCAGTGCCAGCATGTGCTGCAGCCACCCCGCCTGCTGTCGTCTGAGGGCGGACTGCACACACTGCACACCCCGTTCAGCTACGCCGAAAGCCGGGGCGAAGAGCTGGTGGTGCTGCATGGCCATTGCGTGCACCGGCTGCGCGAAACCCCAGAGGGACTGCGCATCGTTCTCAAGCGGGTCAACCTGGTCAACGCCCACAGCCGTCTGCCCATGATCCAGCTGTTTCCCTGACCGGACCGGCGAATGATCAGGCGCCCTTGAGCGTCTGGGTCGGGGTGCAGCCGAAGCGCTTCTTGTAATAGCCGGCGAAGCGGCCCATGTGGGTGAAGCCGCTTTCCATGGCGATGTCGGTCACGTGCACACCGCGACGGTCGGACCGCGCCAGACGCAGGCCTTCGTGCACACGGTCCAGCTGGACACCGCGCACATAGGTCAGCGGCGACTGGTCGAAGCGACGTCGGAACGCGGCCTCCAGCGTGCGTGGACTGACACAGGCTGCGCTGGCGATGTCGGCCACTGTCAGGCGATCGCTGGCGTGAGCCTGGATGAAATCCATGGCGCGCTGCAAGGCCCGCTGGCTGTTGGCCGACATGGGCTGCGCGAGCGGCATCTGCGCGTCATGGTCGTTGAACAGCATGCCCAGGCCGGCCACCAGGAAACCCTCCATGGCCTGTTGCATCTGCGGTTGAGCCAGCCACTGGTCGCCAAACTGGTGCAGGCTGTTGGTCATGTCCAGCACCGACTGCCACCACGCGCCCACCGAGGGGGTGGCGCGCGCCAGGGCCAGGGTGGGGTCGCCGTCGCGAGTGGTCGGCGTCACCCCCACCACATCCTCCAGCATGGGACGCGGCACTTCGAGCAGCACCATTTCGCAATCGCTTGCCCAGTGCATGCTGGTGCGCTGGCGCGGGTGCAGCACCCCCATGGTGCCCGGGTCGAGCACCGCGCTGCGGCCCGCGCACTCGGTGACCGCCAGACCCCGCAGCGGCAGCAGGAACATATAAAAATCGCCGCGCTCGCCGGGGTCGATATCAACCTCCGCGCCGTAGGTGAGCACGTTCAGGCCGATCTGGCTCAGGCCGACGCGGTTGTGCCTCAGCGACAGTTCGTGGGAAGGACCGCACTTGAACAGGCGGTGCGGCGAGAACACGCTGCTCATCATCGCGCTGGCCTCGTCGGTGGAGTGCGAGCGGAACAGAGGAAAGCGATCCAGGAGGTGGGTTTCGCGGCTCATGGGCATGGCGTCAAAGGCAGTGGGCGGTGGCACAGATGCCCGGCGCGGGGAGCCGATCCGGGGAGTTGGACGGATGCTAACTTGTTTAGGGTTAAACTATCATGAGGGTATTCCCAGGTCCTCAAAGACCATTCTCAAGCACCCAGCAAGACCCGTTCCACATCCCAAAACCGACCCCGGGGCGGGCTATGATCGCCACATGTCCGATCATCTGCTCGACGTGCACGAGCCCCTGCCGTTTGTGGACGACTACCTTCCCGCCCTGCTGGCACAGGCCAGCGAGCTCATTTCCGGCGAATTCCACGAAGTGGTGCAGGCCTCCGGGCTCTCGGTGACGGAGTGGCGCATCCTGGCCACATTGGCCAGCAAACCGGGCCTGAGCATCGGGGGTCTGGCCGACATCACGGTGAGCAAGCAACCCACAGTCACCCGCCTGCTGGACCGGATGGAGAGCAAGGACTACGTGCAGAGGTACGCGCACTACAGCGACAGGCGCATCACCATGGTGCGCATCACACCACTGGGTCGCACGATCGTGGCCGACCTGATGGCCCAGGCCAAAGACCATGAACGCCGCGTGCTGCAGCCCTTCGGCCTCAAACGCGCCGAGAACCTCAAGGTGACTTTGCGGCGCATCATCGAACTGCACCGCGGGCCGGGCTGACCTGCAAACCTTTCGCTACAAGGCCAGGCTGCCCACGCTGGTGCCACCGCACACGTAGAGCACCTGCCCGGTGACAAAGCCATTGGCTGGCTGGGCAAAGAAGGACACCGCACGCGCCACGTCGGCCGACTCGCCGAGGCGGCGCACCGGCACCGAGGCGGCCAGCGCCTTCTCGCGTTCGCTGCCCTGCTCCACCACGTCGTAGAACATGTCGGTGCGAATGGGCCCGGGTGCCACCACGTTGACGGTGATCCCCTCGGGCGCCAGCTCCAGCGCCCAGGTGCGCGCCATGCCCAGCATGCCGGCTTTGGTGGCCGAGTAGCTGGTGCGGGTCTGCAGGCCCAGCGCGGCGCGCGAGGACAGCAGGACCACGCGCCCGAAGTGGCGCGCCCGCATGGCCGGCAACGTGGCCTGCACCAGCTGGATGGCACAGCCCAGGTGCAAGTCCACCAGGGCGTCGAGGTCGCTGAGCTTCACATCGGGCAACAGCGCGGCGCGGATCACACCAGCGTTGTGCACCACGGTGGTTACCTCGTGCTGCCGGACCATGGCTTGTACCGCCTCGGCGGTGGCGGCGCGGTCGCTCAGGTCCACCTCGATGCTGTGCAACCGGGGGTGGTGAATCTCGGCGCGGCGGCGCGAAAGCGACACCACCTCGTATCCCTGCTCCAGAAGCTGTTCGCAGATCACCTTGCCGATGCCGGCACTGCCGCCGGTGACGGCGGCCACCATGTTGGGACGGGCGGCCATCATCGCGCTTCGTCCACCAGTGCCAACACCCGCAGAGGGCTGCCACTGCCGTTCTCGATCTTCAGCGGCGCGGCCACCACCAGCGCGCCCGTAGGCGGCAGCTGATCCAGGTTGGTCAGGCACTGCAGGCCGTACTTACCGGCGCCATGCATGAGAGAGTGGCAGGGGTATGGCGGTCGCAGGTGATATCCCTGCCCGGCGTCGGTGCCAATCGCCTCGGAGCCGAAACCCAGCACGTCGCGCTGCTCGACCAGGAAGCGCACCGCGTCGGTACCCGGGCCGGGCGTGTGCTGGCCGGTCTGGTCGAAATTCTGATAAGCCTCACCGTCGCGCTGTGCGCTCCATCGCCGCGACCAGTCGGTGCGCATGAGCACCCAGGCGCCCGCCGGGATGCGACCGTGGGCGGCTTCGAAGGCCTCAATGTCTGCCACGGTCATCAGATAGTCCGGGTCGGCCGCGCTCTGGGCACTGCAGTCGATGACACAGGCCGGCGCCATGAACCGCTGGGCCGGGATGGTGTCCACCGAATTGTTGGGCAGGTCGCGCCCGGAAATCCAGTGAATGGGTGCATCGAAGTGCGTGCCGGTGTGTTCACCGCAGGAAAAATTGTTCCAGTACCACCCTGGCCCTCTCTCGTCGTAAGCCGAGATCTGCTCAATCCGGAAGGGCTGGCACTGCCCCATTTCGGGGGGCAGTGCAATGGCCGGAAAGTCGGGACTCAGCGTCTGTGTCAGGTCCACGATGCGGATGCGACCGCTCAGCAGGGCCAGGGCCAGGCTGCCGAGCAGGCCATCGGAATTCGAGGGGTTCATGTCAGCGACTCCATTGCGCCCACGACTGGGCGCCAGGGGGGAAAAGGGTTCCAGCGGGGACAGGGCCGGACGGTGTGCGCGCCGCGAGGACGGAAGATGCGGCCCCGCAAAGGGCACCTGCAACGGGGTGGCTCATGGCATCACATGCCGCCTGCGGCCAGTTCGCGTTCCAGCACCTTGGGGTTGTCGCGCCAGCGGTGCAGCCACTCCTGTGACACGTCGCCGGGGTACACATCCTCCACGCCGTCACGCAGCGCTTTCACGATCGCGGTGGCCAGCGCGGCTGGCGCCACCTTCGGCGGCGGCAGGTTTTGGTTCCATTCCTCGTCGACCGGGCCGGGAAAGACATTGATGACCCGGATACCGGCCGGACGCATGTCGGCGCGCAGGTTCTGCGACAGCGACAGCGCCGCAGCCTTTGACGCAGAGAAGGTGCCCTGGGCCGGGAAGTTGCTCAGCGCAAAGATCGACAGCAGATTGACCCATGCGGTGGCGTGGACGGGACCGTCGGCCGAACGGCCCTTGAGCGCCGGCCCGAAGGCCTGCGCCAGGCGCAGCAGGCCGAAGTAGTTGACTTCCATCTCGGCCTTGGCCACGTCGGTGCCGCGCCGCGCCGAGAGACCGAACGCGCGGTGGTACTCGGCGGTATTGACCACGATGTCGACCTTGCCGCCGATCTCGCCGGCCAGTTCGCGGACCGAGCGCTCATCGGTCACGTCCAGCGGCACCAGCGTGACGGGTGGGAGCGCCTGGATCTCCGCCAGCCCGGGCAGCTTCTTCCAGGGCTCGGCGTGCCCCACCCACACGAGGTCGGCACCGGCCTTCACCAGCGCCTTGACCACGGCCTGGCCCACGGCACTTTTGCCGTCGGTGACCAGCACCTTGCGGTACTGCGGATCGCTGCCCATCTCGCGCAACATCGGGTCCTGCTCCATGGTCTCGCTCGCTTTCTCTGGGAATCCGATCAACACCGCCTGGCCGGCGCGGTCAAGGCGGACGCCCACGCGCACCCGTGCGGGCGCGTCGCCCACCTCGCCGTGCAGGTGCACCATCACGCTGGGGCCGGCGTCGAGCTGCACCATACCCAAACGCCAGGGCAGGCGCTCACGGAAGTACAGATCGTTGCTGTGGTCCAGGACGGTGGTGGCCAGCAGCTGACCCGCACCGCTCTGCGGTGTCCAGCGCAGATCGTCCGATACACATCGGTGGCAGGCCTCGCGCGGCGGGTACTGCACCGCACCGCAGCAGGCGCACACCTGCAGCTCCAGCCGGCCTTCGGCCGCGGCCGCCGCCAGGCCCAGGGCAACGCGGCCCCGCGCGCTGGGTGGCAGATTCATCTGCGGCGTTCGCAGGACGGGGTTCTTGCGCGGGGGCCGCGGCATGGGGATGCTCATGGCGCCTCCGCCTGGGTGTGCAGGAAGAACACGAGGTGTCGGATCATGCAGAAGCTCCCAGAATGACCGCACCGGTGCACAGGCAGCGGTCGTAGGTGACCATGCCAAAGCCACCGACGAGGCCCAGTCGTGCCCCCGGCACAGCCCGTTCGCCGGCCTGGCCCGTGAGCTGGCGCAGGGTTTCGGTCAGGCCCAGGAAGCCGCCGGCGGCGCCGGCCTGGCCCGCCGACAGCTGGCCACCGCCGGTGTTGTTGGGAAAGTCGCCGTCATGGGTCAGGCGGTGTTCGCGCACAAAAGCCGGGCCTTCGCCTTTGCCGCAGAAACCCAGGTCCTCGAACTGCATCATCACGATCACGGGATAGTCGTCGTATGTCTGGACCAGGTCGATGTCGGCCGGCGCGGCGCCGGCCATGGCGTACAACTCCTCGCGGTCCACGCGCCAGCCGCCACGCACCATGACCGGGTCATCGGCGTAGGCGTTATGGCGTTCGATGGCGCCACGCAGCAGCGCGTGAGGCAGGCCGAGTTCGCGCGCCCTGGCCTCGCTCATCACCAGGAAAGCCTCGGCACCTGCGCACGGCATGACGCAGTCGAACAGGTGGATCGGGTCGGAGATGGCCTTGGCTTTCAAGTACTCGTCCAGCGACAGCGGTTTCTGGAACAGCGCATTCGGGTTCTTCAGGGCGTTGCTGCGCTGGTCCACCGCGATGCGGCCGAAATCCGCACGGGTGGCGCCGTACTGGCGCATGTAGTGCGCCGTGATGAAGGCGAACATCGAGTTCGGGCCGCCGGCACCATAGGGATAGGTGGCGTCGCGGGCGAAATCACTGAAGGCACCCAAAGTCTGGCGGAAAGAGTCGACGTGATTGGTGTCGCCGGCAATGCAAGCCACGATGCTGGCATCGCCACACTGCACCGCACGAGCGGCGCGGCGCAGCGCCATCACACCCGAAGCACCGCCGGTGGGAATGTGGTCGAGCCAGCGCGGTGACAGGCCCAGGTGCTGGGTCACGCCCACCGCCGTGTCGGGTGCAAGCGAAAAACTGCTGACCGTCAGACCGTCGATCTGTGCCTTCTCCAGCCCCGACTGCTGCAGCAGCGCGTGCAGTGCGTGGCCCAGGAACCAGTGCGCGCCCCGGGTGGAGTAGCGCTCGTAAGGCACGGTGACGGGAACCGCCACCGCCACCCCTTCGTAGCCTTTGCGTGTGTGGATATGCGCCATACGTGAAGTCACTCGATCCGGATGCCTGCGCTCTTGATGATTCGAGAGAACTTGACGGTGTCGTCCTTGATGGTCTGGGCGAACTGCTCGGGTGTGCCAGCCACCACAGTCATGCCCATCCCCGAGAGCTGATCACGCACCTCACGCAGCTGCAGGATGCGAACGATCTCCTGGTTGAGCTTGGTGACGATGGCCTTGTCCACGCCCGCAGGCGTAAGGAACCCAATCCAGGTGACAAGAGCCACACCCGGCACGCCGGCCTCGGCCAGCGTCGGCACATCTGGCAGCAGCGGGCTTCGCGTCGCGCTGGTCACCGCCAGCGGGCGCACCTTGTTACCCTTGATGTGGGCCATGGCTGGGCCCAAGGCGTCAAAGATGACCGGCACAGTTCCGCCGATCGTGTCCACCATGGCCGGTGCGCCCCCTTTGTAGGGCACTGCCAGCAGGTCAGCGCCGCTGCTGGCCTTGAAACTTTCGCCGGCCACCTGGGCCGGCAGTGCACCGTGGGCGTAAGCGAGTTTGCCGCCTTCTTGTTTGGCAAGGGCCAGCAGCTCTTTCACGTTCTGTGCCTTCACGCTGGGGTTCACCGCCAGGACCATGGGCATGTGAATGGCCAGTGTCACGGGCGAAAAGCTGGCCACCGGGTCGTACGGCAGCTTGGCATAGAGTGAGGGATTCATCGCCAGCGTGGAGTCGATGGCGACGAACAAGGTGTAACCATCGGGCGCGGCTCTGGCGGCAGCCTCGGCACCGATCAGGGTGTTGCCGCCGGGCTTGTTCTCCACCACCACAGCTTGCTTCCAGCTGTCGGTCAGGCGTGCGGCCACGGCACGTGCCACGGTGTCGGTACCGCCGCCGGGTGGAAAGGGCACGATGATGCGGATGGGTTTGCTCGGGTACCTGGCCTGGGCGACGCTCGCCAGGGGCAGGCAGGCACACAGGATCAGCAGCAGCGCGCGTTTGGTGTTCATGTCTTGGCTCCGGGGGGGTGGGATCAGCGTGCGAGTTTGTAGCCGGCCGCCTCGCGGTCCCAGGTCTGCGGGGTCACGCCGCGTTCGCGCAGCTTGAACTTCTGGATCTTGCCGTTTTCGGTGGCGGGCAGCTGCGCCAGGAATTCAACATAGCGCGGCACCGCAAAGTAGGACAGACGCGGCTCGCAGAAGCGCATCAGCTCGATCTCATCCAGCGTGGCGCCCTCGCGCAACACGATCGCGGTCATGACCTCGTCCTCGGCCATCTCGCTCTTCACCGGGAACACCGCTGCCACCTCCACCGCCGGGTGGCTCAGCAGCACCTGCTCAACCTCGTACGACGAAATGTTCTCGCCCCGGCGCCGGATGGCGTCCTTCAGGCGGTCCATGAAAGTGAAGTACCCGTCGGCATCGCACACCACGCGGTCGCCGGTGTGAAACCACAGATTGCGCCATGCCTCCACCGTCTTGTCGGCCATGCCGAAATAGCCGGTGGCAAAGGCATAGGGCTCGCTGGCGCGCAACAGCAGTTCGCCCGGCGTGCCGGCAGGCAGTTCGTTGTCGTCTTCGTCGACCACGCGTGCCTCGAAGCCGGGGCGCACAGTGCCCATGGTGCCGGGGCGCTGTTCGGCGATGTCGGCTCCGATGACGAAGTTGCTCTCGGTTGAACCGTAGCCGTCGAGCAAGGCCAGACCAAAGCGCTGGGTGAACTCGGCATGAAACTGGGGCGGCACGCCCGGCGCCAGTGCAATGCGTACCCGGTGGGCCTTGTCGTCGGGCGTGGGGTCCTTGGACAGCAGGATCGGCACCATGGCGCCCAGCACGTAGGTGACGGTGGCCTGGTGGTGCACCAGCGAGGCCCAGAAGGCCGAGGCCGAAAAACGCTTCTCCACCACCAGCGTGGCGCCCATCATCAGGGCCTGGAAGAACGCGTTCATGGCATTGGTGTGGAACAGGGGCAGCGTGGTCAACAGCACGTCGCCCTCAACCAGTCCCAGCAGGGTGCTGGTGTGGGCGCCCCACCAGAAAAACTGACCGTGCGGACAGCACACGCCCTTGGACAGGCCGGTGGTGCCTGAGGTGTAAAGAATGGCCAGGGTGTCACCGGGGCGCACGGGCGCAGCGTCGACGCGTTCGCTCCCCGGGTCGGCGGGGTAGGCCTGGCAGCGCGGATCGGTGGTGCTGCCCTCTGCCTGCCCCAGCACCCAGATGTCTTGCAACGGCACCCGCTCGCCATCCTGCTGGTCCAGCGCCTGCACCACCTGCAGGCCCTCGGCCTCGGTGACGAGCAGGCGGGCGCCAGAGTTGTTCAGGATGTGGCGCAGTTGGGCGCCGCGCGAGGCGGTGTTGATCGGTACGGCCACGGCACCGATCCAGGCACAGCCCAACAGGACCTGGAGGAATTCGATGCGGTTGGAGCACAGCAGCGCCACCCGGTCGCCTGCGCGCAGGCCGGTGCGCTGCAACAGGGCGCCGTAGGCCTGGGCCTGGTCCAGCGCCTTTGCAAAACTCCAGCGCGCGTTGCCTGCGACGAACAGCGTGCGCTGGCCGTGACGCCGGGCCTGGCGCACCAACAGCTGCGGCACGGTGCGCTCGTGCGATGGGATGTCTCGGGTGAAGGCGGTCAGCAGGTCCATGGCGGGCAAAAGGGTGGCATTGGGCAGGCTTGCAGTGTCTGGCAAGGGGCGGCCGGCTCGCAATCCGGTTTCCGCCCGCCGGTGTCCGGAAAGCGCAAACCTGGGCGAGCGGATCACATGAAGAGCTGGATGTTCCCAAAGGCGGCGTCGCAATTCACGAGGTCCACACGTTTGAGGCGCATGCGGAGCGCACCGCCCTGCGCCACCAGGGTGTGGGTGGTCCAGCCGGCGTAGAGGGTCTGGACGTCGCGCCGGCTCTCGATGTAGTGAAAGGCGGTGCGGCAGGTCCAGACCCCGGCCGCGTCGTCGCGGGCGGTGACCATGGGTTGCTGCAGCAAGTGGTGGCAACGGCTGGAGGGCTGCTGCGAGAAGGTGCGCGCGCCGTGAAGCCGCGCGATGCGTACCTGCAACAACAGCTTGTCCTCATACATCAGCGAAGCGTGCAGGCGAGGGTCGGTCTGGCCATGGGCCAGCGGCATCCAGTAATACCCGTCGTCGGTGAACAGCTGCAGCCAGTCATCGAACCGCAGTTCGTCAAGCAGCGCCGCCTCCTGGACCACGAAATCGATCAGATCCTGCTGGGTGGGGGTGTTCATGAGGCGGCCTCCTCTTGCATGGTGGCCGTCATGAAGCGCACCCATGCGCGCATCTGGCTGCGCATCTGCCCTTCGCTGGTGCCGTTGGTGACGGCATGGGTCTGCCCATGCTCGGCCGGGTCGTACAGACGGGCCAGGTTGACCCACTGCGAACCGCGGGAATGCAGGCCGGCCTGGGCGCGTTCGTACATCTCCAGGTCATCGTGCCCGACCACCGAGGTGGGCGCATTGATCAGGCGGTTGTACATGAGCGTGCGCTCCAGAAGCAGGTCGGGGGCGCCCACCAGTCGGAAGGTCCAGCTCTCCACCAGGGTCTGACTGGCCGAGATCGGTTTGAACACCCGCAGGGTCTGGATCGGCCCCTTGACCATGATGTTGGGGAAGTAGACGGTGTTGTGTCGCACGTCACCGAGGATGGCGCGGGCGCGCTCCTCACCGTAGGCCCCGATCATCTGCTCAAGGTAGCCGGGCACGGCCGAGTAGTCGGCGTGGATGGAATCGCTCACGCCGGTGTGGCCGTGACCGTTGTCCCACACCCGTATGCCCATGTTCTCGAAAAACTCGTAGGAGCTCATGAAGGGCGCGAACAGCTCCACCGCCATGGGTTTGGGCGTGTCAGGCGGGGCTTCTTCCCACACCCGAACCGCGGTGCCGGCCGAGGACTCGTGCGCCACCATGGGGTGGCAGGTGTCGGTCTGGTTGTCCACGAGCATCTTCCAGTTGCACTGGTGCAGGTAGCGCATGACGCCGCCGGCCACCTCCAGCCGGCCTTCGGGCGAGCGGTCAACCATGTTGTCCAAGGTGCTCAGGGCGTCACCAAAGAACATGTCGAAATCGATGCCCTCGGGGTTGAGGCGGCAGAACACGAACTCGCGGTAGACGTGCACCGCCCCGACACCCACCATGCCGGCCGCGGCTTCACAGTGTTCCAGGCCGGTGTTGTCGTAACCCTTTTTCAGCGGGATGGACAACAGCTTGCCGTCCGTACGGAAGCTCCAGGCATGGTAGGGGCAGCGGAAGAACTTGCCGGTGTTGCCACAGCCTTCGGGGGCGACCTGCACGCCCTTGTGCGGGCAACGGTTGTAGAGCACCCGGATGCTCTGGTCGGTGTGGCGCACCATCACCACCGGCTGGTCGCCCACCGTGGTGGTGTAGAAGTCGCCCGGTTTGGGCACCTGGCTGGCGTGACCGACGTAGACCCAGGTGTTGGCGAACAGGTGGGACATCTCCAGTTCGAAAACCTCCTGGTCGATGTAGCAGTCTTTGTGCACCTCGGTGTCTCGCACCAGGGCGGCCACGGCTTCGGGGTGGTGGTGGTATCGGCTCATGGCGATCTCCTGTCTGTGGACGTTCAGTCGAGCTTGATGCCGGCCTCGCGAATCACGCGGCCCCATCGCTCGCGTTCCACTTGGGCGTAGCGAACAGCCTCGGCAGGGGTGGTGGCCATGGGCTCAATGCCCAGTGTCTGCAGCCGCGCCTTGACCGCGGTGGAGTTCAGCGCATCGTTGAGGTGGCGGTTCAAGGTCTGCACCGTTGCGGCACTGGCGCCCGAGGGTACGACCAGGGCCTGCCAGGCATAGGCTTCAAACCCGCCCAGGCCCTGCTCGGCCAGGGTCGGAATGTCGGGCATGGTCTTGAGCCGCTGCAGGCTGGCCACCCCGATGGGGCGCACCTTGCCCGCCGCAATCAGGCCGCCACCGCTGGAGGTATCCACAAACATGAAGGGGAGCTGGCCGCCCGCCACGTCGTTCATCGCCGGCGCGGCACCACGGTAGGAGGCGTGGGTCAGCGGCACGCCGATCCGTGCGCCGAAGGACTCGGTCACCAGGTGGTGGGGACTGCCCGTGCCCGGACTGCCGTAAGTGGCCATCCGCGGGTCGCTCTTGATCCAGGCCAGAAACTCCTTGAAATTCTTGGGCGGCGCCTTGGGATTGACCACCAGCACCAGCGGAAAGCGGGCAACCATGCCGACCGGTGTGAAGTCTTTTTCGGCGGTGTAGTTCAGCTTGCTGAAGAGAAACGGGTTGGCGCCGAGTACGGCGGAGTCGGCCGTGAACAAGGTGTTGTCGACATCGCGGACCTTGGCCACGTAATCGGCTGCAATGTTGGAGCCCGCACCGGGCTTGTTGGTCACCAGGATGGTGTGGCTGAGCGACTTGCTCATGGCCTCGGCCAGCATGCGGGCCACGACATCGGAGCCGCCCCCGGCGGCATAGCCCACGACCCACTCGATCGGTTTTCCGGGATCGGTTGCCATGGCCGCCAGGGGCATTGGAGCCACCAGGGCACACAGGAGTCGTGCAAGCAGTCGGGACATCATCGTGGGAACCTCCAGTGGTCAAAGAACAGACATCGAAAGGGTTCACAAATCCAGCACCAGGCGCGGCCCGCGGGCCCGCGAGACGCAGATCTGGATGACCTTGTGGGTGGCTTTCTCGGCGTCGCTGAGCACGTGGTCGCGGTGGTCCACTTCACCGTCGATGACGGGCACCGCGCATACCCCGCACTCGCCTCGGTCGCAGTCATGTATCGGGTCGACGCCATGCGCCAGAAGGCAGCCGAGAATGGACTGATCGGCGGCCACCTGGTACGTCACGCCGCTTTGCGCGAGCACCACCTCAAAGGCCTGATCGCCTGCAACCGGTGCAGCGGCTGCAAACAGTTCGAACTGGACGCGACCAGCGGGCCAGGCCCGTGCTTTCGCACCCGCCAGCACCGCGTCCAGCATGGGCTGGGGCCCGCACAGGTAGATCACCTCGTCGCTCAAGCAGCCATCGATCAGTGCGTCCGTGTCCAGCGGGCCACCGGCCTCTTCGTCACTGTGCACCCGCAGATCAGCGCCCAACAGGGCCTGCAGCGGTTCGAGGTAGGCCATCTGCTCACGGCTGCGGCTGGCGTAGACCATGCGAACGCGACGACCCGCCGCGCGCAGTTCGGCCGCCATGCTCAACAACGGCGTGACGCCAATGCCACCCGCCACCAGCAGCACCGGAGCGGCACCCGGCAGCAGCGGGAAATCGTTCTTCGGCAGGCCAACCTGCACCACGTCGCCGCAGGCCAAGGTGTGGACGAAACGCGAACCGCCGCGGCCTTTGTCTTCCCTGCGAATAGCGATTTCGTATTGCGTTGGCGCGTGCGTGGCACCCGGCAGCGCCTGCGTGTTGACCAGGGAGTAGTGGCGCCAGTCCGGTGTGCCGTCCGGCAGTGTCACGCCCACCCGCACATGTGCGCCAGCCGTGAAACCTGGCAAGGCCTCACCCGTGAGGCTCTGCAGCACCAGACGCCGTATCAGCGGGTGAAGAGATTCGCAGTGGGCGACGCGCAAATGGAGCAAACCGGACATGCTTCGAACTCCTGGTCCATGATTTCGGATGGATTCTGGCGCAAACAACTTTAAAAGTAAACAATTCCATTTTCATGGTTTTCCCTATGGAAACAGCGGTCGTCAAATCGGGGTTTCGATGCGAAGATGCGCCCCGTCGATACCCGCAGCATCGGGAGAATTCCCGGAGAACCGCCATGCCGATCCCACGCTCCCACACCCTGCTCACCCCCTATGGCCCGGTGCACCTGGTCCGCTGCGGACAGGGCACGCCGGTGTTGTTCTTGCACCAGACGCCGCGCTCCTGGCGCGAGTTCGAGGACGTGCTTCCTCTGCTGGCCCCGCAGGCCGACTGCATCGCCATGGACACCGTCGGCTATGGCGACTCCCCACCGTTTGCCGATGGCCAGCCCAGCATCGAACGCTGGGCTGAAACCGCCCTGGCGCTGGCGGACGGGCTGGGCCTGCCCGGCTTCACCGTGGTGGGTCACCACACGGGCGCCGTGATCGCCCTGGAGATGGCAGCGCAGGCGCCCGAACGGGTGCGGGCACTGGTGCTCTCGTCATGCCCTTACGTGGATGCGCAGCGCCGCGAACGGCATGGCCAGCACCCGGTCGTCGATGCCGTGAAGCCGCACGCCGATGGCGGGCACCTGCTGGAGCTGTGGCGAGGCCGCCAGGGCTTCTACCCGGCGGGCGACATGCGCCTGCTGCAGCGTTTCGTGGCCGATGCCCTGCTGTCGGATGGCCGTGCAGCGCAGGGCCACCTCACCGTCAACCGCTACCACATGGAGGCACGCATCGGCCTGGTGCGCTGCCCCACCCTGCTGATCGGCGCCACTGACGATCCCCACGCCTACCCGGCCGTGCCCCGGCTGGCCCAGGCCATCCCCCACGCACAGCGGATGGACATCGCTGGCGGCATGGTGCCGCTACCCGAACAGCTGCCGCGCGAATTCGCCGCCGCCATCGGCGGCTTTCTGGCCGGGCTGCCGACCTGAGCGCGCCCAATCCGGCGGAAAACGGACAACAGCGCGCCGTTTCGGGATAGCGCCGGGTGGGCACCGCCGGCACCATCAAGCGTCATGTGGCCCGCGCGCCATGAAAGGATGAGCATGAGCACTTCATTGACCGACTTCGCACAAGACATCGCCACCGGCAAGCTCCGCGTGGTTGATCTGACCCAGACCCTGTCGGAGTCCTTCCCTGCCCTGCAGCTGCCGCCCCAGTTCGGCCAGGTGTGGGCCTTCAAGAAAGAGCGCATCAGCCACTATGACGAAGCCGGACCGGGCTGGTACTGGAACAACTTCTCCTGCGGCGAGCACACCGGCACCCACTTCGACGCACCGGTGCACTGGATCAGCGGCAAGGACCATGCCGACAACACGGTCGACACCATCGACCCGGCCCGTTTCATCGCCCCCGCCGTGGTCGTGGACGCCAGCGCCGAGGTGGCGTCCAACCCGGACTGGCTGCTGACGGTGGAGTTCCTTCAGGCCTGGGAGGCACGGCACGGCAACATCCCGGCTGGCGCCTGGCTGCTGTTCCGCACAGACTGGAGCCACCGCATCAACGATCCGGCGGCCTTCGTCAACATGCGGGAAGACGGCGCCCACACGCCCGGCCCCACCCAGGCCGCGGTGGAGTGGCTGATCAGGGAACGCGGGGTGCTGGGCTTCGGCGTGGAAACCATCAACACCGATGCCGGTCAGTCCTATGCCTGGCCGGTGGCCTATCCGTGCCACACGCTGATGCACGGCGCCAACCGGTATGGCCTGCAGTGTCTGAAGAACCTGGACCAATTGCCACCCACCGGCGCCGTGATCATTGCCGCACCGCTCAAGATCGAAAGCGGCTCCGGGAGCCCGCTGCGCGTGCTCGCCCTGGTGAACTGAGGAGATCCCCCAATGGCAGAACGTTCCTTCGCCGCCGAGGTGCA
This sequence comes from Hydrogenophaga sp., assembly GCF_031426985.1. Lineage (GTDB taxonomy): Bacteria > Pseudomonadota > Gammaproteobacteria > Burkholderiales > Burkholderiaceae_C > Hydrogenophaga. Next base: position 44,277 of record NZ_JASJOY010000014.1, read on the forward strand.
GCAGCTCGAGGTGCCCGCCGGCACCGAATTCCACGGTGAGGGCATCCTGGCGGTGACCAAGGCCCTGCTGGAATGTGGCGTGGGCTACGTCACCGGCTACCAAGGCTCGCCCATCTCACACCTGATGGACGTGCTGGCCGATGCCCAGCCCATCCTGGAAAAGCTGGGCGTCTATTTCGAACCCGCGGCCAGCGAGGCCGCAGCCGCCTCGGCACTCTCGGCCTCGGTCAACTATCCCGTGCGCGGGGCGGTCACCTGGAAGTCCACCGTGGGCACCAACGTGGCCTCGGACGCGCTGGCCAACCTGGCCTCGGGGGGCGTCACAGGGGGCTCGCTCATCATCGTCGGCGAGGACTACGGTGAGGGCTCCAGCATCATGCAGGAGCGGACCCACGGCTTCGCCATGAAATCGCAGATGTGGCTGCTCGACCCGCGGCCGCACCTGCCGTCCATCGTCCAGGCGGTGCACGACGGCTTTGCCCTGTCGGAGGCGAGTCGCACGCCGGTGATGCTGCAGTTGCGCATCCGCTCCTGCCACCTGCACGGGAGCTTCACCACGCGCGAAAACCGCCCCCCCACGTTCACGCTGAAAGACGCGCTGGAACAACCCGTGCGCGACGTCAACCGTATCGTGTTGCCGCCCGCCTCCTTCCTGCACGAAAAGGAAAAGATCGAGGAGCGCTGGCCGGCGGCCGTGAAGTTCATCCAGGAGCACCAGCTCAACGAGTTCATCGATGGCGACATTGAGCACCTGGGCATCATCACCCTGGGCGGTCTCACCAACAACGTGCAGCGCGCGCTGCAGCTGCTTGAACTTGGCGACTTGTGGGGCCAGACGCGCCTGCCCCTGTACGTGCTCAACGTGGCGTACCCGCTGGTTGAGGAAGAGGTGCTGCGCTTCTGCAAAGGCAAGAAGGCGGTGCTGGTGGTGGAGGAAGGACAACCCGATTACCACGAGCAGCACCTCAACACCATCCTGCGCCGCGCTAGCGTGGACACCGCCATTCACGGCAAGGACCTGCTGCCCATGGGCGGCGACTACACCGTGGCGGCCCTGCGCAAGGGAATTCGGGGCTTCGTGGAGCGTCACCACCCGGCGGCCTTTGCCAAACCGGTATCGCTGGGCATGCCCATGGTGGCGGCGGCCCCCGCGCCCACCACACCGGCGCCTGTCGCGCCGGCAATCGCCTCCAGCGGCCAGGACATCCTGCTGCCGCCGCGTCCACCCGGCCTGTGCGTGGGCTGCCCCGAGCGGCCGATTTTCTCGGCGCTGACCCTGGCCATGGGCGAACATGGGCAGCATCACATCTCGTCCGACATCGGCTGCCACCTGTTCTCAAGCCAGGCACCGTTCAACCTGGGCGCCACCACCATGGGCTACGGCTTGGGGGCATCCAGCGCCTCGGCCTTCAACGCCGGCCCGCAGCTGGGTGCGTCGAAGCGGGCCATCGCCATGATGGGCGACGGCGGCTTCTGGCACAACGGGCTGGCCACAGGCATCGGCAACGCGGTGTTCAACAAGCACGACAACGTGTTCCTGATCGTTGACAACAACTACTCAGCCGCCACGGGCGGGCAAGACCTGCTCTCCTCGCGTGCCACCAACGCCCACCGGAGCACCCACCACCCGATCGAGAAGGCGGTGCGGGGCGTGGGGGTGGAATGGGTGCGTATGCTGCCCCGCACATACGACGTGAAGGCCATGCGCGCCGCCCTCAGCGAGGCGATGACCACCGCGGTTCAAGGCCCGAAGGTCATCATCGCGCAGAGCGAGTGCATGCTCAACCGCCAGCGCCGCGAAAAACCGCTGGTGGCCGCCGCCATCAAGGGCGGCGAGCGGGTGGTGAAGGAGCGTTTCGGCGTCGATGCAGCCGTCTGCTCGGGCGACCACGCCTGCATGCGCGTCTCGGGCTGTCCCAGCCTGACCCTGGCGCCCAGTGGCGATGCGCTCAAGCCTGACCCGGTGGCTCACGTCGACGAATCCTGCGTGGCCTGCGGGCACTGCGGCGAAGTCGCCGATTCGGCCGTGCTCTGCCCCTCGTTCTACAAGGTCGAGCGGGTTCACAACCCCGCCGGTGGCGACCGCTGGCTCCACGGCCTGCGTCGTGGACTGCTGGGCTGGTGGCACCGCCGCACCCACGCCGAGCGCGCCGCACGCGCGCTGTATTCCCTGGAAGCCCTGTCATGAGCCTGAGCAAAGCCCGTTCCATCAACATCGCCATCCTGGCCCTGGGCGGTCAGGGCGGCGGCGTGCTGGTCGACTGGATCGTCGGCATGGCCGAACACGCCGGCTGGACCGCGCAGGCCACCTCGGTGGCGGGCGTGGCTCAGCGCACCGGCGCCACCATTTACTACGTCGAGCTGGTCTCGCCGCAGGACCGGCCCCGCCCCGATGCGCAGCCCGTGCTGGCGCTGATGGCCGTGCCTGGCGATGTCGACGTGCTGATCGCCGCCGAGCTGATGGAAGCCGGGCGCGCCGTTCAGCGCGGCCTGGTCACGCCCGACCGCACCACGCTGATCGCCAGCAGCCACCGGATCTTTTCCGTGATGGAGAAGACGACCCCCGGCAACGGCCTGGCCGAGAGCGAGCCGGTGGCGCAGCTGCTGCGTGACAGCGCGCGCCAGCTGGTGCTGGACGACATGCAAGCCCTGGCCGTGAACAATGGCAGCGTGATCTCGGCCAGCCTGTTCGGCGCCCTGGCCGGCAGCGGCGCCCTGCCTTTCGCGCAGGCGGACTTCGAGTCCGTGGTCGAGCGCAGCGGCGTGGGCGTCAAAGGCAGCCTGGCCGCGCTGCGCGCCGCCGCCGAGCTGGCACGCCAGCCCCAGGCCCAGCCGCGAGCGGTGGCCTCCGGCATGGCCACCGCCGCCCGCCCCCTGCCCGAGAAGGCCGCAGCCCCGGCGGTGCAACCCCTGCTGGAACGCATCCGTTCCGGCTTCCCGGCACCGGCCTGGAACATCCTCGGTGAAGGCCTGGCCCGCGTGCTGGACTATCAGGACGTGGCTTATGGCACCGAGTACCTGGACCGTGTGGCCACCTTCGTGGCCTTTGGCGACACCACACTGGTGACCGAAGCGGCGCACTGGATCGCGGTCGCCATGAGCTACGACGACGTGGTCCGCGTGGCAGACCTCAAAACCCGACCCGAGCGCTGGGAGCGCGTGCGCCGCGAGGTTGGTGCGGGCGCCGACGAGGTGGTCGGCACCGAGGAATTCTTCCACCCCCGGCTGGCCGAGGTATTGGGCCTTCTGCCACTGGGCCTGGCCCGCTGGGTGCAGGCCAGTCCGGCGCTCAGCGCCTGGCTCGCGCCGCGCCTGGACAAGGGCCGGCGCATCCGCGCCTTCAGTCTGCGAGGCCACATGCAGCTGCGCCTGGTGGCCGGCCTGCGCCGCTGGCGCCGGGGCAGCCTGCGCCACGCCGAGGAAATGCAACACCTGCAGCAGTGGCTGGACCTGGCGCTGGACCTCGCGCCACAGGACGCGGCACTCGCCGCCGAGGTCTTGCGCTGCCGCCGCCTGGTCAAGGGCTACAGCGACACCCATGCACGCGGCAGCAGCCGCTTTGACCGCCTCATGCGGGCGGCACGGCTGCTGCAGGGCCGGGAAGACGCTGCCATCGCGCTGGCCTCGCTGCGTGACGCCGCCCTGAGCGACGCCGAAGGGAAGGCCCTGGCGCAACGCTGGACCTCGTTGCAGCTGCCTGCCAGCGCCTGAAGGATTCGAATGCCAGCCGTCTGGTACGACCGCCACGGCCCACCGTCGGTGTTGCGGTACGGGCCGCCCCCGCTGCCCGAACCGGGCCAGGTGCGCGTGCGGCTGCTCGCCTCGGCGCTGGCGCAACTGGATGCGAAGCTTCGTGCCGGCTTGACTGCAATCGCTGATGGGTCTTCCGATCCAGCACGGAGCTTTTGACAACCGACGACACCATGAACCAAGCTTTTGTTTGCGACGCGATCCGCACCCCTTTCGGCCGCTACGGCGGCGCGCTCAGTTCGGTGCGCACCGACGACCTGGGGGCCATCCCGCTGCGCGCCCTGATGGCGCGCAACCCCGGGGTGGACTGGGCGGCGGTGACCGACGTGCTGTTCGGCTGCGCGAACCAGGCCGGTGAAGACAACCGCAACGTGGCCCACATGAGCAGCCTGCTCGCGGGTTTGCCGCTGGAAGTGCCGGGTGCCACCATCAACCGCCTGTGCGGTTCGGGCCTGGACGCGGTGGGCACGGCCGCGCGCGCCATCAAGGCCGGTGAAGCGGGTCTGATGATCGCCGGTGGTGTGGAAAGCATGAGCCGCGCGCCCTTCGTCATGCCCAAGGCCGAGAGCGCCTTCAGCCGCCACAACGCCGTCTACGACACCACCATCGGCTGGCGCTTCGTCAACAAGCTGATGAAAGCGCAGTACGGCGTGGACTCCATGCCCGAGACGGCAGAAAACGTGGCGACCGATTTCAAGATCGAGCGCGAAGCGCAGGACCGCATGGCCCTGGCCAGCCAGATGAAGGCCGTGGCGGCGATCAAGGCGGGTCACCTGGCGCGCGAGATCTGCGCCGTGAGCATTCCGCAGAAGAAGGGCGACGCGCTGATCGTCGACACCGACGAACACCCGCGCGAGACCAACCTGGAAACGCTGGCCAAGCTCAAGGGCGTGGTGAGGCCTGACGGCACGGTGACGGCCGGCAACGCCAGCGGCGTCAACGATGGGGCCTGCGCGCTGCTGCTGGCCGACGAAGCCACCGCCGCGAAGAACGGCCTGACGCCCAAGGCCCGCATCGTGGGCATGGCCACGGCCGGCGTGGCCCCGCGCATCATGGGCATGGGCCCGGCACCGGCGACGCAGAAGGTGCTGGCCCTGACCGGCCTCACGCTCGAACAGCTGGACGTGATCGAACTCAACGAAGCGTTCGCAGCGCAAGGCCTGGCCGTGCTGCGCCAGCTGGGCCTGCGGGACGACGACCCGCGCGTCAACGCCTGGGGTGGCGCCATTGCGCTGGGCCATCCGCTGGGCGCCAGCGGCGCCCGCCTGGCCACCACGGCGGTCAACCGCCTGCACGCCACGGGCGGGCGTTACGCGCTGTGCACCATGTGCATCGGCGTGGGGCAAGGCATCGCGCTGGTGCTGGAAAGAGTCTGAACGTTCCGTGGACGGTATTCGGCCTCATTGAGCCGACAAACCCCTACCCCTGTCCCATGTGACCTGCTGACACGAACCATTTGCACGGCCGATGGCGCCTCCAGGTCCTAGATGAAAGTGATTTGTGAACTCCGACTCGCATTTTTACGAACCGCGTCTTGGACACGGTCTTTCGCACAACCCGTTCTACGCCATCATGGGGCCAAGAATGATTGGCTGGATAGCGACGCGATCGCGAGACGGCGTGGACAATCTGGCGCCGTACAGTTTTTTCAGCGCATACAGCGTCGATCCTCCGATCATTGGTTTTTCAAGTGAGGGCTGGAAGGACACCGTCGAGAATGTGCGGCATACCGGCGAATTCAGCTGGAATCTGGTGTCGCGTGATCTCGCGCAAGCCATGAATTTGACTTCTCAGCCGGTGCCGGCGGAGGTCGATGAATTTTCGCTGGCAGGCATTCAAAAGAGCGATTGCCGATTGATCGCTGCCAAACGGGTCGCGGACAGTCCCGTGTCCTTTGAGTGTCGACTCAGTGAACTGATTCAGCTGAGGTCGTCGACGGGCGCTCTGGTGAACCGGTGGCTGGTGCTTGGCGAAGTTGTGGGCGTTCATATTGGCAAGGCCTTCTTGGTGGATGGCGTCTATCAAACGGCAGAGGCCCGACCTGTATTGCGCGCAGGCGGAAAGGCGGAGTACTTTGAAATCTCCTCTGAGCTTCGTTTTGAGATGACGATGCCTTGCTAGGGGAGCCAAGGGGTTGTTGCCGGCGCTGAACCGCGAACGCCAGCTGATCCCCCCGCAGGAACAGGCGGTGCTGACCACCACCATGAAGGCAGGCACAGACCATTCAGGCGATCTGAAAGCCGCCATGCCCGACCACCACGCCAACCAGCGCACCGACCAGATCCGCAAGCTGGTGGATGGCGGTCGGCTACAGCCCATGAAACCGGATGCGCAGCAGTACAGCATCGGGTTCAGCGACAACATGTTGCTGCGCGGGTTGGTGCGCGCGTTGACGGATGAGGGATGCATGCCCCCTGCACTGGTGGCACCACCCGCCTGAGCGAACCAACAGCAGCGACCTTCACGGTCGTGGCCAAAAAATGGGAGGGGAAAGCTGGAAATTCACTCACAGCGCACGCCACGGGCGTCCGCTGGACACGGCTCCTGCGACGCGGCTTCCCCAGAGAAGAACCTTGACACCCCGGGTTTGCATGCCCATTCAGGGGGCAATAGCGTTTGTTATTTCTAGGTCATTTCTATGTTGCCCGGTCATAGCATGACCCGAACGGCAAGCCCGATGGAGGCTGCATCGATCGACCGCCAAATGCCAGGAAAGAGGTCCCATGAGCACACAAATGCTGATCTATGAAAACGCGTTTCCTGTGTCGGCACGGCGTCACGCCCAATGGTCCGTCGAGCCTTCAGGCGACTACGCTTTCAGCGCCAAGGTGAACTCCGTTCCGCTCATGGCGGTGGAGTTTCCGCCGGCAGCCAGCGAATACGCCATCGTCTTTGCCGGCAACGACCAGGGCATCATGCCCGTGGTCATCCTGGGCATGCGCGGCAACCAGAACGTCTACCTGAATTCCGCCGGCAACTGGGATGCAAAGTACATCCCGGCCTTCATCCGCCGCTACCCGTTCATCTTCTCCAGCGACGAACAGGGAAAAACCCTCACGCTGTGCATCGACGAGGGCTACAAAGGCTGCAATCAGGACGACCGCGGACAGCGACTGTTCGATGAAGCGGGCAAGGCCACCCCTTACGTGGACAACGTGCTGAAGTTTCTGCAGAACTACCAGGCTCAGTTTCAGCGCACGCAGGCCTTCTGCCAGAAGCTCAAGGATTTGGACCTGTTTGAAGCCATGCAGGCGTCCATCCATCTGCCTGGCGGGGAAAAACTGGCGCTCACGGGGTTCATGGCGGTGGACCGCAAGAAGCTCAAAGCGCTCTCAGGCGACAAGCTCAGCGAGCTGGTGCAGACCGACGAGCTGGAGCTGATCTACCTGCACCTGGAGTCCATCCGAAATTTCGCGGGCATGCGCGAGCGCCTGACCGTGATTGCCGGAGGCAAGGAAGACGAGACCCCACCGGCAAAAGCACCCCAGCAGGCCGCCGCCTGACCGACTGACATCCTTCCCCGCCTCCAGCGCGGGGCGTTGGGGTCGGTGACCGCCGACCCTGCCCATCCAGGCCAGCCATGTCGAGCACCGCCTCCATTCATTCGCTGGTCCAGAGCGATCCGGCACGGGCCGAATCGGTGGCATGGGCCCAGTTCACGGCGCCCGCGACCGTCACGGAGTTCCACGCCAGCTGGCTGAGCATCCTGTGTGCCCAGATGGCGCAGGCCCGCGGCGCCCTGCTGCTGCTGCGCGACGAAGCCGACAGCAGCGCGGGCGGCAGCTATGTGGCGGCGGCGGTCTGGCCGGACGCCAGCCATCCGATGCAGTACCTTGCTCCGGCAGCCACGCGCGCACTGCAGGAGCGCCGTGGCGTGCTGGTGGGCGCCGATGGCACCGAGCCGCCCGGGCGCGATCAGCCGGTGCACATGGCCTACCCGATCGACATCGACGGTGAGCTGCACGGTGCCGTGGTGGTGCACCTTGCCCCGGGTGCCGAGGCCGAGCTGCAACGGGACCTGCGCCTGGCGCACTGGGGCACGGCGTGGCTGGTGGACCAGTTCCGCCAGCGCCACCATGCGCTTGAGCTGGAACACATGCAGCGCCTGGGCCTGCTGGCCGAGGCCCTGGCCACCGCGGTGCAGGATCCGGGACTCGGTGTGTCTTGCGTGGCGACGGTCAACGATCTGGCCCAGCGTCTGGGCTGCGAGCGCGTGAGCGTGGGCCTGGACAACGACGGCGAGATCCGGGTGCAGGCGCTCTCCAACACGGCCACCTTCGATGCCCGCAGCAACCTGGTGCGCCTGCTGTCCGATGCGATGGACGAAGTGCTCGACCTGGACACCGCACTGGTCCACCCACCCCCTGATGGCGATGAACTCGGTGCGCTGGCCCATGCCGAACTCGCGCGCGAAACGGGGTCGACCGCCATCTGCTCGGTGCCGCTGGTCGACCAGGGCCTGGCCATCGGCGTGTTGAGCTTTGAACGTGCCCAGCCCTTCGCCCCCGCGACGCTCGAAACCTGCAAGGCACTGGGGCTGGCGCTCGGACCCGTGCTGGCGCTCAAGCAGGCCAATGAGCGCAGCCAGTGGCGGCGCACCGCCGACCACCTGCGCCACGCGGGTGTGGTGATGTTCGGCCCGGGCCACCCGGGCGCCAAGCTGATCGGTCTGGTGGTGGTGGGCCTGCTGCTGGTCTTGGGTCTGTTCAACGCAGACCACCGCGTCTCGGCCCGCACCGTGGTCGAAGGCGCGGTGCAACGCGCTGCCGTGGCCCCGTTCAACGGCTACGTGATCGAAAGCCTGGTGCGCGCGGGCGACACGGTGCGCCAAGGCCAGGTGCTTGCCCGACTGGACGATCGCGACCTGCAACTGGAGCAGGCCCGCTGGGCCGCCGAGCTGCAGCAACTGCAAGGCAAGCAGCGCCAGGCGATGGCCGCCCAGGATCGCACCAGCATGATGCTGGCGGGTGCCCAGATCGAACAGGCCCAGGCCCAGCTTTCGCTGGTGGAGTCGCGCCTGGCGCGCGCCAGCCTGCAGGCCCCGTTCGATGGCGTGGTGGTGACAGGCGATCTGCACCAGCTGCTGGGCACGCCGGTCGACCAGGGCAAGGTCCTGTTCGAGATCGCGCCACTGGACGCCTACCGCGTGATCCTGCAGGTGGACGAGCGAGACATCTCGCACCTGCAACCCGGACAAACCGGTGAGCTGGCGCTTTCGGGCCTGCCCGGCCAGACGTTGGCCTTCTCGGTCAAGCAGATCACGCCGGTGACCACCGCCGAGGATGGCCGCAACCACTTCCGGGTCGAGGCCCAGGTTCATCAGGCCTCCGAGCGGCTGCGCCCGGGCATGGAGGGCGTGGGCAAGGTGCGGGTGGGCGAGCGCCGCCTGCTCTGGATCTGGACCCACCGCTTCGTGGACTGGCTGCGCCTGGCGTTCTGGAACTGGCTGCCATGAGCGGCGGACCGGTCACCAGCAGTTCGTGGCACCGGGTGTCGGCGCTGCGGCCACGCCTGCGCACACAGGCCAGGCTGTACCGCCACCGCTACCGTGGCGAGGTCTGGTACCTGTTGCAGGACCCGGCCACCGGGCGCGTGCACCGCTTCACGCCGGCCGCCCGGCTGCTGATCGCGGCCATGAACGGCGAGCGCACCGTGGACGAGTTGTGGGCGATCGCCAACCGCCACCTGGGCGACGACGCACCCACGCAGGACGAGGTCATCCAGCTGCTGGGGCAGCTGCACGGCACCGACCTCCTGCAGACCGACGTGACCCCCGACACCGCCGAGTTGTTCGAGCGTGGCGAACGCGAGGTGAGCACCAGGCGCCGCCGCTCGTGGACCAATCCCATGGCATTGCGCCTGCCGCTGTGGGATCCGGAGACCTTTCTCAACCGCACCCAGTGGCTGGCGCGCCGTGTCTGGTGCCGCTGGGGTGCACTGCTGTGGATGGTGGTGGTGTTGCCAGCGCTGCTGATGGTGCCGGCCCACTGGGGCGAACTCACCGAAAACCTGAGCGACCGTGTGCTGGCCGTGGACAACCTGCTGCTGCTGTGGCTGGTGTTCCCGGCACTCAAGGCCTTGCACGAACTCGGCCACGCCTACGCCACCAAGGCCGGCGGAGGCGAGGTGCACGACATGGGCCTGATGTTCCTGGTGCTGATGCCCGTGCCTTATGTGGAGGCCTCGGCCGCCACCGTCTTCCGCGACAAGACCCAGCGCGCGGTCGTGGGTGCGGCTGGCATGTTGGTGGAACTGTTCGTGGCCGCGCTGGCCTTCTACCTCTGGCTCATGGCCGAGCCCGGCCTGGTGCGCGCGCTGCTGTTCAACGTGATGCTGGTGGCCGGCATGTCCACGGTGATCTTCAACGGCAACCCGCTGCTGCGCTACGACGCCTACTACATCCTCGTGGACCTCATCGAGATGCCCAATCTGGCGCAGCGCTCGCTGAAGTACTGGAGCTACCTGCTGGAACGCCACCTCTTGGGCGTGACAGATGGCGACTCACCCGCGCACACGACGGCTGAGCGGCTCTGGTTCCTGTTTTACGGCTTCGCGTCCACCCTCTACCGCCTCTTCGTCACAGTGGCCATTGCCCTCTTCGTGGCCACACAGTTCTTCTTCATCGGCGTGCTGCTGGCGCTGTGGGCGGTGGCGACGATGGCGCTGTTGCCCGTGTTCAAGGGCCTGCGCCACCTGTTCACCAGCGGGCGGCTGGCGCGCCAGCGGGCGCGCAGCATCGCCCTGGTGGGTGGTGCGCTGGCCACGCTGCTGGTGCTGGTGCTGGTGGTCCCCATGCCCTTTCGCACACAGGCCGAAGGTGTGGTGTGGCTGCCCGACGAATCGCTGGTGCGCGCCGGTCGCAACGGTTTTGTGACGGCGGTGCTCGCCGCGCCCGGCAGCACCGTGCAGCCCGGTGACGCGCTGGTGCGGCTGGAGGACCCGGCACTTCAGGCCGAACTGCAGCGGCTGCAGGCGCGGGTCGAAGAACTGGACATCGAGCTGGCCTCTCTCATGTTCAGCGAGCCGGCCGAAGCCGACATCGTGCGGCAGAAGCGGCAGTCCGAACAGACCGGACTTCGACTGGCACGCGAACATGCCGGGCGCCTGGTGGCGCTGGCCGGTGCGCCCGGCGTTTTTCAATTGCCCCAGAGCGGTGATCTGCCGGGGCGCTACCTGCGCCAGGGCGAGGTGCTGGGTTATGTGATCGACCCGGCCCGGGTGCAACAGACCACCCTGGCCCGCGTGGTGATCACCCAGGCCGAGATCGACGTGGTGCGCCTGAGCACCGACCGGGTGCAGGTCCGCCTCTCGGACCACCTCGCCCAGATCATCGAGGGGCGCGTGGTGCGCGAGGTGCCGGCGGGTGAATCGTTGTTGCCCAGCCGCGCACTGGCCGTCAGCGGCGGCGGGCGCATCGCCACCGATCCGCAGGACCCGCGGGGCACGAAGACGCTGGAGCGCCTGTTCCAGTTCGACGTGGAGATACCCAGCGGGTCGGCGGCCACGTTGTTCGGTCAACGCGTGCATGTGCGTTTCGAACACCAGCGCGAACCGCTGGGCATGCAGTGGTACCGCAGCATCCGCCGCGTGTTCCTCACACAGTTCCAGGTGTAGGGCGATGTCTCGCGCCCTGAACCACCCCGATCTGGTGCTGCGCCCTTTTGCCGAGCGCAGCCAGGAGGAGACCGGCTGGACCGACCGGTTGGCCCGGATGCTGTTCTCGGCCACGCTGCGGCCCTGGCAGCAGCGCGCCTTGCGGGCACGCCGGCGCTACCAGCCGCTGCTGGAGGTGGTGCGCGATCACAACCCCGGGGTGGCGAGCCTGGACGACGCGGCCCTGCGCGCACGCATCGACCGCTTGCGCCCGGGCTTGCGGCGCGAGGGCTTCACCCCTGAGCGCACCGGTGAGGCCTTTGCGCTGCTGCGCGAGGCCAGCGGGCGTGTGCTGGGTCGGCGCCATTTCGACACGCAGCTCATGGGGGCCTGGGGCCTGCTGCACGGCCGCCTGGTCGAAATGGCCACCGGCGAAGGCAAGACACTGACCGCTGCGCTGGCCGCGGCCACGGCGGCACTGTCCGGACGGCCGGTGCACGTCATCACGGTGAACGACTACCTGGCCGAACGCGATGCGCAAGAGCTGGGCCCGTTCTACCGGTTCGTCGGGCTGGATGCGGGCGCGGTGGTGCAGGGGCTGCCCACCGCCGAGCGGGCCAGCGCATATGCCCGGCCCATCACCTACTGCACCAACAAGGAGATCGCGTTTGACTACCTGCGCGACCGCGTGGAACTCGGGGTGCGCCAGAGCCCGCTGCACCTCTCGCTGGAGCGCCTGGGTGGCGCGCGCGCTGGCACCGGACTGGTCCTTCGCGGCCTGCACTTTGCCATCGTCGACGAGGCCGACAGCGTCTTCATCGACGAGGCCCGCACCCCCTTGATCCTCTCGGCCACCGCGCCTGGAGAGGCGCTGGCCGAAAACTGCAAGCAAGCCCTGGCGCTGGCGCAAGAGCTGCAGCCCGGCACCGACTGTGTGATCGAACAGGCGGCCCACCGCGTCGTGCTCACCGACCAGGGCATGGACCGGGTGGACGCGTACGCGCAGGACCTGCCCGGCATCTGGACCTCGGCCCGCGGGCGCGAGGAGCTGGTGTGCCAGGCCTTGAGCGCACTGCACTTTTTCCGCCGCGACGAACACTACGTGGTGGCCGAAGGCAAGGTCCAGATCGTCGACGAGTCCACCGGCCGCATCCTGCCCGACCGCAGCTGGGAGCGCGGCCTGCACCAGCTGATCGAGACCAAGGAAGGGGTGAATCTCACCGACGAGCGCCGCACGCTCGCCCGCATCACCTACCAAGGGCTGTTCCGCCGCTACCTCGTGCTCGGCGGCATGACGGGCACGGCGAAGGAGGTGGCGGGCGAGCTCAACGCGGTCTATGGGCTCTCGGTGGTTCCGATCCCGCTGAACAAGCCGTCACGGCGGGTGATGGCCCCCGCGCGCGTGTTCCTCACCACCGCCGAAAAATGGCAGGCGGTGGCCGCTGAGGTGCAGCACATCGCGCAGGTCGGTGGCCGACCCGTTCTGATCGGCACACGCTCGGTCAAGGCGTCCGAAGAAATCAGTGCGGTGCTGCACGAGCGAGGCCTGCCACACGCCCTCCTCAACGCCAAGCAGGACACGATCGAGGCCGAGGTGATCGCCCAGGCGGGTCACGCGGGGCGCATCACGGTGGCGACCAACATGGCGGGCCGGGGCACCGACATCCTGCTCGATGATGACGTGATCCAGCGTGGCGGGCTGCATGTGGTGCTGACCGAGTACCACGAGTCGCGGCGCGTCGACCGCCAGCTGTTTGGCCGCTGCGCCCGCCAGGGCGACCCGGGCAGCTGCTCGACCCTGGTGTCCCTGGAGGACGAAATCTTCACCCTGCATGTCCCCTGGCCCACGCGGCTGGCACGGGCCAGGCTCGCCGCCGGAAGCGCCCTCCCCCCCACCCTCGTCCAGGTCCTGCGCCGGCTCGCGCAGGCACGCGCCCAGCGCCTGCAGGCCCAGGTTCGGGTGCAGACCCTCAAGCAAGACCAGCAACTCGACCAGCTGCTGTCATTTTCCGGGAGACAACCATGACCCCCCGCCCTCGCCTGCTGACCGCCGCCTGCCTGCTGGCCCTGCCATTGCAAGGCACCGCCGCCAGCTTCGACTGTCTGCTGGAGCCGTCGCAAACGGTGGAGATCCGCAGCGCCGTGGAGGGTCTGATCCACCGCATCCATGTCCAGCGCGGCGACGACGTGAAGGCCGGTCAGGCCGTGGTGGAACTGGATACCGCGCTGGAGCGCTCGGCCCTGGCGGTGGCACGCTTTCGCGCCACCGCCGAAGGGCGCCTCGTCGCGTCGAAGAACCGCATGGATTACGCCCAGCGCAAGACCAAGCGTTCTGACGAACTGCACGGGGGCAACTTCTTGTCGGCCCAGGCACGTGACGAGGCCGAGACCGAGCGCAAGCTGGCCGAGGCCGAACACAAAGAAGCCCTGGAGAACCAGGAACTGGCGCGTCTGGAACTGAAGCGTTCGATGGACCTGCTGAACCAGAAGACCCTGCGCAGCCCGTTCAACGGCGTGGTGGTCGAGCGCATGCTCAACCCTGGCGACCTGGCCGAGGCGGGCAACGGACGCAAGCCCATCCTGAAGCTGGCCCGCATGGACCCGCTGCACGTGGAAGTGGTGCTGCCACTGGCCACCTTTGGCAAACTCAAGCAGGGCACCAGCGCGCGGGTGAAGACCGAAGCCGGGCAGGCATACGACGCCAAGGTCAAGGTGGTGGACCGCGTCTTCGACGCAGCCAGCGGCACCTACGGCGTGCAACTGGAGCTGCCCAATCCGAATGGCAAGATCCCGGCCGGCCTGCGCTGCCAGGTGGACTTCCCCGGCATCGCAAACCTGGCAACGGCTCAGCGCCCCTAGGTCCCGAGATCAGGACTTCGGCCCGGACATGCTCGCCGCCAGCGGCTGGCGTTCCGCGTACAGGCTCATGAACTCGACACCCCGCCGGTCGAAGCCGCCCGACACATGGCCCAGGCGGGCATCGCCCAAGCGGGCCAGTGACGCAGCCAGCGCCTGCGCATCAATGCCAAGGCCCTCCCCCGCGGCCTGCAGATGCCCGATCGCATCCGGCATGCGCAGTTCGGTCCGGTAGAAGTTCAGGTCGAACGAGCGGCGCTGGTTGCCCTCTTCGCCGGCCTCCAGGTAGATCAACGGCAAGGCTGGCCAGCGCCTCGCACACGCCTTGACGAGCTGCCGCGCAGCGGCGTAGCCCGGCAGGGCACGGTCGCCACCGTACAGGGCCTTCAGCCGGTCCAGGATGTCCTCGTGCGTGAGCAGGGGGTGGCAGGTGTAATGCGCACGCTCCACACGTTGCGCAGGCCCCTCCTCCCACTTCAGGCCGAGGTGCATCTCGCGGGGTTCCCGCGATCCACTGGCACGCACGGCCACGCGCACTTCATCCCAGAATTCGAGGTACACCTTCCACAGGGTGCGCGGGCCCCGGTCCTCGACCGCAAAGCCCAACGCGTTCGAACGTGCGAATGCCCCCTGCAGACCTTCCGCGTGCCCGGGGGGCAGTCCGAGTTCCTGCACCAGTGCCAGAAAACCGGCCCAGGGCATGTCCACCGCATGCACCCCCACCAGCAGCCGCCCCGCCACCAGACCGTCGCTCGTCGAGAACTTCAGCGAGTCCTCGATGCCGTGCGCGATGCCGCGCTGCGCAATGGCTTGCAGCAGACGGTCACAGCCGCGGGCTGTTGCGGCGTCGGTCGCCGTCATGGTCGGGACGCCTTCACAGCAGGTCGACCTCCTCGGTCAGCGGACTGCTCACCGGCAATTGCACCCGAAGGTCGGCGTTCGGACCCAGGTCATTCGAGCGGCGGCCCAGGTTTTCAACGAAATCGCGCACCCAGGATGGCATCCTGGAAGCCGCCGGCGGCGGCAAGGCCACACCTGGCGTTGCCGCCCAGTTGATCACGGGCCCCTCCGCAGCGCTGGCACCTGCCTGGGGTGGCATGAGCGGCGCAGTCTCGTCCGGCAGCGTCGGCCTTGCCGACGCCGTGCCCGTGGCTGACGGGGGCGTATGGAACGACGTCCGCAGCGGCAGCGAACGTTCGCCGACGGCCAATTGATCGTCCATCAGGCCCTCTTCGCTGTGCGCCATGCCCAGTCCGTGGGACAGCTCGTGTGCCAGCACCGACAGCAGATCCATGCGCTGTGCGGCAACGCCGGTGCGGGCCACTCCATCGGGGCCAAACTCCCCGTCGTCCAGCGCGGTCGGGTCGACGAACCAGCCATGCCCGGCGGCATCGACATCGATCACGATGACGCCATCGTCGAAACAGCCGAGCTGGGCGCCCTCCAGTTCGTCGATGCGCACCGTGACCGCGCCCAGGGCCGCGATGGCCGCAGCGTCCAGTGAGGTGCCCATGCGCTGCAGGGACTGCTGCAGCAGGGTCTCGACCTGCAACTGCGCGAGCTGCGCGCCCCTGGCGCCAGCGCCTTGCGACGCCGCCATCAGGAAATCGCCCCCGGAAGCCGTGGCGAGCTGCGTGGCCTGCCCGACGGCGGCGTCGTTGGTGCGCAGGGTGATGGCGTCAAAACTGGCCCCGGCGTCCGAGGCATGCAGGCCAAAGCGTCCATCCACCGCCACCGCGTTGAAGGCATGGCCCAGCAGGGTCTGCCCGTCCAGCGTCAGGCTCACGGTCGAGCCCTTGATGGACACGCCGAGCTGATAGTCCACGGTGGACAACAGGCCGCTGCGGGCGATGGAGGCGTCGATGGCCCAGCCCGAAGCCGTGCGGTGGCCGATGACCAGGCGCTGGTTGGCGACGTCGATCGCGGCGAACTTGAAGTCGGTGTCGCTGTAGTGGTCGAACACCATGCCCGCACGGCCACTGGTGCGCAGGGTGGCGCTGATGTCGAGGATGGAGCCGCCTTGCAAGCGGGTCACGCCCGCCCAGTCCAACAGTTGCACCGAGGTGAAGCCCGCACCGGCCGGAGCAGCCGCCAGCTGGCCGTTGGCCATGCTCCAGCTGCCGCTGAAGGCGCCCGCTGTGGTGTCGAGCACGCTGGCCGCGCCGTCGTTGAAGTCTTCGGTCTCGATGACGGTGGCCAACGGCGGCAGCACCTGCACCGCCATGTTGTCCATTGCCCCGCGGGCCTTGTTCGATCCGAAGCCCACCAGGCCCCAGTTCAGTCCGTAGCTCCAGCCGTCGATCTCCGTGGCCTGGTACGTGTGGCTGAACACCTGGGTGTTGTTGACCAGCAGCGTGGCGTTCAGGCCGTTGATGGCCAGCGTCAGGTTGTACCAGGTGTCGACCTTGATGCTGCCCGGGAAGCTGGCCTGCTTAAGCACCGCCCAGCCGGCTTCGGTGCGCTGGCCCATCTCGATCTTGTTGGTCGAGACGTTGATGCCGGCGAACTTGAAGTTGGTGGCACTCTGGTAGTCGAAGATGACGTAGCTGTTGGCGTTCCAGCCCTGGGTGGGCTTGAAGGTCTTGATCGAAGCCTGCACCTCGTAATAGGACGGCAACGCATCCCCCACGTTGAACACCGCCACCGCGTCGGACTTGTTCGACTTGGCGCTCACCTGCAAGGTGCCGCTGCTGACCTCCCAGGTGCCGCTGTCGGGTGCCAGGGCCTGCAACTGGCCGTCGTTGAAGTTGGCGCTGCGCAGCACGTCGCGTGGGCCGCCCGGGATGTTGCCCGCCTGCGGATCGGTCGGCGCGCCGGTCTGGCTCTGCCAGGCGAAGTCCTGCTGGCGGATCAGACCCAGCTCACCGGCCGGCTCGCCGTTGCGCACGGCCTGACTGGCGTCGAGCATGAGGTCGCCCACGCGGGTCGGATCGGCACCGTCACTCTCGCTCAGCGTGTACAGGAACTCGGCCAGCTGGGGCTGCAGCGTGCGGCTCACCGTGGCCATGCCGAACGGCGCGAACGGCACGATATAGGCATTGAACTCACCGACCCAGTCGATCAGCCGATCACCGCCGGTGTTGCCGATCAGGATGTCGCGTCCCGCACCGCCGAAGGCCCGGTCTTCAAAGCTCGGCTGGGTGTCGGGCGTCTCGGCCGTGGCGGGTTCATCGTCGGCGTTCATCAGGTCGTTGCCGAAGCCGCCGTACAGGTTGTCGCGCCCGGTGCCGCCCACCAGCCAGTCGTTGCCGGTGTCGCCAAAGATCCGGTCGTTGCCGTCGTTGAAGCTCGGCCCGTAGCTGGTCGACTGCTGGCCGTTGGTGTTGAGCGTGCCGCCCGGAACGGGGGTTCCTTCGGTGGTGGAAAAGCTCAGGAACCAGGGCAGGCCTGTGCCGGTCTTGTTGACCGTGCCATCGGCGTTGAGCTCGATCGCGCGGCGCGGGTCGTACTCGTCGTAGAGGGCAAACTCGCCCGAGCGGCGGGTGCTGTCGAAATGCCAGCCGTCCGTGTCCTCGGGGTTGTAGCGCAGCACATCGACCGGGTTGAAGGGGTGCTGGTAGTCGCTGAAGGTGGCCACCAGACGACCCGAGGCGTCATAGGCCTGGGTGTAGGCCACATCGAGCGCCTCGCCGCCGGAGATGGCGTCGTCGCCCGAACCACCGTGCAGCCAGTCGTCGCCCAGGCCGCCGAAGATGATGTCGTCCGCGTTGTGCGCCCCGGGCAGGCCCTGATCGTCCACGGTCTTGCGGTCCAGGGTGACGAACTCGTCCCGCTGGCCATCGAAAGAGGTGTCGAAGGCAAAGGGCGTGAGGTTGATCGCCTTCTTCAGCTCGCCCCCCACATTGACCCGCGCCTGCTGGATCGAGCCCGGCGTGGCGATCCACTCGTCCATCATGTTGCCGTTGAAGGTGCGGGTGTCTCCGTTGTCAGCCGCCAGGGCCTGCACGCCGAACAGCGCCTCGCCGTAGGCGGTGGCGTTGCGGCTGGTCATGATGCGGCCGTCATCGCCGATCACGCCGTCCGCGCCGTTGCCGCCGCTGATCCAGTCGTTGCCGTAGCCACCGATCAGGTCGTCGTCCTGGCCTTCGCCGTACAGCACGTCGTCGCCTTTCATGCCGTGCAGCATGTCGTCGCCCGACTCACCGTGCAGTTCGTCGGCGCCCCCCCTGTCATCGGCGGCGGCGGCGCTCACGTCGATGCCACCCTCGTGGTAGTCGAGGAAGCCCACACCGCGCACGATCACGCGGTCGTAGGTGCTGGGGTCGGCGTCGGCGGCGTTGCCGAAGGTGTCGTGGTTGTAGTTGAGGAAGCCCCCCGAGCTGGCGATGCCGGCCGCGGTGCCCTGCGCCCCGTTGACGCCCACGATGCGCAGAATGCGGCCGTTGTCGCCGATCAGCGTGTCCGCATCCTGGGCGTGGCCGCCCAGGCCGGCATCGCCGTTGTGGGTGCGCGCCAGATCGGTGCCTGCTCCGCCAAACAGCAGGTCGCTGCCGTCCGGTCGATCCGCGGCGGATGCCAGACCGAACAGGTCGGAGCTGCCGCCCACGATGTCGTCCTGGCCCCGGTTGCCGAAGATCACGTCGTTGCCGCCGTTGCCCTCGATGTAGTCGTCACCGTCGAACCGGCCCTCGAAGCTGGCGGCGATCGTCAGCGCCGCCTGCGGGTCCATGGTGAAGCCCAAGCTGGCGAGATCGAAGACCACCGTGCCGCGGTTGGCGCCCACCAGGTGGTAGCCGTCGAGGTCGAAGGTCATGCCGTCGGTTCGGGTCAGGCTGAGCTGGGCCGCGCCCAGGTGGGCCATGTTGCCCACCCCGATGGTGCCGTCGCCCTGGATCACGTCGTTGCCCAGCTGGCCGAAGATCTCGTCCTCGCCCGATCCGCCGGCGATGGCGTCGTTGCCGTAGCGCCCGGCCAGGGTGGTGTCGCTGTGGTCGAGCAGCTCGATGTGGTAGGACGCGTGGCCCGGCTGGACCAGCACGCCATTGGCCCAGACCCGCTCGGCATGACGGGGGTCGTTCATGGCGTTGGCAAACGGGTCGAGCGGGTCGATGGCATTGCCCTCGTCGCTCACACCGATGAGCAGTTGCCCGTCGTCGAGGTTCGGCGTGACGCCGTAGAGCAGTGTGCCGTCGAGCGCGCGCATGCGCACGTCCAGTGCGTCGGGGCGGTAGCAAATGCTGGCGTTGTCACCGGCGATGGCGTCGTGCCCGCCGCCACCGTCGATGCGGTCGTGACCGTCCAGGGCTCCGGCCACGTTGCTGCCGCCGATGACGATGTCGTCGCCGTCACCGCCGTACAGCACGTCGTCGCCCTGCTGGCCCATCACGATGTCGTTGCCACCCTCGCCGAAGATCAGGTCGTTCTGCTGGCCGCCCACCTGGGTGTCGAGCGCCGTGTAGTGGAAGTCGCCGCCCGACACGTTGCCGCTGGCGTCGCGGAAGCGGAACGGCAGGCAGTCGGTGTCGATTTCTTCGCCGGCGCAGACCTCGCCGTACTCGCCAAACACCAGGTCATCGCCGCCACCGGCAAAGATCACGTCCTCGCCCGAGCCGCCGAAGATCAGGCTGCCCTCGTTGCCCGACACGATGGTGTCGCCACCATCGGCCGCCGAGTACAGGGTCTCGATGCAGCCCAGCAGCAGCGGGTGGGCGGAGAACGGTGCCAGCGGGTCGTAACCGTCGCGCGAGGTGATCAGGCCGCTGTCGGCGATCAGGATGGCCGAGCCCGCACCGTCGGTGATCTGGTCGGAGCCCGATCCGCCGATGACGATGTCGTTGTCGTCGCCCACGAACACGCGGTCGTGGCCGCCCAGGCCAAGCTCGGTGGAGCGGACCGTGTCGATGTCGCGCGCATCGTCGCCCGCGTCGGTGCTGCTCAGGTAGTCGATATGGCCCAGGTCGGCCAGCACGAGGTTGTTGCGGTCGAGCGCGGCCACCGAAGCCGATGCGGCCACCCAGACACCGCCAGACAGCACCGCACCATACGCAAACACGGTGTCGTCGCCCAGACCGCCCAGCACGATGTCGCGCCCGGTCCCCGTGATGATCGTGTCGTTTCCGCCCACGGCGGGCGCGATGGTCTCGATCAGGCCCAGCGAGATCGGGTGGTCGTCCAGCCGGTCCGTCAGGTCGACGCCACCGTGATCGCGCGCCGAACGGACACGACCGTGGTCGCCGAAGACGATGTTGTTGTCGCCCTGGCCCGCGTCGATGAAATCCGCGCCGAACCCGCCCAGGACGATGTCGGAGTCCGCCCCCCCCAGGATCTGGTCGTTGCCGCCCAGGTTGAAGTCGGTGCTCTCGATGCGGTCGATGTCGTCGAACTGGCCGTCGGCCACCACAAAGTCCATCAGGCCCAGGTCGCCGAAGATCAGGTCGCGGCCGGTGCCGCCGTCCACCGCGTCGGCGCCGTTGCCGGACAACAGCAGATCCTGGCCTTCGTTGCCCTCGATCACGTCGTTGCGGCCGTTGGCGGCTTCCACCGTCCCCACGAAGACCACGCCAGCGTTGTTCACCAGCCGCATGACCCCGTCGGCCTGGCGGATCTCACCGTGGTCGCCAAAGACGATGTCGTCACCCAGACCGCCGTGGAGGCGGTCTTCGCCGGCCAGGATGGTCGAGGTGGTGCGCGCCACGCCGGCCACCGGCACGATGACCGCGTCCGCCGTGAGCAGAGGGCTGGTGTTGACCGTGGGCACGGTCAGCAGCCGCGGCACGATGGCGGCGTCGGAGCCCGCGAGTTTGCTGACCGAGATGTCGATGTTGAAGCCCGAGTCGCCGTAGACGTGGTCGTTGCCGCCCTCGGCGCGGACCGTGTCGTCGCCCGAACCACCGGCCAGCTGGTCGTCGCCCTGGCTGCCGATGAGGGTGTCGTTGCCACGTCCACCGTAGATCGTCAGACCCAGCAGCGATGCGCTGGCGTCGATCACGTCGTTGCCGTGCAGGCCGAAGAAGGTGGCGTTGCCGGTGAAGAGGCCCAGGTCGGGGCGCGCGTCGTAGCGGCTGCCGTCCTGCGAGGTGTCGCCGAAGACCACCAGCGGCGAGTCGGCGCCACCCGCGTTGCCGCTGACCACCACGTGGTCGCCACCGATGCTTCCATCGGCCAGCAGCGCGTTGCCGCCACCGTGCACCACCGTGACCACCTTGTCCTGCGCGCCCGGCGTGCCACGGCTGGTGGCGCTGATGTTGAAGTGGTCGTTGCCCTGGCCCAGCAGCACCTCGGTGATCTCGATGTCATCGAAGGTGATGCCACCGGGCACGAGGATGTTGCCGCTGCCGTCCTGGTTTTCACTGATGTCCACCGTCAGCGGGCTGGAGGCGGGGTTGGCGTTGCTCACCGGCCGCATGCCCAGGCCCGAAAGATTGATGGCGTTGTCGCTGAGCCGGATGATGTCGGCCAGCTGCGCAACCGCGGCGGCGTCCACCGCGGTCATCCAGCCGGTGTCGTCGGCGGTGCTCGAATCGTTGAACACCTGCAGGCGGTCGGCCTGCTGGCCCTCGTCCGTGTTGACCGAGATGTCTTTCGGTGGTGCGGTGCGCTCCGTGGGCAGCATCACCGCCACCTTGAGCGAGCGGTCCTTGCCCTCGGCCACATTGCCTTCGATGACCAGCGGACCCGAGATCGCCCCCACCAGGTGCTGACGCACGGGCTCGTTGCGCAGGAACTGATCGGCCGGGTCGGCCACGTAGTTCACGTCGGCTTCCAGCGCGATCGTGACCTCCTGCCACCAGTTGTCGGCGGTGAAGGTGACGGCGTAGGCCGTGCGCTGGAAGGCATGCGGCACGCCGCCCGCGAGCACCGGCACCTCGCTGTCCAGCGTGAGCACCAGGGTCGACGACAGCACGGCACCCGTGAGCTCGTCGGTTTCGGTGAGCACGCTGTTGACCTTGTAGAGCGTGGCGCCACCGTCCAGGCTGAACAGGCTGCCCACGCGGTAGCCGTCATCGACCCAGCTGCGACCATCGGCGCGGCTGATGGTGTCGCGCGTGACCGGCACGCCTTCGTTCACGGTGGTGTTGCTGCCCACGGTCACCACGACGTTCACCGGCTGGCCCACGTTGGCCGTCACCAGGCGGTTCACACCATCCAGCAGGGCGCTGACAACACGGGTCTGTCCGTCGCCGAACACGTTGACCGTCACCGGTGCGGTGGGTTCGGTGACCAGGCGCAGCGTGTAGTCATCGCCCGAAACGCCCTTGACCAGCCGGGTGGCACCGTTCGATTCGGTCACCAGCACACCCGCGCTGTCGTTGTCGAGCACGCGCACGTCCAGATCCACCGCCTGGGCGCTGGCGTACACCGCGTCGCCCGACACAAAGCTGTGCTGGATGGTTTCGGTCTGCGCGTTCTCGCGCCCGGTCAACGCCGTGTCGGTGTTGACCGCCTTGACGGTCAGCGTGACCCAGTCGTTCCAGTTGCTGCTGTTGAAGCTCAGGGAGCTGATCTGCTGGCCCGCCGCGTTGAACACGGCCAGTTGCGTGGCATCGAAGCCCAGATGGACGCTGACCTCGGCGGTGGGCGCCACCGACAGGCGCACCCGGTAGGTGTCGTCGATGGCGCTGTTGCCCACCAGGGCGCCGGCGCTGTCGAACACCGGTCCGCCTTCCAGCACGGCGGTGCGGTTGTCCACCGCACCGCTGGTGCCCAAGGGCTCGATCAGCAGCGTGCCCAGGTCGTCGTCCAGCACTTGGACCTCGACGTTGGCGATGGCGATCCCGTCGTAGGACGCGGCGATGGCCTGGGCGGCCGCATCGGCCGCCGGGTCGGTTTCCACCCGCAGGCTGTGGCTGATCATGACCTTGCGCTCGCCTTCGATGGCGTCGTCGTGCGCGGCCTTCACCAGCACGCGCTGGGCCACGTCCCAGGTGTCGGCGATGAAGGTGAGCACGGCCGAGGTCTGCCAGGTGGCGCCCCCGTCGATGGAGATCAGCACCGACTCGGCCTCGTCGGCGTGCGGCGCACCGCTGCGCGTGGGCAGGCGGCGGTCGTAGCTGGAGGCACTGGCGGCCGAGACCGTCATCCAGGCCACGGTGCCGCCATCCAGGCCCAAGGGGCGGAACAGCGAAACCCAGTAGCCGTCCTGGTCGCCACTGTCTTCGATCACCCGCGTATAGCCGGGCGAGGTGGCGTCCAGGTCCTGGTTGATGATGACCTTGCCCTGGTTCTGGGTGGCCACCGTCACCGCGATGCCGTCCACCAGCAGCTTGTCGTAGGCGCTGTCGCCGCTGCTCTGCGCGCCATGGTTGACCACGCCGCTGAGACCTTCGAGGTTCTGGCTCACCACGTCGCGCGTCACATCGCCGGTGATGATGAAGCTGTCGCTGCCGAGGCCACCGATCACGGTGGTCACCACGTTGTCGCGCGTGCTGAGTACGTAGAAATGGTCGTCGCCTTCCAGGCCATCGACCTCGATCGACTCCTCGACCCCGTCCACCTTGACGTTCAGGCCCGCGCCGAAAATGCCCTCGGACGTGACGATGAAAGCATCCGACCGCTCGGTGCCGATCACCACCACGGTGTCAAAGCCCAGGCCACCGTTGATGCCGACCGGCGCGTTGATGTTGTATTCAAACTGGTCGTCATCGTCGCCACCCTCGGCAATGATGTCGTCCTCGGCGATGAAGGCCCGGATCACGAACACGTCGTTGCCCGACTCGCCTTCCATGCGCAGCACCGCCTTGTTGCTGTAGACGTTGAAGGTGTCGCCGCCCTCGCCACCGAACGCGGTGAGCGCGTGCGTGATGCCCTGGCTGAGCCAGCCGCGCGTGATCTGCAGCAGCTCGATGTCGTCCCCGCTGGAGGTGAGGTCGATGTTCTGGGTGTCGGTGGCCACCTCGCGCGCATCGGCTTCGCCGTTGGCATAGACGTGCCCGTTGGGATTGCTGCCGAACACCTGACCGATCTGGAACAGGTCCTTGCCCAGGCCACCGTCCAGCGTGGTGATGGCGCTGTTGTCGTCCACGTAGAACGCGTCGTCGCCGGCGCCACCGCTGACCAGCAGGCGGCCATTGACACTGCCGTCGTAGTTGACGCGCTGCACCGACGGCCCGAAGGTGCCGTCGCCCACCGGCGTGAGGTGGGCCACGAAGTTCTGGCGCAGCAGGAACACGTCGTGGCGCGCCGGGTCGGTGCTGCCCTGCTGGGGGTGGTCCCAGTCGAAAGCACCGGTGCCCACCACGTTCAGGGCATGGAGGCGCAGCGTATCGGTGCCATCCGCAGGTCCACCGCTGTCCTTCACGTTCACCAGGTAGGCCGCGCCCGCATCGGCCACGTTGACCACGTAATGATCGGTGCCGCCCCGACCGTCGAGGTCGATGGTGTCGAGCACCGCCGCCGAACCCGAGACCGGGTCATGGTTCGGGCGGTCGTGCACACCCGCCACGGTCGGCAGGTGGTCCATCACGAACCAGTCGGTGTCGTGCGCGGCGCCGTCCAGGCTGCCGAGCACCTGCACGTGGCCGCTGAGCGCCTGCGGGTTGAAGTAGAAAAAGTCGTCGTCGGCCGCACCGGTCACCAGCAAACGGGTGGTGGCCACGCTGCCCAGCAGGTCCACGCGGGCGCCGGTGTTGAAGGCGTTGCCGTTGGCGTCCGTGCCGGTCGCCTGGTCGGCATCGGTGTGGTCGATGCGCAGCACCACGGTGTCGTCCACGTGGGTCGCGCCGTCGGCGTCGGTGGTGACGAGAGAACCGAGGCCGATGAGCATGTCGTCGCCGGCCAGCAGGGTCACGCGCGTCGCACCCAGGACGTCGGCGCCGTTCTCGACCGTCAGGTCTTCATCGGCGTCGCTGCCATCGTTGCCGGCCGAGGTGATGCCCGGGCCGCCGTCGAGCCACGGCAGCACGGTCATGGCCGCCGAGTCGATGGCGTGCAGCTCAACCGTGGCGTCGGTGGACTCCACGTCTTCCTGCACCCGCATGAAGCCGGTGCTGGTCACCCGGATGTCGTTGCGGGCCTTCAGGCCCTTGAGCATGGCGTTGAACGACGTGGGCGCGCCGGCCAGGCCGATGATGCCGAGCACGACACCCGCTTCGTCGTCGATAAAGATGCCCCCCCCGGTGCTGCTGCCTTCTAGGAACGCGACATCCACCTCCAGCTCGTTCGCGTCGCGGCCGATGTCGCCCTGCGCGATCAGCTGCGCCGTGCGGGCCTGGATCTCCAGGTCGCTGTCGCCGTTGTCCAGGATCGCGCCCAGGCGCGACACCACCACCACATGGGCGCTGGTGCGCAGGTGGGCCAGCAGGATGTCGCGCGCGGAACGCACGTCGATGTTGCCGTCGGTGGCGTCCACATACGAGCGGTCGGCCATGGTGATGCCGCCGCTGCCGTTGAAGTCTTCATCAGCGCTCAGCGTGACCAGGCTGTTGCCCGATTCGGTGTCGATGTAGCCCCGCTCGGTGAAGAAGATGCTGCGGTTGGCCAGCAGCGAGACCGCTCCGCCGCCGCTGGTGATGCCGGCATTGACGGTGATGTCGTTGCCGGTGGCCAGCCACACGGGGCCGCTGACGCTGTCGATCGCCTCGTTCACGGTGATCGAGCCCAGGCCCTCGATGTGGACTGTGTTCAGAGCCTGGATACCGACCCGTGCGCTGATGTCGCCGATGACCAGATCGCCGGTGTTGCGCAGCCAGATGCCGCCGGTGGTCGATTCGGCCTCAAGGCGGGCGATCTGGGTGTCGAAGAGATTGTCGGAACCGCCCACATGGCTGCCCGCCACCAGGATCGCACCCGTGGCGACGATGTTGGCGAGCTCGTCGTCTCGGCGATCCACGATGGCGCCGGTGGCCAGGATCGTCACCAGACCGTCGCCCAGCGAAGTGGCCGGGTCGGCGACCTCGTTGCCCAGCGCGGTGATCAGGCCGATGTTGGCCTGACCGCTCACGGTCAGTGTCACGTTGCCGTCCCGCGAGGTGTAGTGGCCGACATTGAGGTCGATCACGCTGTTGACAAAGCTGTCGTGCGCCACGTCACCATTGAGGTCGGCCAGCAGGATCTGCACGTCGACGAAGTTGGTGGCGCTGCCGACGTGGCCGGTCGCGGTGTAGAAGAACACATCCGCCGCTGCGTTTTCGGTGTAGACGTTGACCACCGTGTCGCCCGCGTCGTCGTAGAAGTCCAGGATGTCGCTCTGCGCACGCAGTTCGACCGCACCGCCCGCCGCCACGCGGCCCAGGTACAGGTCGCCCTCCTTCACCTCGATCTCGGCCACGCCGCCCGCGTCGATGCGGAAGGCGATCAGGTCGTTGATGTCCAGGCGGGTGACGCCCAGCACGGCGGCATCGAAATCGCTGACCTCGATGTCGGCGGCCACCTGCACCAGGCGCAGGTCACCCAGCACATCGACGTTGAGCAGGCTGTCGGGAGCGGTCTGCAGGCGCAGCGCCGTGCCACTGGACGCGCCCTGGATGGACAGGCCTGCAATCATGACCAGATCACCGCAGACGCTGATGGCCGCCTTTTCGGTGGTGTCGCCACTGTCGAGCAGGCTGCCAGCCGCGCGGATGCGCAGGTCGCCATCGACCAGGATGTGGTCGATGTTGAAATCGCCCGTGGTGTCGATCACCACGGCAGCGCCCGCGTCCACCGACAGGTCGCCCGCGGCCTCGATGTCCACATCGTCGAACAGCTGCAAGGTCAACACATCAATGTGGCGCTTGTCCTGCACGATCTGATCGGCGCTCAGGGTCTGGAGGCCCAGGTCGTCGGTGGCATGGTGGGCCTCCACCGCCGTCCAGCGGCCGCCCAGCAGGAAGTTTTCCGTTGCCAGGTTCACCAGGAACGGCCCGGCGCCATCGTTGATGCCGTTGAAGGTGTACAGGCCGTATTCGCTGGCCGAGTACTGCACCAGCACCCGCTGACCTTGGGTCAGGGTCACCATGTCGGCCGTGGTGCGGTCCAGCCGGGACACCACATCGGCCGTGATGCGCACCCAGTCACCGGTGTTGAAGTCGGCGTCGGACAGGTCCACGCCGGTCGCCCCCGCGCCCACGTAACGGTACGTCGCGTACTGCGCGCCGATCACGTCGTCCGCCGTGGCGTTGGCCAGGGTCGATTTTTCAGCGTCGCTCAGGTCGGCCCAGTTGCCTGACAGAACGATCGACTGGCGGCCCGACGCGCGGCCCACGCCGCCGTCCAGGCCACCGGCCACCAGCGTCACGTAGGCCCCGACGATGTTGGGGTTCTCATCGGCGTTGATCGGCGGCATCTGCCCCAGGAACTCGGTCTGCGGGAACAGGTAGCGCATCAGACCCGGGGACACCGCGAAGCTGGCCGCGTCGAGCGAGAACAGGCCCGCGTCGAGATCGAGCTTCATCTGCTCGGAGAGCATGTCCCGCGTGAGCGTGGTGCCGGCCTCGCCGGGGCGGAACAGCTCAACCATGCCATCGAGGATGCTGCCGTCGCCGGTCTGCAGGTGCACGTTGCCATCGGTAGAGGCCACCGATGCGGTACCGGTCCAGCTCACGGCCTGCACCAGCTTGAGGTGGCCGGCACTGCGCCCGGCGTTGTCCTCGGTGATGAAGATGTCGTCCTGCGCGCGTGCCGACAAACCGCCGGTGGCGGCCACGCCATCGATGTCGCTGTCCACGCGCAGCAGCAAGGTGCTGCTGCCGATGTACCCGGCGGCGGCGTCCAGCTCCACGTGCTCACCCGTGATCTGGGCGGCGGCCGACGCCGCGTAGATCCCGTGGGGGGCATTGATCAGCACGTCGCCCAGACTGGAGTGGACCTCGGCGATCTTGAAACGGCTGCTGATGTTGTTGAGCGACACCGCATGGACCGTGATGTCACCGCCGGCGGTGGCGATCAGGCCCTTGTCGGCCACCTTGAGCCAGTTGCGCTGGTCGCTCAGGTCCTGCTGGCTCATGAGCAGGGTCACGGCGTTGCGGCCCACCTGCACGGTGGCGCCGTCTTGCTGCAGCACCGCCCCGTTGCCGGTGAACTGGTAGAGCCCGTCGGCGCGTTCGACAAAATCGCCGCGCCGCAGGGTCAACTCGTCCATGCCCTGCTTGTGCGGCGTGTCCACGGGCAGCTTGTTGCCCTCGATGTTGAGCCGGATGATGTCTTCGACACCCGGGCCGGCGTGCACCTCGGGGGTGGCGCCGTAGATGGCGATGCCCTCGGCGCCGATGATCGATCCGGTCAGGGAGCGCAGGTTGATCGCACCGTGCACCGGCGACTCGATGTCGCCGTTGAGGTAGAGGTTGCCCTGGGTCTGGACGTTGATGTAGGGCGAGGTCGGGCCCTGCAGGAAATCGAGGCTGATCGGGTAGTCGGCCTTGAGCGTGTGGGTGTAGATGTCCTTGAGACCGGCGATCTCGGTGATCTCGGTGTGCACGGTCTTGTAGCGCATCCAGCCGCCGCCCTCGGTCCACACTTCGGCGTCGACCGAGTAGTTGATGTAGCTCTGGTAATACTGGTTGAGCGTGCGGTTGAGGACGGCGATGTCGTCCACGTCGTCCGAGTCGCCCAGCTGGATCTGCGCCAGCTCGGCCTCGGTCAGGGGTGCCCAGAGGCTGGTGTCGGTGTAGGTCTGCGTGGGCAGGTACAGCAGCGCATTCTCACCGACGTACTTGTACCAGGTGCCTCCCGTGCCGTAGCGGATGCTGCCACCGACGAACACCTTGGTCACGTTCTTCGTTGCGTCGAGCTCGCCTTCGCTCACCTGCACGTAGCGGATGGTGTAGGCGCTCTCGTCGGCATAGGCCGGCAGGCCGCTCGTGCCTTCGAGCTCCAGCGTCTCCGATTCCAGCAGGGGCTGCTTGTCGGTATAGAAGGTGTCGCGGCTGGTCCAGCTGTTGTCGCCCACCAGCCAGTCGGCCAGCGCGTTGTCGCCGAGCAGGTTGAAGCTCTTCTGCTCGTACTTGGTGATGATGGTGCGCTGCAACGACTGGCCTTCGGACCAGACGTAGTGCAGGCCCTCGCGAGGCATGTAGGTCGCTTCAATGCCAGCGCCCACCGTGCCCTCGTTGGTGCTGGCCAGCGGCGTGTACACGATGGCCGAGACCACACCGTCGGCGCTGATCGGCTGCGTCGCGACGACGCCCTGGTAGGGCGTGTGCACCACACGGCCGGCCGACACCTCGTACACGTCCTTGGTCAGGCGAGCCGTGTCGACGATGGTGATCTTGCCCTTGCGGTCGGTCGTGGTGTCGATGCGGTCCAGGATCAGGTCGTAACCGCTGTGGTTGTTGATCAGCACATTGGTGTAGCCGTTGGCCACGCGCAGCATGCCGTGGCCGGTGCTCAGGATCTGGCCCGCCACCACGATCTCGCCGCCTTGCGGCGAGATCTCTTCGAGCACGATGGCCCCGCGGCTGGCGTCGAAGTAACCGTCCACTGGCACGTCGCCGCCAAAGTGGATGCCCGGCAACACGATGCCGTCGTCGTCGGTGAAGTTGACCGTGCGGTTGCCGGGCGCGAAGTCGGCGTCGATGTCGAGCTCGATCGTGTCCACCCCGCTCTGCACCAGCCCGTTGATGTTGAGGAAGCGCGCGGTGATGGTGATCTTGCCCTGCGCCAGGATGCGCGAGTTGTCCGCGTTGATGGCGGCGGTGAGCCCGGGCACGGACGACGACGGGATGTCGGGCGTGGCCAGGGCGTTGTCGTAGTCGGTGGACAGTCCGCTGAAGTTGAAGCCCAGGGCCGCCATCAGCTCGGCCAGCGCGTTGATGCCGATCGACTGCTGGGCCAGCGCCCGCATCGCGTCGTAGTTGATGTACTGGCGCGGGTCCTTGTTGGTGTGGAACCAGCCTTCGCTGTTGAGCGAGAAATCGCGGAAGGCGGTGATCGACACCGTCTCGGCGCGCAGCGTGCCCGAGACGATGACGCTGCCCTCAAAGTTGTTCACCACCAGGCCGCCGTTTTCGTTGATCACGTCGCCCGCCAGGTACATGTCCTGGTCCAGACTGCCCAGCGCGCGCGCCAGGTCGGCGTCGAATCCGTAAGCGGCGATCGGGAACGCGTCCTGCACGATGCGGATCTGCGGCGGTGTCGAGTCCTGGTTGTTGGTCAGCTTGTAGGTGTTGAGCCAGGCGTTGCCCGGCTCGAACACCGTGTACACGCCATCGACCACCTGAACCCGCTTGTTGTCGCGGATGATCGCGTCCCCGAACACGGTGGTCAGCGGTGTGGCGTTGAAAACGTCGATCGACGCACCGGAACGCGCGATCAGGCGACCGGCGTCCACCAGGCCTTCGTAGACCGCCCTGGCCAGCGCCTCCTCGGCATCGTCGAGCGCGTCGCGTTCGATGTAGATCGATCCCGGCGCGGCGTAGATGTCGGGGATGTTGAGGAACAGCGAATCGAGTTCGCGCTGGACCACGCGCGTGCCCACCTGGGTGGTGCTCAGGATGTCCCCGGCCTGGGCCGTGGTGCCGCCCAGCAGCTGCCAGCGGGCGGTGTCGCTGAAATCTTCCGTGGTGAGCACGTAGCCGGTGGCGATCGCGATGTGCTGGTAGCGTTTCGCGCCGGCCACGTCGAACACCACGGCGTTGGTGGCCACCGGGGTGATGTAGTCGGTCAGCCCCAGCTTCTCCAGCGTCTCGTCGATCGCATCGAGCTGCACCTGGTAGCGCGCCAGCGCCTCGGCGTCCCCCCGGTGGTTGGTGATCCACGACACCAGTTCCTCGCGCTGGCTCAGCAGCAGGTTGCCCACATTGGCGTAGGTCACGGAAGGCTTGGCCAGTTCCACCGGCTTGATCACATAGAACTTGCCTTGCGCCGAGTCGCGCAGCGCGGTGGTGACATCGCTGCGGTAGGCGCGGTTGAGCTCGTCGGGGCTCAGCGCTTGCGTGACCTTCTCCCAGCGCAAGGTGTCGCCGTAGTTTTCGTTTTCCAGCACGAGGTCGATGCCGTCGGCCCCCACCGCCGGCCGGAACCGGTAATAAGCCCCGACCTCTCCGCCCGTGTTGGCCCCGGCAGCCACCTGGATGAAGCTGCTCTGCGTCAGGCGGAAGGCGATTTCGTTGACGTCGAGCCACGCGTATTCGTACTTCAGGCCCGCCGGCAAGGCAGGTACGAGGAGCGCCAGCTCGGCGTCGCTCAGGCGCCGCCCCACGCCGGCCACGTCGCTGGTGCTGTTCAGGCGCGCCGTGATGGGATTGCCCAGCAGGTCGGTCCGTTCCAGACCGTTGATGGTGACCGGCAGTGCCCGCACCACGGTCTTGTTGTTCAGGCCGGCCTCGATCAGCGCGGTGGCGTCGATGTTGACCTCGTTGAGGCTGTTGTCATCGGCGCCGTCGGGCACCGGGAAGCCGAAAGGAATCAGCGACAGCGAAAGCGCCAGGCCGCTGGTGTCCGCGCGCTCCTGGCCAATGCCCTTGTTGGCCGACAGGATCACGTCCTGCAGCGTCTGGATGCGTGTGGTGCCCCTCACATTGACCCGGTTGGCTTCGTTGATGTCGGCGTTGACCACGGGCACGACGATCGAGGGGAAGAGCGAGATCGTGAGAATCTCGGCGTTGGCCGAGGTGAAGAGCTGGTTGGAAATGCCATCGGTGTTGCGCCCGGCGGTGAGATTGACGTCGCTGGCCTTGATGGTGCTGTCGGTCACCGTCACGCTGTTGTTGGCGGTGTTGATGCTGGTCACGTTCACGCCCACCGCGCTGGCAAAGGCCGAGCCCACAAACAGGTTGGCGCTGGGCCGCACCTGGACGTTGCTGCTGGTGGCCATCGCCACGTCGCCGGTCTTGTTCTCGATCGCCGCGCCGGTGACGTTGACCTCGGCGTTGCCGGTGAAGAGGATCTCCGACAGGCCGATGGCCAACGAAAAGCCCGTGACGCTTTCCAGGCGCAGCTTGTCGAAGGCCGCGCCGGTATTGGCCGCCTCGATCTCGATCTGACCGCGCTGGTCGTTGCTGCCCAAGGCCGTGATGGACGTGCCCGCGCCGATGTCGACCACCGCGTCCGAGTTGAGGATGGTGCTGCTCTTGAGGATGGACAGGCCGAAAGCGCCGGCCGATCCGGAGTTGAGGTTGTAGTCACCATCGTCCAGCGCCGGCTTCTGGAAGGCGTTGACCGCCTTGATGAAGATCGAGTCGGCGGTCAGATGGGTGGCCGCACCGCCGCCCACGCCGATATCGACATCGGCGCGCGTGTTCATGGTGTTGGTGATGGCCGCGCCGGCCCCGAACGCCAGGCCGAAGGAGACCGCGTCGGCGGTGGCATTGAACGTCTGGCCATGGATGGAGGTGACCACCAGGCTGCCACTGGTGATGGTCACGTCCTCGCCGATTTTGGCCAGCGACACGGTGTCGTTGGTGATGGTGGTTTCGGCGCCGGCCCCGGAGATGAGGCCGCCGGCGGCGGCCTGGGAGTTGCCCGTCAGGATGTTGCTGGCAGCCGACCCGATGGTCACGCCACCGGCTTGAATGCTGGTGTGGTCGCCCACGCCGGCGATCACGTCCACCGCGTGGTCGCCACCGATGCGCACCGCCGACACCATGGCGCCGGCCGCAATGGCACCGAATGCGCCGCCCACCGCCGAGGCATCGGCCTGGTTGACGCCGCTGGCCGTGATGACCAGGTCGTTGGCCACGCTCACATGGGCCTGGCCGACCAGGGCCGAGGCGCGCGTGGACACCGTGGCGTCGGCCAGGTTGACGGCAACGCCCAGCAGCGAAGCAGCCACACCCACCGTCTTGGTCCTGTCGATATCGGCATCGGCCAGCGCCGACACGCTGAGGTTGTCGGCCCAGAGGTCCAGCCGGTCGGTGCTGCTGGCGCCCATCACGCT
The DNA here is from genome assembly GCF_031426985.1 of Hydrogenophaga sp. Taxonomy (GTDB): domain Bacteria; phylum Pseudomonadota; class Gammaproteobacteria; order Burkholderiales; family Burkholderiaceae_C; genus Hydrogenophaga. Next base: position 77,206 of record NZ_JASJOY010000014.1, read on the forward strand.
GGCCGACACCTCGCTGGTGATCGCATTGAGCACGTCCGACACGCCAATGGCGGCGCCCAGGCCGATGGCCAGCGTCACATTGGTGGCGTCCCCCTCAAGGAAGGCGTCATCAACCGCAGAGACCCGCACATCGCCCAGCGCCATCACGTCCATGCCACCAGTCAGCGACGCCACCACCGTGTTGTCGATCGTGTTGTCCATGCGCAGGCCGCCACCGCTGACGGCGACCAGGCCGAGCGACACGGACACGGTGACCGCCTCGACATCGGCAATGCGCGCGGTGGCATCCGCGTCCACCGTGATGTCGCCAGCGGCCAGCACGATGTCGCCGGCGTCACCGTCGATCCAGGCGCGCACGTCGTTGGCAATGGTGTTCTCGGCCAGGGAAACCGCAACCGACAGCCCCACCAGGCTGCCCGAGAGGGCCACGCCCACCGCGGCCGAGCGCGCCATCTCGCTGTCCGACGTGGCCAGCACGTCGATGTTGCCGTTCGCCACCAGTTCGCTGTCAACGACCGAGGCGTGTGTGTCGGTGCCGAAGGTGTTGCGGATCTGAACCCCGGCACCGGCCACTGCACCGCCAATGCCGATGGCGATCGCCACCGAGCCGGCGAAGGCATCGCCCTCGATGCGTTCGGTGGCGTCGGCCAGCACCTGCACATCGCCCGCCGCGTGCACGGTCGAGTCCTGGATGCGGGCCTTGGCCGTGTTCGATGTGGACACCGACTTGAACGAGTTGGACGTCACGTCGAACACGCGGATGCTGTGGTCGCCGATGAAGTTGTCTGCCAGCGTGAGGCCCACCGCGCCGGCAACCGCCACGACGCCGCCCGACACGGCACCCGCAATGGCGCCGCTGACGGACGTGATGGCGGCGTCGTTGAACGCCTGGACAATCACGTCCTTGCTGGGGATGGACAGCTTCCTCCAGAGCGAGGCGTCGGCGTAGTTTTCCCCGCGCAAGCCCACCGGCTGGGTGACCGATCCGCGTGTCGGGCCGATGTATTCGTACACCGAGCCCACCGTGCCGGTGCCCAGCAGACCGGTGGCCCCTTCAACCACCAGCACCCGCTTGCCGGTGACGAGCGAGTTCAGCAACTGGTCGGAAGTGTGGTCGTTCGGTGCCTGGGTCGTGACGATGCTGCCATCGATGTAGCTCTGCACGTCGTTGGAAATGACGTTGTCGGCCACGGCGCCCGCGCCACTGATGGACACGCCCACCAAGCCGCCGGCCAGTGCCACCGAAGCCGCCACCACGACGGCGTCGACCCGGGCCAGTTCTCGCGCCTCGATGCCGACCTCACCCGTGCGTGCGGTCACGCCCTGATCGGCGTCTTCGATGAAGGCGTGCACCTGGTTGGTGATGGTGTTGCTGGCCACGGCCACGCCCAGGGACACCGAGACCGCGGCCACGCCGGAAAAGGACGCGGCAATCGAGGCGGCGCCTGTCAGCGCCTGGATGCGGGAGCTGTCCTGGGCGAGCAGCGCCACACTGCCCACGTCGATGCCCGTGCTGCCGTCACCGCGGATGAAGGCGCCCACATCGTTGGCGATGCGGTTGGCCGCGTAGACACCGGCACCGCTGACGCCCACGCCGGCCACACCGCCACCGCTGATGGCGGCCGAACCCGCAAAGACGATGGCGTTGATGGCGGCATCGGCGATCGCGGTCTGCGTGAGCGCACCACCCGCCGTGATGCTGCTGTCGTCCACATAGGCGCGGGTCTGGGCCCGGGCATTGCCCAGGTTGGCCTGCTGCCAGAGGTCTTCGTTGCCGAAGTCCTGCTCGGACATCCGGGTCGACCCCACGTACTGCCAGCGATCGCCGTCCAGGTAGTCCTCGGTGTTCAGGTTGACGGCGATGCTGCTGGTGCCGATGTATTGGTAGAGCCCACCGATCTTGCCGTTGGCGACGGTGTCGCCGTCGTCGGTGTCGTGGGTGTAGTTCGGTGACACCTCGACGACATCGTCTTCAGAGACCGTGACCGTGCCCTGGTTGCTGGCGAACCGCGGATCGACGGTGGTGCCGATGTAGCGGTAAACGTCGCCGGCGCGGGCACCCGAGTCCACGCGCACCAGGTCGCCGGTTTCCAGCGGATTCGATGCGGAGAAGCGGTCACGGCTGGCGTCACCGGTGGAGAAGTCCACCTCGGCCGCCAGGCCGCTGGAGACGCTGGTGTCCCAGCCGATGTAGTTGCGCGCCACCGCCACGCCGATGGAGGCGCCCAACCCGGCCACACCCCCGGCACCGATGGCGGCCGAGGCCGAGATGATGATCGCGTCGATGCTGGCGGTGTTGGTGGCGTCCAGGTCGACGTCGCCCTGCAGGGCCTGCACCGTGCTGTTGTCGATGTAGGCGTAGGTGTGGGTGAGGATGACGTTGGTCGCCACGGCGCCCGCGCCGCTCACGGCGTAGCCCGCCACGCCACCGATGCCCACGCCCAGCGACGCGGCCACCGACAGCGCGGTGATGGCCGAGGTGCTCATCCAGCGCGAGGCATCGCTGAAATCCTCGGTCGCCAGGTTGCGGGTGATCTTTTCCCAGCGGGCGGTATCGGTGTAATCCTCCAGGCCGAGGTCCAGGTCGTCGATGTCGGCGCCCTTGAAGCGGTAGAACACCCCCCCTTCGCCAAACGCGTTGTCGGCCGGGCCGCCCAGGCGCCACCGCGTCGTGTCGGTGTAGTCCTGGTCACCCAGGTCCACGTTGGCCATCGGCGCTGCACCGATGTACTGGTAGGTCGCGCCTTCGATGCCGTCGCGCACCCCCTCCTCGGGCTCGAAGTTCTCGCTCAAGGTGACAAAGGTCTTGCCCGAGACCAGGTCCACGCCGCTCTCTTCGCTGCTGCGAATGACGGTGTAGCCACGCCCCACCTCGACGATGTCGCCGGTCTCCAGATCGGTTTCGCCACCGTTGGTGTTGTAAGTGGACGGCTGCTTCACCAGCACCCAGTGGGCCGACGGGTAGGTCTGCGCGCCCAGGTCGAGCGACACAGGCGTCGAGGTCGCTGCGGTGTTGTTGTAGCGGTAGAGCAGCACCTCGTTGTCGTCGTCGGCCACGCCCACCAGATCGCCGTGGCGGAGCTGCTGGACGCCGTCCGTGGACAGGAAGTCGGGGGCGAAGGGCTGGTCTTCCCCCCGGAAGCGGTAGACCACACCACCGCTGGTGACGGTGTCGCCTTTCACCAGCGCGACCACATCGTTGGCGCCGTACCGGCTGGGGAACCCGGTCGGGTCTTCCACGGTACCGGCGTGGATGCGCACGTCACCTTCGCGCGAGACCACCTGGCGGGCATTGCGCATGCCGGCTTCCACCACGTTGCGGATCTCGTTGCGCGCCACCGACACGCCGATCGACAGCGAGAGGCCGGCCACGCCGGCGAAGGACGCCGCCAGCGAAGCGGCCGCCGCATCGGCCAGGATGACCGAGCTGTCGAAGGCATCGATGGCGATGCTGTCGGCGTGGATGCCGGACACCGTGACATTGCTGTCGTTGTCATCGCCGTCGATGAAGGCCTTGATGTGCTGAACGATGAGGTTGGTGGCGCTGACGCCGGCACCACCGATACCGATGCCGGCGACGCCCGACGCCGCCACGGCGGCCGAACCGGCCACCACCAGCGCCTCGATGGTCTGGTTGCCGTCGGCGCTGATCTCCAGCGCGCCATTCTTCGCGTTCACGGTGGAATCGTTGATGTAGGCCAGCACCTCCGACGCATCACCGGCATCGCCGATGCGGTTGTCCGCGATCGACAGACCGATGGCGGCGCCAACGCCGGCCACGCCGCCACCGGCCAGCGCCACCGAGGCCGCCAGGACCGTGGCGTCGATGCTGGTGGTGGAGCTGGCATCGATCGTCACGCCCGTGGCGCTCTCGACGCGGCTGTTGGTGATGTGCGCGCTGACGTCGCTCAGGATGGTGTTGCTCGACCAGGCCCCGGCGCCGCTGACCGCGATACCGGCCTTGCCACCGATGCCGACGGCCAGTGATGCGGCCAGCGAAAACGCGCCGATGGAGGCGGCTTCGGTGGCGACGATGGAGATCTCGCCCGCCGTGGTTGTGATGCCGGTATCGGCGTCTTCGATGAAGGCCGCGATCTGGTTGTCGATCTCGTTGCGTGCGAGCGAAATGCCCACCGACACCGCCAGCCCGAGGCCACCGCCGAGCCCGGCGGCCAGCGACGCGGCGCCGGCCGTGGCCATGATCGATGAATCGTCGCGCGCATCCAGCGCGAGGCTCGCGCCGGTGATGCCCAGCGCGCCATCGCCGTGGATGAAGGCCTCGATATCGGTGCGGATGCGGTTTTCGGTGTAAACGCCCGCGCCGCTGGCACCGATGCCGGCCTTGCCGCCACCGCCCACGGCCACCGCGCCGGCGACGACCAGCGCCTCAACGCTGCGCGCGGCCTCGGCGTCCACCGTGATGTCGCCGGTGGCGTCGATGCTGGTGTTCTCGACGTAGGCCCGCACCTGTGAGCTGGACTTTCCGTCGTCATCGACCGGCGCGGCCAGGTTGACCTGGCGCCAGACGCGCCGGTCCGAGTAGTCGAGGGTGCGCAGGTCGGTGCTGGCCAGTGCCCAGCGGGTGCTGTCCTCGTAGTTTTCCGTGGTCAGGTTGACGCGGTCATCGTTGAGCGAGTCATCGGCGCCGGTGCCGCTCGATGCGATCGGCACCGTGCCGCCCAGGTAGCGGTACACCGCGCCCAGCGTGCCGCCCTCACCCGTGTGGTCCGCGGTGACCTGCACCAGGTCGCCGGCTGCGAGGTCCCTGACGCCGTTCGATTCGAGGTTGGCCGTGGGCTGAACGAGGGTCTCGCCCAGGTATTCGTACACGTCGCCCGCACGCGCGCCTTCGCTGAGCTTGACCGTCTCGCCCGCGGACAGGGCGTCGCCTGCGGGCAGGCCGTCTTCGGTGCGGTAGTCGGCCACCGCATCGGTGTCGATCGACCAGCCGATGAAGTTGCGCGCCACGGACACACCGAGCGCCACGCCCACGCCGGCCTTGCCCCCGAAAGCCACCGCCGCCGAGACCGCCAGCACGCGCGCGTCCACGGTGGCGGTGCTCACCGCGTCGATGTCGACTGCGCCCACCGAGTCGGTGCCGGCACCGAGCACGCTGTCGGCCAGGAAGGCCCGGGTGGAGGTCAGGATGGTGTTGGTCGCCACGGACCCACCGCCCGCGAACGCCACCCCCAGCTTGCCCGAGGCACCGATGGAAACCGCCACCGCCGTCGACGTGGCGTTGATGGCGGCGCTGTCGGTGGCGCTGATGGTGACCGCGCCGCCGTGGGTGTCCACCGCGTCCACGTCGCTGATGTGGGCCCGGATGCTGTTGCGGATGTCGTTTTCCGCCAGCGACAGGCCGATGGCCACCGAAATGGCGTTCTTGCCCGAGAGCGAGGCCGAGATGGCGGCGGCCATGGCGTCGGCATCGATGGTCGAGGTGTCCTGCGCCGTGACGCTCAGCGCGCCATCGCTTTGCACGCGCGTGGCGCCGTCGATGTAGGCGTGGATGTCGCTGGCGATGCGGTTGTCGGTCCACAGGCCGGCGCCAGTGGCCGCGATGGCCGACTTGGCGGAGATGGACAGCGCCAGTGCCGCGGCCTGCACGGTGGCGTCTATGCGGTTGCTGGAGGTGGACGACACCCGGATACCACGATCGGCCAGCAGCCAGGTGTCGCCGTCGTCGTCGGTGTCGGCCACGTAGGCCTTGACGGCCAGCGGGTCGGCGCCGCCGAACTCGTTCCAGCCGATGAGGTTGCGCGCGACCGAGACGCCGATGGCCACGGCCGTGCCGGACCCCTTGAAGGTGAGCGCGGCACTGGCCGCTATGGCACGCACCAGCGCGTCGATCTCGGCGCTGTTGACGGTGATCACCTCGATCGCACCGGTGCTCGCCGCGGGGTCGATGGCCGCCTTGGTGGCCGTGACGCGGGTATCGCGGATGAAGGACTGGGCGCCGCCCTTGATGGTGTTGACGGCGGTGGCGCCGCCGCCGCTGAAGGCCGTGCTGCTGCTGCCCGCCAGCGACAGCGACAGCGCAATGGAGGTCGCGGTGGAGATGGCGTCGATGGAGGCCGCCTCGTGCGCGCCCACCCGGACCGAGCCCCCCGTGGCGGTGACCTGCGACACATCGGAGATGCCCACGAGCATGTCGGTCAACACCTCGTTGCGGGCCACGCTCAGGCCGACCGAGATCGAGGTCTTGTCGCCGGCGGGGGTGGCCGCCACGGCCAGCGCGCTGACCTGCACCTCGGCGTCGATGACGGCCGAGTCGGTGCCGTCGATGGTGATGTGGCCCTGGGCGTTCACCGTGTTGACCGGGTCCTGCGCGCCGGTCAGTCCGTTGGGGTCCACACCGTCGATGCCGGCACGCACCTGGGTGGCGACCCGGTTGAGCGCCACCACCGCCCCCACGGAAATGCTCTGGGTGGCGCTGGTGGTGAACAGTGCCTTGGCAATGGTGGTGACGCTGTTCTCCACCGTGGCCGTGATCGACGCGTCGGACGCGGCCGTCACCGACAGGTCGTCCCCCGAAGCCACCGTGCTGTCCAGGATCTGGGCGCGCACCTGGGCCGGCTGTTCGTCGGCCAGCCCCAGACCGAACAAGGCGTCGGCCAGGTCGAACAGCAGGTTCTGCGAGGTGTAGCCGATGGTGTTGAAGGCCAGCGTGACGCCGACGTTGGTGCCCTTGGCCGTGAGGCTGCTGGTGGTGGTCGCGTCGATCGTCGAGATGTTTTCGGCATCGACCACGATGTCGCCCGCGCGGGTGAGCACGTTGCTGTCTTCGACGATGGCGTTGGCTTCGCTCAGCACCAGGTTGGCGGCAATCACGCCGTTGATGTTGGTGGCGGTCCCGCCCTTGGTCTGCACCACGCTCTGGTGGGCGGCGTGGATGGACGCGGTCTCCAGCGCGCTGACCGTGAACGCGTCCTGCACGCGCAGCGTGGCATCGTTCACGCGGGCGTCGGCCAGGCCACGCACGTCGTTGCGGGCCACCAGCGCACCCGCGGCGGTCGAAACACCACCGCCCAGGTTGCTGGGGATCAGATCGAGCACAAAATCCAGCGCCGTGTTCAGGTCCTGACCCGCCACGGTGCGCACCAACCAACTGGCACTGCTGAAGTCGGCGGAACTCAGGTCCACGCTGGCTGGGCCCCCCTGGTACTGCACGATCTGGCCTCGCAGGGCCATCTGCTCTGGCGTGGTGCCGTAGTCGCTGGCCACGCGCACCAGCGCGCCCTTGTCCAGCGCCTGTTCGCCGGAGTTCGAGGTGAACTGGTAGTCGGCAATCAAGGTGCGCAGCAGGTTGGTGGCGATGCTGATGCCGTAGTCGTTGACCACCGAGGCAATGGCCTTGACCGTGGTCTCGGCGTTGATCAGGGCCGCGTCGTCGGCGGTCACCGTGAGGCTACCGCCCACGTGGTTGGCCGCCGGATCGGCCAGCCCGGTGATGTTCTCCAGGTGGGCGCGGGTGTCGCTGCTGACCATGTTCTTGGCCAGCACCACCCCCACGGCCGTGGCATTGGCCCCCGTCAGCGCCACGGCGGCCGATGTGGCTTCGTTGCTCACGATCGAGTCGATCGAGGCTTCGGTCACGGCACCGACCGTGAGGTCACCCCCCACCGACAGCACGGTATCGCGCACCGTGGCATGCGTGAGCGCCGGGCGCTCGGCCGCAAACACCTTGAGGGTGCGCTCCCACACGAGCGGGTCATTGAAATTGGCGGTGTTCAGGTCCACGCGGCTGGCGGTCGTGTCGCCGAGGTAGCGGTAGACGGCATCGGCGCCGTCCACGTCCTGCACCAGCGCACCGCTGGAGATGCCGTCTTCCAGGATCTCGTCGGAGCGGTGGTCGTGATCGAACGGACCGACCAGGGTGTCGATCGCGTTGAACAGCACGTTCTGTGGCTCCCAGCCCACGGTGTTGAAGGCCAGGGTCACACCCACACCTTTGTCGCCGCTGGTGGTCGAGTTCAGGTTCACCGCCTCGATCAGCGAGGCGTTGGAGGCCGTCACGGCCAGGTCTGCGGTGAGGGTGACGGTGCTGCTGTCCAGCAGCGACTGCGCGTTGCTCAGGATCAGGTTGGTGGCGATCACGCCGCTGACGGCGACCACATTGCCCGCGCCGAGGGCACTGCCGCCCGACGCGCTGGCCGCGCTGTCGGCGGTGGCGCGGATGACGGCGATCTGGTCCGCGGTGACCGACAGGCTGTCGGCCGTGAGTTTCACATCCGACACCTCGGCGTCGACGTCGCTGCGCACGTCGTTGAGCACGATGAGCGCGCCCACCCCGATGGAGTCGGAGTCGCTGATGTTGTAGCCGCTCGGAATGATCTTGGTGACGAGCACCTCTTTCCAGAAGTCGAGATTGCTGTAGTCCGTGCTGGCCAGGTCCACGCTGGTGTCGGTGCCCATCCATTCATAGATGGCACCGGTGCCGCCGATTTTTTTCCAGAGCTGGCTGTCGGTGTAGTCGACCAGGCCCAGATCGGTGTCGGCCACCGCCGTGCTGCCCAGGTACTCGTAGACCACGCCGGCTTCACCGCCCAGGCGCACCCACTTCGTGGTGTCGCCGTAGTCCTGAGCGGCCAGATCCAGCCGCAAGCCGGCACCGCCGACGCCCACGTAGCGGTAGACGCCGCCGGCCACGGTCTGCCACTGGCCATCGGTGAAGTCCTGGGCCGCAAGATCGACTGCGCCACTGGCGCCGCGGTAAGCGTAGACCGTCCCCACGTCGCCCTGCACGCGGGCCCAGCGGGCGGTGTCGTCGTAGTCCTCGAGTTCCAGGTCGACGCTGCCGGCCCCGCCCAGGTAGCGGTAGATCGCCGAGCTCAGCACCTGGCCGTCGGCTTCGGAATCGGGTTCGCCCATCACCGCGCGCTGGACGAAGTCGCCCGTGCCCAGCGCCACGAGCTGGGTATCGCCGTCGGCCGCCGTGACGGTGTAGTCGGCCTCCAGCTTGACAAACTGCCCACTGCTCAGGGTGACCGTCTTGTCGCCCCGGGTGCTCAGGCCCGCGTCGTCGTAGTCGTCGGTGAGCTGCACCTTGTCGCCTGTGACCAGCAGTCGCTTGCCGGACTCGTTGGTGTAGCGCGTCGCGTCAAAGCCATCGGCCACCTCAACCCGCTTGCCCTGGGTCAGCAGGACGCCACTGTCCTCGCTGCTGAAGTCGGGGTCCCCGTAATCGTCGGCCAGGCGCACGCGGTCGCCAAAGACCAGTTGCACGGTGCCGTCACCGCTCTGGTGATCGGCGGCGATGAAGTCGTTGATCGTCTCCTGCAGCACGGCGGCACCGCCGTCGTTGGTGGTCATCGACGCAGACACCAGCTTGACGTTGGCGTAGATGCCCGACACGTCCTGGGACCCCACGTTGACCGCACCTGCGTCGATGGTGAGGCTGTCGTCACCGCGGATGTAGGCCTGCGCGTCGCTGCTGACCTTGTTGCTGGCGACGACCGCCCCCACGCTCTGGCCTTTGGCGCCGTACAGCGCCGAGGCGTTGGACTGGGCGACGTTGCTCACCGTGGCATTGACCAAGGCCTGCGAGGTGGCGTTGACCGTCAGGTCCCCGTCCAGGTCCAGGGTGCTGTCGGTGATGTGGGCCAGCACCCGCGCGGGTTGTTCGTTGGCGAACGGGTTGGTGACCAGCTTCCAGCGATCCGGGTTGGCCAGGAGGTCGGTGGCGAGGTGGATCGGCACCGGGTCCTGCAGCGCCCAGTCGGCGCTGTCGAACGCCGTGGCGCTGAACAGCGCGCGCAGATCGATGCCCGCCTCATCGGACAGGTTGGCGCCGGTGTATTCGTACAGGCCGGCCTCGGCCAGCACGGTGACACCGTCGGCACCCAGCACGTCGGCATCGAGGCGCACCCGATCGCCTGCCGCCAGCGTCGCGGGCGTGCTGTAGAGCGTGTACTGCTGCTCGCTCTCGCCGCTGCCGGCGTACCAGTAGATGTTGCCGCTGTCCAGGTCCTTGACGCGGTCCCCCACCGCCAGCGCATCCACCGTCTCGGTGCTCTCGTGGTCGTACTGGTCGATCGGGCGGCCGATGATGGTGTCCAGCGCGTTGAACAGGAAGTTCTGCGACTGCCAGCCGATGGTGTTGAAGGCCAGCGATACACCGACCCCGGTTTCTCCGGTGCTGGTGCTGGCCAGGAGGGTGGCGTCGATGGTGGACTGGTTGTCCGCCAGCACCGACACGCTGCCACCGTCGGCCGTGGTGATGTCGCTGTCGGTGATGTCGGCGGTGGCGTGGCTGAGCACCACGTTGGTGACGATCTGGCCATTGACGGCCAGCACCGAGCCGTCGCCCAGGAAACTGCCCCCCGAGGCTTCCACGCTGGCCTCGGCCGTGGCCTGGATGAAGGCATTCTCGAAGGCGTTGACGTTCACCGCCTCGACCCGGCGCCACAGGTCCGCATCGTCAAAGCCGGTGTCTTCCAGTGCGAATGCGCTGTCGGACCCGCCCAGGTATTCAAACACCCGGCCATCGCTGGCCCGCACGCGCTGGCCGGTCTCGATCTCGATCGCCAGGGCACCCGAGGCCGGCGCGCTGTGGTCCCACACCATGGGCTGGGCCGCGGTCACAACGGCGTTGCGGAGGTAGGCGTCCACGCCACTGCGCACGTCGTTCATCACCACGAGGATGCCCACCGCCGTGGCATTGGACTCGGTCAGGTTGCCAATGCCGGGGTACAGGTCTTCCAGGTTGTCGGCCCCGCCGACGAGCTTCTCCCACACCAGCGGGTCTTTGTAGTTCTGCGCCGACAGCGCCCGTTCGCCACCGGTCGACCCGATGAAGCGGTAGACCGCACCGGCCTCGCCGCGCAGGGGGTCGAAGTCGGGGCCGACCTTCACCTGCGTGCCGGAGGCCACCGCCACCGTGCCCGACTCGGTGGTGTAGTCGAAGTCACCCGGCACCAGAGCCTGGATCTGGTCGACCACGCCAGCGAGCGTGTTGCTCGCCACAGCCAGTTGCGCCACCACGGAACGGGCATCGATGCCGGCTTCGTCCTGCGCCTGCACGGTCACCGCGCCACCCGCCTGCACGGTGCCGGCACTGGCGCCCGTGAACTCGATGAAGGCCTTGGCAAAGCTGCTGACCTTGTTGCTGGCCAGAAGGCCGCCACCGGCCACCGCCTCGGCATCTTCCATGGCCCCCGGGATGATGATGTCCACCTCGGCCACGATCTCGTTGTCGTTGCCCACATACGAGCTGATCTGGGCGGTGGAGCGGGCGTCCAGGGTCACGTCGCCCCCGGCGACGATGCGGGTGTCCCGCGCGTAGGCCTGCACCTCGGCCGGCTGCTCGCCGTTGAAAGCGTCGGAAATCAGCGGGTCACCGATCAAGGCATCCACCGCATTGAAAAGCACGTTCTGCGACTGCCAGCCGATCGTGTTGAACGCCACCACCGCGGTCTTGGCGCCCCAGGCCTCGACCTTGCTCGTGACCTCGGCGTCGATGGCCGACAGGTTCTCGGCGTCGATCAGCACGCTGCCGCCCGCGTCCACGTCGCTGTTGGTGACGGTGGCGTTGGACGCACTGAGCACGAGGTTGGTGGCAATGACGCCACCCACCCCGTCCCAGGGCACCACGTAGCTGTCGTCCAGCGCGTGGATGGTGGCGCTCTCCAGCGCCTGCACCGTGAGGTCACCTCCGATGTGCATCACGGCCGCGTCGATGCTGGCCAGCACCTCGCTGCGCACGTCGTTGCGGTCGATCAGACCGTACAGGCTGCTGGATGCGCCGGCCAGGCTGGGGTCGCGTCCAGTGGCCTTTTTCTGTGCGGCACTGAGCACGGACAGCGCCGCGTAGGTGGTGGAGTCGGTGATGAGGTTGGCCGGGTTGAGGCGTTTCCACAGCCCGTAGTCGGTGAAGTCGTCCAGCGTGAGCTGGGTCAGGTCGACACCCTCGCCCAGCGCATCGGAGCCCATCCACTGGTACGAACCACCCACCTCGACCCAGCGGGTGGTGTCGGTGAAATCTTCGGTGGCCAGGTCGACATCGGCCCCATTGACCGTGCCGATGAAGCGGTACCGGCTCTCGGCCGTGCCGCCGTCACCGGCGTAGTCGGCGCTGAGTTCGACCACGTCGCCCGCCGCCAGAACGACGAGTTGTTCGGTCTCGCCATCGTTCTCGAAGTCCGCGTCGAAGGCACCGAAACTCACATACACCTTGTCGCCGAATTTCAGGTCCTGCAGCCCCGACGCGGTGGTGTACTGGTAGTCGTCGAGGAAGGCACTGGCCGCGTTGTTGAACAGGCCGGTGGCGCCGTCGTTGGTGGGCGACACCTCGGCCGACAGGCGGGTCTCGGCGTCCACGGAGGCGTCGTCCAGCGCCTCCACCAGCAGGTGGCCACCCACGATCAGGTCGCCCAGCACGGGGTGGGTGTAGCCGTCGGTGAAGGCGATGCGCGCGGTCGCGCTGCTGTTGACCAGGTTGCTGGCGAGCACGCCACTCACGCTCTGACCGGTTGCGCCGAAAAAGGCGCTGGGGTAGGAGGTGGCGTCATTGGTCACCCGCGCAAAGATCTGCGCGGCGTTGTCGGCGGTCAGCTGGACGTCGCCGCTGGCGCGCACCTGCGTGTCGAGCAGGGTGGCATGCACGCTCGCGGCGCGTTCGTCCGCAAAGAGCGACGTGCCGAGCAGCGCGTCCAGGGTGTTGTAGAGCAGGTTCTGCGCTTCCCAGCCCACGGTGTTGAAGGCCAGCAGGAAGGCCGCGGTCTGGGCACCCGAGGTGGCCACCACGCTGGTGAGGGCGTCGATCTGCGACAGGTTTTCGGCCGACACGGCGATGTCGCCACCGGTCGCGCCCGTGGTCTCCAGCACGCTGTTGCTGACCAGCGCATCGGCGGCGCTGAGCACCAGGTTGGTGGCGAGCACGCCGCCCAGAGCCAGAGAGGTCCCTTTGCCAAACACATTGCCGCCCGACGAGGACAGCGCCGCGTCGGTGTCGGCCCGGATCACGGCCGCCACGCTGGCGGTCACGGTGACGGCGGCCTGGGTGTCTTCGACCGATGCGGCGCTCACCTCGGCCCGGTTCACCTGGGCCAGCACCGTGCTGCGCACGTCGTTGAGCACCACCACGCCGCCGACCCCCACCGAGTCGGACGACGTGATGTTCAGCCCCGAGGGAATGACCTGGGACTCGGGGACCCGCTTCCAGAGCGTGTCGTCACCAAAGTCGGCCTGCAAGAGATTCACCGTGGCGGCCTGGCCCATGTACTGGTAGATCTCGCCCGCGCTGCCGGAGATGACCCGCCACAGGGTCTCGTCGGTGAAGTCCTGCAGGGCCAGGTCGAGCGTGGCGTCGCTGCCCAGGTACTCGTACAGCGTGTCGGCCTCGCCGCCGATGCGCACCCAGCGCGAGGTGTCGGTGTAGTCCTCGGTCTGCAGATCGGTGCGCTGGCCACGGGTGCCGGGCGCGACGAACCGGTAGCTCGCGCCCGCGTCGCCACGGGACGGGTCGGCATGGTCGTCGGCGAGTTGCACCACGTCGCCGTAGCGCAACAGGCGCACGCCCGAGGCCGAGTCGAAGGTGCTGGCGGTGTGGCCCGCTTCGACCAGCACCCGCTGGCCGGTTGAAACGGCTTGCTCGCCGTCATCGCTGCTGTGGTCCTGGTCGCCGTAGCCTTCGATCAGTTGCACGCGGTCACCGAACACCAGGGGCGCATTCGGGTCGTCGCTGAGGTGGTCCACCGGCAGGCGGGCGTCGATCTCGCCGCTGAGGATGCCCACGCCGCCGTCGTTGGCCGTGACCGAGTCGGACACCAGCCGGGTGTTGGCGTAGATGCCCGCGTTGTCCAGCGCCGTCACGGCAACGCTGCCCGCGGCCCGCACATCGGCGTTCACCGGGTGGGTGAAGGTTTCGGCGTAGGAGATGGACGCCTCGGCGGCGCTGCTGACCTTGTTGCTCGAAAGGATGCCACCGATCGACTTGCCGGTGGCGTTGACCAGGGCCGAGGCGGCCGAGCTGGCGGCGTTGCTCACGGTGGCGTTGATCTGCGCTTCGCCCACGGCGTCGACGATCACGTCGCCGGCGCTGTTGACCAGGGTGTCGAGCAGGCGGGCACGGGTGGTGGCGGGCAGTTCGTTGCCATAGGGCGACACCACCTCGTCCCATTGCGCCGCGTCGCTGATCTGGAAGTCGGCGCCCAGCGCCGACACGGTGACGGTGTCGCCCAGGTAGCGGTAGACCTTGCCGTCGTCGGCCAGCACGCGGTCTCCGGTCTTGAGCTTGCCCACGTCGTCGGCGCGCAGGTCGAAGGTCTCGACCTGCTGGCCTGCAGCCACCAGGCTCCAGCTGGCGGGCGCGGTGCTGTAGAACGTCTCACCCAGGGTCTGACCGGAGACGGTGGGCCCCAGGTATTCGTACACGTTGCCATTGGCGGCCAGCACGCGTGTGCCGTGCGCCAGCACACCCACATCGGCGCGCGGCGCGTCGTAGGAGTCGACCGGGCGCCCGATGAGCGCGTCCAGCGCATTCATCAGCAGGTTCTGCGAGGTCCAGCCCACGCTGTTGAAGGCCAGCATCACGCCCACGGCCGTGTCGCCACTGCTGGTTTTGCTCAGCAGGGTCGCGTCGATCTGCGCGGTGTTCTCGGCCGTGACCGTCACATCGCCCAGCTCGCTGGTGAGCGCGCTGCGCAGGGCCAGTGCATCGGCGCCACCGAGCACGAGGTTGGTCACGGCACTGCCGTTGCCCGCAATGACGGTGCCGCTGCCGTAGAGGCTGCCACCCGAGGCCTCGGCCGCGCTGAGCGTGCTGGCCGTGATGACGGCCTGACCCAGGGCCTGGATGCCGATGGCGGCCCCCGTGAGGGTGCTGTCGGCCACGGTGGCGCTGACGCCGCCGCGCACGTCGTTGCGCACCACCAGGCCGCCGATGGCGATCGAATCGGAGTTCGACACGTTGCCCAGGGCCGGCACGATGTTGCGTTCGTCCACGCGCAGCCAGTCGCCGCTGCGGAAGTCTTCCGTGCCCAGATCGATGGGCATCGGGCCGCTGCCCTGGTACGCGTACAGCGCGCCCGGCACGCCCAGGGTGCTGTCCGACGCCACACGCACCATGTCGTCCGGATGGAGGGTCTGCGTGCCCGAGCGCGAGGTGTAGCGGTACTCGTTGAGCAGTGCACGGGCCAGGTTGTTGATCAGGCTGGCGCCGCCGTCGTTGCTGGTGGAGCCCTTGGCCAGCATCTCGGCCCCGGACTTGACCGAACTGCTCTCGGTGGCCAGCACCTCGATGGCGCCGCCGGCCGTGATGGTGCTGCCCCGGGTGGCATCGCTCGCGTCGCCGACCGTGGCCAGGGTTTCGGTGCTGACCATGTTGCTGGCCAGCAGCGCGCTCACCGACAGGCCGGTGGCGCCATAGATGGCACTGGCGGTCGAGGTGGCCTGGTTGTCGACGGTGGCGTCGATCAGGGCGGCCATCTCGGCCGTGACCACCACCCCCCCATGCGTGGTGACCGTGGTGTTGAGCAGTTCGGCCCGCGCGCCCGCCTTGTCTTCCTGCGCGATGTCGGTGGACACGAGGGCATCCACCGTCTGGTAGAGCAGGTTCTGTGCTTCCCAGCCCAGGGTGTTGAAGGCCAGCGTGACGCCGACACCGGTGTCGCCCGTGGTCACCGCGTTGTGCACGCGCGCGGTGATGCTGGAGTGGTTGCTGGCGTCGATGGTGAGCTGACCGGTGCCGGCGGGGCCGGCCGGGCTCTTCTCCAGCTTGAGACGGCTGTTGCTGGCCCGGGCATCGGCCTGGCTGCGCACCATGTTGGTCGCGATCAGTCCGCTGGCGGCGATCACCGTACCGGTGCCGTAGGCGCTGCCGCCGGACGCGCTGGCCTCGGCGTCGGCCACCGAAGAGATCGTCGCCGCCTGCAAGGCGGTCACGGCCATGTCGCCGTCGGTGATCTGCGCGACCACCTGGTCCAGCAGGGCCAGCACCTCGGTGCGCAGGTCGTTGCGCACCACCAGACCACCGATGGCCACCGAGCTGGAGTTGGCGAGGTTGTAGCCCTCTGGAATGAGCTGCGTCTCCAGGATCTCTTTCCACCAGTCGGCGTTGCTGTAGTCCTGCTGGCCCAGGTCCAGCGGGCCGGCGGTGCCCATGTATTGGTAGGCGCGACCGGTCTCGCCCCCGGCGGTGTGGCCCTCGTCCACCAGCACACGGTCGCCGAAGGCCAGTGCCACCGATCCGTCCAGGCTGGTGTGGTCGTGCGCCCGGCTGGCCAGCAGGTCGTTGAGCACGTTGGCACCGCCGTCGGAGGTGCTGGCGGCGCTGGACACGAGCCGGGTGTTGGCGGCAACCAGCGTCGTGTCGCTGGCCCGGACGATGAGGTTTCCCTGGACCGTGATGTCCACCGTGTCGTCGATGGCGTCCGTGTTGGTGACCGAGGCCTGGGCCGATCCGCTGACGAAGTTGCTGGTGAGAATGCCGCTGGCGCCCGCACTGAGCGCGCCGAACAGGCCGGCGCCGGTGGCGGTGTTGGCGTTGCTGACGGTGGCGTCGAGACGGGCCCCGGCGTCGGCCTGCACCGTGACGTTGCCGACGGCGTTGACACGGGTGTTGAACAGGGACGCGGTCACGTCCAGCGGGTCTTCCGCAGCCGCGCCGAAACTGGTGCCGATCAGCGTTTCCAGCGTCTGTTCGTCCGCATCGATGTTCCAGCCCATGGCGTTGAACGCCACGGCCACGCCGGCGCTGATGCCTCCGGCCACGAAGCCGATGCCCGTGGTCGTGGCAACACCGCTCAAGCCAGCCTGGGCATCGATCAGGGAGGTGTCGGTGGCCTCCACGCGCACCTCACCGCTGCCCAGGGTATCGAGTTCGCTGTGGGCGGCCGCCGCCGTGATGTCGCCGAGGGCCCGGTTCTCGGCATACACACCGCCAAGTTCCAGCGCACCGAAGGCGGACCCGCCCAGCAGCGCGGCGTCCGAAAGCTCCACGCCCGAAGCGGTGGCCCGCAAGCGGCGCGCCGCATCGGCGTCCACCGTGATGTCGCCGTTGGTGGCGCTCACCACGGCGTTGTCCAGGGAGGCCGTGACCTCGCGCGCCACGCTGTTGCGCGCCACGCCCGCCTGCAGGCCGATTTCACCCACCACCATCTGGGCATCGAGCAGCACCGGCGTGGCCTCGGCCGTGAGATGGGCGCTGTCGATGGCGGCCACCGACACCGAGCCGCTGGCCGTGATGGCGCTCTCCGCGGCGATGGTGGCCAGGGTGTTGCCGTCCAGCGTGTTCGAAGCCACCCGGCCCAGGGCGGTGTACACACCGGCGTTGCTCGCCAACACCGAGAGCGCAGCGTTCACGGTGGCACCGGTGACGCTGGCTTCGGCCACGTCGGTGACGGTGTTGCGGGCCTGCCCCACCAGGCCGCCGAGCACCCGGTTGGACACGCTGAACAGGTCTTCTGGCGCCACGTCCGCGCGCGCGGCCAGGTCGTTGCGTGCGCTCAGCGCCACCAGGCCATCGCTCACGGCCGTGCTGCCCTCGTCGAGCGCCACGGTGGTGCTGCGGGTGAGCACCACGTGGGAAGACAGCAGCGCAAAGTCGAGTTCGATCTCGATCCCACCGGATACGTCGATGCCGGTGCTGTCGAGCTCGATCTGGACCCAGCTGTCGTCCAGCGACTCGACGATCACCCCGCTCGCCCCGTCCAGCGTGACGCCATCACCCACGCTCACCGCCGTGGTGTTGTCCTGCGTGATGAGCAGGTTGGACTGGGTGAAAGCCGCCGCATCGAACAGGGCCGTGATGACCGCACGGTTGTGCGCGGTGATGTCGAGCGTCTCGCCCTGCACGGTGGTGCCGGCGCCGGTGATGCTGACCGTGGCGATGGACGTTGCCGCGTGGCTGGTGAAGCTGGTGATGGTTTCGGTGGCGCCGGACTGGGCAGACAGCTGCACCGCACCCGAGGCTTGAATGTCGCCCTGCACCGTGATCGTGGCCAGGGTGTCGCTGCGTGCCGTCAAGGTGACCGACGAGGCGCCCATGATGGAGCCGGCCACCGTGATCTCTTCGCCCTGGGCCGACAAGGCATGGTTGGCGAGGTCGATGTCGCCCTCGAAGCGGATGGCGTCCTGCCCGCCCAGTGCATCGATTTCGATGCTCTGGTACGAACTGCTCAAGAACGAACCGGCCAGGTTGCCCCCGATGGTCACGTCCAGACCGGTCAAGGTCCGGGTCAGCACCACCTCATCGTCGTTTTCCGTGCCGACCACCTGCAAGACGCCCAGGGCGCTGACATCGGCCGAGAGCAGCAACCGGGGCTCCATGACCTCCAGGCCAAATGGGCGAGCCCGGCTGCGGGTGCGCCCGCGCGCCATATGGAGGACCTGCGGCCTGCGCCCGTGTTTGGTCGGCGGTACCGGAGCGGCGTGGTAAACGGTGCTGGCCGGTCGCATCAAGCGCCCGTAACCATCCTGCAGCCGGGACCACAGCGTCGAGGGCCGCAAAGCTCTTGCCAACCCGATTTGGTGCCAGACGGACTCGATACGGCTGCGGTTGACGGGCGTGTCCATGAGCTTCTCCGGTTGTGTGCGCTGTCGCTTGCGGTCATGCAGGCGTCGTTGCACAGCACTTCAAGTACCCGGCAGAACGCCCGAGCATCGGCAAATCCAGGATCTGCAGCGCGGATCGCGATTTTTCATGGGGCCCAGAAGCACCTCTGCGCCAGCGACAGATCCCTGCTGGGCATCGTAGGGAGCGGGTGCTTAGGGATGACGTAGCGATCCCGAAGATCGCCAGTTCATTCATTGAATCGGGGAGGTCCCCAGGCGCCTGCGCGGCAGAAGGCATCGAAGCGACACGCGCGAAAGCCGAGGATCGTGTGGTGCGACCGACAAGCCCAGGGCGGCCCCCTGGGCGCAGGAGGGGGCATCACAGGAGACCGGTTTGTCGCGTGTTGCAGCCGATGCTCCTTCTGCCGCGCAGACGCCTAGACCGTGGTACGCCCCCGGTCGGCGCGCAATGAAGCCTGGCGAATGGTTTCCGTTCGCTCGGAAGGCGCCAAACCCAGCACGATCGAGAGCAACTCCCGACAGCGCCGGTACACCCGCAGGACCTCGGCGTGCTCACCCAGTTGCTGGTGACACAACATCAACTGGCGGTAAAGCGACTCGATGAGGTTGTCCACCTCCAGCGCGCGCTCGTAGATCTCGATGGACAGGTGCCACTGGCCGAGTTGCTCGAACCGGGTTCCCAACGCCCACACCATGCGCAAGTAACGGCTCTTGACGCGGTCGCGATAGGCCAGCACCCAGGGCGAATCATCCCCCTCCGATTGCAGGAAATGACCCGAATACAGCCGCAAGGCAGCCATCGCGTCGCGCTGCAAAGCCACGATCTGCGTCGCATCGGTCGGCGTCCCGGCCGTCAGAATGGCGCCCGTCAGGCGCTGGAAGGCCCACGCATCGACCCAGCAGGTGGCGGGGTCCAGCGTCAATTTGCCGTTGCGCAACTTGATCACCTCCACAGGCCCCATCAGTTTTCTCAGCCGGTGCAAGGTGTTGTCGAACAGGTTCTTCATGTCTCCGCCGGCCTCATCGGGCCAGAGGTTGCGGATGATCAACAGAGGCGAAACCTCCCGGCCACCGTTGGCGATCAACGATTGCAGCAGTTCCAGCGCCTTGCGCGGAGATTTGCTGGAGAACTCCAGGGGCTCGTTGTCGCACAGCACAGAAAACCGGCCCAGCGTGTGAATGCGAACCGGCCAAGGCCAGTTCAGCGAATCGGCTGCGTCCGGAGAGAGGCGGTGCAGACGAATCAGCTCCTTCACGCGACCGGACTCGACCCCGGCCTGCAGCGCCATCAAGAACAGACCCACCATCGCCGGTGCAGGCCCAGGCAGTTTGCAGGACAACACGGGCGCGAACCGGTCATCGAGCGCGATGCGGACGAGATGCAGCGCATCCGCTGGTTGCCCTTTGCGCAAGGCGTCTGCCAAGAACAGCAGAGCACTGAGCTGAACTTCCTCAGCAAATGCGGCGACGCGTCCCAGCAACTGGGTGTCCGAGATGGGATCGACTGGACTGAGCAGTTCACCCGCCACACCCGGCATGGTCCTGGACTGCAGCAAGACTTGAACGCAGAGGACGAGCTGAGACTCACTGGCCTGCGCGCCGGCGCCATGGGCCCAGGCCCTCACTTGCGCCAAGAACCCGTCCGAGTTGATGTCAACACACGCCACCTGAAACACTTGCGCATCGACATGTTCTCTGGGCGCGCCTCGGGTCGCAGCCAACAGCTTGTGAATTTCCAGGCCATCCCCTGAAAGGAAGGTGCGCACTTTCACTCCTTGTCGCTAACGACCCAGCGGTTTTTGAAGTCAACTGTCGGAAACCCGAAGACTTCTAACAGCAAAAACCCGCATCAACAAGCGCGACCCGGCGCGGTTTTCCCTCACAGCCGCCTGCCCTCCCCTTCCTTGACCTGGCCTAAAGTACTCAGGGTAAGCCCCTTGTACGTGGCCTTTTTGATACCAAACAAGGCCTCCGCGATCATTTACGGCGCCACCGCTTCACTCGATAGTTCTAACCAGTTTGGCACCCAAAAAGAGTGCCCGACATTCGAACTTAAAAGGAGACAAGCATGGCCGCCAGGCATTGGGTGAAATCGTATGGGTCGATTCCGGCAGAGATCGATCCGGACCGCTACGCGAGCGTCACGGAGATGCTGGAGGAAGCCATGCAGCGCTACGCCGACAAGGTGGCGTTCCAGTCTTTCGGCCAATCCCTGACCTACGCGCAGGTGGACAAACTCTCGGCGGACTTCTGTGCCTACCTGCAGCACCGGCTGGGCGTCCAGAAAGGCGACCGCGTCGCCGTGATGATGCCCAACCTGGCCGCCTTCCCGATCGCATTGCTGGGCATCATCCGCGCCGGTGCGGTGCAGGTGAACGTCAATCCGCTGTACACGCCGCGCGAACTGGAGCATCAGCTCAACGATTCGGGCAGCAAAACCATCGTCATCTTCAGCGGCTCCACCGCCACGCTGGCTGAGGTGGTCGCCTCCACGGGCATCACTTCGGTCATCACCGTCAACCCGGGTGATGGCCTGGCCAAGGCCCTGCCCAGCCCGGCGGTGGATGTGCGCCTGAGCGCACCCGTGCCCTTCACACAGGCCCTGGCCGAAGGCGCGGACCTCACCCGCCGCCCCGTGGCGATCACGGGCGGCGACACGCTGTTCCTGCAGTACACCGGCGGCACCACCGGCCCGTCCAAGGGCGCCACGCTGTCGCACCGCAACCTGGTGGCCAACACCGAGCAGTTCAAGGCCGTGATGCCCGAGGCCATGCGCCCGACGCAGGAGGTGGTGATCACGGCCATTCCGCTGTACCACATCCTCGCGCTGATGGTGAACTTCATCAGCTACTTCTCGGTCGGTGCCGAGAACTGGCTGGTGGCCAACCCGCGGGACATGGATGCCTTCGTCGACACGATCCAGGCCGCGCGCCCCTCCGTGTTCGTGGGCGTGAACACGCTCTACAACGGCCTGACCATGCACCCGGGCCTGAAGGCCGTGGACTGGTCGCGGCTGCGCCTGGCCGGCGGCGGCGGGGCCGCTGTGGTGGGTGCGACATCCGAGCGCTGGAAGGCCATCACCGGCCAGTTCATCCGTGAGGGCTACGGGCTGTCGGAGACCTCGCCGGTGGTGTCGTTCAACCCGGCCTTCATCAACGAATTCAGCGGCACCACGGGCCTGCCGGTGCCGTCCACCGACATCAAGCTGCTCGATGACGATGGCCACGAGGTCAGCATCGGCGAGGCCGGCGAAATCTGCGTCAAGGGTCCGCAGGTGATGAGCGGCTACTGGAACCAGCCCGAGGCCAACGCCTCGGCCTTCACCGCCGACGGCTACTTCCGCACCGGTGACGTGGGCCAGTTCGACGAGCGTGGCTTCCTCAAGATCGTCGACCGCAAGAAGGACATGGTCATCGTCTCGGGCTTCAACGTCTACCCGAACGACGTAGAGGCCGTGGCCAGCGGCTGCCCTGGCGTGGCCGAGTGCGCCTGCGTGGGCGTGCCCGACGAGAAGAGCGGCGAGGCCGTGAAGCTGTTCGTTGTGCGCATGCCCGGCGCCACGGTGACCGAGGCCGAGGTGATTGCGCATTGCCGCACCGGCATGACGGGCTACAAGCTGCCCAGGATCGTGCGCTTCGTCGACGCGCTGCCCAAGAGCGTGGTCGGCAAGATCCTGCGGCGCGAACTGCGCGACCTGGCCTGATCGCAGCCTGGCCCCGGCTTCGGGCCGGGCGCCACGGGCTGGCGCTGCGCTGCCCGCACCTCATTGCCGTTCATCCGTCAACCACAGAAAATCTCATGAAGCATCGCCTGATCTGCGCGGCCGTCGCCCCCCTCCTCGCCACACAGCTGGCTTACGCCCAGGCACCGAAGCCGCCGTTGAGCGCAGCCGATTCCGACCCCGCCCAGCTGGGCTGGATGGTCGGCTCTCCGCCGCCGGCCGACAAGCTGGTCCGCTGGGCGGACATGTCGCACTACCGCTTCCCGCAACTGCGCTGGTCCTTCGCCAACTTCCGCCAGTTGATGCCCACGACCAATGTCTCGCGGGGCGATGGCGCCGTGGCGATGCTGCCGCGCGCCGAGCGCAGCGACATTGACAGCATCAGCTTCCAGCCGCTGGGACGCAGCGACACCATGACCTGGGCGCAATCGCTGCAGGCCAACTACACCGACGGCATCGTCGTGCTGCACCAGGGGCGCGTCGTGTACGAGCGCTATTTCGGCGTGATGAACCCGGGTCAGCCGCACATGGCCATGTCGGTGACCAAGTCGTTCTTCGGCACCCTGGGCGCGATGCTGGTGGCCGAAGGCAAGCTCGACCCGAACGCCCTGGTCACGCAGTACGTGCCGGAGCTGAAAGACACCGCCTACGGCGACGCCACGGTGCGCCAGGTGCTGGACATGACCGTCGGCGTGCAGTACTCGGAGAACTACGCCGACCCCAAGGCCGAGGTCTGGGACCATGCGCGCGCCGGCGGCGTGTTTCCGCGCCCGCCGGGTTACGCCGGCCCACAGAGTTTTCAGCAGTTCCTGTTGACGCTGAAGAAGGAAGGCGAGCACGGCCAGGCCTTCGCCTACAAGACCGTCAACTCCGACGTGCTGGGCTGGCTGATCGCGCGCGCCAGCGGCCAGCCGGTGGGCCGTCTGCTGGCCGACCGCATCTGGAGCAAGCTGGGCGCCGAACACGATGCCTACATGCTGGTCGACAGCACCGGCTACGAATTCGCCGGTGGCGGCTTCAACGCCACGCTGCGCGACATGGCGCGGTTCGGCGAAATGATGCGCCTGGGCGGGCGCTTCAACGGCCAGCAGATCGTGCCCAAGGCGGTGGTGGACGGGATCCGCGGCGGCGGCAACAAGGCCGACTTTGCCCAGGCCGGCTACGGCACGCTGCCTGGCTGGAGCTACCGCGACATGTGGTGGGTGTCGCCCGGCGAGGACGGTGTCTTTGCGGCACGCGGCATCCACGGCCAGACCATCTACATCGACCCGAAGGCCGAGATGGTGATCGCGCGCTTTGCCAGCCACCCGGCCGCGGCCAACGCCCAGATCGACCCCACGTCGCTGCCGGCCTACCGCGCGCTGGCCCAGCTCCTGATGCGCTGACCCCCCACCCCATACGCCACAGCACCCCTATCTCGATGCCAGCAACCCACGCCCAGGGCCACCATGCCCCCGACGCATCCGCCGACACCGTCGCGGCTTTCCACCACGGCGACCATCCGTTCTCGATCGAGATGGTCCACGTTGGCGGGCAACTGGTGCGTGTCGGCCGCCAGGCCGGTCGAGGTGGCGGGCGGGCGGGCAGCGTCCCGCTGCTGCTGTTCAACGGCATCGGCGGCAACATCGAGCTGCTGGGCCCGATCGCCGCCTGGATGCCCGAGCGCGAAGTCATCACCTTCGACATCCCCGGCGTCGGCCACTCGCCACTGCCGGCACTGCCCTACCGCCTGCGTGGCATCGCCGGGCTCGCCGCCGGTGTGCTGGACCACTACGGCCACGCGCAGGCCGACGTGCTGGGCGTGTCCTGGGGCGGCGCGGCGGCGCAGCAGTTTGCCCACAGCCAGGCGGCGCACTGCCGCCGCCTCATCCTGTGCGCCACCGCCACCGGCATGTTCATGGTGCCCGCGCACCCCTCGGTGCTGTGGAAGATGGCGACGCCGCGCCGCTACATGAGCAAGAGCTACGCCAAGTCGATCAGCGGCGACATCTACGGCGGCGACTACCGCCGCGACCCCGAACTGGCCTCCAAACACTTCAAACACATCAAGTGGCAGTCGCGCCTGGGTTACTACCTGCAGATCGCCGCGGCCGCGGGCTGGACCAGCGTGCACTGGTTGCACCGCCTGGAGCAGCCGACGCTGGTCATGGCCGGCGACGACGATCCGCTGATTCCGCTCATCAACGCCAAGCTGCTGCACAAGATGATTCCGCGCAGTGAGCTCAAGGTGTTCGACTGCGGGCACCTGTTTCTGATGACGCGGCCCGAAGAGTGCGCGCGCGCGATCAACGAGTTTCTCGGCCGGCCCTGAGCCTTGCATCCGCCCCAAAACAACAGGAGACAACTGATGAACACCTCACGCAACAAACCCGCCGACCTGGCCGCCAAAGTGGGCCAGGAGATCGGCGTTTCGTCCTGGATCACCGTCGATCAGCCGCGCATCAACGAGTTCGCCCATTGCACCGACGACCACCAGTGGATCCATGTCGACGTGGAGCGCGCCACGCGGGAGAGTCCGTTCAAGGCCCCCATCGCGCACGGCTACCTGACGCTGGCGCTGCTCGCGCCCATGAGCGTCGAGTCCTTGATCGCTCAAATCGACGCCAAGCAGGTCGTCAACTACGGGCTCGAGAAGGTGCGCTTCCTGGCGCCGGTGCGCGCCGGCAAGCGCGTGCGCAACCGCGTCAAGGTCGTCGCCGTCGAAGACAAGGGCAGCGGCCGCTGGCTGCTGACCACCGAAAACACGGTCGAGATCGAAGGCGAAGACAAACCGGCACTGATCGCCACCACGCTGGCGATGCTGATGAGCTGAGCGCACGAAGGACCCCACCATGGCAACCAAGCAAGCACCCAGCAAGGCCACCCCGCCGCCCGCACGGCGCACGGCCGCGACCAAGAGCCGGTCGCCGGCGCGCAAGACAGCGGCCGCGTCGGCCTCCAGCACCCTGCGCTCGGGGCGCAGCGCGGCCAAGGCCCTCAAGGACACGGCCGCCGGCGCCGCAGGCACCGCCATGGCCGTGGCCGGGGACCTGACGGAACTGGTCGCCGAAGCCAGCCACAACACGCTGGCGATCAACCCCTTGCTCGGCCTGTCCCGCCGCGACGTGGCCGGCGCTGCGAAGTCGCTGCTCAAGGCCGTGGCCGCCACGCCGAAAAAAGCCTCGCTGCAATACGGCCGCTACCTCAAGGAACTGGCGCAGGTGATGCAGGGCAAATCGGCCCTGGCCCCCGAACCCAAGGACCGACGCTTCGCCGACCCGGCGTGGAAGACCAATGCGCTCTACACGCGGCTGATGCAGGCTTACCTGACGACGCAAAAGGAGCTGTCGCACTTCATCGACGCATCCGAACTCGACAAGATCGAGAAGGGTCGCGCGCAATTTTTCGCGTCCCTGGTGACCGACGCGCTGGCGCCCAGCAACTGGCTGCTGGGCAATCCGGCCGCGGTCCGAAAGATCCTCGACACCGGCGGCGACAACCTCGTCAAAGGCCTGAAGAACTTCGTGCACGACATGCGGCACAACAACATGATGCCGTCGATGGTCGACGCCCAGTCGTTCAAAGTGGGCGAGAACATGGCCGCGTCAGCGGGACAGGTGGTGTACCGGCACGAGATGTTCGAGCTGCTGCAGTTCGCGCCGACCACGCCCGACGTGCACCGCCGGCCGCTGGTCATGTCACCGCCGCAGGTCAACAAGTACTACGCCATGGACCTGTCACCCGACAAGAGCCTGGTGAAGTGGGCCACCGATTCGGGCATCCAGCTGTTCGTCGTGAGCTGGCGCAACCCCACCGTCGAACAGCGCCACTGGGGCCTGGAAGACTACGTGATGGCGCTGGACGCCGCGGTCGACGTGGCCTGCCAGATCACCGGCAGCCCCGACGTCAACATGTGGGGCTCGTGCTCGGGCGGCATGACGCTGGCGGCCTACCTGGGCTGGCTGGCGGCCCAGGGCGAAAAGAAGGTCGCCAACACCACCTGGGCCGTGTGCGTGCTCAATTCCGAAGCGGCGATCGAGGATTCAACGCTCGGGCTGTTCAACTCGCCCGCGACCATCCGCGCGGCCAAGGCGCGCTCGCGCCGCAAGGGCATCGTCAGCGGCGAGGAGATGGCCTCGATGTTCGCCTGGCTGCGCCCCAACGACCTGATCTGGAACTACTGGGTCAACAACTACCTGCTGGGCAACAGCCCGCCGGCCTACGACGTGCTGGCCTGGAACGCAGACACCACCCGCCTGCCCGGCCAGTACCACTGCGACCTGCTCGACCTGGTCGAGAAGAACCCGTACATGAACCCGGGCACCCTGGAGATTGGCGGGCTGCCCATCGACATGCGCCAGGTCGATCTGGGCGCCTATGTGATCGCCGGCATCACCGACCACATCACGCCCTGGCGCGCCTGCTACGGCACGGCGCGGCTGTTCGGCCCCAAGACCACCTTCGTGCTGGCCAACGCGGGCCACCTGCAGAGCATGATCAACCCACCGGGTGTGCCCAAGTCGTACTACTTCGCCGCCCCCGCGAACGTGGAAGACCCGATGCAGTGGGCCGAGGCGGCCCAGCCCGCGCGGCAGGAAGGCAGCTGGTGGCCGCACTGGCGGCTGTGGATCCAGGGCATGTCCGGTGAGACCGTCAAGGCGCCGACCAAGCTCGGCTCGCGCAAGCACAAGCCGCTGGGCGCGGCGCCGGGCACCTACGTCCACGAGCACTGACTTCACGGGCCCGCGACCGCCGTGTGTCCGCAGTGGGCATGGATGTGTCCGGCGCGGCACTTCCTGCGCGGCGGGGCTCTCGTGCATATTGATGCCTTCCGCAGGGCAAGGGCCCGCGGCCCCACCGACAGGGACCGCTCACGCGGTGCACCGCTCCGGCCACCTCACCCATCGAGAGAGAAATGCCTCCACGTCTCGCCAAACTGTCGATCCTGACCGCGACGCTGCTGCTCGCGGCTTGTGCCACACCCACGGGTGGGCCTTCATCACCCAGGGCCACCATCCAGCGCACCGCCCATGGGGTGGCCCACGTCAGCGCGCCCGACTTCGAGACCCTCGCCTACGGCGTGGCCTACGCGCACGCGCAGGACAACGTGTGCCAGACCGCCGACCACCTGGTCACGATGCGTGGCGAGCGCTCACGCTGGTTTGGCGGCCAGGCCACCGGCATGCTGGGCCTGCGCCACCTGCCCAACACCGTGCTCGATTTTTTCGTCGCGGCGCACATGGACGACGCGGCCCTGTCCCGGCACTGGGCCGCGCGCAGCCCGCAGGCGCAGGCCATGGCCCGCGGCTACGTGGCCGGCTACAACCGCTATCTGGCCGATCACGCGGGGCAACTGCCCGCAGCATGCAATGACAAGCCCTGGGTCCAGCCGATGACGCTGGCGCAGTACCGCCGCATCCAGGAGGGCCTGGCGGTGCTGGCCTCCAGCGGCGCGCTGGCCGACGCGGTGGTCGGCGCCGCCCCGCCGACCACGGTCACCGGCGACGCAGCCCAGCCCCCCGTGGACCTGGCCGCCGCCGCCCAGGCCATGCGCGAAGCCGGCCTGCTCGACCCGTCGTTCGGGTCCAACGCCTGGGCCTTCGGCAAGGACAGCACGGCCAACGGCAGCGGCCTGGTGCTGGGCAACCCGCACTTCCCCTGGGTCGGGGTCAACCGCTTCTGGCAAATGCACCTGACGGTCCCGGGACAGCTGGACGTGATGGGCGTCGGGCTCGGGCATGGCGCCGTGGTGCAGATCGGCTTCAACAAAGACATCGCGTGGACGCACACGGTGTCCACCGGCAAACGCTTCACGATCCGCGAGCTGACCCTGGCCGCGAACGACCCGACCAGCTACCTGGTGGACGGTCAGCCCGAGAAGATGACGTCGCGCCGCCTGCGCATCGACGTGCGCCAGGCCGACGGCAGCGTGCAGGAGAGCACCCGCACCGTCTGGTCGACCCGCTGGGGGCCCTTGCTCGTGGTGCCGCAGGCCGGCCTGACGTGGACGGGTCAGAAGGCCTACGCGCTGCAGGACGCCAACGCCGGCAACTCGCGCTGGGTCGAGACCTGGCTGGGCTTCGCCGGCGCCGCCAGCGTGGACGGGCTGCGCCAAGCCATGTCCAACGCCGGCCTGCCCTGGGTCAACACCCTGGCCGTCGACCGCCAGGGCCACGCCCTCTATGCCGACGCCAGCGTGGTGCCCGATGTCGATGCCGCGCAGCTGCAGCGTTGCAAACCCAGTGCACCGGCGGCGGCCCTGTTCGGCGCCGCGGGGCTGGTGGTGCTCGACGGCTCGCGCAGCGACTGCGACTGGCAGCGCGACACCGCATCGCCGGTACCGGGCGTGACGCCCATCGCGCGCATGCCGGTGGCCGTGCGCAGCGACTGGGTGCAGAACAGCAACGACAGCTTCTTCTACACGCACCCGGGGCAACGCTTCGAAGGCATCTCGCCGCTGGTGGGCGACGCGCAAGTGCGCCGCCCGCGCACCCGCGCCGGCCTGACCGAGATTCCACAGCTGCTCGCGCGCGGCAAGGTCATGCCGCAGGGCGTGCAACAGCAGTTGTTTCAGAACCGCCACTTCATCTCGTCGGTGGTGCTGCCCGACCTGCTGGCCGCCTGTGCCGCGGCGCCCACGCCGCAGGCGCGCGACGGCTGCGGCGCGTTGGCCACCTGGGACCGGCACAACAACCTCGACTCCCGCGGGGCGCATCTGTTCCGGGAGTTCTGGCGGCCGGCGCTGGCCATCCCCCGCCTGTGGCGCGTGCCCTTCGACCCGGCTCAGCCCGTCGCCACGCCGCACGGGCTGAACATGGCCGACGCGGAGGTCGCGGCCAAGGTCTGGGCCACCCTGGGCCAGGCCGTGGACAAGGTCCGCACCGCCGGCTTCGCGCTCGACGCCACGCTGGGCAGCGTGCAGCGACCGGCCATCACCGACGAGGCCATCGCGCTGCACGGCGGCGACGAGATCGAAGGCGTGCTGAACAACCTCGGGCGCCTGGCGCCCGGCGGGGTCTCGAAAGACGGCCTGCGCATCGACTACGGCAGCAGCTGGATCCAGACCGTGACCTTCGACGACCGGGGACCGGTGGCGCAGGGCCTGCTGACCTACGGCCAGTCCACCGACCCGGCGTCGCCGCACGCCACCGACCAGCTGCGCCTGTTCTCCCGCAAGGAATGGCCCGTGCTGCCCTTCCATGCGGCCGACGTGGCGCGTGCACGCGTGGGCCCCGTGCTGGAGCTCGTGCGCCGATGAAGCCGGCCTGACGTTGGCGCGATGCTGATCGGCCCTTTGCGCAGGGAATGCCGTCACGGGCCCCCTGCGCGAGGCTCCCTTTGAGTCAACCCCGAGGAATTTGAACCATGCTCGTCAATCAACTGCTGCCGCGTGACCTGTTCCGCGACAAGACCGTGTTTGTCACCGGGGGTGGCAGTGGCATCAACCTGGGCGTAGCGAAGAACTTCGCGGCCCTGGGGGCCAACGTGGCCATTTGCGGCCGCACGCAGGAGAAGCTCGATGCTGCGGCCGTCGAGCTGCGCGCCATCGCGGACCCGGTCGGCGCCAAGGTCTGCGCCGTGGCCGCCGATGTGCGCGACGCTGCCGCGCTGGACGCGGCTTTTGCCCGCAGCCAGGATGAACTGGGCCCCATGCATGTGTTGGTTAGCGGAGCGGCCGGCAACTTTCTCGCGCCGGCCGAGAAGCTGTCCCCGAACGGCTTCAAGACCGTGATCGACATCGACCTGATCGGCTCGTTCAACGCCTCGCGCGGCGCCTTTGCGCAACTGCAACAGACCCGCGGCAGCCTGATCTACATCTCGGCCGGCATGGCCTACATGCCCCATGCCTTCCAGGCCCATGTCGGCGCGGCCAAGGCAGGCATCGACATGCTGATGAAGAACCTGGCCATCGAATGGGGCCGCTACGGGGTGCGCGCCAACTCCATCGTGCCTGGGCCGATTGAAGGCACCGAAGGCTTGAAGCGCCTGACCGACCCCGTGCAGAAGGACAAATTCCTCGAAGCTGTGCCGCTGCGCCGCATGGGCACGGTCGACGACATCGGGCAGACCGCCGTTTTCCTGGCCTCGCCGCTGGCCTCGTTCATCACCGGCTGTGTCGTCGTCTGTGACGGCGGGCAGAACCTGGTGGGTTCGGCGCTGTTCAACCTCGGGGCCGAGCAGATGCTGCGGGCGCAAGGAGCGGCCTGAGCTCGCCGCCGCGATCACAGGGGTCCTTCGACAACCCAGGGGGACGTGATCCACCCCGAGCCAAGGAGGTGCCACGGCCGAATGGCCTCGGCCCTCGCATGCGGCTTCGGGTCAGTACCTGGCGACCTTCGACTTGCCCGAGGCGGTCCGTTCACGCCGATACTCGTTCGGCGTCGATCCGGTCCAGCGCTTGAACGCATGCCGGAAACTCACCGCGTCGCTGAACCCGAGGGTCAATGCCACGTCCTCGGTGCTGAGCACGGTCGTCATCAGGTAGTCGATCGCCAGGGCCTTGCGCACACTGGTCAGCAGCTCGCTGTAGGAGGTGTTTTCCAGTTCCAGCTTGCGCCGCAGCGTACGCGAGGTCATGCACAGACTCTCCGCAATCGCCTCGATCTCCGGGAAATGTCCTGGCGTGCGCGTCAGTTCGTGGTACACGCGCCGCGTGATGCCGGCCTGCCACCGGAACTCTTCGAGCAGGCGCGCGCACTGCGTGGACACCTGGGCCGCCGTGATCGGATTGGCCAGTTGCGGGGCCCGGGTGAGCCACGCCGCCGGATAACTCAGCAGGTTCTGCGGCTGGTTGAATGCGATCGGACACTCCAGCATCTCGGACAGCGCAGCCGCATGCGTCGGTTCCGGCCCCGAGAAGGACGCCCTGGCCGGAACGCACCATGAACCCATGACGTCCTTGGTCACCGTGATGTGGACCGCGAACTGCAGATCGAGCAGAAAACGGTACAGCCTCAAGTCCATATCGGGCAAATCGATCATTCGATGGTCGGGAAACGACCATGACGCCACCCCATCCGTTTCGACCCAATGGATCGACATCATCCCGTTGGCCAGCTGGTGGTATTTGACGGCCGTGTCGAACG
The DNA here is from genome assembly GCF_031426985.1 of Hydrogenophaga sp. Taxonomy (GTDB): domain Bacteria; phylum Pseudomonadota; class Gammaproteobacteria; order Burkholderiales; family Burkholderiaceae_C; genus Hydrogenophaga. The sequence goes on from NZ_JASJOY010000014.1 coordinate 108,505, forward strand.
CCCGCCCCATCGATTCCGAGCACAAAAGCGCGTAGCCGTACATGCCATAGCTCGACACACGTAGGCGACCGCCCACCCGAAGGCCGATATCGTCGGCCGCACAGTGTCGGAGGGCGTTGCGTGCCGCCGTCAGAAACTGCAGCGAGGAGGTCAGCGTAAATGGATTCGCAACCGCCACTGCGTCAAGACCGGTCTGCGCCAGCACGGATTCCGGCCGCGCGCCGAACTCGGACGCCACCTCCAGAAGCATCGCGATCTTGGACGGAGAGAAGCGCTTCTCTGCCAGTGATATGGCCGCCACGGCATCGGACGATCGGATGGCGAACCGACGCGAGGGAACAGCAGCGGCGGTGGCGATGTCTGTCATGACTTGACTCCCATATGTCCGAAAACATATCAAATGCTGAGCGCAGTCACGGCGGATGCAAATAGGACGAACCCTGAGTGAATCCGACGCACAAATTACAGAGAAAATTCGCTCCGTAGAAACCCCTGGTGCAGGGCGAACGATTGGGTTGCGAACGCTGTCATTGTCCGTTTTGAACCCGAGTTTGTCCGGTTCGATCATTTCCAGTCGTGGTAGCGGTCGACACACTGGGTGTCGCAAACCCAGCCGCCCCTTGCCACTGCGAAATCGCACCAAAGGAGAAGCACGATGGCCCATTCGAGCTTGGTTCAGACGCCCCGCTCAAAGACGAGCGGCAGGATCGTCGGCGTGCAGGAAGCGGTCCGGATGAACCCGTCACGCGTCGAACTCAGCAGTTTCGTCATCAACTGCCTAGTGGGCGGGAACGTCACGGACCTTCGCACCGATCGTCCGAGTGCCTCGAACGTTGGACTGCCAGACCTTGCGCGTCGCGCCACTGAGGCGTCGAGCGAACGGCCGCAGGTTCTGTTCAAGGGTTGCTTCCGCAGCACCGAGACGCTCGATATCCGGTCAATGGGCCTGATCAACGCAAGGGCGATCGCATTCGATCCCTCTGCGATCCGCAGGACACTAAGTCCACGCGATGGCAAACGATGACGGCGTCGAACTCAGCCGCTCACTCGGGGAAAGCCACTCTCAAGAGCGTCTCGCAGCGGGGCGAGCGCCACCACCACACCCATGTCCAGCCAGCGGCCTGAAACAGGAACCAGCCATGCCCGTGAACAAAACCAGCACCAAGACCCGAAATACCGGCAGTCGCGCTCGCCGCAGCACGACGAAGGCGACACCTCCGGCGCGCCTCACCGAGATCCCTGGTGTGGGCAGTCTGCTGACGCTGGCGCGTCAGTTAAGGAGCTGGACCGACTCGATGGTTGCGATGGCAGGCCCTGCCGCCGACCTGGCGGTCGCCGCCGTGGGTGCTCGCACCGAAGATCCACAGCAGCGCGCGACGATCCACGAGGCGGGCATCGTGCTGCGCCGGATGCGTGAATCCGCAGGTCTGACCCTGCAAGACGTCAGCCAGGCGCTGGACCTGCGCGACCCCGCAGTGCTCGAGAGCGCCGAAGGTGGCGTCGTCGCCCTGCCCTTCGAACTCGTCCTGCGTCTGGCTGCGGTGTTGGGTCGAGATGACCCGGTCACCGCCATGATGCGACTGACCCGCGCCTACAAGCCGGACCTCTGGGCGACGCTGGAACAGCTCGGCCTGGGCAAGCTGGTCGTGCAAGCCGGACGCGAGCGCGAACTGGCCAACATCTACCGCGCCAACGACCATGCTCGCAGCCTCGATGACGGCGAGTTTGCCCATGTCCTCGGGTTCACCCGGCAGGCCTTCGACATGGCGGTCGCGTTCCGTACGTCCGCGAAGACCCGGCGTTCGAAATAACCTGCGCGACCCAATCGCCTCGGCAGCTCAGCTTTCGGTCTGCGCCAACAGCAAACCGCTATCGGCAACTCGTCATTCAGTCCTTCTCGGCGGAGGTCTGACTTAAGCCAAGCGGCCGCCATGATTCTTGGGCTGATTCAGCTGCTCATCCCGTCGCTCAACAAACCGGTTTCCAGAAAGCCCAAACCCCCAGCCTCTGGTTAGAGACTGGGGGTATGGGTGGCTT
>NZ_JASJOY010000015.1:0-89993 GCF_031426985.1 Hydrogenophaga sp.
AGAAGATGGAAGAGAGCGGCAAGGAATTCCTGTGCATCAAGACCACGCTGCTGGCGTCCATGCAAGGCTACGCGCCGTCCACCGCCATCGAATTCGGCCGCAAGGTGCTGTTCTCGGATGTGCGCCCGAACTTCGCCGAGCTCGAGAGCCACGTGAAAGGCAAGAAGTGAAACACCCCCTGCGCCGCTTCGCGTCTTCCCCCTCTCCTGCGGGAGGGGGACGCACCCTGTGGCCTGGCGAAGCCAGTTCCACGGTGGGTTCGGAACACCCCCCTGCGCCGCTGCGCGGCTCCCCCCCTCTGCTTCGCGAGGGAGGGCGCACCCAGTGGCCTGGCGAAGCCAGTTCCACGGGTGCTCTAGATGGCGCGCCACCGCTGCAGCTTGTTGTGCAGTACGTTCTTTCATCGATGCGCCGGACTATGCGCCTGAGGGGCCGTTGTTCCAGGGCACCGCGGAACCGGCTTTGCCGGGCCGCCAGTGCCGCCCCCTTGAGGGGGACGCGCGCAGCGCGGCAGGGGTGGGGAGGTTCATATGGCCGGTGATGGAAAAAAACTGCAGCCCATCATCGTCAAGCGCATCAAGAAGGGTGGGCACGCGGCGCACGGGGGCGCCTGGAAGATCGCCTACGCCGACTTCGTGACGGCCATGATGGCGTTCTTCCTGCTGATGTGGCTGCTGGGGTCCACCTCCAAGGGAGAACTCCAGGGCATCGCGTCGTATTTCGCCAGTCCGGCCAAGGTCTCGCTCATGGGCGGCGACGGCACCGGCAACAGCGATTCCATCCTGCCCGGTGGCGGGCGGGACCTGTCCAAATCGGCCGGTCAGGTCGATGGCGGCGACGCCGAGCGCGCGGCCAAGCTCATGGGCGCGCAGATGGCGCGCGCCGAACTCGCCCGACAGGACGCCGTGCGCATCGACGCGCTGCACGCCAAGATCAAGGATGTGATCGCCAACAACCCGGTGCTCAAGGACTTTGGCAAACAGATCCGGATCGACCGCACGCCCGACGGTCTGCAGATCCAGATCGTGGACGACCAGAGCCGCGCCATGTTCGACGTCGGCAGTGCACTGGTCAAACCCTATATGCGCGACATCCTGCGCGCCATCGGCGGCGCCATGAGCGATGTGGAGAACCGCATCGCGCTCTCGGGCCACACCGACGCCACGCCCTACGGCAGTGGCGACCGGGGCTACAGCAACTGGGAACTCTCCAGCGACCGGGCCAACGCCTCGCGCCGCGAGCTGGTGGCCGGTGGCCTGCCCGACGACAAGCTGGTGCGGGTCGAGGGGCTGGCGTCGAGCCGGCTGCTGGAAGCGCAGAACCCCGGCGCCCCGATCAACCGGCGCATCAGCATCCTGGTGCTCACGCGGGAGGCCGAGCAGCGCCTGATGCCCGCAGCGCTGGGCAGCGGCGGGGCGGTGGATCTCTCCGATCCCCCGCCCACCGAGGCCGCTCCCGCGACGGCGCCTGCGACGGCGCCCGCCGAAACCGCGCCGGCCGCGCAAGCCCCCAGCCAGGGCCGGCTTCAGAAATCGGCCGAAGTGACGAAATCCCATGCAGACGCGGGCGCGTGAGTGCCGCCCGCACCATTTTTTTTGATTCCCACCAGCGCCCCCGGAGGCATCCATGGCCACCCCGATGAAATTCCTGATCGTTGACGACTTCTCCACCATGCGCCGCATCGTGCGCAACCTGCTCAAGGAGATCGGCCATGCCGATGCCGACGAGGCCGAGGACGGCGTGATGGCGCTCAACAAGCTGCGCAATGGCACCTTCCATTTCGTGGTCAGCGACATCAACATGCCCAACATGAACGGCTTCCAGCTGCTGGCCGAGATCAAGAAGGACGAAACCCTCAAGCACCTGCCGGTGCTGATGGTGACGGCCGAGGCCCGCAAGGAAGACATCGTGCAGGCCGCCCAGGGCGGTGCGGCGGGCTACATCGTCAAGCCTTTCACCAAGGCGACGCTGGAAGACAAGCTCACCAATATCTTCAAAAAAATGGGTCTCTGATCCAGCCAAAGGGAGTGCAGCATGGATCAGAACGAAGCCCAACCGGGCCCCGCCAGCGACCTGATGTTCCAGCAACTGGGCACCATCACGCGCCAGCTGCATGACGCCCTCAAGGAGCTGGGCTACGCCGACAAGCTCAAAGGCACGGTCGAGCAACTGCCCGACGCGCAGAGCCGCCTGTCCTACATCGCCCGGCTGACGGGCGAGGCCGCCGAAAAAGTGCTCAACCATGTGGACGGCGCCAAGACCGAGCAGGCCCAGATCGTCCAGCGCGGTCGCCAGCTCAGCGACACCATCACCCGCGTGCCCGGCCTGGCCAAGGCCATGCCCGAGTTGCTGGAGTGGTCGCAGGACGTGGTGGCCCAGGCCGAACAGACCGACACGCGCCTGACCGAGATCATGCTGGCGCAGGATTTTCACGACCTCACCGGCCAGGTCATCAGCCGCGTGGTGCAGCTGGCCGGCACGATAGAAGAGCAGCTGCTGAGCCTGCTGCTGCAGTCCGCGCCCACAGGTACGCCGGGGCAGGACAAGGCCTTCGAGATGAAACCGCTGCAGGGCCCGGTCGTCGACCCCGAAGGCCGCACCGACGTGGTGAGCGGACAGAAAGACGTGGACGATCTTCTGGCGAGTTTGGGCTTTTAGCCGAGACTCTGGCCCACCCCCGCGCCGCCTTCGGCGTCACCCCCTCAAGGGGGCCATGCGAGTGGCCCGGCAAAGCCGGTTCCACCGCATGCTGGGCTCAGGCACTTCGCGCCGGCGGCGGGCGCAATTCCGCAGAACGCGCCGGGACTGCGACCCTCGCTCCGGTTGGCTTTTCTGCTCTCTGATAAGCGCGGTTCTGCACCGCCTTTTCTCCCCTTCATTTCGGGGCCCGACTTCCACAATCTGACTCAAGTTTCACCGAGTCAGACCGATGTCGTCCTCCGCCCAAGACAAGAACCTGCCAGCCACCGCGCAGCGCATGAAAAAGGCGCGCGAGGAAGGCAACATCGCGCGTTCCAAGGACCTGGGCAACCTCGCGGTGCTCGGCGGCGGTGCGGTGGTGCTCATGGCGCTGCTGCCCGCGGGCTTCGAGCAGCTGCTCACCGGCCTGCGCCAGCAGCTGCGCTTTGACCTGCAGACCCTGAGCCAGCCGGCCATGATGGCCGAGCGCCTGAGCGGCGCCGCCGCGCAGTGGATGCTGCTGGCCCTGCCGCTGGGCCTGCTGGTGCTGGCCATCGCGCTGGGCGTGGCCTTCGCCTCCGGCGGCTGGGCGCTGAGCACCAAGCCGCTGATGCCCGACCTCAACCGCATCAACCCGCTCAGCGGCATCGGCCGCCTGTTCAGCAAACAGCAGCTGGTGGAAACGCTCAAGCTGGTGTTCATGACCGGCATCGTCGGCCTGGTTGGCTGGCAGTTCCTCAGCGGCCATTTCCAGGCCTTCGGTTCGCTGCTGGTGCAGCCGCTCGAAGGCGGCCTGGGCCAGCTCGGGCAGTGGCTGATGGCCGGGGTTGGGGTGCTGCTGCTGGTGGTCACCGTGTTCGCGATGATCGATTTCCCGATCCAGAAATTCCTGCACGCCCAGCGGCTGAAGATGTCGCTCGAAGAGGTCAAGCGCGAGCACAAAGAGTCCGAAGGCGACCCGCACATGAGGGGCCGGCGCCGCCAGCGCCAGCGCGAGCTGGCCCAGCGCAACAGCGTGTCCGCCGTGCCGCGCGCCGACCTGGTGGTGATGAACCCGACCCACTACGCCGTGGCCCTGAAGTACGACGACGCCACCATGGCCGCCCCGCGCGTGATCGCCAAGGGCGCCGACCTGGTGGCGCTGAAGATCCGCGACGTGGCCAAGGCCAGCGACGTGCCGGTGCTGCAGTCGCCCATGCTGGCCCGCGCGCTCTACGCCCACACCGAGATCGACGGCGAGATCCCCTCGGCCCTGTACACCGCCGTGGCCCAGGTGCTGGCCTATGTCTACCAGGTCAAGGCCGCCCTGGCCGGCCGCGGCGCCATGCCCGGCCAGATGCCCACGCCTGAGGTGCCGCCCGAACTCGATCCGCACTGGACGCCACCCGCCACCGCAGCCTGAACACCATGAACGCGCAACTCAAGATCCTTCAGCAATGGTTCGGCCGCTACGCGCCCTGGGCCAACGGCCTGGCCGCGCCGCTGCTGGTCATCACCATCCTCTCGATGATGGTGCTGCCCCTGGCGCCCTGGGTGCTCGACACCTTCTTCACCCTCAACATCGCCATCGCCCTGGTGGTGATGATGGTGGCGGCCTACATGCGCCGCCCGCTGGACTTCTCGGTCTTCCCCACCGTGCTGCTGCTGACCACGCTGCTGCGCCTGTCGCTCAACGTCGGCTCCACCCGCGTGGTGCTGCTCGAAGGCCACACCGGGGCCGGCGCCGCCGGCGCCGTGATCGAGGCCTTCGGCCACTTCCTGATCGGCGGCAACTTCGCGGTCGGCCTGATCGTGTTCGCCATCCTGGTGGTGATCAACTTCGTGGTGATCACCAAGGGCTCCGAGCGCATTGCCGAGGTGAGCGCGCGCTTCACGCTGGACGCCATGCCCGGCAAGCAGATGGCCATCGACGCCGACCTCAACGCCGGCCTGATCGACGAGAAGGAAGCCAAGCGCCGCCGTGCCGAAGTGGGCGAAGAGGCCGAGTTCTTCGGCTCCATGGACGGTGCCAGCAAGTTCGTGCGCGGCGACGCCATCGCCGGCATCCTGATCCTGTTCATCAACATCATCGGTGGCTTCGCCATCGGGGTGCTGCAGCACGGCCTGTCGGTCGGGCAGGCGGCCGACAGCTACATCCTGCTGGCCGTGGGTGACGCGCTGGTGGCGCAGATCCCGGGCCTGCTGATCTCGGTGGCCGCGGCCATGGTGGTCTCGCGCGTGGGCAAGGACGAAGACCTGGGCGTGCAGGTGGTCGAGCAGATGTTCCTGTCCAGCAAGGTCATGGGCATCACCGCGGGGGTGATGGGCCTGCTGGGCATCGTGCCGGGCATGCCGCACACCGTCTTTCTGGTCTTCGCGGCGCTTTTCGGCGCCCTGGCCTGGTGGCGCCTGCAGCAAGAACGCCGGCCGCCGCCCGCGCCCGAAGCCCCGGCGCCCGCCAGCGACGGCGAAGCCAGCTGGGACGACCTGCAGCCGGTCGACCTGCTGGGTCTGGAACTGGGCTACCGCCTGATCGCCATGGTGGACAAGGCGCGCCAGGGCGACCTGCTCACCCGCATCAAGGGCGTGCGCAAGAAGTTCGCGCAGGAAGTGGGCTTTCTGCCGCCGGCCGTGCACGTGCGCGACAACCTGGAACTCAAGCCCAGCGGCTACCGCATCACGCTGCGGGGCGTGGTGGTGGGCGAGGGCGAGGTGTTCCCCGGCATGTTCCTGGCCATCGACCCCGGTGGCATCGGAACGCCGCTGATCGGTACCCCCACCAAGGACCCCGCTTTTGGCCTGCCCGCGCACTGGATCGAAGACAAGCAAAGGGAACACGCGCAAATGGCCGGTTTTACGGTGGTTGATTCCGAGACTGTGCTGGCGACGCATCTTTCACACTTGATGCAAGTCCAGGCCGCCAAGTTGCTGAGCCGGACGGAGACCCAGGACCTGGTCGAACACGTGACCCGCCTGGCCCCGAAACTGATCGAAGAAGTCGTGCCCAAGATGATCTCCATCGCCGCGTTCCAGAAAGTGCTGCAGCTGCTGCTGGAAGAGTCGGTGAACGTGCGCGACATCCGCACCATCATCGAAGCCATCGCCGAGCACGCCACCGCCACCACCGACCCGGCCGAGCTGGCCCGCCGCGTGCGCACCGCGCTGTCGCCGGCCATCGTGCAGCAGATCTACGGCCCGGTGAAAGAACTCGAAGTCATCGCCATCGAACCCGGTCTGGAGCGTCTGCTGATGCAGGCCCTGACCGGCGCCAACGGCACCGCGCTGGACCCCGGCGTGGCCGAGATGCTCAGCAAGTCGGCCACCGACATCGCCAACAAGCAGGAAGAAAAGGGCGTGCCCGCCTGCCTGCTGGTGCCCGACGCCATCCGCTCGTCCATGGCGCGCCTGCTGCGCCGTGCCGCGCCCCGCCTGCAGGTGCTCGCCCACAGCGAAATCCCTGAAACCCATCTCATCCGTATCGGCCCGATCCTTGGGGAACTTGCATCATGAACATCCAGCGATTCACCGCACCGACCTCGCGCGAAGCCATGGCCAAGGCCCGTCACGTTTTTGGTGACACGGCCGTGATCCTGTCCAGCCGGTCGACCGAAGAGGGATTCGAGGTGATGGCCGCGGCCGAAGAGAGCCTGGCCCAGGTGGCCCAGCCGGTGGCCCGCCCGATGCCGATCCGCACCCGCGCCACCCCCGGCCGCGAGGCGCTGCAGCTCGAAGACGACACGGTGCAAGGCGACACCGAGCAGATGGCCATGAGCACGCTGTCGTTCCAGGAATACGTGCGCGAACGCATGCTGCGCAAGCGCCGCGCATCGCTGAACGGCGACACCGACGCGGCCGACCTGCCCACGCAAGCCGCCGCCTCCGCTGCCCCGGCCGCGCCCGCCGCGCCGCGCGCCCAGCCCGCCGAAGCGCGCCGGCCGCAGCAGCAGGCCCGTGCCGAACAGATCCAGGTGCCGGTGCAGCGTTTCAACGCGCCGGCCCCCATCCGCACCCGCGCCGCCCAGCCCGCCTGGGAAGACTCGGTGCCGACCCAGCCGCCCGTGGTGCACCACGACGGCACCAACGTGGCGGTCGAACTCTCGGCGCTCAAGGAGATGATCGAGGAGCGCTTCAACACCCTGGCCTGGTTGGGCTCGTCCAAGCAGAACCCGATCCAGTCCAACCTGATGCTCAAGCTGATCCGCTCGGGCTACTCGCCGGCCATGTCGCGCGCCGTGCTCGAACGCGTGCCCACCGACAGCGGCGCCCCCGAAGCCGTGCGCTGGGTCATGGACGTGCTCAACCGCAACCTCAAGGTCGCCGCCCCCGGCGCCAGCCTGTGCGACGAAGGCGGCGTGATCGCCCTGATCGGCGCCACCGGCGTGGGCAAGACCACCACCGCCGCCAAGCTGGCCGCCCAGTGCGTCAAGCAGTACGGCGCCGGCAGCGTCGGCCTGATCACGCTGGACACCTACCGCGTCTCGGGCTACGAACAGCTGCGCGCCTACGGCCGCATGCTGGGTGTGGTGGCCCACCTGGCGCACGACCGCGCCGCGCTCAAGGACCTGCTGAACCTGCTGGCCAACAAGCGCATGGTCATCATCGACACCGCCGGCCTGGGCCAGCGCGACCAGCGCATCCAGGACATGCTCGACGTGCTGGACATGCCCAAGGTCAAGAAGTGCCTGGTGCTCAACGCCGGCGCGCACGGCGACACGCTGGACGAGGTGCTCACCTCCTTCAAGGCCAGCGCGCTGCACGGCGTGGTGCTCTCCAAGGTGGACGAGGCCGTCAAGCTCGGCCCCGCCATCGACGCCCTGATCCGCCACCAGGCGGTGCTGCGCGGCGTGGCCAACGGCCAGCGCGTGCCCGAAGACTGGCAGAACCCCGACGCCGCCGCCCTGGTGCGCGTGTCCATGGGCAGCGAAGGCAAGTCCGCCTACGACCCCCTGGCCACCGACATGGGCTTTTACTTCTCGCAAGCCTCCACGCGCGGCATCGACCTGGGAGCCTCCCATGTTTGAGGTCGGACACGACCAGGCCGCCGGCCTGCGCGCCGAGCCGCCCAGCGCCGGCACCGCCCTCATGCCCGTGGCCGCCCCGGCCCAGCCGGCGCGCGCCTACGAATGGCTGTGCACCCTGGCCGCGCACCTCACGTCCATGGGGCGCGACGTGGTCATCGTGGACGGCAGCGCCCCCGAAGCCAACCCCGGGCGCGAACGCAACGGCAGCCACCTGGGCCTGCTGCACACGCTGCAGGACCCGTCCATCGCCGGCCTGGGCACGGCGCCCGACGGCCACGAATGGCTGGTCATGCCCGCCGCCCTGGGCCTGCAGCACCTGCAGCAGACCGCCCGCAACGCCGGTGCCGGTGTCGCGCTCTCGCGCCTGCTCTCGCCTTTTTCGCCCGACGCCCTGGTGCTGCTGTTCGCCCCCGCGCCGGCGCTGACCGTCTTGCTCGCGGGCCTGACCGCCCGCGCCCTGGTGCCGGTGCTGCCGCAGGCCCAGGCCACGCTGGACGCCTATGGCGCGCTCAAGCTGCTGCACCAGGCCGGCCTGACGCCGGTGCTGGCTCCGCTGCAGACCGGCGCCGGTGCCGACGCGGCCCTGCAACCGGTGGTCGACAGCGTGGCCGACTGCGCCGAACGCCACCTGGGCCTGCCGGTGCAGGTCTGGCCCACCCACACCTGGGGTCTGCGCGTGCTCGACAGCGCGCTCACCCGCCACCACACCCCCACACGACAGCCGGGCCTGCGCCCCGCCGTCCAGGACGGCCGCCACACCGCTGCGACCGCCCAAACGCTCTGGAGTTGACGACGATGTACACCGCCAAAGGCACCCTCAACCGGGACGACCAGCTGCGCAAATACAGCCCGCTGGTGCGGCGTCTGGCCCACCACATGATCGCCAAGCTGCCGCCCAGCGTGGAGCTGGACGACCTGATCCAGGTCGGCATGATCGGCCTGACCGAAGCCATCGCGCGTTTCGAACCCGCGCAAGGCGTGCAGTTCGAGACCTTTGCCAGCCAGCGCATCCGCGGCGCCATGATCGACGAGCTGCGCGAAGGCGACTGGATGAGCCGCGGCTCCCGCAAGAGCCAGAAAGACATCGAACAGGCCGTGCACCGCCTGCAGCAGAAGCTGCACCGCGCGCCGATGGAAAGCGAGATCGCCAAGGAGCTGGGCATGAACCTGGCCGACTACCAGCACCTGCTGGCCAAGGTGCGCGGCACCCAGCTGGTGTACCTGGAAGACATCAGCGGCCACGGCGACGACGACGACGGCTTCCTGGACCGCCACATGGGCGACACCGAAGCCGACCCCTCGGCCGTGCTCGGCGACCAGCGCATGCGCATGGCCCTGGTGGCCGCCATCAAGGTGCTGCCCGACCGCGAACAGCAGATCATGTCGATGTACTACGAGCACGACATGAACCTGAAAGAAATCGCCGCCGTGCTGGGCGTGACCGAATCGCGCATCTGCCAGCTGCACAGCCAGTCCATCGCCCGCCTGCGCGCCAAGCTGCGCGAACACTGAACGCGGACCGTTCCCCAGAAGTCACGAGGCCACCCCAGCGGTGGCCTTTTTCATGCGGCGGTCGCCGCCCGATCGCAGGACAGGACAGGGATTCGCCGGAACGCTGCCGCGCGCGCAACGGGGCGACGTTCGGGCGTGCGGGCACCGCCGCGCCGCGGCAACGCAGCCGCAGGAAACGGAGAGGGGAGGGAGAGGGGAAAGGAAGGGACCTGCCGCTCAGGCGCGCAGGTAGCCTTGACCGGCGCCGCCGGTGCTGCCGTAGGCACGGCCGGCCATGGCGCCGTAGGTGGGCTGGGCCGTCTGGGGGAGGATGCTCTTGACCGCGCGCTGGCTTTGCGCCTGGGTGCGCAACACGGCCTGGCGCAGCTGGCCAAAACGCTGGGCGGCCTGCTGCATGTCGGTGCGCAGGGTGCCGGGCACCGCGAACTCGGCCGTTCGGGGGGCGTTCTGCAACACGCCCTGCACCTGGGCGCTGGCGCGTTCCACACCGGCCGCATCGCCGGCCAGCAACGCGACTTCAAGGCCATCCAGCCCGGTCTGCAGGGCAGCGATCCAGGGGTGGGGCTTGGGGGCGTTGGGTCTCATGGGGGGGCCTCGGTGTGGGTTGGGCCGATGGGCGGTGTTCAGCCGCGGCTGCCGCTGAGCATTTCGGCCGCGTTGGACAACATCTTGTCGGCGATGGCTTCGGCGTTGACCTGGAAGCTGCCATCGGCGATGGCGGCCTTCATGGCCTCGACCTTGTCGGCGTTGAACACGTCGCTGCTGCTGCCACCGGTGCCGGAAACGGCCTGGCTGGTGGCGGCGGACAGCGTGACGGTCACGCCAGCGCTGGGCTGGGGTTTGGCTGCTGCGCCGGCCGCTGCGGCGGCTTCAGCGCCCGCGGTGGGGCGCTGTTCGGCCGCCCTTTGCGGGCCACCGGCGACGGAACCGATGTACGAATCCGGTGAAGAATCGACTTTCATTTCACTCTCCAGGCCCCGTAGTTGGGGCGTTGTGAAAAGGCTATCGACACATCAGAGGGGTGACTTGAGCCCTTTTTTGTGGAGTGTTTCACGAAAGCGCCCCTGCATAGGGTCGTCAGAGGTCGATTTCGACTGTCTGGGCGTCGCGGACCAGGCCGTTGACCACTTTGCCACCTGGCAGGCGCACCCGGGTGGGCTGGCCTTCGATGCCCGGGCCCATGGCCTCGCCGGTCACCACGACCTGAAAGCCGGTGCCGGCGCTGCTGACCTTGACCAGGGCGCCGGCGGCAAAGGCCGGGGCGGCACGCACCATGTTCTGGCGCAGCGCCTGACCGGGCTGCAAGCTGTAGGCGGCCTGGCGGCCGACCCACAGCGCCGGACTGGCCAGCACACTGGCCGTTTGCGCGGCCCAGTCGATTTCGGCCATTTCGGCATCGTCTTGCGTGAGGGTGGCGCCGCTGGCCACCGGGTGCTTGAGCACCCAGGCCTGGCCCCAGGCCTTGACGGTGACCGGCACGAACACGTTCCAGCGGGTCGGACCGTCCACGCAACGCAGTCCGATGCGGCTGCGGCCCCACAGGCGGGTGCCGGCGGGCAGGTGGGGTTCCACCTTGTTGCAGGGCGCCAGGCGCAGGCGCGTGTCCAGCGTGCCCACCACCACTTCGGGGCGCAGCGGCGACTGGCCTGCGGGCGCGAGCGAACCGCCATTCAGTGAAGGGGCCACGAAGTCGCGCGCCAGCTGTTCCAGGCTGCCCAGCCCGGCGGTCTGGGTGCGGCCGGTCACGGGCCAGACCATCAGCGCACAGAGCACCAGGGTGGCCAGTGCCCAGGCGCTGGGCGGCGGGGGGGCGTGCAGGCGGCGCATGACGCGCAGGGTGGGGGTGGACATGGCGGTTCGGTCGGTGGGTTGGGGGCGTTTGCAGGAAGGGTCAACGGAGGTCCCAGGGCTGCGACATGCCGGTCACTGTAGGGGGCGGGGTCGCAGCACAAAGCAGGGAAATGCCCGCAAAAGCGGCGCTTGTTCCGGCCATTGGCGAGCCTCAAGTTTTTCCATACTTGTCCCCACACCGGTGAAAGCCCGCGCTTTTGCCGCCCCAACCACCCCTGCCAGGAGCCGACCATGCTGGACCAGTTGACCGCCGGACTGAACTTCCAGTCGAACGCGCTGCTGCTGCGTTCGCAGCGCCAGCAGGTGCTGGCCAGCAACATCGCCAACGCCGACACGCCGGGCTACATCGCCCGCGACTTCGACTTCGCGCAGGCGCTCAAGACCGCCGCCGGCGGCGTGCCGCGCTCGGCCGTGAGCACCACCGACGCGCGCCACCTGCGCCTGGGCCAGACCGACCCGCTGAACCCCGAGCTGGCCTACGCCGTGCAGACCTCACCGTCGCAGGACGGCAACTCGGTGGACCTGGACCGCGAGCGCGCCAACTTCGTGGACAACAGCATCCGCTACGAGTCCACGCTGCGGTTCATCAACGGGCACGTCAAGACGATGCTGTCCGCGATCAGCGGTCAGTGACGGTGCATTGAGAGGAGACCACCATGTCCATGTTTTCCATCTTCGGTGTCTCGGGCAGTGCCATCAGCTCGCAGGCGCAGCGCCTGAACGTGGTGGCCTCGAACCTGGCCAACGCCGACGCCGTGGCCGGCCCCGATGGCCAGAGCTACAAGGCGCGCCAGGTCGTGTTCCAGACCGTGCCGCTGAACGACCCGGGCAGCGCCGGCGTGAAGGTGCAGACCATCACCGAAAGCCAGTTGCCCGGCAAGCGCGTGCACAACCCCGGCCACCCCAATGCCGACGCCGAGGGCTACGTGACCCATTCCAACGTGAACCCGGTGGAGGAGATGGTCAACATGATCTCGGCCTCGCGCTCCTACCAGAACAACGTCGAGGTCATGAACACGGCCAAGACCCTGCTGATGAAAACGCTCCAGATGGGGCAATGAACCTCGCCTTGAAAGGGACTGAACCATGACCATGCTCGCCAGCCCGCTGGACCTCGGCAACCTCGGCACCACCGTGGGCAGCTCCACGGCCACCAAGACCAACAACGCGACGGACGCCCAGGCCTCGCAGGACCGGTTCCTCAAGCTGCTGGTCGCGCAGCTGAACAACCAGGACCCGCTCAACCCGATGGACAACGCGCAGATGACCACGCAGATGGCGCAGATCAACACGGTCAGCGGCATCCAGCAGCTCAACGACACGCTCAAGAGCATGGCCGACCAGTACAGCGCCATGCAGGCCATGCAGGGCACGGCGCTGATCGGTCGCCACGCCGTGGTGGACGGCAGCAGCCTCTACATCGACGGCGACGCCGCCCAGGGCGCGCTGGAACTGGACGCCGCGGCGACGAATGTGGTCGTGGACATCGTGGGCACCAACGGCGCCGTGATCGACAGCGTCGAGCTGGGCGCCCTCAAGGCCGGCCAGCACGCCTTCGGCTGGGACGCCACCGGCGTGGACACCAGCACCGTCAAGGGCTTTGCCATCCGCGCCACCGACAGCAGCGGTGCGGTCACCGCCACGCCCAAGTCGCTGGTGCCGGTCTCGGCCGTCAGCTTCCAGGACGGCGCCATGAAGCTGCAGCTGGCCAACGGCCAGCGCCTGGCCTACGACCAGGTCGACGCTTTCATGTGACGCCACCGCCACCCCCCGTTTCTGCAACCGCTCCCCCCATTCATTCTTCGAGGACAGCACCATGGCATTCCAGCAAGGACTCTCCGGCATCAACAGCGCCAGCCGCAACCTGGACGTGATCGGCCACAACGTCGCCAACGCTTCCACCGTTGGCATGAAAGCCTCGCGCGCCGAATTCGCCGAGCTCTACGCCAGCTCCATCAACGCCTCCGGAGGCGTCAACTCCGGCATCGGCGTGACGGTGGCCAAGGTCACGCAGCTGTTCACCCAGGGCAACGTCACCGTCACCGGCAACGACCTGGACGTGGCCATCAACGGCAGCGGCTTCTACGAACTGACCATGCCCAACGGCGGCATGGCCTACAGCCGCGCCGGCATGTTCAAGCTCAACAACGAGGGCGAGATCGTCAACAACCAGGGCTCCCAGCTCATGGGCTACCCCACGGACGAGTTCGGGACCCGCCTGAGCTTCACCACGCAGCCGCTGAGCCTGCCCACCGGCGGCCCCATCCCGGCGCGCAACACCAGCGAGATCACGGCCGAGTTCAACCTCGACGCGCGTGCCCCCATCGCCGCCACGGCCGTGCCGCCCACGCCGCTGTCGACCTACGGCACCTCGGTCATCGCCTACGACCCGCAGGGCCTGGAAATTCCGGTCGGTCTGGCGTTCCAGAAGACGGGCAACAACCAGTGGAACGTCTACACCAGCGTCAACGGCAGCGACCCGGCCGCGTCCACACCCTTCACCATCAACTTCCTGTCCGACGGCACGCTGGACCCGGCCACCACCATCCCGCCGCTGACCCTGACTTCGCCCAACGACCCGGCCGTGACCTTCCCGGTGGACATGTCGTTCGGCTCAGCCACCCAGTTCGGCATCGACTACGCGGTGACCAACCTCACGCAGGACGGCTACCGCCCCGGTGAACTCACCAGCCTGAAGATCGACGAGAGCGGTGTCATCACCGCCAGCTACTCCAACGGCCAGACCCGCGCGGCCGGCCAGATCGCGCTGGTGAACTTCCGCAACGTGCAGGGCCTGCAGCCCACCGGCAGCGGCAACTGGGAAGCCAACTACGCCACCGGCGAACCGGTGCGCGGCGCGCCGGGCGAAGGCAAGTTCGGCAGTCTGCGCGCCGGTGCGCTGGAAGATTCGAACATCGACATGACCGCCGAGCTGGTGGCCATGATGTCCGCGCAGCGCGCCTACCAGGCCAACGCGCAGACCATCAAGACGCAGGACCAGGTGCTGAGCACCATGCTGAACATGCGATGACCCCCGCCGCGCTGCGCGCGACCCCCTGTCAGGGGGCGGCACTGGCGGCCCGGCAAAGCCGGTTCCGCGGTGCCCCTGGACGAAGACACCTCGCGCGTCGCAACACCGGCTCCGTTACCGCCCTCTCTTTCACCCACCCTTCGGATCGCCCACCATGGACCGCCTGATCTACACCGCGATGACCGGCGCCAACGCGGCGCAGCACCGCCAGCAGTTGTTGTCGAACAACCTGGCGAACGCGTCCACGCCGGGCTTTCGCGCCGAGCTGGCCACCTTCCGGGCGGTGCCGGTGCGCGGCGACGGCGCCAGCTCGCGGGTGTTCGCGCTTGAAGCCACGGCCGGCCATTCGGACGCGCCCGGCCCGGTCACCAACACCGGCCGCAACCTCGACGTGGCGGTGCGCGGCGGCAGCTACCTGAGCGTGCAGGGTCTGGATGGCACCGAGGCCTACACCCGCGCCGGCGCGCTGGAAGTCAGCCCCGACGGCACCCTGGTCAACGCCCAGGGCCTGCCCATGCTCAGCGACGGGGGGCCGCTCACCGTGCCGTCCGGCGCGCAGGTGGAAGTCGGCGAAGACGGCACCGTCACCGCCCGCGTGCCCGGCCAGCCGGGCCAGGCGCTGGGCAAGCTCAAGCTGGTCACGCCCGACGACGAGAACCGTCTGCTGCGCGGCGCCGACGGGCTGTTCCGCGCGGCCGCGGGCGACACCCTCGACGCCGACGCCACGGCCCGCGTGCAGAGCGGTGCGCTCGAAGGCAGCAACGTGAACCCCATCGAAGCCATGGTTGGAATGATCGCCGTGGCGCGCCAGTTCGAGGTGCAGATGCGCATGCTGCAGAACGGCGAGAAGAACGACCAGACCGCAGCCCAGCTGCTCAGCCTGAATGGCTGATTTCCTTTCTGACCGGAGCACACCATGATCAATTCGCTGTGGATTTCCAAGACCGGCATGCAGGCCCAGCAAACCCAGCTGGACGTGATTTCCAACAACCTGGCCAACGTGTCCACCAACGGCTTCAAGCGCGCCAACGCGGTGTTTGAAGACCTGATGTACCAGAACCTGCGCCAGGTGGGGGCCAACAGCTCCGAGCAGAGCGAGCTGCCCACCGGCCTGCAGCTGGGCCTGGGCGTGCGCACCGTGGCCACCAGCCGCTCGTTCACGCAGGGCAGCCTGCAGCAGTCGGGCAACAACCTCGACCTGGCCATCAACGGCAGCGGTTTCCTGCAGGTCACCATGCCCGATGGCACCGTGGGCTACACCCGCGACGGCAGCCTGCAGCTCGACGCCCAGGGCCGCATGGTCACCAGCAGCGGTTACCCGCTCACGGCGGGCATCACCATCCCGGCCGAAGCGCAGAGCGTCACCGTGTCGGCCGATGGCGTGGTCTCGGCCAAGATGCCGGGCCAGGCCACCCCGCAGCAGGTGGGCAACATCGAACTGGCCAACTTCGTCAACCCGGCCGGCCTGGAGCCACGCGGCCAGAACCTGTTCAGCGAAAGCCTGGCCTCGGGCAACCCCATCAACGGCGCGCCCGGCAGCGCGGGCATGGGCAACCTGATGCAGGGTTTTGTCGAAACCTCCAACGTCAATGTGGTGCAGGAACTGGTGACCATGATCCAGACCCAGCGCGCTTACGAGATGAACTCCAAGGCCATCACCACCTCGGACCAGATGCTGCAGCGGTTGAGCCAGCTGTGATCCCCCCGCGCCGCAAGGATGAGTTCCCCCCCGCGCCGCCTTCGGCGTCACCCCCCAGGGGGCGGCGCTGGTGGCCCGGCGGAGCCGGTTCCACGGCGCCCTGGAACAAGGCACTTCAGGCACCGCAGCTGTCCCGTTCGTTGTGGCCTTGGCGCCAGCATTCACCAGGAAATGCCATGAAACGCACCCTTCTTTCTTCCTCCGCCGTGCTGGCCCTGGGCCTGTCGCTCGGGGGCTGCGCCACCTTGCGCAACAGCCCCGAGGTGGACGTGGCGCCCAGCCGCCCGGTGCACTACCGCGCCGAACCGGCGGCGCCCGCCGTCACGGGCAGCCTGTTCAGCCCGGTGGCCTACCGCCCGGCGTTTGAAGACCCGCGCGCGCGCCTGCCCGGCGACTCGCTGACCATCCAGATCACCGAGAACATCACGGCCAGCCAGAAGTCGTCGTCGACCATCGACCGCGCGGGCGATGTGTCGTCGTCCGTGGCGGCCGCGCCGTTCATGAAGGCGGCCCAGCTGGCCAAGCTCGACGCCACGGCCTCGTCCAGCAACACCTTCAGCGGCAAGGGCGGCACCGAAAGCGCCAACAAGTTCGAAGGGTCGATCACCGCCACCGTCATGGAGGTGCTGCCCAACGGCCACCTGCTGGTGGCCGGCGAAAAGCAGATCGGCGTGAACGAAAACGTGGACGTGCTGCGCTTCTCGGGCACGGTGGACCCGCGCAACATCCGCCCCGGCAATGTGGTGGCCTCGACCCAGGTGGCCAACGCGCGCATTGCATCCAGGAACCAGGGTGCGCAAGGTGAAGTGCAAGCAATAGGCTGGCTGGCACGGTTCTTTTTGAGCGTTATGCCCTTCTAAAGTTTTTTAACCTTGGGGGCATGAAGTTCCAACGCTCGGTGTTCCCCATGCCAGCCCCCTCACAACGCACCCTGTTCGTGGCCCGTGCCACGCGCGCCCACAGCCTGCGCCGCGCCCTGTGGTGGCTGCTGCTGGCGGCCGGCGGCCTGGTGTGGCTGGGGGTTCCGCTCGATGCGCAGGCCGTACGCATCAAGGAGATCGCCGCGGTCCAGGGCGTGCGCAGCAACCAGCTCACCGGCTACGGCCTGGTGGTGGGCCTGGACGGCACCGGTGACCAGACCACCCAGATGCCCTACACCGCCCAGAGCATGCAGAACTACCTGCAGCAGCTGGGCCTGAACCTGCCGGCCGGCGCGGCCATGCAGCTCAAGAACGTGGCGGCCGTGCTGGTCACCGCACAGCTGCCGGCCTTTGCCCAGCCCGGCCAGACCATCGACGCCACCGTCTCCTCCATTGGCAACGCCAAGTCGCTGCGCGGCGGCACGCTCATCACCGCCCCGCTCAAGGGCGCGGATGGTCAGATTTACGCGCTGGCCCAGGGCAACCTGCTGGTCGGCGGCGCGGGTGCGTCGGCCGGCGGCAGCAAGGTGCAGATCAACCACCTCAGCGCCGGCCGCATCCCGGGCGGCGCGCAGGTCGAACGCAGCGTGCCCACGCCGTTCGCGCTGGGCGAGACCATCGACCTGGGCCTGCAGTCCAGCGACTTCCAGACCGCGCGCCGCGTGTCCGACGCCATCAACCTGCAGATGGGCGAGGGCACGGCCTCGGCCATCGACGGCCGCGTGGTCCGCCTGCGCGCCCCGCAGAACCCCGACGCCCGCGTGCGCTTCCTGGCCCAGGTCGAGGACCTGGAGATCACCACCACCGCCCCGGCGGCCAAGGTCATCATCAATTCGCGCACCGGCTCCATCGTCATGAACCAGGCCGTCACCCTGGGCGCCTGCGCCGTGGCGCACGGCAACCTGT
Organism: Hydrogenophaga sp.; assembly: GCF_031426985.1. Lineage (GTDB taxonomy): Bacteria > Pseudomonadota > Gammaproteobacteria > Burkholderiales > Burkholderiaceae_C > Hydrogenophaga. The sequence continues at coordinate 17,599 of NZ_JASJOY010000015.1, forward strand.
CGGTCAGCATCAGTTCCACGCCAGTGGTCAGCCAGCCCAACCCGCTGTCGGGCGGGCAGACCGTGCAGGCCGAGAAGGCCGACATTTCGATCGCCAAGGACAAGGGCGAGCTGATCAACGTCGAGGCCGCGCCCAAGCTGGCCGACGTGGTGCGCGTGCTCAACGCCCTGGGCGCCACGCCGCAGGACCTGCTGGCCATCCTGCAGGCGATCAAGGCCGCTGGCGCGTTGAACGCCGAGTTGGAGGTGATATGAACCACCCCCGTCGCTTGCTCACTGCGTGTAGCCGCTCCGCCCCTCAAGGGGCAGCAGCTGCGGCCCGGCAAAGCCGGTTCCGCGCTGCTCTGGAACGGTCGGCCTTCGCGCCGGACGCGTCCGTGGTGTCGGTCTGCCGCATGCGTTGCACCGTCAGCGGCATGCTGCGCGTGGAAGCCTCGACCCAGCGACGCCGTGCCAGTGCCAAGGCCGGGAGGCTGCTGTGAGCAGCAGCACGCAGTCGCTGTCGTTCCAGGGCCTGGCGGCCGATCCGTCGGCGCTCAATGCGCTGCGCTTCGGTGCGGGCGGCGGCAACGACAAGGCCGCGCTCAAGGAAGCGGCCAAGCAGTTCGAGTCGCTGTTCATGCGCGAGCTCATCAAGAGCATGCGCGAGGCGACCAGCAAGTCCGGCCTGATGGACAACGAAGGCAGCGACATGGGCACCGACCTGCTGGACCAGCAGTTCGCGGTGCAGCTCTCGGGCCTGCCCGGTGGGCTGTCCGAAGCCATCGAACGGCAACTGGGCCGCCAGATGGGCGGTGCCAGCGCCGCCCCTGCGGGCAGTGGCATCGGGTCCACCAGCGGTGCCACCCACGCCACGCCCAGCACGGTCAGCCGCGCCAGCACCGGCTCGCGCCAGGCCGGTTTTGTGAGCCAGCACACGCAGGCCGCCGAGGTGGTGGCGCGCGAGTCGGGCATTCCCGCCAGCTACATGATCGGCCAGGCCGGCCACGAGACCGGCTGGGGCAAGAGCGAGATCCGCCACCGCGACGGCTCGAATGCGTTCAACCTGTTCGGCATCAAGGCTACCAGCAGCTGGAAAGGCAAGGTCGCCGAGGTGGTGACCACCGAATACGTCAACGGCGTGCCGCGCAAGCAGGTCGCCAAGTTTCGCGCCTACGACTCGTACGCCGACTCGTTCCGCGACTACGCCAAGCTCATCGGCAACAGCCCGCGCTACGACAAGGCGATGGACCAGATCGGTTCGGTGCACGGCTTTGCCACCGGGCTGCAGAAGGCCGGTTACGCCACCGACCCGCAGTACGCCGCCAAGCTCAGCCGCGCCATCAACACCACGCTGCAGCTGCAGAGGGCACAGACATGACCGCCGCTCTGAACATCGGCGCGCGCGCCCTGAACGCCAACCTCGCGGCGTTGCAGGTCATCGGGCACAACATCGCCAACGTCAACACCGAGGGTTATTCGCGCCAGTCGGTGGAGATGATGTCCTCGGGCTACCAGGTCCTGGGCGGCAACTACTTCGGCAAGGGTGCCGAGATCGACACCGTCAGCCGCGCGCACAGCGCCTACCTCACGCGTGAAGCGCAGCTGGCCGGCTCGCTGGCCGCGGCCGACGGTGAGCGCTATACGCGCCTGCAGCAGCTCGAAACCCTGTTCCCCACCGGCGAAGACGGCCTGGGCGTCGCGCTCAACGACATGCTCAACGCCTGGTCCGACATCGCGTCCTCGCCCACCGACCTGTCGGCCCGCGTGGTCGCGCTGGCCGAAGGCGAGCAGATGGCCGCCCGCCTGCGCGACACCGCCGGCCAGCTCGACAGCCTGGCCCACAGCGGCGGCGAGCAGGCCCGCAGCACGGTCATCACCATCAACCGCCTGGCGCAGGACATCGCCAAGGCCAACCAGCGCATCATCGAAAACCAGGGCAGCGCCGGCGCCCCCAACGACCTGCTGGACCAGCGCGATGCGCTGGTCGCCGAGCTGAGCCAGCACATCCAGCTGAGCACCATCCCGGCCGACGACGGCAGCCTCAGCGTGTTCGTGGCCGGCAGCCAGCCGCTGGTGCTGGGCCAGCGCGCCAACAGCCTGGCCGTCACGCGCGACGTGGCCGACAGCGCGCAGATCCACATCTCTTTCCTGCAGGGCAGTGTGAAGACCGAGCTGGCCGACGCCACCCTCGGGGGGCAGCTCGGGGGCCTCATGACCTTCATGAGCGAAGACCTGACCGACATGCAGAACCTGCTGGGCCGCATGGCGCTGGCGCTGGGCACCACCGTCAACGCGCAGAACCGCCTGGGCGTGGACCTGGCCGGCAACCCGGGCGGCGACTTCTTCCTGCCCGCGGCCAACACCACCGGCCTGCCCGCCAGCACCAACACCGGCAGCGCCGAACTGCACGCCAGCGTGAGCGATCCGACCGCGCTGCAGGCCTCGGACTACGAGGTCCGCTTCGATGCCGGCGGCGTGAGCGTGGTGCGCCTGTCCGACGGCAACGCCACCAGCTTCGCCGGTCTGCCGGCCGAAGTGGACGGCCTGCGTTTCGAACTCGACGCCGGGGCGGGCAGCGCGGGCGACCGCTTCCGCGTCAAGCCCTTTGCCGACGCGGCGCGCAACATGCAGGTGGCCATCGGCTCGCCCACCCGGCTGGCCGCGGCCAGCCCGGTGCAGGTCACGCCCGGTGCCACCAACGCCGGTGGCCTGAGCATTGAAGGCCTGCACGCGGTGCAGGCTTCGGCCAACCTGACCGACCCGGTCACCCTCACGTTCCAGGCCGATGGCACCGTCACAGCGACCGCGACGGACACCGGACTGGACCTGGGCAGCGTCACCTACACGGCCGGCCAGCCGCTGATGTTCAACGGCTGGAGCCTGACGCTGCGCGGCAGCCCCGCCGCGGGCGACACGCTGGCCATCGCCGCGTCCACCACCGGCAGCACGCAGCAGAACGCCGGCAATGCCAAGGCCATGCTGGGCCTGCGCGACCTGGCCACCTTCGACGGCGTGGCCCTGGCCGACGGCTACGGCAGCCTGCTGTCGCACCTGGGCACCTCGGTGCAGGGCGCCAAGTTCGAATCGAGCTTCTCCAGCCAGGTGGCCAGCAGCACCGAAGACGCGCGCGCCGCGGTGTCGGGCGTGAACCTTGACGAAGAAGCCGCGCGCCTGTTGCAGTTCCAGCAGTCCTACCAGGCCGCGGCCAAGTTCCTGCAGGTGGCGCAGAGCACCTTCGACACCCTGCTGCAGACCCTTAGCTGAACATGAACCCCCCCGCGTCGCTTCGCGCCACCCCCCAGGGGACGACACCTGAGGCCCGGCAAAGCCGGTTCCTCGGTGTCACTGGAAGCTTGTGTATCACCCGCCATGTCTGTCGCTTCGGCAGCCTGGACAGCGGAGAAAGATCGTCATGAGAGTCGCCACCGCCCACAGCTACGACAGCACCATCGGCAACCTGAACAAGCGCCAGGCCGACCTGAGCGACCTGCAGGAACGCATCTCCACCGGCAAACGCGTGCTGCGCGCCAGCGACGACCCGGTGGCCGCGGTGCTGGCCGAGTCGGCGGCCAACAAGCTCTCGCGCGTGGCGGCCGACCAGCGCGCACTGGACCATTCGCGCACCAGCATCACGCAGGCCGAAAGCGCGCTGGGCGAGGCCGGCTCGCTGGTGCAGGACGTGCGGGACGTGCTGGTGGCGGCCGGCAACGCCACCTACGGCAGCAAGGAATTCGCCAACCTCGCGCAGGAGCTCGAAGGCCTGCGCGACCAGCTCATCGGCGTGGCCAACCAGCGCGACAGCGCCGGGCGCACGCTCTTTGGCGGCCTGGGCGGCTCGTCCACCCCGTTCGTCGAGGTCTACAGCCCCACCGGCAGTGCGGTGCGGTTCGACGGCCAGCGCGGCCAGGAGGTCGGCGGCAACCACGCGCTGCCCCAGGCCCTGGACGGTGACGCCGTTTTTCTCAAGGTGCCGCCCGGCAATGGCAGCTTCACCATCGACCTGGGTGCCAGCAACACCGGCGGCGTGCGCGCCGACACCGGCCGCGTGAGCAACCCCTCGGCCGTCACCGGCCACGACTACACCGTCAGCTTTGCCGACGTGGCCGGCGTCATGGAATACAGCGTGACCGACACCACCACCGGCGGCACCGTGGCCAGCGCGCCCTACACGCCCGGCGCCGCGCTCGAATTCGACGGCATCGCCTTCCAGGTGGCGGGCACACCGGCGAGCGGCGACAGCCTGGAGGTCAAGGCCGCGACCACCTCCACCGACCTGTTCCAGGTGGTGCAGAACGCCATCGACGCGCTCAAGGGCGCCACCACGGGCCAGAGCGCATCGCTGGTGCACACCCTGGGCCGCTCGCTCACCGAACTCGACGCCGGACACGACCGCCTGCTCGCCGCGCGCAGCCAGGCCGGGGCCTGGCTCAACCGGGGCGACCGCATCGACAGCCTGCTGTCCCGCAGCGAACTGGCCCACACCTCGGAGAAATCCGACCTGGAGGACCTGGACATGGTCCAGGGCATCTCCGATTTCCAGAACCAGCAGACCGGCCTGCAGGCGGCCATGGCCACCTATGCCCAGGTGCAGAAGCTCTCGCTGTTCCAGTACGTGTCATGACACACCCCCGCCCCGCTTCGCGTGACCCCCTCAAGGGGGCGACACCAGCCGTCCGGCAAAGCCGGCCCGGCGGTGCCTCTGGTCGGAACCTGAGCGTTCGACGCGCTAGGAGTCTGCGCGGCAGAAGGCATCGAAGCGAAACGGGTGGGAAAAGAGTCCAGTTTGTCCCTGCTTTTGAGGACTGTGGCCGGTGCCACAGCCGGAAAAACAGGGGCGAAATGGGACTTTTCTCCGCCCGTTGCAGCCGATGCGCTTCTGCCGCGCAGGCTCCTGGCTGCGACCACGTCTCTGCGCATCACATGAGAGGCCTCGCATGAGCCGCAGCACCGTCCTCGACAGCATCGCCCTGGGTTACCAGCCGGTGTGGAACCGCGCGCGCCAGCTCGCCGCCGTGCGCCTGAGCGTGCACACCGTGCAGCCCGAAGGCGTGGACGCCGAACACCTGCTGCAGATCCTCGAAGAAGACTGGCCGCTGTCGGCGCCGCCGCTGGTGCTGGCCTTCGACCACCCGACCCTGTGGCAACAGGCCATGACCTGCACCCCCGTGGCCAACACCTGGCTGCAGGTGCCGGGCGCCTGCTTCACCACCCCCGACGGGCTGGCCCATCTCTCGGTGGCCGCACGGCGCGGCCACACCCTGCTGCGGCAGGCCGCGCTGGCCGATGTGCGGGGCGAGATCATCGCGCCGCTGGACGCGCGCAGCCTGCTGAGCCTGAGCGCCGAAGAGGCCCTGCAAGCCCTGCAGGCCCGCCCCACCGAAGAGCAGCCTGTGCCGCCGCAGCGCAGCCCCATCGTGCCCGGGCAGATCTACGAGGGCGTGGGCGCGCGCGCGCTGGCCGACCATTGCCTGGACGAGGCCGGCGCCTGGGGCCTGCTCGAATGGCCCGACGAGGACGTGCTGCACAGCTGGCGCCACCGCCCCGTGCCCTGCGATCCTGCCGTCATCAGCCAGGTGCGCGAGGCCCTGGAAAAGGACGCCGCGCTGGAGCGCATCGAACGCTACGTGCGCCAGGACCCGGTGCTGGTGTACCGCCTGCTGATGCGCGTCAACTCGGCCGGCTACGGCGTCAGCCGCGAGATCGAATCGCTGCGCCACGCCCTCATGATGATCGGCTTCGGTGCGCTCGACGTCTGGCTGGCCGAGCAGCTGGCCGCGAGCGAAGTGGCCGACAACGCCCTGCACCCGGTGCGCTACGGCATGGTCATGCGCGCCCGCCTGGCCCAGCACCTGCTCGACAGCGGGTCCGACGACAACCTGCGTTCGGAGGTTTTCCTGACCGCGCTGTTCTCGCAGCTCGACCGCCTGCTGCACAAGTCCCTGCCCGAACTGCTGGGCAAGCTGCCGCTGCCCGGCCGCGCCTACGACGCGCTGCTGCGCGAAACCGGCCCCTACAACGCCTACCTCGAAGTCTCGCGCGCCCAGGGCCAGCCGGCCCAGCTGGCGCAACTGCCGCAGGTGTGTGAACACCACGGCATCAGCCTCGAACACGCCAACCGTGGCCTGCTGCGCATGCTCGGCACCAGCCGCGACCAGCGCCGAGGGTAGAAAGCACCCCCTGCGCCGCTGACGCGCGCCTTGCAGGCCGCGGCATCGTCAGAGCCGATGCCTCTTCGTCCCGTCCAAGCCTGCGCAGGCAGGCTTGGAGCCGCGGTCCTCAGCCCCCTCTGTGGCGCGCCTGCGGCGCTTCGAGGGGGACGCACCCTGTGGCCCGGCAAAGCCGGTTCCACGGGTGCACTGGACCAGACACGCGCGCCGAGTGGTTCCGTACACACCCCCTGCGCCGCTGACGCGGCTTCCCCTCTCTGGCCTGCGGCCGGAGGGGGACGCACCCTGTGGCCGGGCGGAGCCCGTTCCACGGGTGCGCTGGACTAGGCACGCGCGCCGGGTGGTGAGGCATGGATCTCACAGCTACCATTCCGGCATGAGCCTCCACACCAGCGCCCTCGTCCTGTTTTCCGGCGGTCAGGACTCCACCACCTGCCTCGCCCACGCCCTGGCCCGCTACCCGCGTGTCGAAACCATCGGCTTCGACTACGGCCAGCGCCACCACATCGAAATGCAGGCCCGCCTGACCGTGCTGCGCGAGCTGCGCGCGCAGTTCCCGCAGTGGGCCGAACGCCTGGGCGACGACCACGTGCTCGACCTCGGCGTGCTCGGCAAGGTCAGCGACACCTCGCTCACACGCGAGACGGCCTTCAAGATGGAAGCCAGCGGCCTGCCCAACACCTTCGTGCCCGGTCGCAACCTGCTCTTTCTCACGCTGGCTGCGGCGCTGGCCTACCGCCGCGGCATCCAGGTCATCGTCACCGGCGTCTGCGAAACGGATTTTTCAGGCTATCCCGACTGCCGCGACGACACCATGAAGGCGTTGCAGGTCGCGCTCAACCTGGGCATGGACCACCGCTTCCTCATCGACACCCCGCTCATGTGGATCGACAAGGCCCAGACCTGGCAGATGGCGCGCGAGCTGGGTGAGGCGTCGGGCGTGGCCGGCGGGGGCGATGCACTTGTGCAGCTGATCGTCGAACACACCCACACCTGCTACCTGGGCGACCGCGAGCACCGGCAGGACTGGGGTTATGGCTGCGGAACCTGCCCGGCGTGCGACCTGCGGGCCAAGGGGTGGGCGCGGTTCCGCGCGCAGGCCTGAATCACATGCCCCGGGCGAGCCGGTGCAGCCACTGGACGGAGCCCTGTCCCAGTTCCAGGCAGCGCCGGGTCAGCTGGCTGGATTCTTCCCATGCCCCGTTGGCGCGCAGGTGTTCCATCGCCTGGCTGGCCGTCTGGCCCAGCCGCATGCAGCCGATGGCGGGCGCGCTGCCGGCGATGCAGTGCAGCGCTTCCTTCAGGCCGTGGGCGTCCTGCGTGCCCAGCCGTTCCCGGGTGATGGACAGGTTCAGGTGCAGCTGATCGGCGGCGCTGATGACGAACTGCTTGAGGTCGTGCGGGCTCAGGCTGGCGAAGTTGTCCATCAGGACCTCCAGGTCGTTGCCGTCCTCGTCGAACGCCTGGGGATCGCTCACAGCTGTGCCGGGCTGCGCAAGGGCCGCGAGGGGGTGCACGCGGGCGATTTCGGCCATCAGTTCTTCGCGGCTGAAAGGCTTGGACACATAGCCGTCGAAGCCCATGGCGAGGTAGTCCTGCTTGTCCTCCTCCCGCGCATTGGCGGTGAGCGCGATGAAGGGACGGCCCGCCCACACGCCGCCCAGCCGGCGCATGGCGCGCATCGCGTCCGGGCCGTTCAGGTGGGGCATGCCGATGTCCAGCAGCACCACATCAAAGTCGGCCTGGCGCGCCGCGTGCAGCGCCTGGCGACCGTCTTCTGCCAGGGTCAGCTGGTGGTCGGTGCCCTGGAAATAGGCTTGGAGCAGGGTGCGGTTGATGCTGTTGTCGTCCGCCGCCAGCACCCGCAGCGCGGGCACCGCCGCAACGGACCCCGACGCATCGGGCAGCGGGATGGGGGCCGATTCCGGCGTCGGCAGATCGGCGGCGGGCGCATCGCAGGGCAAATCGACCGTGAAGGTGGTGCCCCGGCCCAGCTCGCTTTTCACAGAGATGGTGCCGCCCATGAGGGTGGCCAGTTCTTTGGAAATCGACAGGCCCAGGCCGGTGCCACTGACGTAGTGGATGTCCCCGTCCACCACCTGGTAGTACTTGTCGAAGATCTTGTCGCAGACCTCCGGGCCGATGCCCACACCGCTGTCCTGCACCTGGATGCGGATGCCCCGGCCCGCCTGCGGATGCCGCTGCTCGACCACGGTGAGCTTGACGAAGCCGCGGTCGGTGAATTTGATCGCGTTGCCCATCAGGTTGCTGATGATCTGGTTCACGCGGACGGGGTCCAGCGTCACCTCCAGCGCCGCGGACACGTCGGTGATCAGGATCAGGCCCTTGTCCTGGGCGGTCGCATTGAAACTGGCGGCCACGCGTTCCACCTCGGGGGCCATCGGGTAGCGCCGGGGCTGCAGCTGGAACTGCCCGCCTTCGAGTTTGGAGTGGTCGAGGATGTCGTTGAGCAGTTGCAGCATGTGGCGCGTCACGCCATCGAGCAGCACTGTGAGCTCGCGCACCCTCGGGTTCAGTTCCTGGCGCCGGATCTCGCCGATCAGGCCCATGATGCCGTGCATGGGCGTGCGGATCTCGTGGCTCATGTTCGACAGGAATTCGGAGCGCAGCTGGGCCAGCATCTCGGCCTTGTCCTTGGCTTCCTCGGCGACCAGCTTGCCCGCGTCCGCCTGGGTGCGCAGCGCGACCTCACGTTCGGCCAGCGCCTGGGATCGCAGGTACAGATCGCGGTAGCGCAGCAGCAGGTTGATGATCACCACAAAGACCACCAGGGCCACCAGCACCTTGGACATGGTCAGCACCACGGCCGAGACGGTGGCGACGCGCAACACCTCGCTGCCGGGTTCTTCCAGACCGATGAACCGGGTGGCCAGCATGGCCACGTAGTGCATGCCCGAAATGGCCAGGCCCAGCACCGCGCCGCCCACCACGTTCGAAATCCAGCGCAGGCCGGCAAACCGGGCGTGCAAGGCGCGGCGCACGAACAGCGACGCCACGGCCAGGCCAATGGCCACCACCAGCGACAACAGGAACAGCCACGGGTCGTAGCGCAGGCTGGGCGCCATGGTCATGGCGGCCATGCCGCCGTAGTGCATCAGCCCGATGCCCGCACCGATGAGCGAGCCGTTCACCACCATCCGCCGCGCGGAGTCCTGACCCGAGGTGCGGCTGAGCGCCAGCCACGAGGCCGCCAGTGCGGGCAGCAGCGACAGCGCGGTGATGGCGGGGTCGTACTGCACATCCACGCACAGCTGGAGCGACAGCATCCCGATGAAATGCATCATCCAGACCCCGGTGCCCATGACGATGCCGCTGGTGCCGATGCCCACGATGCGGTTGAGCCGCTCGCGTGACGCGTTGGCGAAGTCGGCGATGTAGTAGGCCAGCGCCGATGAGGTGATGGCCATGGCCACCGACAGCGCGACCAGGGCGTGGTCGTAGGTGCCGGTCAGCAGTCCGGAAGGGGCGACATCGGCGAGCAGAAAAAATCGGTCCAGCATGGAGGGCTGCTCGTCGAAGGGGAGGGAAGGGAAAGGCGCAGCTTCTCACATCGGCCGGCAAGGGGTGGCCCGGACCCCATCTAACCCCATCGGTCTGACCGGACTTCAGCCGCTCGCCAGTGCGGTCTTGATCTGGCGGATGGTGGCCACGTCGCCCAGGAACACCTGCAGCACGTCCCGCTCGTGCGGCGCCAGGTCGGGGCTGTCGAGCAGCTGGGTCTTCTTCACGATCAGCTCCAGCGCCTCGGCCAGGTGGCCGATCTGGCGGCCGTAGCTGCCCACCTTCTCCAGTGCCGCCTGCTCGACCGAAGGGTTGGACGAGGTGCCCAGGTGCACGTTGAACAGGTGGAACTGCCAGTTGGGCAGGATGGGCTGGGTCAGCGTGCTGGGCGCCAGCTGCCAGGACAGGGGAACGGAGACTTGCTGCATGGTGGGCTCCCTCGGGGTGGTGCCGCCGGGTGCACAGGCGCCCCGCGGTGCCCACACGGTACAAGAACCGTGCCACGCCGGGCGTGACATCCGCACTGGATGCGGATCAAATGTTCACCGGCGCAGGCGCCTGCAGTGAAAAAGCCATTCAACCCCGGAGACATCGCCATGAACACCTTGCCACGTTGCTTGAAAGTCCTGCCGGCCCTGGTGCTGACGGTGTGGGTGTCGACCGTCGGGGCGCAGCCCAGGACCACCGACGGCGTCGTCACCGACGAAAAGGGCATGAGCCTCTACGTGTGGGACAACGACCTGACCGTGCCGGGCAAGAGCGCCTGCACCGGGCCGTGCACCCTGACCTGGATGCCCATGCTGGCCCAGAAAGGCGCCCAGGCGTTTGGCGACTACACGCTGCTGGTGCGCGAGGACGGCCAGCCGCAATGGACCCACAAGGGCCGACCGCTGTACCGGTTTGCGAACGACAAGCAGCCCGGCGACCACAAGGGCGACGGCGCCCGCGGCATCTGGCACCTGGTCAAGCCCTGAAGGGCGGCATGTTCACGCCGTCTCAGCCGCCCATCGGCGTGCACAGCTCCACCAGCACACCGTCCGGGCAGCGCACATACGACACGATCTGCCCCCAGGGCTTGGACACCGGTGGCGCCATCTCGCGGGCACCGGCGTCCAGCGCTCTCGCATGGGCGGCCGGCACGTCGTCGGTCACCAGCGCGATCTCGAAACCCAGGGGCTGTGCCGACGTGTCGGCGTGCACATGGCCACCGGCGAAATTCAGGTCGCCCAGTGCGTGCGCGGCGAACGACCAGGTGGTCGCGCCCGTGTCCAGCTCGCCGTAGGTGCCGCTGTCGTGCAGGAACTTGCAGCACAGGCCGAAGGCCCGTTCGCAGAAGGCCAGCGAGGCCGCGACGTCGGGGACGTAGACGATGGTGTAGCCGAGTTGCATCTCATGTCCTCCGTGTGTTGAGGTCGGTCCGGACCAGGCGGCTTTGTACACCCGCCGTGCGGGCCTGTCACCGGGTGCCGTTCAAGGTGCCACGGCCCAGCCGAGTGCCGCACACCCCGCCACCACCCCCCAGGGCGGCCACTTCCACCGCATCAGCGCGAGCAGGGCCGCACCGGCCAGCAGCCCGTCGGCCAGGCCGCGGATGCCGCTGGTGATGACCGGGTTCCACAGCGCGGCCAGCAGCAGGCCGGCGACGGCGGCGTTGATGCCCATGAGCGCCGCGCGCACGCGCGGGCGGGCGCGCAGCCCGTCCCAGAACGGCAGCGCGCCGGCGATGAGCAGGAACGCGGGCGCGAAGATGGCCAGCAGCGCGATCAGGCCACCGGCCCAGCCGCTGGGCGCGCCCTGCAGGCTCGCGCCCAGGAAGGCCGCGAAGGTGAACAGCGGGCCCGGCACGGCCTGCGCGGCGCCGTAGCCGGCGAGGAAAGCGTCGCCCGCCACCCAGCCGGTGGGGACGACGCTGGCCTGCAGCAGCGGCAGCACCACGTGGCCGCCGCCAAAGACGAGGGCGCCGGCGCGGTAGAAGGCGTCCACCACCGCGAGCGCCTGCGATGGCCAGGCGGCCGCCAGCAGCGGCAGGCCCAGCAGCAGCGCGAAGAACAGCCCCAGCCAGGCCGCGCCCGCGCGGCGCGTGACGGGCACGGCCAGGGGGGCGTGCGGTGTGTCGGCCGCCGGCCGGAGCCCCGCCAGGCCGACCAGCCCGGCCACGCCGATGGCCAGCAGCTGCGCCATGGCGCCCGGCCAGGCGATCAGCAGCGCGGCGGCGGCCAGCATGAGCGCACGGCGGGGCCCGTCCGGGCAGAGGCTGCGCGCCATGCCCCACACGGCCTGCGCGACCACGGCGACCGCCACCACCTTGAGGCCGTGCAGCGCGCCGGCGGGCACGGCATCCCCCGCGTGCGCGAGGCCCAGCGCCAGCGCGATGAGCGCGAGAGCCGAGGGCAGGGTGAAGCCGGCCCAGGCGGCGAAGGCACCGCGGTAGCCGGCGCGCATCAGGCCCAGCGCCATGCCGACCTGGCTGCTGGCCGGACCGGGCAGGAACTGGCAGAGCGCGACGAGGTCGGCGTAGGCCGCTTCGCTCAGCCAGCGGCGGCGTTCCACGCATTCGGTGCGGAAGTAGGCGAGGTGCGCGACCGGGCCGCCGAAGCTGGTGAGGCCCAGGCGCAGGAAGACCAGGAAGACCTGCCAGGCGCTGCGGTCGGGCGGGGTGGGCATGGGGGTGGGCGTGGCCTGGGGCGTCAAGGCCCGCCGTCAGCGCACGCGCAGCTGCGCCTGCGCGGCCGGGGCCAGGGTGCTGCCGGGGTTCAGGTTGTCCACGAAGTCCAGCTGCAGCGCGTAGCCGCCCGCCGGAGGGGCCAACCAGGTTTCGGTCTGGCCGTTGCCGAAGTCCATCACCTGCGGCGCACCGCCGCCGCCCGGCTTGAGCGTGAGGCGGAAGTGGCCGGTGTTTGGGGCCTGCTGGGCGGCGTGCGCCACCTGCAGGCCCGAGGCGTGGAACTGCACCCGCAGCGGCGCGCGCGCCTCGGCCCCGGCCGGCAGCAGGAGCTGGATGGCGGGGGTCTTCTGCAGGCTTTTGGGATCGGTGGCCAGCTGCTGGCGCACGGTGATGCGCACCGGTTTGCTGAACACGAAATGCGGCAGGTGTTTCTGGTCGGCCAGCAGCATGCGCAGCGTGTAAGCCCCGGGGGCGAGTGCGAGCACATGCTCCATCTGGCCTTTGCCGAAGTGGATGTACTGCTCGTTGAAGGGCAGGGGCTGCTTGAAGTTCAGCGGCAGCTCGCGGTTGATCAGCAGGTGGTGGTGCCCGCTCTTGGCGCGGGCCGGCTGGGCAATGGGCGCCAGCCCCCAGCCGCCCGAGAGCCCGAACTTCAGCACGAAGGGGGTGTCGATCACGTCCCCGTCCTGCAGGTTGGTGAAGTAGGCCTCGGCGTTGGCGCGGGGCGTCGGGGCCTGCCAGGGGTGCAGCACCGGCGCATCGGCGGGCGCTGGAGGCAGGGCCAGCGCGGCCCCGGACAGCGCCAGCAGGGCGGCGGCGATCAGGCGGTGGAGGGCAGGCGTCATGGAATGGGCGTCAGAAGGAAGAGCGAAGAGCGAAGAGCGCCCGATTGTGCGGGGCGCGCGGCTCAGCCCGCTGCCGTGGGGTTGTGGGGGGTGGGCAGCGTGTACCGGGCCATGAAGGCGCGGTCGATGCGGTCTTTCCAGCGCCAGACCCAGCCGCCTTCGGCGTGCAGCGGCCCCCAGCTGGCGATGGCGTGGCCGGCGCCGCACGACAGCAGGTTGAGCGTGCGCCGCGGCGGGCGCCAGGCCTTGAGCGGCTGGCCGTGGTGCGCCGCCATCAGGTTGTGCGCCAGTGGCGGGCCGGCGCGCACCGCGTACACCCCGCTCCTGGGGTGCGGCGCGTCGGCGCGGCTGGCCACGTCGCCGGCGGCGAACACGTTGGGGTGGCTGGTGCTTTGCAGGCAGGCGTTGACCCGCACATGCCCGCTGTCCGACAGCGCCAGGCCGCTGCCCTGCAGCCAGACCGGCGCGTGCGTGCCGATGGCGAGCACGGGCACGTCGCAGGCCAGGCTGGCGCCGCTGGCCAGGTGCACCACGCCCTTGTCGACGCCGGTGCAGGCCTCGCGCAGCACGGTGATGCCGCGCCGCTTGAGCTGGCGCAGCACGCGCTGGCGCACGCCCTCGGGGTAGTTGGCGGCCGGTTCGGCACCGCCGGTGATGAGGGTGAAGCTGGCGCCGGCCGGGCAGGCGCCGCGCAGCCGCTGTTCGGCCGCGAAGACCAGTTCCAGCCCGGCGGCGCCGGCGCCGATGACGGCCAGCGACACCGCCTGTTTCTGCGCCAGTTCCAGCACCTGGGGCCAGAGCGCGGCAAAGGCTTCGATGGGCCGCACGATGAGGGCGCGTGCCGCGGCGCCGGGCATGCTCGCCTCCAGCAGGTGGCGGTCGATGATGGCGCCGGTGTCGATGGACAGGCGGTGGTAGGGCAGGTGGTCCGGGGCGCTCTTGTTGCCGCCGGCGGGCGCCACCTGCACCGTCTGCGCGGCGGCGTCCAGCGCCGTGACGCGGCCCTGCACCCAGCGCGCGCCCGCGGCCTTGAACAGCGGCTCCAGCGGGATCTGGCATTGCGGGGTGGTGTAGCGCCCCGCCACCAGGCCGGGCACCATGCCGCTGTAGGTCTGGAAGGGGTAGGGCGTGAGCACGGTCACGTCCAGGTCGGCCGGGCGGTGCTGCGCCAGCCGTGCGAGCACCTGCACATGGGCGTGGCCGGCGCCGAGCAGCAGCAGTTTCTGGATGCCTGAGGACATGCCCTGATGTTACGGGGTGTATCCGGCGGGATCTGGCGGGCTCAGGGTGGCCCGCCGCGCAGATCGGCCACCCAGCCGCTGCTGCGGCTGGCGGTGTTGTCGCTGTCGGCGCCGATCAGCACGGTGCGCACCGGCGGCACGGCGCTGCCGGCGGGCAGTTCGTCGGCGAACAGGGTGGCGAAGTCGCGCGCCAGGTCGCGGCTTTCGTTCAGCCACTGGCGGGTGGGCGCTTCGCTGCCGCGCAGGCTGATGTAGCGCACGCGCCGGGTGTAGGGGTTGGCGCCCTGCAAGCCGGCGGCGCGGCCGCTGTCCCACACGTAGCAGACCGTGGCGGCGGGCAGGGCTTCGCCGCTGACGCTGCGCGCGATGCGCAGCACGGTGCGCTCGGCAAAGGGCACGCGGTCCAGCGGGTGGTCGAACATGGCGCAGACCTTGAGCGCCGCGTCGTCGCCGGCCTTGGTGGTCAGGTCGGGCGGGGCCTTGCCGCCGGTGAGCGGCTGGTCCAGCCGCCAGCGCCACAGCAGGCGGGTGGGCGGGGCGTCCTTCAGGTCGTGCACCAGGCTGCCGTAGGACGCGGTGGTGACCACCTGGACCGCGGGCTGGCCATCGGCCTGGCCGGCTTCGATGACGGTCGGCGGGATCTCGGCCTTTTGCTTGGGAAAGCCGACATAGCGCCAGCCGGGGTGGAGCGCGCCATCGGCCTGGGTCAGCGGCGGCAGTGCCTGCGCCAGGGCGAGCGGCAGCACGCCGGCGCCGGACAGCGCGAGCAGGGTTCGCCAGGCGGGGTTCATCCACGCCTCCAGTCGTGGAACCGCTGCACCCAGGCCAGCAGCCGCTCGGGCTGGTGGGCGCGCTTCCAGGCGCCGGCCGCGTATTTGTTGGCCTCGGCCAGCGTGGGGTAGGTGTGGATGGTGCCCAGGATCTTGTTCAGGCCCAGGCCGTGTTTCATGGCCAGCACGTACTCGGCCAGCAGGTCGCCCGCGTGGGGGCCGACGAGGGTCACGCCCAGGATGCGGTCCTGGCCCGGCACGGTCAGCACCTTCACGAAGCCGTGCGCTTCGCTGTCCGCAATCGCGCGGTCCAGGTCGTCGATGCCGTACCGGGTGACCTCGTAGGGGATCTTCTTTTCCTTCGCTTCCTGCTCGTTCAGGCCCACGCGCGCCACCTCGGGGGCGATGAAGGTCGCCCAGGGGATGACCGAGTAGTCGGCTTTGAATTTTTTGAAGTCGCCGAACAGCGCGTTCACCGCCGCGTACCAGGCCTGGTGCGCCGCCACGTGGGTGAACTGGAACGGACCGGCCACGTCGCCGGCGGCGTAGATGTTGGGGTAGATGGTCTGCAGGTACTCGTTGGTCTCGACCGTGCGGTTCGTCGGGATGCCCAGGTCTTCCAGCCCGTAGCCGGTCAGGCGCGCCACGCGGCCCACGGCGCAGATGAGCTGGTCGAAGGGGACGCGCTTTTCGGTGCCACCGTGTTCCACCACCAGGGTCTTTTCGCCGTTCACCACCTCGCAACGCAGCGCCTTGTGCCCCGTGAGCACGGCCGCGCCGTCGGCTTCCAGCGCGGCCTTGGCGAGCGCGGAGACTTCTTCGTCTTCGCGGATCATGATGCGCGGCGCCATCTCCACCTGCGTCACCTGCGCGCCCAGGCGTGCGAAGGCCTGCGCCAGCTCGCAGCCGATGGGGCCGCCGCCCAGCACCACCAGGCGCTTCGGCACTGCGTCGAGCTGGGCGAATGCATCCCACAGCGTGTCGCTGGTGACGTAGCCGACCTCATCGAGACCCGGCAGCGGCGGCACAAACGGCCGGGCACCGGCGGCGATGACGATGCTGCGCGCGGTCAGTCGCTGGGTGCCGCCGCCGTTCAGTGCGATCTCCACCGTCCACGGGCTCACCAGCTTCGCGTGGCCCTGCAGCACCTCCACGCCCAGGCCGGTGTAGCGCTCGACGCTGTCGTGCGGTTCGATGGCGGCGATCACGTCGTGGATGCGCTGCATGACGGCTTTGAAGCTGAACGCGGGCGCGGCATCGGTGAGGCCGTAGTTCGAGGCGTGGCGCATCTGGTGCGCCAGCTTCGCGCTCTTGATCAGCGCCTTGCTGGGCACGCAGCCGTAGTTCAGGCAGTCGCCGCCCATCTTGTGCGCCTCGATCAGGGTCACCTTGGCTTTGACGGCGGCGGCGATGTAGGCCGACACCAGCCCGCCCGCACCGGCGCCGATCACGATCAGGTTGCGGTCGAACTTGGTGGGCCGCACGCCGGCCCATTTCGCGTACACCTTGCGCTTCTGCACCGCCTCGACCACCTTGCGTGCGATCAGCGGGAACAGGCCCAGCAGCACGAAGCTGCCCAGCAGGCCGGGGCTGACGATGCCTTTGAGTGAGCTCAGCTGGCCCAGCTGCGTGCCCGCGTTCACATACACGGCGGTGCCGGCCAGCATGCCGATCTGGCTGACCCAGTAATAGGTCCAGGTCTTCATCTTGGTCAGGCCCATCAGCAGGTTGATGACGAAGAAGGGCACGACCGGGATCAGGCGCAGCGTGAACAGGTAGAAGGCACCGTCTTTCTGGATGCCGCGGTCCACGTCGGCCAGGCGCTGGCCGAAACGGCTTTGCACCGCGTCGCGCAGCAGGAAGCGCGCGGTCAGGAAGGCCAGGGTCGCGCCGATGCTGGACGCGAACGACACGATCAGCAAACCCCAGCCCAGACCGAAGATGGCGCCGCCGGCCAGCGTGACGATGGTCGCGCCTGGCAGCGACAGCGCGGTGACCGCCACATACACGCCGAAATACACCAGAGCCAGTCGCAGCGGCTGCTCGGCGCGCAGCTCGGCAAAGCGCGACTGGCTCTCCTGCAGGAAGGCCAGGCTGAAATAGCGGTTGAGATCGAGGCCAAAAAACGCGACGATGGCCAGCAGCACGGCCACCAGCAGCAGGACTTTGCGGATGTTCACGACACGTTCCTTGGTTCGGTATGGGGCTTGGTCGTGTGGGGACCGCCATTCTTACACCTGGGGGTGTCCGGCATGAGGCAATGGATAGGGCATGCACTGGCGCGCTACCTCACGGCGCCTGGGCGTACCGCGACCATCGGGTATCCGACCGACAACGCGCTGCTGGCGGCCTGTGTGCGCCCGGGCGACGTGATCCTGGTGGACGGTGATTCGCGCGTGAGCGCGGTGATCAAGTACCTGACGCAGTCCACCTGGTCGCATGCAGCGCTGTATGTGGGGCCCATCGGTTCGGGTGCGGCGGTCGGCGCAGAGCCACCCAGCGTGGTCGAGGCCGACATGCACGATGGCGTGCGCGCGGTGCCGCTCGCGGCCTACACCGGGCGCCATTGCCGCATCTGCCGTCCGGCCAGCCTGAGCGCCGACGAAGTCCGCGCCGTGTGCGCCTTCGCGGTGCAGAGCATCGGCCACCGCTACGACCTGAAAAACATCGTCGATCTGGCGCGCTACCTGCTGCCCACGCTGCCCGTGCCCATGCACTGGCGGCGCCACATGCTGGCACTGGGCAGCGGCGACCCCACACGCGCCATCTGTTCGACCCTGATCGCCCAGGCCTTCGAGTCGGTGCGCTACCCCATCCTGCCGATCATCGAGGAGGCCGTGCTCAACGACCCGGGATGCGAGGTCTGCGTCCGCCAGATCCTCCACGTGCGCCACTACAGCCTGTACGCCCCGCGCGATTTCGACGTGTCGCCCTATTTCGAGGTGGTCAAACCGACCCTGTCCCAGGGCTTTGACCACCACGCGCTGGTCTGGGCCCCGGCGCCTGCGCAGGCGATCGCGCGCCCGGCTTGATCTGTGCGGGGTGGCGCGTCACCCGGCTCGGGTATGGTGGCGCGATGAACCCCGAGCCGCTCCCTACCGACGCCTGGCACGCGCTGAACACGGCCACCGCCCTGCAACGCCTGGGCAGCGCGGAAACCGGCCTGTCCGGCGCCGAGGCGGCCCGGCGCCTCGCGCAGCACGGCCCCAACCGCCTCGCCACCGCGCCGCGCCCGGGCGGGCTGCGCCGTTTCGCCGGGCAGTTCCACAACTTGCTCATCTACACCCTGCTGGCCGCGGCGGCCACCACCGTCTGGCTGGGCGACCACCTGGACGCGGCGGTGATCCTGGGCGTGGTGCTCATCAACGCGGTGATCGGCTTCCTGCAGGAAGGCAAGGCCGAGCGCGCGCTCGAAGCCGTGCACGCCCTGCTGGCCAGCCGCGCCATGGTGCTGCGCGACGGCGAGCGCCACGAAATCGACGCCGCCGCGCTGGTGCCCGGCGACGTGGTGCTGGTCGAGTCCGGCGCGCGCGTGCCGGCCGACTTGCGCCTGCTCTCGGCCAAGAACCTGCGCATCGACGAAGCGGCACTCACCGGCGAGTCCGTCCCGGTGGACAAAGACCCCGCGCCGGGCGCCGCCGCCGCGACCCTGGCCGAGCGGGCCGGCATGGCCTACGCCGGCACCGTGGTCGCCGTGGGCCAGGGGGCGGGCCTGGTGGTGGCCACCGGCGGGCACACCGAAATCGGCCGCATCGGGCGCCTGGTGTCCGAGGTGCAGAGCCTGGCCACGCCGCTCACGCGCCGGCTCGACCAGTTCGCGCGCCAGATCACCTTCTTCATCCTGCTGGTGAGCGTGGCCACTTTCCTCTGGGGCAGCCGCGTCGGCGGTCTGGCGCCGCTGGACATCTTCCTGGCCGTGGTCGGCCTGGCGGTCGCCGCCATCCCCGAATGCCTGCCCGCCGTGGTCACCATCACGCTGGCCATCGGCACCGCCAGCATGGCCCGCCAGCGCGCCATCGTGCGGCGCCTGCCGGCGGTGGAGACGCTGGGCTCGGTCGGCGTCATCTGCACCGACAAGACCGGCACGCTCACCCAGAATGAAATGACCGCGGTGCGCCTGATGGTGGTGGGCGACACGGTCGAGGTCAGCGGCGTCGGCTACGCCCCCGAGGGTGGTTTCCACGTCGACGGACAGGTGATCGACCCGGTGCGCCACGACGGCGTCTGGCGGCTGGCGCGCTGCGCCCTGCTGTGCAACGACGCGCAGCTGCACCACGGGCCCGACGGCTGGGCGTTGGCGGGCGACCCGACCGAGGGCGCGCTGCTGACGCTGGCGCTCAAGGCCGGCATGGACCCGTCCGACGCGCTGGCGCGCACGCCCCGGCTGGACAGCATCCCCTTCGAGTCCGCGCACCGCTACATGGCCACGCTGCACCACGACCACCACGGCCAGGTGTTCGCGCTGCTCAAGGGCGCGCCCGAACAGGTGCTCGCGCTGTGCGTACGCGACGCGGCAGGCCAGCCGCTGGACGCCCTGGCCTGGCACCACCGCATGCACGCCGCCGCGGCCGAAGGCCAGCGCGTGCTGGCGCTCGCCGAATGCGCGCTGCCCGCCGGCACGCGCGAGCTCAGCCTGACCGACATCACGCCGCGCTTCACCCTGCTCGGCCTGGTGGGCCTGATGGACCCGCCGCGCCCCGAGGCCCTGGCCGCGGTGGCCGAATGCCAGGCGGCCGGCGTGCGCGTGGTCATGATCACCGGCGACCACGCCGCCACGGCCGCCGCCATCGGCGCCCGCCTGGGCCTGCGCGATGGCCACCCCATCAGCGGCAGCGAGATCGACACGCTGGACGACGCGGCCCTGGCCGCGCGGCTGGCCCAGACCGACGTGATCGCCCGCGCCAGCCCCGAACACAAGCTGCGCCTGGTGGCCGCCCTGCAGGCCGGCGGCCAGTTCGTCGCCATGACGGGCGACGGCGTCAACGACGCGCCCGCGCTCAAGGCGGCCGACATCGGCGTGGCCATGGGCCGGCGCGGCACCGACGCCGCGCGCGAGGCGGCCGACATCGTGCTCACCGACGACCACTTCGCCACCATCGCCGGCGCGGTGCGTGAGGGGCGCACGGTGTTCGACAACATCAAGAAATCGCTGCTGTTCATCCTGCCCACCAACGGGGGCGAAGCCGGCCTGATCCTGGCCGCCGTGTTCGCCGGCCTGGCCCTGCCGGTCACGGCGGCGCAGATCCTGTGGGTCAACATGGTCACCAGCATCACGCTGGACCTGGCCCTGGCCTTCGAGCCGGCCGAGCCAGGCGTGATGCGCCGTCCGCCGCGCCCGGCCAGCGAACCCCTGATCACCCGGCTGCTGTTCGTGCGCGTGGTCTACATCACCGTGCTCATGGTGGCGGCCACCCTGGTGGTCTACGGCTGGGAGCTGTCGCGGGGCAGCCCCATCGAAGTGGCGCGCACCGCGGTGGTCAACATGCTGGTGATGAGCGAGGTGTTCTACCTCTTCAACGTGCGGCACTTCACCGCCAGCGCCTGGCGCTGGGAAACGCTGGCGGGCAACCGCATCGCCGTCTGGGCCTGCGCCATCACGCTGGCGCTGCAGGCCCTGTTCACCTATGCGCCGCCGATGCAGGCGCTGTTCGGCACGGCGGCGCTGGACGCCACGTCCTGGGCCCTCATCGTGGCCCTGGCGCTGGGCAAGTTCGTGATCGTGGAGGGGGAGAAGGCGGTGCTGCGGCGGATGGGCATCCGGCGGATGTGATGAGTCTCGTTGCGACTCACCCGTTCTTTGGTTCTGAAAACGAATCGGCCATGGCCACCAGGTCCACCAGGTGCGTTCCCGATGCCCCCTCAAGTTCGAAACGTTGGTGCTTCAGTTCGGAAACGACTTGCGAAAGCTGGCGAACCTGAACGCCCGCTTCGGTCAGCAGTTCGAGTTCCCTCAAATGCTTGACCTTGTGGACGATCAGCTCTCGCGACCAGGGGCCGGCTGCAAGACGGAGTCGAAGAGCCGCTTTGCGAGGGTGATCGAATTTTTTCTGAATCCACTCGTGCACGGCAGCGCGCAGTTCGACGTCATCCCGGACCTTGGCACTGCCAGGCGCACGCCCTGATCGCAGCTGTACGTCCTTGGGGACCTGTGTGATGTAGGCGACCGGATTCACGGAGGCCTGCACTTCTATGTGTCGGCGTTCGAGCCCCTGCGCCGAGGTGCGCAACGCCAGCAGATCCATCTCGTTGACACCCAGCTTGATGCCACGGATGGTGAAGTAGCCCTGACGATTGAGCCATTCTTCGACCAGTTCTTCTGCCAACAAAGCCATGCAAATCTCCAGAAGGTCTTATCGCAAACGCTGCCACCCCCACCCGATCCGCAGCGCGATCGTGACGCCGCACAGCGCCGCGAAGCCGTAGGCGATGGGCGCGAACCACTGGGGCCACAGGCACATGGCGGCGAAGGCCGCGATGGTCTCGGTCGCCTCCGTCAGGCCGCCCAGAAAGTAGAAGCTCTTGCCCGGCAGTGCGGTGTCGGTCAGGCCGCGTTTTTCGGCCACGGCGGCGAAGGCCAGGAAGCTGCTGCCGGTGCCCATGAAGCTGGCCAGCAACACCGCGGCGGGCAGGGCGTTGGTGGCTGGGTCGGCGATGGCGAAGGCCAGCGGGATGGCGGCGTAGAACAGAAAGTCCAGCGTGATGTCGAGAAAGCCGCCGCGGTCGGTGGGGGTGGTGGCGCGGGCGACGGCGCCGTCCAGCCCGTCGAGCAGGCGCGAGAGCAGCAGCAGGGCCAGGCCGGCCCCGTACAGCTGGAAAGCGATGGCGCCGGCCGCGGCCAGGCCGATGGCAAAGCCGGTGAAGCTGATCGCGTCGGCCCCCACACCCAGCCACACCAGGCCACGCGCGGCCTGCGACATGACCGGGCGCAGCGCCCGCTGCACGGCCTTATCCAGCATGGGGCAGCTCCACGACGAGTGTGGGGTCGGCGATGTCGGCCGCGTCGTGCGTGACCAGCACGGCCGGGATGCCGCGCGCGCGGAGGTGGTCGAACACGAAGGCGCGGAACTGCCCCCGCAGGGCGGCGTCGAGCTGGGCAAATGGCTCGTCCAGCAGTAGTGCCTGGGGTTGCGCCAGCAGGGCGCGCATCAGGGCCGCGCGGGCGCGCTGCCCGCCCGAGAGCGTGGCCGGGTCGCGCTCGCCATAACCGTCCAGCCCCGCGTCCGCCAGCGCCTGCTGCACCTGGGCCCAGCGCTGCGCGCGCGGGCCGGGCGGCACGGCGAACTGCAGGTTCTCGGCCACGGTCATGTGGGCGAACAGCAGCGGGTCCTGGAACAGCAGGCCGATGCCGCGCTGCGCCGTGGGCGTGTGGGTGAGGTCGGCGTCGTTGAGGCGGATCTGACCCTCGAATCGCAGCGCCTGCGCGCCCTCGGCCACGTGGCCCAGCGTGCCGGCGATGGCGCCCAGCACCGAACTTTTGCCGCTGCCGCTGGGCCCCATGAGGGTGAGGATGGCGCCCGCGGGCACGTCGAAATGCAGGTCGCGCAGCAGTGTGCGTTGCGCGCTGCGGAGGGTGGTGATGTGGACCGAAAGCGTCATGTGCCGGTGACTGTAAAGCGCCTGGGCCGGCCCACCCAGGCGGCCAGCGCAAAGCCCAGCGCCGGCAGCAGCCACTGCAGGCCGGCGTAGGCGCTGGTGAGCGAACGTTGCGCGCCGGCCGCCAGCGTGACCGCTTCGGTGGTGACGGTGGCCCAGCGCCCCGCGCCCAGGTAGAGCGTGGGCAGGTACTGCGCCACGCTGACGGCAGCACCCACCGCCGCGCTGGCGGCCAGGGCGCGGCGCAGCAGCGGCCATTTCACGCGCAGCAGGAAGTGCCAGCGGCCATGGCCCAGGCTGTCGCTGATGGCGCGGTAGCGCGGGTCGAAGCCGGTGTAGGCGGGCGCCAGCGCCAGCAGGGCGTAGGGCAGGGCCATGAGGGTGTGGGCCAGCAGCAGGGCGGGCCAGCGGCCTTCGATGCGCAGCCACAGCGCCAGGCCGTACAGGCCCACCACCCACAGCACGGCGGGCAGCAGCAGCGGCAGGTAGAGCAGGGGGCGCAGCGCGGCGTCCCAGGGGCGGGGCGCGCATTCGAGCCAGGCCACGGCCCAGGCCAGGGCCAGCGCCGACGAGGCGGCCGCCAGGCCCAGGGTGGTGAGCACGGTGCCGCGGCTGGCCCAGACGCTGTGCCAGGCCTGGGCGGTGAGCGCTTCGGGCCAGAGCGCGGGGAAGGGCCAGATGCCGGCGACGCTGCCGACGGCAAGGGCCAGCAGCACGGCGGCGTAGACGCCAGCCAGCAGCCAGGCGCCCCATGACAGGTCGCTGCGCCGATGGGCCGGGAGGCGCCCGCGTCGCCCGTCGGACCGCAGGGTCCGCCGCCGCGCCAGGGCCTGCACGCCTCGCCACAGCAGGACCGACAGGCCCACCGCCAGCACCAGCACACCCCCCGCTGCCGCGCCCTGCGCGTTGGTGGCGAGGTCGGCGTCCTGCAGCCATTGCCAGGCCAGCACGGCCAGCGTGGGTGGGCGGGCGGGGCCGATGACCAGGGCCATGTCCACGACGGTGAGGCCGTAGGCCAGCACGGCCAGCAGCGGGCCGGTCAGGCGCGGTGCCAGCTGCGGCCAGACCACGCGCGCGAACGCCCGCCGCGGCGTGTAGCCCAGGGTCTGGGCCAGGGTGTGTTCGGCGCGCCAGCGCCGGCGCAGGTCGTCGCGCTGCAGCTGGGTGGCGGCGGTCCAGAGCAGGAAGGGGATTTCCTTGAACACCAGCGCCGCGATCAGGCCCAGGCCCCAGGGGTCCTGCGTGGTGGGCCAGGGCGGTGGAAAGTGAAAGCCGGTGAGCCAGGGCGAGAGCGCCCGCAGCAGCCAGCCACTGGGCGCGAGCAGAAACGCCAGGCCGATGGCAAAGGCCGCGTGCGGCGTGGCCAGCATCACCGGCAGGCCGCGCAGCAGGCGGTCCAGCGAATGCTGCACAAAGCCCTGCGCCAGCAGCGCCCGCGTGGCCCACCAGGCGATGGTGGTGGCGGCCAGCCCGGTCCACAGGCTGTAGGCCAGGGCGGGCAGCAGCTGCGGGTCTTGCCACAGCGCGCGCCAGGCGCTGGCATCGAACAGGGCGCCCAGCGCCAGCGCCGCCGTGGCGAGCAGGGGCAGGCCGGCGAGCAGCAGCAGGGCCGTGGCCAGCAGACCGCTCGGGCGGATCATGGCGCGGGCCGGTTCAGGCGCCCGTGCCGTAGCGGCTGGTCCACGCTTTTTCCAGCGGCTCCACCCACGAGGCGTGCGGCTCCGGCAGGGCCGGGGCGGTCTGTTGCACCTGGCCGGGCCGCGGGGCGGCGCTGAACAGCGCGCGTTCCGCGGCGGGCAGCTTCGCCAGGTCCAGCACCGTCGGGTCGCCCCATTGGGCGATGTCGGCCTTGCGCGCCTGCGCGGCGGGCGAGAGCAGGAAGTTGGCCACCACCATCGCCCCGGCACGGGCCGGCGCGTTGTAGGGGATGGCGACGAAGTGCGTGTTGCCCACGGTGCCCTGGGTGAACTGCCAGCTGGTCACGCTGGCGGGCAGACGGTGGGCGGCGATCTCGTTGGCCGCGTCGTTGGGGTTGAAGGTGATGCCGATCAGCAGTTCGCCGTCGGCCACCATCTGGCGGATGGCGCCGGCGTTCTGCGGGAACTGTTTGCCGCCGCGCCACAGGTGGGGGTGCAGTGCGTCGAGGTAGGCCCACAGCGGGGCGGTGACGCCGGCGAAGGCGTCGGGCGTGACCGGGCGGGCCAGCGCAGCGGCGTCGCGCGTGTGTTCCAGCAGCGCCTGCTTGACGAAGGTGGTGCCGTGGAAGTCGGGCGGGCGCGGGTAGCTCAGGCGCCCGGGTTGCTGGCGCGCCAGGGCCAGGAGGTCGGCCGTGCTCTGTGGCGGCTGCGGCAGGCGTTTGCTGTCGGCAAAAAAGCTCAGCTGCGCCATGCCCCAAGGCGATTCCAGCCCGTCGGTGGGCACGGAAAAGTCGTTCAGCGTGGTGGGTTTGCCCACCGTGTCCACCAGGCGGAAGTTCGGCAGGCTGTGGGCAAAGGGCGCGCCCAGCAGGGCTTCGCGCTTCATGGCGGCGAAGTTCTCGCCGTTGATCCAGATCAGGTCCACCGTGCCGTCGCCCGCGCCGCGGCCGGCGGCTTTTTCGGCGCGCACGCGCTTGACCACATCGGCCGCGTCGCTGATCTTGACGTGTTCGAGTTTCACGCCGTGGGCGGCCTGGATCTGCGCCGCGGCCCACTGGATGTAGGCGTTGATCTGCTCGCTGCCGGCCCAGGCGTTGAAGCGCACGGTCTGGCCGCGGGCCGCCTTATCCACATCGGCCCAGACGGGCGTGGCGGTCTGTGCCCAGGCGGGGTGCAGGGCGCTGCCGGTGGCGGCGCCAGCGGCCAGCAACAGCTGGCGTCGGGTGAAAGCGGGGGTGGTCACGTGGGGGTCTCCAGCAAGGGGTGATCGAGCTTAATTCATGGGCCGACGGCGGGCGCCGTGCGGGGTCGGTCAGCGCGGCAGACGCGGCTGGAGCCAGGTGCCGTCCACCGACCACCGGCCCACGCCGTGGAGCGCCAGCGCGGCCAGCAGCACGCCCCAGGTGATGTGCTGCTGCAGGGCGGCGGGGGCGATCTCGGCCAGGCTGAGCACGGCCACCACGTTGACCACGCTCAGACCCAGTGCCGCGAAGCGGCCCGCCAGACCAACCAGCAGCAGCACGGGCAGCACCAGCTCGCCCGCGGTGCCCAGCACGGCCGCCAGATCGGGCGGGAGCAGGGGGACTCGGTATTCCTCGGTGAACAGCAGCAAGGTGGTGTCCCAGTCGCGGATCTTGGTCAGGCCGGAGAGGAAAAATACCTGCGCGAGGTAGGCGCGGGCCACCAGCGCGGCCAGCGGCCGGGCGCCATCGAGCACGGCGGTGACGGCGCGCCACGCGGCGAGGCCGTGGTGCAGCAAGGGGGTGTTCATGTCGGGGTCTCCTTTGGAGGGGTGGGGAGGGAAAGGGCCGTGGCCAGGCGGTGCACGCCGGTCACCAGTCCGTCGGCCACGGCGGCGCTGAGCCAGGCCGTGAAATCGAAGGCCCCGGTCGGGGTGGCGCGCACGCCGCGTCCAGGGCCTGGGGCAGATCGGCCCCCGCGAGCAGGGCCTGCACCAGGGCCGCTTCGGCCGGCGCGATGGCGGCGATGCGCGGGCGCAGGCCCTGGCGCCACACCAGGGCGTGTTCGCCCAGGCCCTCGCGCAGACGCTGCGCGGCGACGGCCAGGCCGGGCTCGCCCAGGCGGTGGGCGGTGACCAGGCTGGCCACGGGGTAGGGGCTGGTGATGACGGCGCTGCCGGGCGCGAGCGTGAGCGCCAGGCCCTGCGGGTCTTCCTGCGCCAGGCGCGCGAAGCTGGGCAGGTCGGGCGCGGCGTCGGCCGCGCCCGCGGCGCGGTGCAAGGCCCATTCGGCCCGCGCCACGTCGCCCAGGTAGGGCACATCGGCCAGCTGTTCGCTGGTGTCGAGAAATCCGGGCAGGGTGTCGCCCCATTGCGCCAGGTCGCCGCACTGCGGCGGGTGGCGCTGCCACAGGTCGCGCGCCAGCGGGGCGAAGTTGTCGCCACCGATCAGCGCCGCGATCACCGGGTAGGCTGCGCTCAGCGCACGTTCGGCCAGCGCGTGGCCGTTGGCCCGGTAGGCGGCCAGGCCGCGCGCGGCCTGCGGGTGGCGCGCGTCGAGCAGGTCCAGCAGCGGTGTCGCCGCGGCATCGGCAGTGGTCGCGCCGGGGCGGCCCAGCAGCGCCCGCAGCAAGGCCTGCTGCTGCAGCGCCAGCGAGGGTGGCGCGTGCGTGTTCATGCTGCCAGCTCCTCGGCGGCGAGGGCCTGCCGGGCCACCGCGCGGGCGCGATCGGCTTCGTCGAGCAGCACGCCGAGTGCGGGCACGTCGGTGTCCCACTCGATCAGCGTGGGTACCGCGCCAAAGCGCTGCACCGCGTGGCGGTACAGCGCCCACACCGCGTCCACCACGCGGCTGCCGTGGTCGTCGATCACGATGTCGCCGCAGTGCACGTGGCCGGCCAGGTGCAGTTCGGCCACGTGGGCGGGTGCGATGGCGTCGAGCCAGCGCCGGGCGTGCGCCAGCGGGTCCTGGGTGTCGCCGCGCAGCTGCGCGTTGAGCGCGTTCACGTAGAGGTTGTTCACGTCCACCAGCAGCTGGCCGCCGGTGCGCTGCGCCAGCGTGTTCAGAAAGCTCGGTTCATCCATCTCGGGGTCGCGCCACCGCACATAGGCCGAGAGGTTTTCCACCGCGATGGGGCGGCGCAGCCGGTCTTGCACACGGGCCACGTTGGCGCACATGGCGTCGAGCGCGGCGTGGGTCAGGGGCACGGGCAGCAGGTCGGCCGCGTGGCCGCCCGGGCCGCGCGCAAAGCTCGCGTGGTCGCTCACGCGCACCGGCTCGATGAGCCGCACCAGGCGGGCGAGCTGGTCGAGGTGCCAGGGATCGAGGCCCGTGGCCGAACCCAGCGACAGGCCCACGCCGTGCAGGCTGACGGGGTAGTGCGCGCGGCCTTCGCGCAGCACCGCGAGCGCGGCGCCGCCGGGGGCGAAGAAGTTTTCGGAATGGACCTCGATGAAGTCCAGGGCGGGCCGCTGCTCCAGCAGCGCCGCGTAATGGGGGTGCCGCCAACCGATGCCCACGGGCACACCGGCGGAGCAGGGCGTGTGGTGCAGCGGCGTGGCGGACAACATGGTGGATCAGCCCTTTTTCATCATCTCGTCTTTCTTCATCTGCTCGTCCATTTTCTGCATGTCGTCTTTCTTCATCATCCCGCCTTTGACTTCGTCCATGCTCATGCCTTTCATGGTCTTGCAGGTGCCGGCGGCCACGTATTTCCACTCGTCCTGGCCGTTGTCCACCTTGGCCTGACCGGCGCAGGAGTGCGAGCCCGAGAGGTTGGCGCAGTCGTTCTGGCCGGCTTTGGCGATGCCGAAGCATTTTTCCTTGGCGCCGTTCTGCGCCAGGGCCGGCGAAGAGAGCAGGGCGAGGGACATCAGCGACGTGGCGGCGGCGGTGATCATGGTGCGTTGGTTCATGGTGGTGGCTCCTGTTGGGGTTGAAACCGGGGCCTCGACATGAAACCGCACCGGTTGAACTTGAGTCTGGCGAGCCCTCGGCTTCTTACAGCGCGGTTGAAAAATAGTGGAGTCGCCACACTGGTGCGACGCGAAGACCGGCTTTGCCGAGGCCGCGGCCGGCGGGAACCCATCGCCGGATGGCGGCTCCACCCTACACTCGCCCCAACCCCCACCAGCCATGAACACCGCCATCCCCGACTTCAACACCCAGCTGGCCGATGCCCGCGGCTACCTGCTGAAGTTCGCCCGACTGCAGTTGCGCAACGAAGCCTGGGCCGAGGACGTGGTGTCCGAGACCCTGCTGGCCGCGCTGGCCAGACCCCAGGCCTTTGAGGCGCGCTCGCAGCTGCGCACCTGGCTGGTGGGCATCCTCAAGCACAAGATCGTGGACCTGCTGCGCCAGCGCGGGCGCGAGGTGGCGCTGGACAGCGGTTCGGACGACGACCGCGCCGACCCGCTGGAACACATGCCCTTCAAGGCCGAAGGCCACTTCGCCGAGAAGCCCGCCGACTGGGGCAACCCCGAGCAGGACCTGAAAAGCCGGCAGTTCATGGCGATCCTGGAGGCCTGCACCCACCAGCTGCCCGCCGCGCAGGGGCGCCTGTTCCTCATGCGCGAATGGCTGGAGATGTCGAGCGAGGAGATCTGTAAGGAGCTGGCACTGACCCCGACCAACCTGTACGTCCAGCTGCACCGCGCCCGCCTGCGCCTGCGCGAATGCCTGGAACTGAACTGGTTTCAAACGCCACAGACCCGATGAAAGCCACCTACCCGTTGCGCCGGACCTGCAAGGAAGTCACCGCCCTGGTGATCGCCCGGGAAGACCGTGCGCTCCCGCTGCTCGAACGCCTGGCCCTGCGGCTGCACATGGCCATGTGCCAGGCCTGCCCGACCTTCGAGCGCCAGGTGCTGACCATGCGCAACGCCATGAAGCAGTGGCGCGCTTACACGGAAGACGAATAAGGACCTGCGCCGCGGGTGATCGTGGGGCAGGTTTCAGTCGCCGGGCTGCCCCGAGCCTGAAACGCTCCCCTCGGGGGTAGCGACCCGCGCGGTGGCTGAGCGTGGGGGCAACGGGCCAGCCGCCGGGCCGCCCCAAGGCAGGCCCAGCCCCCTTGGGGGGCAGCGACCCGCGCAGCGGCGGAGCGTGGGGGCCATACCCTTCAGTTCAGCAGTGCCTGCGCGAATTCTTTCGCGTCAAAGGTTTCCAGGTCTTCCAGCTTTTCACCGACGCCGATGAAGTAGATCGGCACCGGCCGCTCGCGCGCGATGGCGCAGACCACGCCGCCCTTGGCCGTGCCGTCGAGCTTGGTGATGACCAGGCCGGTGAGGCCCAGCGCCTCGTCAAACGCCTTGACCTGCATCAGCGCGTTCTGGCCGGTGTTGCCGTCGATGACCAGCAGCACCTCGTGCGGGGCCGTGGCGTCGGCCTTCTGCACCACGCGCTTGATCTTTTTCAGCTCTTCCATCAGGTGCAGCTGCGTCGGCAGGCGGCCGGCCGTGTCCACCAGCACCACGTCCTTGCCGCGCGCCTTGCCGGCGCTCACCGCGTCAAAGCTCACGGCAGCCGGGTCGCCGCCTTCCTGCGTGATGATTTCCACCGTGTTGCGGTCGGCCCAGACGGCCAGCTGCTCGCGCGCGGCGGCGCGGAAGGTGTCGGCCGCGGCCAGCAGCACGCTGGCGCCTTCGTTGGCCAGGTGGCGCGTGAGCTTGCCGATCGACGTGGTCTTGCCCGCGCCGTTGACGCCCGCGACCATGATGACCGTGGGCTTGTGCTCGCCGATCACGAGCGGTTTCTGCAGCGGGGCCAGCAGCTCGGCAATGGCGTCGGCCAGCAGGCCCTTGACGGCGGCCGGGTCGGTGGTCTTGTTGTCCTTCACGCGCTTCTTCAGGTCGGCCAGCAGGTGTTCGGTGGCCTTGACGCCGGTGTCGGCCATCAGCAGCGCGGTCTCCAGCTCTTCGTAAAGCGCGTCGTCGATCTGCGTGCCGGTGAAGACGGTGGCGATGCTCGATCCGGTCTTGCGCAGGCCGGCCTTGAGCTTGTCCAGCCAGCCCTTGCGTTCGGGGGCTGGTGCGGGCGCGGCGGGCACTGGGGCGGGCATTACAACCGCGGCGACCGTCGGCGGGGCGATAGGTGCGGGGGCCGAAGTGGCAGGTACCGCCGCGGGTGCAGCGGCAGACACCGCAGCGGGTACTGGGGCGGCGCTGGGCTCGGCGGGTGGGGGGGCGGGGGGTTTCTTGCGGAAGAACGAGAACATGTGGGAATCTCTTGTATCGTCCCCATTCTATGAAACGCCCCTTTCACCTCGGTGTCGTGCGCGGTTGGGCGGCCGGCTTCCTGTTGCTGGGCACCACCGTCGCCCTGGCCGCCGCGCCCGGCCCGCAACGCTTCACCCTGTCCAACGGCATGACGTTGATCGTGCAGCCCGACCGCCGCGCACCCACGGTGGCCCACATGCTGTGGGTGCGGGTGGGCGCCATGGACGAGGTGGACGGCACCACGGGCGTGGCCCATGTGCTGGAACACATGATGTTCAAGGGCACGCCCGACCTGAAACCGGGTGAGTTCTCGCGCCGCGTGGCGGCACTGGGTGGGCGCGAAAACGCCTTCACCAGCCGCGACGCCACCGCCTACCACCAGCAGCTGGCCAGCCAGCACCTCGAAGCGGTGATGCGCCTCGAAGCCGATCGCTTTGCGCGCAACCAGTGGAGCGACGAAGAGTTCCGAAAAGAGCTGGCGGTGGTGAAGGAAGAGCGGCGCCAGCGCACCGAGGAGTCGCCCCGCGCGCGCTTCTTCGAGAGTTTCACCGCCACCGTGTTACAGACCAGTCCCTACCGCCGCCCCGTCATCGGCTGGATGAGCGACCTCGATGCGCTCACGCCGCAGGAGGCGCGCGACTTCTACCGCCGCTGGTACGTGCCGGCCAACGCGGCGGTGGTGATCGCCGGCGATGTGGACGTGGACCGCGTGCGCGCGCTGGCCGAGTCCCTCTACGGTCGCATCCCGGCGCGGGCCGTGTCCGGGCGCAAACCGCGCGACGAGGTGGTGCAGCAGGGGCCGCGCCAGATGGCGTTTCGCGCCGCCACCGAACAGGCTCTGGTGGCCCTGGCCTGGCAGATGCCGGTACTGGCCTCGCCCGAGGCACAGGACGCGGGCAGCCAGGACGCCCTGGCCCTGACGGTGTTGTCCGCCGTGCTCGACGGCTACGGTGTCAACCGGCTGGACCGGGCCCTGGTGCAGGGCAGCACCGGGCCGCGCCTGGCCGACAGCGTGGGCGCGTCCTATGGCCTCGGCGGCCGTGGACCGCAGGTGTTCACCCTGACGGCCGTGCCCGCCGCCGGTGTGGCGCCCGAGCAGGTGATCGCCGCGCTCAAGGCGGAGCTGGCCCGCGTCGCGCGCGAGGGCATCAGCGCGGCGGAGCTGCAGCGCGTGAAGACCCAATGGACCGCCAGCGAAACCTACAAGCTCGACTCCGTCTTCAACCAGGCCCAGGAGCTGGGCAGCCACTGGGTGGCCGGCTGGGACGTGGACGCCGGCCCGCAGCTCATGGCCCGCCTGCAGGCGGTGACGGCCGAGCAGGTGCAGTCGGTCGCGCAGCGCCTGTTCGGCGACGAACGCCTGACCACCGGCGTGCTGGTGCCCGACGCGACCCGCCCCCGCACCGGGGCACCCGCCGGCCCGCGCCCGGCGCTCTCGCGCCACTGAACCCGATCCCATGCCCATGTTCACAAAAGCCCTCGCGCTGCTGGCGCTGGTGATCCTGCCCGTGTGGGCACAGGCCGCCATCCCCATCCAGCACTGGATGCACGCCAGCGGCGCCCGCGTGTACCTGGTCGAGAGCCCGTCCATCCCCATGCTGGACGTGCAGGTCGACCTGGACGGCGGCAGCCGCCGCGACCCGGCCGCGCAGGCGGGTCTGGCCAGCGTCACCGCCGACCTGCTGACCGCCGGCGTGGCCGCGCAGGGCACCGCGCCCGCGCTGGACGAAAACCAGCTGTCCGAAGCCTGGGCCGACCTGGGCGCCAGTTTCGGCGCCAGTGCCAGCGGCGAGCGTTTCAGCCTGTCGCTGCGCAGCCTCACCCGGCCCGACCTGCTGCAGCGCGCGGTGGCCCTGGCTGCGCGCCAGCTCGCGGCCCCGGCCTGGCCCGACGCGGTCTGGCAGCGCGACCGCGCACGCATGTTGGCCGCCTGGCAGGAAGCCCAGACCCAGCCCGCCACCCACGCCGGCCGCGCCTTTGCTCGGGCCGTGTACGGCGACCACCCCTATGGCCGCGAGACCACGCCGCCAACGCTGGCGGCCATCGACACCGCCGCCATGCAGGCCTTCTACCGCCGCCACGTGGCCGCCTGCCGCGCGCAGGTGGTGCTGGTCGGCGCCACCGACCGCGCGGGTGCCGAACGCATCGTGGCCCAGCTCATGGCGGCGATCGCGCCACACGGCTGCGAGACCCTGCCCGCGGTGCCCGATGTGGCGCCGCTGGCGGCCGCGGTCGAGCAACGCATCCCCTTCGACGCGGCGCAGGCCCAGGTGCTGGTGGGCCAGCCCGGCATGGCCCGCAACGACCCGGACTTTTTCCCGCTTTTCGTGGGCAACTACATCCTGGGCGGCGGCGGGTTCGTGTCGCGCCTGACGACCGAGGTGCGCGAAAAACGCGGCCTGAGCTACAGCGTCTACAGCTACTTCGCGCCCGGCCTACAGGCCGGTGCCTTCCAGCTCGGGCTGACGACCCGGCCCGACCAGGCCGAGCAGGCCCTGGCCGTTGCACGCGAGGTGGTGCAGCGCTTCGTGGTCGACGGCCCGACCGAGGCCGAGCTGCAGGCGGCCAAGGCCTTCCTGGTCAACGGTTTTGCGCTGCGCATCGACAGCAACCGCAAGCTGCTGGACAACGTTGCCAACATTGCCTGGTACGGCCTGCCGCTGGACTACCTGGACGGCTGGACCGCACAGGTGCAGCGCGTGAGCACGGCCGACATCCGCCGCGCCTTCCAGCGCGTGCTGCAACCCCAGCGCATGGTCACGGTGGTGCTGGGCGCGCGATGAGCAGCGCTTGTGAAACGTCATCTTCCCGACGGCCTGGCCGCGTTACAGTCCACGCCATGAAGATTTGTGCCCCCCCACGCTCCACCGCTTCGCGGGTCGCTGCCCCCCAGGGGGCGTTTTTCATCTTGGGGGCGGCCCTGCGATGAAAAAGCCCGCCATCACCCGCCGCCCGACCGTGAACGCCCCGCAGGAGGTGCGCATCATCGGCGGTCAGTGGAAGCGCACGCCGCTGCCGGTGGCCGCGTTGCCGGGCCTGCGCCCCACGCCCGTCCGCGTGCGCGAGACCCTGTTCAACTGGCTGGGCCAGGACCTGACGGGCCTGCGCTGTGTGGACGCGTTTGCCGGCACTGGCGCCCTGGGTCTGGAAGCCGCGTCGCGCGGCGCGGCCGAGGTGCTGCTGGTGGAAAACGACGGCGCGCTGGTCAAGACCTTGAGCGCCCTCAAGACCCGCCTGAAAGCCGATGCCGTGCGGGTGGAGCGCGGCGACGGCGTGGCCGCGCTGCAGCAGCGGCGCGGGCAGGCGCTGGACGTGGTGTTCCTCGACCCGCCGTTTGGCGACGACGGCAATCCGGCCCTGTTCAACGCCGCGCTGCTGGCCGCGCGCCAGGCCCTGGGCGAGCAGGGCCTGATCTACCTCGAAGCCCCACGCGCCTGGACCGGCGACGAACTCGCCCAGCTGGGCCTGCAGCTGCACCGCCAGGGCAAGGCGGGCGTGGTGCATTTCCACCTGCTGCAGCCCCTGCCGCCGCAGTGACTTGCACCCGCGCTGCGCGGGTGGACGCGGGCCTTGGCCGATAATCCCGGCCATGTCCGCTCCCGCCGCCTCCGCCCGCCGCATCGCCGTCTACAGCGGCACTTTCGACCCGCTCACCTTGGGCCATGAAGACGTGGTGCGCCGCGCCGCCGGCCTGTTCGACGAACTGATCCTGGCGGTGGCCATTGCCCACCACAAGAAGACGCGTTTTGCGCTGCAGGAGCGCATGGCCATGGCCGCCGAGGCGCTGAGCGGTTTGCCCGTGCGCGTGCTGCCCTTTGACGGCCTGATCATGGATTTCTGCCGCCAGCAGGGCGCCTGCGCCGTGGTGCGCGGCATCCGCAACCTGACCGACTTCGATTACGAGGCCCAGATGGCGGCCATGAACCGCAAGCTGCTGCCGTCGGTGGAAACCGTGTTCCTGTTGCCGCAGGCCGAGCTGCAATGCATCTCCAGCACTCTGGTGCGCGAGATCGCCACGCTCGGCGGCGACGTGTCGCAGATGGTCAGCCCGGGTGTGGCCGTTCGCCTGACCCCACGTCCTCTGCAGGCCTGAGGAGCAACCATGGCCCTGATGATCACCGCCGAGTGCATCAACTGCGACGTCTGCGAGCCCGAGTGCCCCAACCAGGCGATCTCGATGGGCGAGGACTTCTACCAGATCGACCCCCACCGCTGCACCGAATGCGTGGGGCATTTCGACGAGCCGCAGTGCGTGCAGGTCTGCCCGGTCGAGTGCATCCCCGTCGATCCGGCCCACACCGAAAACCACGAGACGCTGTGGCAGAAGTACCAGCGCCTGCAGGCGGCCGGTCAGTCGCTGGCGTCGCCCGGTCCGGTGCTGTTGCCGCCTTCCGACGCCTGAGCGGGTGCGGCCGCCGCCACCGGCTTGGGTGGCTTGGGGCGCGGCGGTTTGCTGGTGTGGATCAGCGCCGTGGCCTTGTCCATCTCGCCGGCGATCAGCTGCGGCAGCGCCTTGAGGGCGCGGTCCAGCGACTGCGCAATCGCGATGCGGTCGTCGGGTGACGGCTTCTTGAGCACCCAGTTCGCCACCTCGTTCTTGTTGCCCGGGTGGCCGATGCCGATGCGCAGCCGCCAGTAATCCGGGCTGCCCAGCTGGGCGTGGATGTCGCGCAGGCCGTTGTGGCCCGCGTGCCCGCCACCCTTCTTGAGCTTGGCTTCGCCGGGGGGCAGGTCCAGTTCGTCGTGCACCACCAGCACTTCTTCGGGCGCGATCTTGAAGAAGCGCGCCAGCGAGGCGACCGACTTGCCCGAGAGGTTCATGAAGGTCTGGGGCTCGACCAGCCACACGCTCTGACCGCCCACGTTGGCGCGCGCCACCAGGCCGAAGTGGCCGCGCTCCATCTGCAGCGAGGTCTTGAGGATGCGCGCCGCCTCGTCCACAAACCAGAAGCCGGCGTTGTGGCGGGTCTGTTCGTATTCAGGGCCGGGGTTGCCCAGGCCTGCGATGAGTTTGATCATGGCGTCGGATTATCGGGGGCGTGTCGATGGGCGCCCCAAAGAAAAAGGGCCCGCACAGCGGGCCCTTGGGCAGGCAGACCGGGTGGCTGAGCACCCGGCAGCAAGAATCACTTCTTGCCCTTGCCCTTTTTCTTGTCGTCCGCAGCGGCGACCACGGGAGCGGCCACCACTTCTTCCACCGGCTCGACGACGGTGGCGATGGTGATGCTCTTGCGACCGTGCGTCACGATCTTCACGCCGGCAGGCAGCTGGATGTCGCCGGTGTGCAGGGTTGCGCCCTTTTCAACCGCGCTCAGGTTCACTTCGATGAACTCGGGCAGCTGCATGGCCAGGCATTCGATTTCGATTTCGGTCACGACGTGGTTGATCACGCAACGGTCGTTCTTGACGGCCGGCGAGTTCTCTGCGCCCACGAAGTGCAGCGGCACCTTCTTGTGCAGGCGGGTCTTTTCGTCCACGCGCTGGAAGTCCACGTGCAGGACCATGGGCTTGTAGGGGTGGTACTGCACATCGCGCAGCAGCACTTTCTCGACCTTGCCGTTCACTTCCATGTCCAGGATGGAGGCGTGGAAGGCTTCCTTCTTCAGGGCGTGCCACAGGGCGTTGTGATCGAGTTCGATCGTGGCCGCGGCGGCAGCGCCACCAAAAACGATACCGGGCGCGCGACCGGTGATGCGCAGACGGCGGCTCGCACCCGTACCCTGCTTGGCGCGCTCAAAAGCGACAAATTGCATGACTGACTCCTGTTGAGGGGTTCCGCGACCAGAACGCCTCGGTTTGAAAAAGGCCGCACCACACGGTGCAGCCTGCTTTTTGTTGCGTCAGAACAGACCGTCCTGATCGGCGAACAAACTCATGACCGACTCGCCCGAAGCGATGCGCGCGATGGTTTCGGCCATCAGCGACGCCACGGAGAGCTGGCGGATCTTGTTGCAGGCCTGGGCGGCCTGCGACAGGGGAATGGTGTTGGTCACGACCACCTCGTCCAGCGCATTGCCCTTGGCGATGCGGTCGATGGCGGGGCCGGAGAAGATGGGGTGCGTGCAGTAGGCGTACACGTGCTTGGCACCGCGCTCCTTGAGCACCTCGGCGGCTTTGACCAGCGTGCCGGCGGTGTCGATCATGTCGTCCATGATCACGCAGTTGCGGCCTTCGATGTCGCCGATCACGTGCATCACTTCCGAGACGTTCGGCTTGGGGCGGCGCTTGTCGATGATGGCCATGTCGCAGCCCAGCTGCTTGGCCAGCGCGCGGGCGCGGACCACGCCGCCGACGTCGGGCGACACCACCATCAGGTCGTTGTAATTTTTCTCGCGCAGGTCGCCCAGCAGCACCGGCGAGGCGTAGATGTTGTCCACCGGGATGTCGAAGAAACCCTGGATCTGGTCGGCGTGCAGGTCCATGGTCAGCACGCGGTCCACGCCCACGGTCTGCAGCATGTTGGCCACCACCTTGGCGGTGATGGGCACGCGGCTCGAACGCGGACGGCGGTCCTGGCGGGCGTAGCCGTAATAGGGGATGACCGCGGAAATGCGCTCGGCCGAAGCGCGCTTGAGCGCGTCGACCATGATCAGCAGTTCCATCAGGTTGTCGTTGGTCGGCACACAGGTCGACTGGATCACGAACACGTGGCGGGCACGCACGTTCTGGGTGATCTCCACCGTGACCTCACCGTCGGAGAAACGGCCAACATTGGCCGAACCGAGCTGGGTGTTGAGGTGTTGCGCGATCTCGGCGGCCAACACGGGGTTGGCGTTGCCGGTGAAGATCATGAAATCCGGTGGCTGGACGTTGGATGTGTTCATGTCGTGCATGGCGATCCCGGCGGCGTCAATGGCGAAAAAAGAGGCCGCTCAACGGAATGTCTCGCGGCCTGTCTCTTGTGCTGTGTGTCAAAAAAATCTGGCAGGGGAGGAAGGACTCGAACCCTCGCATGCTGGAATCAAAATCCAGTGCCTTTACCAACTTGGCGACTCCCCTACGCAGGAGGCCTGTTCAACAGCTGTCGGACAGACCACCTCAAACTTGTCGCAGGTTGCGCATCAACTGCCTGGCTGATGAGCGATCCGGATTCTACCCGGAACACCAGTCCAGCAATGGATGTGCATCCATGTTGCTGCATTCGCGAA
Organism: Hydrogenophaga sp.; assembly: GCF_031426985.1. Classification (GTDB taxonomy): domain Bacteria; phylum Pseudomonadota; class Gammaproteobacteria; order Burkholderiales; family Burkholderiaceae_C; genus Hydrogenophaga. Next base: position 55,343 of record NZ_JASJOY010000015.1, read on the forward strand.
CGATCCAGTCGCCCGGAGCGTCGGTCAGAGTCTGCGGTGTCCACATGGGAGCGAACACCGCTGTACCCGAACCGGTCATGCGCCCTTGCAGACCTTGGCTTTCCAGCCACCGAATGCATTGCCCCACTGGGGGGCAGAGCGCCTGCGCCACCGGTTGAAGATCGTTGTGACCGCCTTCAAGCAGGGCCTGGAGGTTCAGTTCACGCAAACCATCGTTTTCAACCGTGTCGTTTGCAGCAAAGCCTTGGATTATAGCGGTTTTTGTGGCGCGTTGCAGATCTGGTGACGTAAAAATGCGCTGAGTGGAGGCGCCGACGGGTGGTTTGACCACAACAAAGCGCGCCGGCGGCAGGCGAACCGGGGTCAGTTGTTCGCCCACGCCCTCGACCCACGCGTTGTGGCCGCCGATAAAAAACGGCACATCGGCGCCCAGTTGCAGCCCGATGTCCGCGAGCGCCTGGCGCGACAGGCCCAGACCCCACAGGCGGTTGAGTGCGATGAGGCAGGAGGCGGCGTCGGACGATCCGCCGCCCATGCCGGCCTCGGCCGGGATGTGTTTGTCCAATGTGATGTCGGCGCCCCACGCGCAGCCGGTGGCCTGTTGCAGCGCGCGCGCTGCGCGCACTGTCAGGTCCACCTCGGGCAGCGCGCCGGGCCGGCTGTCGATGCGCCGGACGACACCATCGTGCCGCCGTTCGAAGTGCAGGGTGTCGCACCAGTCGATCAGCATGAACACCGATTGCAGCAGGTGGTAACCGTCGGGCCGGCGGCCGGTGATGTGCAGGAACAGGTTGAGCTTGGCGGGGGCGGGCACGTCGCGCAGCTGTTGCACGGGCTCGCCCGGGGTGGCGTGGGTCATGGCTGGAAGACGATGCGCAGTTCGGCGCTGGGGGCGGGGTCGGTGCGGCGGGCGGTGATGCGGCCTTCGGCCTGGCGCGAGAGGTCGGCCGTCCAGCCCTGGGTGCTGTGGGGCTGGCCGCTCAGCCAGGCAAACAGCGCCGACACGGGCAGTGCCGTACCGCCCAGTTCGGTGGTCAGTTCGTCCAGGCTGGCGCGGCGGGTGGTCTGCTCGCCCTGGCGCAGCTCGGCCGAGCCGGGGGACCAGACCACGGTGGCCACCGTGTTGCCGAGCGGTGTGGTGAGGGCGAGCTCGCCGGCGTCGGGCGAGCCGGTCAGGTCAAAACCGGCCGAAAAGGACTGCGGCGGCGTGCTCGCCACCTGCACCGCGAGGCGGCCACTCCAGTGCGCCTGGCCGGGCGTGGGCGCGCGGGGTGTGGCGCATGCCGTGAGCAGCACCCCGCACCCCACCAGCGCCAGCCGACGGGTGGCGAGCCACGCAAGGGGAACATTCATGGTTTGACGCGCAGGCGTTTGAGCGTGGACTGCAGGGTTTCGTTGTCGTTGGCCAGCAGCAGGCCTTCACGCCAGATCTTCAGGGCCTGTTCGCGCTGGCCGCCGGTCCACAACACTTCGCCCAGGTGGGCGGCGATTTCGGCGTCTGGCCGCTGGCGGTAGGCCGCCTGCAGGATGGACAGGGCGCGTGGTGCGTTGCCCAGGCGGAATTCCACCCAGCCCAGGCTGTCCTGGATGTAGGCGTCCTGGGGGGCGAGTTCCACCGCCTTTTCGATCAGCTGCTTGGCTTCGGGCAGGCGCACGCCGCGGTCGGCGAACGAATAACCCAGCGCGTTGTAAGCGTGGTGGTAGTCGGGCTTGAGCGCGATCAGGCGGCGCAGCAGCTGTTCCATGACATCCGGCTTGCCGGCTTTTTCGGCCATGGTGGCCTGGTCGTAGAGCAGGTCGCCATCGTCGGGGAACCGGGCCACCGCTTCGCCATAGACATCGAAGGCCTGTTGCCAGGCTTTCATGTCGCGCAGCAGCTGGGCTTCGGCGGCGAGCTTCAGGCGGGCGTCTTCCGGTCGGCGTTCGGGTTGGTTGCGCAGCAGGGCGCGGGCCTGCGCCAGCTGGCCCTGCTTGGCCAGCAGCGACGCGCGACGCATCTGGGCGGCCATGATGTCGCTGGCGTTTTCGATGCGGTCCAGCCAGGCGTTGGCCGCGGCGTAGTCTTTTTGCTTTTCGGCGATCTGCGCCATGAGCAGGTAGGCCTGTGTCAGACCGCGCGCGCTGCGCTCGTCGCCCGACTGGCGGGCCAGGCCCATGTAGGTCTGCAGGGATCGGGTGGCCGCGCCGAGGTCGCTGTCTTGCACCTGCACGGTGCCCAGCAGCAACCAGGGCTCGGGCAGCTCGGGCTGTTGCGCCGTCAGCTGGACCAGCTGGGCGCGGGCGTCGGTGTTGCGCTGCAGGTCCAGCAGGATGCGGGCGTAGGCGAGCTGCACATTGGGCGTCCCTTCGGGCGTGCTGCGCGGTGCGGTTTGCAGGTGGGCCTTGACCAGGTCTTCCGCGCTGGCCTGGCCACGTTCCATGAGTTCCAGTGCCAGCAAGGCGGGGTAGGGCGATGCCGGGTCGGCGGCCTGTCCGGTGCGGGCGGCGGCCAGCGCCTGCTCGGGCCGGTCGCTGGCCAGTTCCATGCGGCCCAGCGTGGTCCAGGCGGTGGCGCTGTGTTCGGGCTGTTTGAGCGCGCCGGCCAGGGCTTCGCGCACCACGCGCAGGGCCAGCGCCTTGTCGCTGACGCGGGCATAGGTCTGCGGGATGGCGCTGATGACGCCGTCGCGTTCGGCCGCATTGCTGCGCTCGAGCAGGGTGCGCAGCACCGGCGCGGTTTCACCGGGGCGGTTCAGGGCCAGCAGGATCTGCAACTCGAAGCGGTGGGCATCCACCGATTCGGGCAGGGCCTGTGCCCAGGCCTGGGCCGCGGTCAGCGCGGCCTCACCCGAACGGGCCTGCAGCGCCACCTCGACCGCGCGCCGGTAGAGCAGGCCGTCGCGCTGCTTGCGTGCGGCGTCCAGGATCAGCGAATAGCCGGCACCCGCCTCGCCCGCGTTCACCTGCATTTCGCCGAGCAGCAGCTGGTAGAACAGCGGGGCGTTGAGTTTGGAGTTGACCACCGGCTCGGCTGCCGCGTCGGGGGTGGCGGCGTCAACCGCCGCGGTCTGCGCCGGTGCTGCCCACGACAGCGTCATCAGCACGCTGCCCAGCAGGGCGGCGATCACCGGCGATGCGGCGCGAAAACGCCCTGTGGCCGGGTGGGCGGGGCGGTGCAAGGTGTTCATCGGGTCATGATAATGGAAGGGTTTGGGCTCGCCTGGTGTGATGCCCATGCCCCCGGATCGTTCCGGTGGATGCCCCTCAAAAGACGCCGCCCATGCCCGAATTGCCCGAAGTGGAAGTGACCCGCCGCAGCTTTGCCGACCGCATCGCGGGCGCCCAGGTGCGGGGTGTGCAACTGGGGAAACCGCTGCGCTGGCCGCTGGGCTGCGAGCCGCAGGCGCTGGTGGGCCGCACGGTGCGGTCCGTCTCGCGCCGGGGCAAATACCTGCTGATCCACCTGGACCAGGGCCTGCTGCTGATGCATCTGGGCATGTCGGGCAGCCTGCAGTTTGCCGAGCAGCTGCCGCCGCGCGGCGTGCACGATCACTTTGAACTGGACACCAGCCGGGGATGCCTGCGCCTGCACGACCCGCGCCGTTTCGGCGCCGTGGTGCACGCCGATGCGGTCGACGATCCGGTGGCGAGCAAGCTGCTGGGCGGGCTGGGGGTGGAGCCGCTGGAGGCGGGCTTCGAACCGCTGCGCTTCCACGAAGCGCTGCGCCAGCGGCGCGTCAGCATCAAGCAGGTGCTGCTGGCCGGTGACATCGTGGTGGGGGTGGGCAACATCTACGCGTCCGAAGCCCTGTTCCTGGCCGGCATCCGGCCCACGCTGCGCGCCGACCGCCTCAGCCGCCCGCGCGCGCTGCGCCTGCACGGGGCCATCGTGGGGGTGTTGCAGAAGGCGCTGGCGCTGGGCGGCAGCACCTTGCGTGATTTTTCCAGTGCCCGGGGCGAAAGCGGTTACTTTCAGCTCGACGCCATGGTGTATGGCCGGGAGGGGCAGCCCTGCCGGGTCTGCGGATCCCCCATCAAGGGCATCCGCCAGGGGCAACGCTCGACGTTTTACTGTCCGCAGTGCCAAAAGCCCTGAGCGTGCGCCGATACTATGGAAACCCGAACCCGAAGAACCGGCCCATGAGCTTCAACCAGGAATTCGACGAACACGGCGCATGGCGCAAGCAGTTTGCGCTGCGCCTGAAACTCCTGTCGGAGTGGCTGAGCGATCACGACCTGCTCGAAGCCGGGGTGCGCGAGCGGCTGGACCAGCTGCACGCCCAGGTCAAGAACGACAAGATCACGGTGGCCTTCGTGGCCGAGTTCTCGCGTGGCAAGTCCGAGCTGATCAACGCGGTATTTTTTGCCGGCTACGGCCGGCGCATCATGCCGGCCAGCGCCGGGCGCACCACCATGTGCCCGACCGAGCTGGGCTACGACGCCGAGGTGCCGCCCTGCCTGCGCCTGCTGCCGATCGAGACGCGCCTGCAGCCGCAGTCGCTGATGGACTGGCGCAACGCCCCCGACAAGTGGGAGCGTGTGAACCTGGACGTGAACGACCCGCAGCAGCTCGCGCGCGCCATCCAGAAAGTGGCCGAGGTGCGCCGCGTGACGCCGGCCGAAGCCACTTCCCTGGGGTTCTGGGACGAGGAAACGCCCGACGACAACCCGCCGCTGGGCAGCGACGGCCTGATCGAGGTGCCCAAGTGGCGCCACGCGCTGATCAACATGGCGCACCCGTTGCTCAAGCAGGGTCTGGTGATCCTGGACACGCCGGGGCTCAACGCCATCGGCGCCGAACCCGAGCTGACGGTGAGCCTGCTGCCGCAGGCGCACGCGGTGGTGTTCATCCTGGCGGCCGACACGGGGGTGACCAAGTCCGACCTGACCATCTGGCGCCAGCACCTGGCCACGCTGGGCCAGGGCCAGGAGGCGCGCCTGGTGGTGCTCAACAAGATCGACACCATGTGGGACGCGCTGAGCTCGCCCGAACAGGTGCAGCTGCAGATCGCCTCGCAGCGCACCGACTCGGCCGACATCCTGGGCCTCTCGCCGCTGCAGGTGCTGGCCGTCTCGGCGCAAAAGGGCCTGCTGGCCAAGGTCAACCGCGACGACCTGCTGTTGAAGGCCAGCAACCTGATGGAGCTGGAAACCGCGCTGGGGCAGGGCTTGCTGGGCCAGCGCCGCAAGATCCTGGGTGCGGCTGTGGCCAACGGCATGCAGGCGCTGCGCCAGGAAACCGGGCGCCTGGTGCACACGCGGGCCCGCGACCTGGTCGAGCAGATCCAGGAACTCGAAGGCCTGCGCGGCAAGAACGCCGGCACGATCAAGCAGATGCGCCTGCGCATCGAGCAGGAGCAGGCCGACTTCGACGCCAGCGGCGCCAAGATCCAGGCGGTGCGTTCGGTGCACCTGCGGCTGCTCAAGGACCTGTTCGCCATGCTCAGCACCACGCACCTGAAGGACGCGGTGACCGGCCTGGCCCGCGCGCTCAAGCAACCCGGCATCAAGCTGGGGGTGCGCCGCGCCTACGGCCAGACCTTCGAGCGCCTGGGGGCCGACCTGGCCCATGCCGACCGGCTGGCCGGCGAGATCCAGTCCATGCTCGAAGGCAGCTTCAAGAACCTGAACGCCGAATACGGCTTCTCGCTGCAACCGCCGACGCCGCCCAAGCTGGCGGAATACGGCAAGGATCTGGCCCTGATCGAAAAAAGCCACCTGCAGTACCTCAGCCTGGGCAACGCGCTGCGCCTGGCGCAGCCGGAATTTGCCGAACGGCTGGCGCGTGCGCTCATGAGCCGCCTGCGCGTGGTCTTCGAAACGGCGGTCAACGAGGTGGAGCTGTGGAACAAGTCCGCCGCGGCGCAGCTGGACGCTCAGCTGCGCGAACGCCGTCGCAATTTTGGCCGCCGCATCGAGGCGGTGTCGCGCATCCAGCAGGCCGCGGGTGGGCTGGACGAACGCATCCGTGAACTGCAGTCGCAGCAGGCCCAGCTGCACCTGATGGACGCCAAACTCTCCGAACTGACCGACCAGCTGCTGGCCGCGCCGCAGCGCGAGCCCGCGCCGGGCGCCGAAGCCGTCGCGGCATGAGCCGCGGCCCGACCCCCGCGGCGGGCGCGCCAGTGCCCGCGGGCTTTGCCGAGCGCCTGATCGCCTGGCAGCGCTGCGACGGACGGCACGGCCTGCCCTGGCAGGGCACGCGCGATTCCTACCGCGTCTGGCTGTCCGAGGTGATGCTGCAGCAGACCCAGGTCAGCACCGTGCTGAACTACTTCCCGCGTTTTCTGGCCCGTTTCCCCGATGTGCGGACGCTGGCGCAGGCCACGCCGGACGAGGTGATGGCGCTGTGGAGCGGCCTGGGCTACTACAGCCGGGCGCGCAACCTGCACCGTTGCGCCCAGGTGGTGGTGGCCGAACACGGCGGTCTGTTCCCGGCCGACGCCCGCACGCTGGAAACGCTGCCGGGCATCGGCGCGTCCACCGCGGCGGCCATCGCGGCGTTCTGCCACGGCGAGCGCATTTCCATCCTCGACGGCAATGTGCGGCGCGTGCTCACACGCCTGCTGGCCTTCGACGGCGATGTGGCACAACCTGCCCAGCAACGGGTGCTGTGGGATCTGGCGCAAGCCTTGTTGCCGACGGCGCCTGCCGGCGACGACATGGCCGCCTACACCCAGGGCCTGATGGACCTGGGCGCCACACTGTGCTCCCGCAGCCGGCCCGCTTGCGAAGCCTGCCCCATGCGCACGTTGTGCCGCGCGGCCGAGGCCGGCGAAACGGCGAAATACCCGGTGAAGACCCGCACGCTCAAGCGCCGCCATGAAAGCTGGTGGCTGCTGCTGTTGCGCACCTCGGGAGGGGGTGACCCCCAGGTCTGGCTGCAGCGGCGGCCCACGCGCGGCATCTGGGCCGGTTTGCACTGCACGCCCGTGTTCGCCAGCGAGGCCGAAGCGCTGGCCGCCGTGCCCCCGGGTGTGAACCCCGATGCCGTGGTGCCGCTGGAGCCGGTGGCGCACAGCCTGACGCACCGCGAGCTGCGGCTGCATCCCCTGCTGCTGGACCTGCCATCGCCTGCGCCGATGCCCGATGGCCAGTGGGTGGCCTGTTCGGCCCTGCCGGGGGTGGGCCTGCCCGCCCCGTTGCGCACGCTGCTGGACCGTTTGCCCGACTGACCGCTTCAGCTGCGCAGTTTGGCCGCAGGCCAGGATGCGGCCTCGCGGTGGCGCACGCGGGTGGCCCAGTCGGCGCCGAAGGCCGCGCCCAGCCGTTCGGCCAGGTAGACAGACCGGTGCTGCCCGCCGGTGCAGCCCACCGCCACGGTCACATAGCTGCGGTGGTCGGCCTGCATTTGCGGCAACCACTGCTGCAGGAACTGCGTGATCTGCTGCTCCATGCGCTGCACGTCGGCCTGCCGGGCCAGGTAGTCGGCCACCGGTGCATCCAGCCCGGTCAGGGGTTTGAGCTCGGGCACGTAGTGCGGATTGGGCAGCATGCGCACGTCGAACACGAAGTCGGCGTCGATGGGAATGCCGCGCTTGAAGGCGAACGATTCGAAAACCAGGGTCAGGCCCGCCTGCGCGGTCCCGATCAGGTCCTTGATCTCGGTGCGCAGCTGGGCCGGCAGCAGCAGGCTGGTGTCGATCACCTTGGCCTGTTCGCGCAGCTGGCTGAGCAGTTCGCGTTCGTGCTCGATCGCGTCGGTCAGCAGGCGGTGCCGGTCGTCGTCGGTGTGGTGCAGCGACAGCGGGTGGCGCCGCCGCGTTTCGGAGAAGCGGCGCACCAGCGTGTCGGTGGTCGCGTCCATGAACACGATGCGCAGCTGCACCGACAGGCCGGGCGACCGCCGCAGCAGGTCGAGTTGCTCGGGCAACACCGGCAGCGACGCGGCGCTGCGCACGTCGATGGCAATCGCCACCTTGCGCGCACCGTGGCTCTGCTCCAGGGCGATGAAGGGCTGCAGCAGCTCGGGCGGCAGGTTGTCCACGCAGTAGTAGCCCAGGTCTTCCAGGGCGGTCAGCGCGACCGACTTGCCCGAGCCGGACATGCCGGTGACCAGCAGCAGGTCGATGGTGGCGGGGGCGGCGGTGTTCATGCGGTCAGCAGCTCGCGGGCGTGGGCCAGGGACACTTCGGACTGCTCGTTGCCGCCGAGCATGCGGGCGAGCTCGCGCACCCGCTCTTCGTGGGTGATCGGCGCCACGCTGCTCACGGTCTGTGCGCCGCTGCGCTGTTTGCTCACCAGCAGGTGGTGGTCGGCACAGGCGGCCACTTGGGGCAGGTGGGTCACGGCCAGCACCTGGCGGTCGAGCCCCAACTGGCGCATCAACTGGCCCACGGTGTGCGCCACGGCGCCGCCGATGCCCGAATCCACCTCGTCGAAGATCAGCGTCGGTGCCTGGCCCAGCCGGCTGGTGACCACGGAAATGGCCAGCGCGATGCGCGAGAGCTCACCGCCCGAGGCCACCTTGCCCACCGGGCGCGGCGTCACCCCGGCGTGTCCGGCGACCAGGAATTCGATCTGCTCGCGGCCATGGGCCTGCGGCTCGTCCAGCGGCGACAGTGCCACGTCGAAGCGCCCGCCCTGCAGGCCCAGGGTCTGCATGATGTCGGTGACGGCCTTGGCCAGCCGGGGGGCCGCCTTCTGGCGCTGCGCGCTCAGGGTCTTGAGTTCGGCGTCCAGCGCCTTGCGCGCTTCGCGTTCGGCCTGTTGCAGGCTGGCCAGGTCCAGCGCCTGGTCCAGCGCGGCCAGCTCGGTCTTCCACTGCACCAGCAGCTCGGCCAGTTCTTCGGGCGGGCGGCGGTAGCGCCGCGCCAGCGACATCCACAGGGCCAGGCGCTGGTCCAGCGCGTCCAGCCGGGCCGGGTCCCGCTCGGTGTGGCGGCTGTACTGCAGCACGCTGTGCGCCGCGTCCTGCACCTGCGCCAGCGCGGCTTCCAGCGCTTCGACCGGCTGGGCGAACTGCGGTTCGATGTGGACCTGCGCCTGCAGGGCCGTGAGCGCGCGGTGGATCAGGCCGGCCGCGCTGGGCTCGTCTTCGTCCAGCGCGGCGCCGGCCTGCTGGGCCGCGTCCAGCAAGGCCTGGACGTGGGCCAGGCGGCTGTGCTGGACGTTGAGTTCATCCCACTCGCCGGCGGCGGGCGCCAGCTTGTCGAGTTCACCGATCTGCCAGGCCAGGCGCTCGCTGTCCTGCTGCAGGCTGGCCTGGCGCGCGCTCGCGTCCTCCAGCGCCTGGCGCTTCTGGCGCCACTGCGCCCAGGCCTGCCCGGCGGCGCGGGTGTCGATCTGGCCGAATCCGTCGAGCAGGGCGCGCACGGCATCGCTGCGCGTCAGGCTTTGCCAGGCGTGCTGGCCGTGGATGTCCACCAGTTCATTGGCCAGGGTCTTGAGCTGGGCCATGGTGGCCGCGCTGCCGTTGATCCAGGCCCGGCTGCGGCCCTCGGTGTCCACCGTGCGGCGCAGCAGCAGGGCGTCTTCCACCGCAAAACCTTGTTCTTCGAGCCAGGCTGCCAGCGCGGGCGGGCTGTCGAACTCGGCCGCGATCTCGCAGCGCGGCGCGCCTTCGCGCACCACACCGCTGTCGGCGCGGGCGCCCAGCGCCAGCTGCAGCGCGTCGATGAGGATGGATTTGCCGGCGCCGGTCTCGCCGGTCAGCACACTGAAGCCCGTGGCCAGATCAAGGTCCAGCGCAGGGACGATGACGAAGTCGCGCAGGGCGATGCGGCGGAGGCTCATGGGTGTGGAACGCGTCGGTTGGGGCGGAACAGATGCGCGTATTCTGACCGCGAATCAGGCCCCCTCGTTCCAGTGCAGCTTCTTGCGCAGGGTGTCGAAATAGCTCCAGCCGATGGGGTGCAGCAGGCGCAGGGTGTGCTCGGAGCGGCGCACCACGATGCGGTCGCCGTGCAGCAGGCTGGTGAGCGACTGCATGTCGAAGTTGGCGCTGGCGTCCTTGCCCGAGACGATCTCCACCGCGATCTCGCTGTGCGAGGGCAGCACGATGGGGCGGTTGGACAGCGTGTGCGGCGCGATCGGCACCATCACCCAGCCGCCGACCGAGGGGTGCAGCAGTGGCCCGCCGGCCGACAGGGCGTAGGCGGTCGATCCGGTGGAGGTGGCGATGATCAGGCCGTCGGCGCGCTGGTTGGCCACGAAATGGCCGTCCACCTCGACCCGCAGCTCGATCATGCTGGCCACGCCGCCGCGGTTGACCACCACGTCGTTGAGTGCGGTGGCCTCAAACACGCAGCGGCCATCGCGCCAGACGCTGGCGGCCATCAGTGCGCGCGGGTCCTCTTCGTAGGCTCCATGCAGGATGGGGTCGAGCTTCTCGCGGTAGCTGTCGATCGGGATGTCGGTGATGAAGCCCAGGCGCCCCTGGTTGATGCCCACCAGCGGCACACCGTAACGCGCCAGCTGACGGCCGATGCCCAGCATCGTCCCGTCACCACCCACCACCAGCGCCAGCTGGCAGGACCGGCCGATGGCGGGCACGTCGAGCGAGGGGTATTGCAGCAAGCCGGTGTTGAGGGCCGTGTCCTGTTCCAGCGAGACATCGCAACCCTGGTCGTGCAGGAAGTGCGCGATCTCATCGACCGTGTGGCGCGAGCCCGGGGCCTGGTACTTGCCCACGATGGCCACATGAGGGAAGCGCAGACCCGAAAGACGGGGGCTGTCGTTTGGGGTGTGGCTCATCCGCAAATTACAACACAGCGCATCGGGCGTGCAGGCAAAGGCAAACCCTTGTGTGGCGGGGCGCGCCAGGGCCTGCCGCGTCCGTAAAATGGGCCTATGTTGGATGACCGTTCCAAGTTGCTGCTCAAGGCGCTCGTCGAGCGATACATCGCCGACGGGCAGCCCGTCGGCTCGCGCACGCTGGCCAAGGCCGCGGGGCTGGAGCTCTCGCCCGCGACCATCCGCAACGTGATGAGCGACCTGGAGGAGCTCGGCCTGATCGCCAGCCCCCACACCTCGGCCGGTCGCATCCCCACCGCGCGCGGCTACCGCCTGTTTGTCGACACCATGCTCACCGTGCGCCGCGATGCGCTGACGCCGGTGCCCGACATCGCCACGCCGGGCATCGAGTCCGGCCAGCCACAGCGCGTCATCAGCCACGCCGCGCAGATGCTGTCGAGCCTCTCGCAGTTCGTCGGCGTGGTCATGGCGCCGCGCCGCGCGTCGGTGTTCCGGCACATCGAATTCCTCAGCCTGTCCGACCGGCGCGTGCTGGTCATCCTGGTCTCGCCCGATGGCGACGTGCAGAACCGCATCATCCACACCCAGGTCAACTTCACGCAGACCCAGCTGCTGGAGGCGGCGAATTTCCTCAATGCGCACTACGCTGGGCTGGCCATGGAAGAGGTGCGCGCGCGCCTGAAGACCGAACTGGAAGCCCTGCGGGGCGAAATCGCGGGGCTGATGCAGGCGGCGGTGGAAATCGGTGCCGACACCGACGCGGGCCAGGACGAGGTGGTGGTGTCGGGCGAGCGCAACCTGCTGTCGGTCAGCGAGTTCTCCAGCGACATGGGCAACCTGCGCCGGCTGTTCGACCTGTTCGAGCAGAAAACCCAGCTGGTGCGCCTGCTGGATGTGTCGGCCCAGGCCGACGGCGTGCGCATCTACATTGGCGGTGAAAGCCAGGTCGTGCCCTTCGAAGACCTGTCGGTCGTCACCGCGCCCTACGAGGTGGACGGCCAGGTGGTCGGCACGCTGGGCGTGATCGGTCCGCAGCGCATGTCCTACGAACGCATGATCCAGATCGTCGACGTGACCGCCAAGCTGGTGAGCAACGCGCTGAGCCACAACAAGTAGGCGCCGGCCCAGCCTCTACAATCGCGCTCGCACGAGGGGGCCGTTAGCTCAGTTGGTCAGAGCAGAGGACTCATAATCCTTTGGTCGTTGGTTCAAGCCCAACACGGCCTACCAAAAAGCCCTTGTGGTTGTTGAAAAGCCTGCTGCCGAAACGGCGCAGGCTTTTTCATTTGTGCGGCTGTTCCTGTGCCGCACCCGCTCGGCGCCCGTCTGTGGGACCTGTTGGTGGGATCTGCTTCGGTGTCGGGCATGGCCTTGTGCCAGAACCTGGACCACCGCGAGCCGCGGGTCACCACTCGGCGAAGCTGCCGTCCTTGTGGCGCCAGACCGGGTTGCGCCAGCGGTGGCCCTCGGCCGCGCGCTCGCGCACATAGGCCTCGTTGACCTCGATGCCCAGGCCGGGGCCGGTCGGGATCTTCACCATGCCGTCCTCGTAGGCGAACACCTCGGGGTTGCTCACGTAGTCCAGCAGGTCGTTGGCCGCGTTGTAGTGGATGCCCAGGCTCTGCTCCTGGATGAAGGCGTTGTAGCAGCCGGCGTCGATCTGCAGGTTGGCCGCCAGCGCGATGGGGCCCAGCGGGCAGTGCAGCGCCAGCGCCACGTCGTGGGCCTCGGCCATGGCCGCGATCTTGCGGGTTTCGGTGATGCCGCCGGCGTGCGACGGATCGGGCTGGATGATGTCCACATAGCCCTCGGACAGGATGCGCTTGAAGTTCCAGCGCGAGTACAGCCGCTCGCCCAGTGCGATCGGCATGGTCGCCACGTGGGCCAGTTCCTTGAGCGCCTCGTGGTGTTCGCTCAGCACCGGCTCTTCCACGAACATGAGCTTGTGGGGTTCGAGTTCGCGCAGCAGCACCTTGGCCATGGGCTTGTGCACCCGGCCGTGGAAGTCCACGCCGATGCCCACGTTCGGCCCCACGGCTTCGCGCACGGCGGCCACGTTGGCCAGGCAGCGCTCGACCTTGTCGTGGCTGTCGATGAACTGCAGCTCTTCGGTGCCGTTCATCTTGACCGCGGTGAAGCCGCGGTCCACGGCCGCCTTGGCGGCGGCGGCGGTGTCGCTGGGCCGGTCGCCGCCGATCCAGCTGTAGACGCGGATGCGCTCGCGCACCTGGCCGCCGAGCAGGTCCGACACGCTGACGCCCAGCGCCTTGCCCTTGATGTCCCACAGCGCCTGGTCGATGCCGGCGAGCGCGCTCATGTGGATGCCGCCGCCGCGGTAGAAGCCGGCGCGGTACATCACGGTCCAGTGGTCCTCGATCTGGCGCGGGTCCTTGCCGATCAGGTAATCCGACAGCTCGTCGACCATGGCGGCCACGGTGTGGGCGCGGCCTTCGAGCACCGGTTCACCCCAGCCGACGATGCCCTCGTCGGTCTCGATCTTGAGGAAGCACCAGCGCGGCGGAACGATGAAGGTGGTGAGGCGGGTGATTTTCATGGGGGTTGCGGTGATCAGACGGCTGCGGTGGCCTGCTGCCAGGCCCGGACGAAAGCGGCGGCCCGCTGCGCGACGGAGGGGGCGTCGTCGCCGGCCCGGTACAGCGCGCTGCCGAGGCCGAAGCCGGAGGCGCCGGCCGCGCGGTAGGGCGCCAGTGCGTCGGGCGTGATGCCGCCGACCGGCACGATGGCCACGGGCGGCGTGAGCACCGCGCGCCAGGCCTTCAGGCCGACAGGCCCCAGGGTTTCGGCCGGGAACATCTTGAGCACGTCGGCGCCCGCGGCCAGGGCGGCGAAGGCTTCGGTGGGCGTGGCGACACCGGGCGCACAGGCCAGGCCGGCGGCCTTGGCGGCGCGGATCACCGCCGGGTCGCTGTGCGGCATGACCACCAGCTGGCCACCGGCCGCGGCGATCTGGGCGCAGGCTTCGGGCTGCAGCACGGTGCCGGCGCCGACCAGGGTGTCGTCCGGCAGGGTGTCGCGCAGGGTGCGGATGCTGCGCAGCGGGTCGGTCGAGTTCAGCGGCACCTCGATCAGGCGGATGCCCGCGCGGTGCAAGGCCAGGCCGATGGTGCGCGCCTCTTCGGGCCGCAGGCCGCGCAGGATGGCGATCAGGCCGTGTTCGGTCAGGGTCTGGCGGAAATGCAGAGAGGGGTTCATGCGGGACGGGGGGCAGGGGTGGACGGGGAGGGGCGGGCCAGGCCGGCGGCCAGCGCGATGCGCCACAGGCCCAGCGGCGTGACGCCGGAACGGATCTCGGGCGCGGGCTGGCCCTGCGCTTCCAGGGCCGTCGCGTAGCGCACGCACAGCTGGGGTTCGCCGCACAGCACCACCGGGGTGCCGTCCCGCAGTGCCGGCGCCAGCGCCGCCACCTCGTGCCCGATCAGCAGGCCCGAGAGGTAGTCGGGCTGCGCACTGCCGGCGAGCTGGCCGGTCAGGCCCAGGGTGCGCACGCTGAACACCGTGGACAGCACGCCCAGCGCGCCCAGGGGCGAGCGCGCCACGCGCAGGCCGCGCGCGAAGGCGGGCTCGTCGTGCGGGGCGCCGGTCACCATGGTGCGGCCCAGGATGGTGTGCTGCGACAGCGCGGCGTAGACCTCGCCGGTCATGAAGGTTTCGAAGCGCACGACGGCGCCGTCGTCGATCCAGGCCCACTTGGTGTGGGTGCCCGGCAAGCCGATCAGCACGCGCGACGACGTGCGGCCCTCGTCGGCCAGGCTCTGCAGCACGCCGGCGATCTGGGTCTCTTCGCCGCGCATCACGTTGGGCAGTTCGCCCGTTTGCAGCAGACCAGGCACCACGTGCAGCGGCTGGCCGCCCGTGCGTGCGATCACGGTCAGCGCCGTGGCCAGTTCACCGGCGCGGGCCGGCAGGGGCTGGTAACGCGCCTCGCGCCAGCCCTGGGCGCTGCCCACCATGCCGCAGGCGATCAGCGGTGTGTCCGCGTGGGCCGCGAGCCAGTCGCCGCACAGGCCCTGCAGCGCCGCCTCGAAGGCGTCGGCGGGCGTGTGAATGCCGGACCCGACGGGCAGGTTCATCACGCCGTGTTCGCTGCGGCGCGTGGCCAGCACCTGGCCGCCCGGGCCCAGGGCGTAGGCGCGCAGCGAACTGGTGCCCCAGTCGAGGGCGAACAGCACGGTGTCTTTGGCCAGGGCGGTGTGCATGTCAGCGTGCCCAGCGCAGGACCAAGGGATCGAGGCGGCGCGCGATGTCGATCAGGCCGCGCCGCACCTCGGGGTGCATGGTCGGGAAGGGGTGGCGCCCGGTCTCGCAGGCGATCACGCCGCCTTCCTGCATCAGCGCCTTGGCCGTGAGGATGCCGCCCTGGCGGTTTTCGTGGTTGATCAGCGGCAGCCAGCGCTGGTAGAGCGCGAAGGCCTGGTCCATGTCGCCGCTGCGGTGCGCCTCGATGATGGGCCGGATGCCATCGGGGAAGCCGCCGCCGGTCATGGCGCCGGTGGCGCCCGCGTCCAGGTCGGCCAGCAGGGTGATCGCCTCCTCGCCGTCCCACGGCCCTTCGATGGCGTCGCCGCCCAGGCGGATCAGCTCGCGCAGCTTGTTCGCGGCGCCCGGCACCTCGATCTTGAAATAGGCCAGGTGCTCGATCTCCTGCGCCATGCGCGCGAGGAACGGGGCCGAGAGCACCGTGCCGCTGGCCGGCGCGTCTTGCACCATGATGGGAATGGTGATGGCGTCGGACACGCGGGCGTAGAACTCGAAGATCTGCGCTTCGGGCACGCGGAAGGTGGCGCCGTGGTAGGGCGGCATGACCATCACCATGGCGGCGCCCATGTCCTGCGCGCGGCGGCTGCGCTCGGCGCAGACGCGGGTGCCGTAGTGCGTGGTGGTCACGATCACCGGCACGCGGCCGGCCACGTGTTCCAGGCAGGTGCGCGTGAGGGTTTCGCGTTCCACATCCGACAGCGAGAACTGCTCGGAGAAGTTGGCCAGGATGCACAGGCCGTCGACCCCGGCGTCGATCATGAAATCGAGGCAGCGTTGCTGGCTCGCCAGGTCGAGTTCGCCGGATGCGGTGAAGGTGGTGGGCACCACCGGGAAGATGCCGCGGTAACGCGGCGTGCGGGCGGAAGCGGTCATGGTCGGATTCAGTGGGAGTGACGAGGAACCGCAGAGCCGCGGCAGCCGACGAGGAACTCGAAGTCGCAGCCTTGGTCGGCCTGCAGCACGTGGTTGATGTACAGGCGCTGATAGCCGCCCTGCATGGCGTGTTCCGGCGGCGTGACCTGTGCCAGGCGCGCGGCCAGTTCTTCGTCGCCGATGTCCAGGTGCAGGCGGCCGGCGGCGCAGTCGAGTTCGATGAAGTCGCCGTCGCGCACGGCGGCCAGCGGGCCACCGGCCGCGGCCTCGGGTGCCACATGCAGCACCACCGTGCCGTAGGCGGTGCCGCTCATGCGCGCGTCGGAGATGCGCACCATGTCCTTGATGCCGCGGCGCAGCAGCTTGGGCGGCAGGCCCATGTTGCCGACCTCGGCCATGCCGGGGTAGCCCATGGGGCCGCAGTTCTTGAGCACCATCACGCAGGTCTCGTCGATGTCCAGGTCCTCGTCGACGATGCGCGCCTTGTAGTGCTCCAGGTTCTCGAACACCACGGCGCGGCCGCGGTGCTGCAGCAGGTGCGGCGAGGCGGCCGAGGGCTTGAGCACCGCGCCGCGCGGCGCCAGGTTGCCGCGCAGCACGCAGATGCCGCCGTCGGGCACCAGCGGGTTGTTCAGCGGGCGGATCACCTCGTCGTTGTACTGCGGCGCGTCGCGCACGTTGTCCCACAGGCTCTTGCCGTTGACGGTGAGGGCCTGGGGGTGCGGCAGCAGGTTGTTCTCGCCCAGTCGGCGCAGCACAGCCGGCAGGCCGCCAGCGTAATAGAACTCCTCCATCAGGAAGCGGCCCGAGGGCTGCAGGTCCACCACCGTGGGCGTGCCCTTGCCGATGCGGGTCCAGTCGTCCAGCTCCAGCTCCACGCCGATGCGGCCGGCGATCGCCTTGAGGTGGATCACCGCGTTGGTCGAGCCGCCGATGGCGGCGTTGGTGCGGATCGCGTTCTCGAACGCCTCGCGCGTGAGGATCTTGGACAGGCGCAGGTCTTCGTGCGCCATCTGCACGATGCGCTGGCCCGACATGTGGGCCAGCACGTAGCGGCGCGCGTCGACGGCAGGAATGGCGGCGTTGTGCGGCAGCGAGGTGCCCAGCGCCTCGGCCATGCAGGCCATGGTCGACGCCGTGCCCATGGTGTTGCAGGTGCCGGCCGAGCGCGACATGCCGCCTTCGGCCGCCAGGAACTGGTGCATGTTGATCTCGCCGGCCTTGAGCGATTCGTGCAGCTGCCACACGGCCGTGCCCGAGCCGATGTTCTTGCCTTCGAGCTTGCCGTTGAGCATGGGGCCGCCGGTCACGACGATGGCCGGCACGTCGCAGCTGGCCGCGCCCATCAGCAACGCGGGCGTGGTCTTGTCGCAGCCCACCAGCAGCACCACGGCGTCGATCGGGTTGCCGCGGATCGCTTCTTCCACGTCCATCGACGCCAGGTTGCGCGTGAGCATGGCGGTGGGCCGCAGGTTGGACTCGCCGTTGGAGAACACCGGGAACTCGACCGGGTAGCCGCCCGCTTCGAGCACGCCCTTCTTGACGTGTTCGGCCAGCTTGCGGAAGTGCGCGTTGCAGGGCGTCAGCTCGGACCAGGTGTTGCAGATGCCGATGATGGGGCGGCCGTCGAACGCGTGGTCGGGGATGCCCTGGTTCTTCATCCAGCTGCGGTACATGAAGCCGTTCTTGTCGGCGCTGCCGAACCACTGGGTGGAGCGCAGTTTGCGGGGGGTGTCGGACATGGTGGTGTGGGGTGGGGTTGGGAAGGTGGTTCAGTGGGCGCCAGCACCGGGGCGGCGCACCATGAGGCGTTGCAGCAGGCAGAACAGGAGCAGCAGCAGGCCGACGACGATGCGCGTCCACCAGGAGCTGAGCGTGCCGTCGAAGGTGATCAGGGTCTGGATCAGGCCCAGGGTGAGCACGCCGAACAGCGTGCCGAACACGTAGCCCACGCCGCCGGTCAGCAGCGTGCCGCCGATGACCACGGCGGCGATCGCGTCCAGTTCCATGCCGACGGCGTGCAGGCCGTAGCCCGAGAGCGTGTAGAAGGTGAAGACCACGCCGCCCAGCGCCGCGCACAGGCCCGAGACCGCGTACACGCCGACCAGGGTGCGCCGCACCGGCAGGCCCATCAGCACGGCCGAGTGCTCGCTGCCGCCAATCGCGTAGACCGTGCGGCCGAAGGTGCTGCTGTGGGCCGCGAACAGGGCCAGGGCCAGGCAGGCGATGGCGATCAGCGCGCCCAGGCTGAGCGAGGCGCCTTCGGCCAGCTCCAGCCGCCAGTAGGCCAGGTTCGAGTAGGCCTCGTTGCCGATGCTGATCGAATCGATGCTGATCAGGTAACACAGGCCGCGCGCCAGGAACATGCCGGCCAGCGTGACGATGAAAGGCTGCAGCCGGAAGCGCTCGATCAGGAAGCCCATGAAGGCGCCGAAGGCCAGGCCCATGACCAGCACCACACCGATGGCCGGCAGCGGCGACCAGCCGTGGTGTTCGATCAGCGTGGCCAGCACCATGGTCGAGAGCGCGACCACCGAGCCCACCGACAGGTCGATGCCGCCGCTGAGGATGACGAAGGTCATGCCCACTGCAACGATCAGCAGGAAGGCGTTGTCGATCAGCAGGTTCAGGAACACCTGCGCCGAGAAGAAGCCGGTGTAGCTCAGCGAACCGGCCAGCGCCATCAGCAGGAACAGGCCCACCGTCGCGACGAGTGGCAGGAAGCGCAGGTCCAGGCGGCCCAGGGTGTTGGGTGCGGCGCTCATGCGGCACCTCCGGGCGGCGCCGGGCGCCGGGCCAGTGCCCAGACCTGGGTACGGAACTCGGGCGACTGCAGCAGCATCACCACGAACACCACCGCGGCCTTGACCACCAGGTTGATCTCGGGCGGCACGCCCAGCGAGTAGATGGCGTAGGTGAGGGTCTGGATGATGAGCGCGCCGATCAGCGTGCCCAGCAGGCTGAAGCGGCCGCCGGCCAGCGAGGTGCCGCCCAGGGTGACGGCCAGGATGGCGTCCAGCTCCATCAGCTGGCCAGCGTTGTTGCCGTCGGCGCTCTTGACGTTGGAGCTGATCAGCAGGCCCGCCACGCCGGCGCAGAAGCCACAGAACACATAGGCCGCCAGGGTCAGCTGCCGCGCGCGGATGCCGGCCACGCGCGCCGCCGCCGGGTTGACGCCCACCGCCTGCACGAACACGCCCAGCGGCGTGCGGTACAGCAGCCCGCCCAGCAAGGCCAGCACGCCGAGCCAGACGAACAGCGAGAACGGCAGCCCCAGCAGGTGGCCGCCACCGATGAAGAAGAAGGGCTGGTAGTAGATCGTGATGATCTGGCCATCGGTGATGAGTTGGGCGATGCCCCGGCCCGCGACCATCAGGATCAGCGTGGCGATGATGGGCTGCATGCCGATGCCCGCCACCAGCGCGCCGTTCCACAGCCCGCACAGCATGGCCACGCCCAGCGCGCCCGCGACCGCCACGCCCATGGGCAGGCGGGTGGTGGCGCCGTCGACCGAGCCGCCGATCATCCAGGCGGCCACAGCGGCCGAGATCGCGACCACGGCGCCGACCGAGATGTCGATGCCGCGCATCGCGATCACCAGGGTCATGCCCAGCGACACCAGGATCAGCGGCGCCGCGCGGTTGAGGATGTCGATCAGGCTGCCGTAGAGGTGGCCGTCGCGCCACTCGATGTGCAGGAAGCGTTCGTTGGCGACCACGTTGACCAGCAGCAGCAGGGCCAGCGTGAGCAGCGGCCAGGTGAGGCGGTGGCCCAGCAGGGCGTTCGTCCGATTGGGGGTTTCAGGCATGTTCGTCGGCGATCAGTTCGTACACGGCGTCTTCGCTGCTGCCGGCCGGCAGCTCGCCGATGGGGCGGCGGTCGCGCAGCACCAGGATGCGCTGCGACACCCGGACCACCTCGCTCATCTCGGACGAGATGAAGACCACCGCCATGCCCTGCGCGGCCAGGCGCAGGATCTGGTCCATGATTTCCTGCTTGGCCGCCACGTCGATGCCGCGCGTGGGCTCGTCCAGGATCAAGAGGCGCGGCGCGGTGGCGAGCCAGCGGGCGATGACGACCTTCTGCTGGTTGCCGCCCGAGAGCAGGCCCACCGGCGTCTCGGGGCCCGGGGTGCGGATGCCCAGCAGCGCGATGTAGCGCTCGGCCATCTCGCGCTGCTCGGCCAGCGGCAGCGGGTGGCGCAGGCCGCGCATGGCCTGCAGCGCGATGGCGATGTTCTCGCGCACCGAAAGGTCGGCAAAGATGCCCTCGGTCTTGCGCTCTTCGGGGCACATGGCCAGGCCGCGCGCGATGGCGTCGACCGGGTTGGCAAAGCGGGTGGCCTCGCCGTCGATGCGCAGCACGCCGGCGTCGGGGCTGTCCAGGCCGAACAGCAGGCGCGCCAGTTCGGTGCGGCCCGCGCCCAGCAGGCCGGCGATGCCCAGCACCTCGCCGGGGCGGATGACCAGGTCGGTCGGCTGGATGCTGCCGACCCGGGCCAGGCCCTCGGTTTGCAGCAGGGCCGGGGTGTCGCGGGTGTCTGTCGCGCCCGCGGCCGCAGGGGCCTCGGCCGGCCCCATCTCGCGGCCCACCATGGCCTCGATCAGGCCCTGCGCCGGCAGTTCGCGCGTGGTCCATTCGCCGACCCAGCGGCCGTTGCGCAGCACCGTGATGCGGTCGGCGATGGCGTAGACCTGGTCCAGGAAGTGGGTGACGAAGAGGATGGCCAGGCCTTCCTCGCGCAGGCGCCGCAGCACCTGGAACAGGCCCTTGACCTCGTCGTCGTCGAGGCTGGAAGTGGGCTCGTCGAGGATCAGCACGCGGGCGTCGATGCCCAGGGCGCGCGCGATCGCCACCAGCTGCTGGATCGCCACCGGGTAGTCGGACAGGCGGCGGGTGACGTCGATGTCCAGCCCCACGCGCACCAGCAGGCGCACGGCCCCCTCCCGCGTGGCCGACCAGTCAATGCGACTGCCTTGCCACCAGGGGTGGCGCGGGTAGCGGCCGGCGAAGATGTTCTCGGCCACCGTGAGGTTGGGGCAGAGGTTGACCTCCTGGTAGACCGTGCTGATGCCCCGCCGCTGGGCCTGCAGCGGGGACGACGGCCAGCCGGCCTCCTCGCCCAGCCGCATCTGGCCGGCCACGGGGGTCACCACGCCGGTGAGCACCTTGATCAGGGTCGACTTGCCGGCGCCGTTCTGCCCCATCAGCGCATGCACCTCGCCCGGGAACAGGCGCAGCTGCGCGTCCTGCAGCACGGGGGTGCGCCCGAAGCGCATGTCCACGCCCGAGAGCTGCAGCACGGGTGAAGTGGCGGGGCTGCTCATGCCTTGTTCTTGTTGTAGACGTCCACAAACACGGCGGCCAGCAGCACCAGGCCTTTGATGACCTGCTGGTAGTCGATGCCGATGCCCATGATGGACATGCCGTTGTTCATCACGCCCATGATGAAGGCGCCGATCACCGCGCCCATCACCTTGCCGACGCCGCCCGAGGCCGAGGCGCCGCCGATGAAGCAGGCCGCGATCACGTCCAGCTCGAAGCCCAGACCGGCCTTGGGGGTGGCGGTGTTCAGGCGCGCCGCGAACACCAGGCCGGCGAGGGCGGCGAGCACGCCCATGGTGACGAAGGTGGTGAAGGTCAGGCGCTCGGTCTTGATGCCCGAGAGCTTGGCCGCCTTCTCGTTGCCGCCCAGCGCATAGATGCGCCGGCCCAGGACGGTGCGCGAGGTGACGAAGTCGAAGGCCACGATCAGCAGCGCCATCACGACCAGCACATTGGGCAGGCCCTTGTACGAGGCCAGCATGTGGCTGAAGAACACCAGCAGGCCCGCGAACACGGCCACCTTGAGCGCGAACAGGGCGAAGGGTTCGGTCTCGATGCCGTGCTTGAGCTGGTTGCTGCGCGCGCGCAGGCTGGACAGGGCCAGCAGCGCGGCGGCCGCGACGCCGATCAGCAGCGAGGTCAGGCGCAGCCCCTCGGCGCTGAACAGGTCCGGGATGAAGCCGGAACTGAGCAGCTGGAACGATTCGGGGAAAGGCCCGACCGACTGGCCCTGCAGCAGCGCCAGCGCCAGGCCCTTGAAGACCAGCATGCCGGCCAGGGTGACGATGAACGAGGGGATGCGGAAGAAGGCCACGAACCAGCCCTGCGCGCCGCCGATCACGCCACCGACCACCAGGCACAGCAGCGAGGCGGGCACGAAGTGCCATTCGTAGGTGACCATCAGCACCGCGGCCAGCGCGCCGATGAAGCCGCACACCGAACCGACCGAGAGGTCGATGTGGCCGGCCACGATCACCAGCAGCATGCCCAGCGCCATGATGACGATGTAGCTGTTCTGCAGCACCAGGTTGGTCAGGTTCAGCGGCTGCATCAGCGTGCCGTCGGTCATGACCTGGAAGAAGGCCATGATCGCGACCAGCGAGATCAGCATGCCGTACTCGCGGAAGTTGTGCTTGAGGAAGTCCAGCACGGGGCGGCTGTCGGGCGGCGCGCTCAGGGCCGCGGGGGAAGGTTGTTGTTCCATGGGGGTCAATGGCTGGTGACGATGGCGCGCATGATCTTTTCCTGCGAGGCTTCGGCGACCGGCATCTCGGCGACGAAGCGGCCTTCGTTCATCACGTAGATGCGGTCGGACAGGCCCAGCAGCTCGGGCATTTCGGACGAGATCACGATCACGCACTTGCCCTCGGCCGCCAGCTGGGCGATGAGGGTGTAGATCTCGTACTTGGCGCCCACGTCGATGCCGCGCGTGGGCTCGTCGAGGATGAGCACCTCGGGTTCGGTGAACAGCCATTTGCTGAGCACCACCTTCTGCTGGTTGCCGCCCGAGAGGTTGACGGTCTTCTGGTTCACGCCCGAGCAGCGGATGCGCAGCTTCTCGCGGTAGCCCTGGGCGACGCTGTACTCGCGGCCGTCGTCGATGACGCCGGCGCGCGAGACGGCTTCCAGATGGGCCAGCGAGGTGTTGAACTGGATGTCTTCGGCCAGCACCAGGCCGTTGCCCTTGCGGTCTTCGGTCACATAGGCCAGGCCATGCGCGACCGCCTTGCCGACCGTGCCCACGTCGATGGGCTGGCCGTGCAGCCGCACCTCGCCGCTGATGCGCTGGCCCCAGGCGCGGCCGAAGACGCTCATGGCGAACTCGGTGCGGCCGGCGCCCATGAGCCCGGCGATGCCGACGATCTCGCCGCGCCGCACGTGCAGGTTCAGGCCCTTGATGACCTCGCGCTCGGCGTGCTGCGGGTGGTGCACGCGCCAGTCGCGCACCTCGAACACGGTCTCGCCGATGTCGGGCGTGCGTCGCGGGTAGCGGTCGGCCATCTCGCGGCCGACCATGCCGCGGATCACGCGGTCTTCGCTCACCGGCGCGCCCTGGCAGTCGATGGTTTCCACCGTGCTGCCGTCGCGCAGGATGGTCACCGAGTCCGCCACGCGGGCGATCTCGTTGAGCTTGTGTGAGATCAGGATGCAGGTGATGCCCTGGCCCTTGAGTTCGAGCAGCAGGTCCAGGAGGGCCTGGCTGTCGTGCTCGTTCAGGCTGGCCGTGGGTTCGTCCAGGATCAGAAGCTTCACCTGTTTGGACAGCGCCTTGGCGATCTCCACCAGCTGCTGCTTGCCCACGCCCAGGTCGGTGATGCGGGTCGAGGGCGATTCCTTCAGGCCCACCTTGCGCAGCAGGTCCTGCGTCTGGCGGTGCGCGGCCATCCAGTCGATCACGCCGCGGTGCGCGACCTCGTTGCCCAGGAACACGTTCTCGGTGATCGAGAGCAGCGGCACCAGCGCCAGCTCCTGGTGGATGATGATGATGCCCAGCTGCTCGCTGTCGTGGATGCCGCCGAAGTGGCGCTCCTGACCGTCGAACAGGATCTGGCCGGTGTAGCTGCCCGCGGGGTACACGCCCGAGAGCACCTTCATCAGCGTGGATTTGCCGGCGCCGTTTTCACCCACCAGGGCATGGATTTCGCCGGCCTGGACGCGCAGGTTCACCTGGTTGAGCGCGACCACGCCGGGGAAGGTCTTGCGGATGGCCCGCATTTCCAGAAGGGTTGACAAGGGACGTCCCGCCTTACTTGACCTGCGATTCCTTGTAGTAGCCGCTGTCGACCAGCACCTTCTTCCAGTTGCTGGCGTCGACCGGCACCGGCTTGAGCAGGTAGCTGGGCACCACCTTCACGCCGTTGTTGTAGGTCTTGGTGTCGTTGATCTCGGGCTGCTTGCCCGAGAGCGTGGCGTCCACCATGTTGGCCGTCACCTTGGCCAGCTCGCGCGTGTCCTTGAAGATGGTCGAGTACTGCTCGCCCTTGAGGATGGACTTGACCGAGGGCACCTCGGCGTCCTGGCCGCTGACCACCGGGCAGGCTTGCTGCGCGGTGCAGTAGCCCACGCCCTTGAGCGAGGACAGGATGCCGATGGACAGGCCGTCGTAGGGCGAGAGCACGGCGTGCACCTTGTCCTTGCCGTAGAAGGCCGAGAGCAGGTTGTCCATGCGCGACTGCGCCACGGCGCCGTCCCAGCGCAGCGTGCCGACCTTGTCCATGCCCATCTGCTTGCTGCGCACCACCAGCTTGCCGCTGTCGATGTAGGGCTTGAGCACGCTCATGGCGCCGTCGTAGAAGAAGAAGGCGTTGTTGTCGTCCGGGCTGCCACCGAAGAGTTCGATGTTGAACGGGCCCTTGCCGGCCTTCAGGCCCAGCTTGTCGACGATGGTGGTGGCCTGCTGCACGCCGACCTGGAAGTTGTCGAAGGTGGCGTAGTAGTCGACGTTCTTGCTGCCCTTGATCAGGCGGTCGTAGGCGATGACCTTGACGCCCTTGTCGGCCGCGTTCTGCAGCGCCTTGGACAGCGTGGTGCCGTCGATGGAGGCGATCACCAGCACCTTCGCGCCCTTGGTGATCATGTTCTCGATCTGCGCCAGCTGGTTCGGGATGTCGTCGTCGGCGTACTGCAGGTCGGTCTTGTAGCCGCGGCCCTTGAGGACCTTGACCATGTTGTCACCGTCTGCGATCCAGCGCGCCGACGACTTGGTGGGCATGGAAATGCCGATGGTGCCTTTGTCCTGCGCCAGCGCGCCGGTGGTGAAGGCGGCGGCAGCGAGCGCGACGGCGCAGAGGACGTGGCGGCGGTTGGGGGTGTTCAAGTGGGTCTCCTCGGGGGTGTGGCCGCGCGGTCGTCCGCGCGGCGGGTGGGTTGTGGTGGGGGGCGGTGCGACGGGGGATCCGTGGCGGGGGTCAGTACTTGCGCTTGGGGAACTCGGCCGCAGCGGTCTCCATGGGGAAGATGCTTTCCTGCGTGACGATGCGGCGTGGCAGCGTCTTGCCGGCCTTGAGGTCCTTGACGGCCTGCATCAGCTGCGGCCCGAGCAGCGGGCTGCACTCGACGCTGACGTTGAGCTTGCCGGCGATCATGGCTTCGAAGGCGCCCTTGACGGCGTCGATGGAGATGATGGTGATGTCCTTCGCGGGCTTCATGCCGGCTTCTTCGATCGCCTGGATCGCGCCGATGGCCATGTCGTCGTTGTGCGCGTAGAGCACGTTGATCTTCTTGCCCTCGGCCTTCAGGAAGGCTTCCATCACCTCCTTGCCCTTGGCGCGGGTGAAGTCACCGGTCTGGCTGCGGATGATCTTGAACTTCGGGTCGGCCTTGATGATTTCCTCGAAGCCCTTCTTGCGGTCGATGGCCGGGGCCGAACCGACGGTGCCCTGCAGCTCGACGATGTTGACCTCGCCCTTCTGGTCTTTCATCTTCTCGACCAGCCAGCGGCCGGCCTTGCGGCCTTCTTCGACGAAGTCCGAGCCCATGAAGCTGACCCACAGCGACTGGTCCTTCTCGTTCACGGCGCGGTCGGTCAGGATGACCGGGATCTTGGCGGCCTTGGCCTCGCGCAGCACCGCGCCCCAGCCGCTTTCCACCACCGGCGAGAACGCGATCACGTCGACCTTCTGCGCGATGAACGAGCGGATCGCCTTGATCTGGTTCTCCTGCTTCTGCTGGGCGTCGGCGAACTTCAGCTCGATGCCCGTTTCCTTGGACGAGGCCTTGATGGACTCGGAGTTGGCGGTGCGCCACTCCGACTCGGCCCCGATCTGGCTGAAACCCAGCACGATGGGCTTCTGCGCCCAGGCGCCGCCGGGCAGCATCAGGGCCAGGGGGGCGGCCGCCAGCGCGGTCACCAGGGTGCGGCGTTGAAGGTGTTTCATGTGGTCTGTCTCCTGTTTGTGGTGGTTGGAAGCGAAGGGTCAGGCCAGCATGTAGCTGGTCTTGACGGTGGTGTAGAACTCCGCCGCGTAACGGCCTTGTTCCCGGGATCCGTGGCTGGAGTCCTTGCGTCCGCCGAACGGAACATGGAAATCCACGCCGGCGGTCGGCAGGTTCACCATGGTCATGCCCGCCTGCGCGTGGCGACGGAAATGCATCGCGTGCTTGAGCGAGGTGGTGCAGAGGCCGGCACACAGGCCGAACGGTGTGTCGTTCGCCAGTTCCAGCGCGTGCCAGTAGTCGTCGGCCCGCAGCACGCAGGCGACGGGGCCGAAGATTTCTTCGCGTGCGATGCGGTGCCCGGGTTCGGCCAGCCACAGCGCGGGGCTCATGTAGTGGCCCGGGGTCTCGCGTTCGATGCGCTCGCCGCCGAAGACGTGCTGGGCACCTTCTTCCGCGCCGATGGCCATGTACGACAGGTTCTGTTCGAGCTGGGCGCCGTCCACCACCGGGCCCATCTCGGTGCCGCGGGTCAGGGCGTGGCCGACCTTCAGCGCCACCAGGCGCTGGGTGAGGCGGGCGACGAAGGCGTCGTGCACGGCCGACTCCACGATCAGGCGGCTGGACGCGGTGCAGCGCTGGCCGGTGGAGAAGTACGAGCCCTGCAGCGCGCAGTCGACCGCCTGGTCCAGGTCGGCATCGGCCAGCACCACCAGCGGGTTCTTGCCGCCCATCTCCAGCTGCACCTTGGCCTGGCGCGCGGCGGTGGCCGTGAGGATGCGCCGGCCGGTGGCGACCGAACCCGTGAAGCTCACCGCGTTCACGCGGGGGTGTTCCACCAGGGTCTGGCCGACCTCGCGGCCGCTGCCCATGATGAGGTTGAAGGTGCCGGCGGGCAGGCCGCAGCGGCTGAGGATCTCGGCCAGCGCCCAGCCGCAGGCCGGCACCAGCTCGGCCGGCTTGAAGACGACCGTGTTGCCATAGGCCAGGGCCGGCGCGATCTTCCAGGCCGGGATGGCGAAGGGGAAGTTCCAGGGCGCGATGATGGCGACCACGCCCACCGGCTCGCGGGTGATGTCGACCTGCACCCCGGGGCGCACCGAAGCCAGGGTTTCGCCGCCGATGCGCAGCGCCTCGCCGGCGAAGAACTTGAAGATGTTGCCGGCCCGCGCGACCTCGGCGATGGCCTCGGGCAGGGTCTTGCCTTCCTCGCGCGCCAGCAGCTCGCCCAGCTCTTCCTTGCGCGCCAGCAGTTCGCTGCCGGCCAGGTCCAGCGCGTCGGCGCGGCGCTGCGGGGTGCTCAGGCTCCACTGCGGCAGGGCGTCGGCCGCGGCGGCGATCGCCAGTTCGGTCTGGTTGCGGTCGGCGCGGGCGAACTCGGCCACCACTTCCCGCGTGTCCGAGGGGTTGATGCTGATGCCGGTGGTGGCACCGCTGACCCATCGCCCGTTGATGAGGTGCCGCGGTTGGTTCCGGATGTCGCCCAGTTTCATGACGTCGCTGTGTGGTGGGAGTGCGGCGAAGTCTAGGAATGTTTTTGATATCAATCCAATCGTTTTTCAGAGAAAATTGATATCTTTCTTGGCATTCTGGAAAACCCCCGATGAGCAACTACAACCACTGGTTCATCCGCGCCCGGCTCAAGACGCGCCAGCTGCTGCTGCTGGTGGCCCTGGCCGAGGAGGGCAACATCCACCGCGCCGCCCAGGTGCTGAGCATGACCCAGCCGGCCGCGTCCAAGCTGCTCAAGGACCTGGAAGACGTGCTGGGCGTGCCGCTGTTCGACCGCCTGCCCCGGGGCATGAGCCCGACGTGGTATGGCGAGACCATGATCCGCCACGCGCGCATGGCGCTGGCCAGTCTGAACCAGGCGCACGACGAGCTGATGGCGCTCAAGACCGGGCACTTCGGGCATGTGGGCGTGGGGGCGATCACCTCGCCGGGCCTGAGCCTGCTGCCCCCGGCGGTGGCCCTGGTCAAGCAGGAACACCCCAATCTGCGGATCTCGCTGGAGATCGAGACCAGCCCGGTGCTGCTCGACCGGCTGGAGCAGGGCAAGGTGGACATCGTGGTCGGGCGCCTGTTTGCCGAGCACGACAAGGGCAACCTGGCCTACGAGCCCCTGACCGAAGAGATGGTGTCGGCGGTGACGCGCCCGGGGCACCCGCTGATGGGGGTGAGCAACCTGAGCCTGCGCGACGTGCACGGCGCGGGCTGGATCGTGCCGCCGGCCGGCAGCGTGCTGCGCCACCGCTTCGACCTGATGTTCCAGCAGGAAGGTCTGAGCCCGCCGATCAACACCATCGAAACCTCGGCCCTGCTGTTCATGAGCCGCATGCTGCAGCAGAGCGACATGGTGGGCGTGCTGGCCACCGAGGTCGCGAACTACTACGCCTCGCACGGCCTGATGGCCATCTTGCCGATGGACATGCCCTGCCACATGGACGCCTTCGGCCTCATCACCCGCACCGACCGCCTGCTCTCGCCTGGCGCCAAGGTGCTCATGAAAGCACTCAAGCAGACCTGCCTGACGCAGTACGGCATCAGGCTGAATCCGTAAGGCACCCCCTGCGCCGCTGCGCGCGCCTTGCAGGCCGCGACATCGCCAGAGACGATGTCTCTTCGTTCCGTCCAAGCCTGCGCAGGCAGGCTTGGGAGCCGCGGTCCTCAGCCCCCTCTCTCGCCTTCGGCGGGAGGGTGACGGCACCAGAGGCCCGGCGAAGCCGGTTCCTCGGTGCCCCTGGAAGGGGGCACCTCATTTCAGGTCCAGCCGCCGTCGACGACGAACTCCTGCGCGGTGCACATCGCCGAATCGTCCGAGGCCAGGAACAGCACCATGCTCGCCACGTGGTGTGGCAGCAGCTTGTCGGGCAGGCACTGGTTGTGCGCGATCTCCTGCTCGCCGGCGGCGTCCAGCCACAGCCGCACCTGCCGCTCGGTCATCACCCAGCCCGGCGTGAGGGTGTTGATGCGGATGCGGTCCTTGCCCAGCGACGCCGCCAGCCCGCGGGTGAGGCCATGGACCGAGGACTTGGCGATGGCGTAGCAGGGGTAGTCGGGGTTCTTGGTCTGCCAGCCGATCGAGCCGAAGTTGATCACCGAACCGCCGCCGAGCCGGCGCATGCCCGGCACCACCGCCTGCACGGCAAACAGGGCCGGGCGCTGGTTCACCGCCATGCGCTCGTCGAAGTAGTCGGGCGTGACCGATTCCAGGGTGTGCCGGTCGTCGCTGGCCACGTTGTTGACCAGCACGCCGACGTCGCCCAGGGCCGCGGTGGCGTCCGCGATGGCGGCCTGCAGCGCGCCGATGTCCTTGACGTCGACCGTGCGCCACCAGGGGCGGGCGTGCCCTTCAGCGGCCAGTTGCTGCGAGAGGGCCTCGGCGGCCTGGGCCGCCACATCGACAAAGGCCACGCGAGCGCCCTGGCGGGCGAAGGCCGCCACCACGGCCGCCCCGATGCCGGTGGCGCCGCCGGTGACGAACACGTGGCGCCCCTGCAGGCTGGGGTGGTGGGCGGCCTGGGCGGTGTCGGCTGCGGCGGGAATGTCGGGGTGGTCTGGAAGTGACATATATAAACAGGTATCTGAAAATTCAAAATTGATATCAAACAGATATCAATCTGAACGCATAATGCGCCCAACGTCAAGCCCCGGCCCCGACGAAGCGACCGCTTTGGCGTCCGGCCCGCACAGGAGATTCCATGCCGCGCCTGCCCTCTGCACCCCCACGCCACGGGCCGTTCCAGGTGACCGATGCGGTGCGCTGCATCTGGCCGGCGGCGGCGGTGCTGGGCGAGGGTGGTCTCTGGTCGGTGCGGCGGCAATGCCTGTTCTGGGTCGACATCCTCTCGCGCCACATCCACCGGCTGGACCCGGTCACCGGCGCGCAGCACAGCTGGACTTTGGACGAGGAGGTGTCCGCGCTGGCCGAGCGCCGCGACGGCGAGGGGTTGGCGATCGCGCTGCGGCGGGGGCCAGCGTTCTGGAATCCGGACCGTCCCGGCGAACCGCCGCGCTACCTCTGCCAGCCGGAACCCGAGCGTGCGGGCAACCGTTTCAACGACGCCCGCTGCGACGCATCGGGCCGCTGGTGGATGGGCAGCATGGACTTCGGCTGCGAGCGGCTCACCGGTGCGCTGTACCGTGTCGAGGCTGGCGGTGCGTGGACGCGCATGGACGAGGGCTTTGCGGTCACCAACGGCCCCACCTGGATCCACCAGGGCCGGACCATGCTGTTCAACGACACGGTCAACGGCCAGGTGCTGGCCTACGACACCGACCCGTCGACCGGCGCGCTGAGCGGTCGCAGGCGCTGGCTGCAACTCGCGCCGGAGGATGGCGTGCCCGACGGCATGACCACGGACGCGCAGGGCCGAGTCTGGATCTGCCACTGGGGCGGCGGCTGCGTCACCTGCCACGACCCCGACACCGCGCAGGAACTCGCGCGTGTGCGCCTGCCGGTGAGCCAGGTCACCTCGTGCACCTTCGGCGGCGCCGACCTGTCGACCCTGTTCATCACCTCGGCGCGCTTCCGTCTGGACGCCGCGGCGCTGGCCCGCGAGCCGCTGGCCGGTGGCCTGTTCGCGGTGTGCACCGACAGCATGGGCCTGCCGGCCTCTGCGTTCGCTGGGTGACGTGCCGCCTTCCCTGTCGACGTGTTCAGAGAAAGCCACATGGACCACAGCCTTCCATTCGGCGAGCCGGTCTGGCTCGAACAGCACGGACAGCGGCTGGGCCTGCTGCCATCGGCCGGCGGCGCCGTGAGCGCCTGGCGCTGGCAACGCGCGGGCGCGCCGGTGGACCTCTGGCGCCCCTGGGACGGCCACACGCAGCGCCTGCAGGCGCTGGCGAGCTACCCCTTGCTGCCCTGGTCCAACCGCATCGCCGAAGGGGGCTTCGAGCACGCCGGCCGTTTTCATGCGCTGGCGCCCAACACCCCTGACGACCCGTACCCGATCCATGGCGACGGCTGGCTGCAGCCCTGGGCCCTGCGCCTCACCGCGCCGGACAGGGCCGAGATGTTCCTGCGCAGCGAACGCTTTGGCGGCGGCCCCTACGTCTACGAAGCGTGCCAGACCTTTGCGCTGGTCGAAGGCGGCATGAGCCAGTCGCTCACAGTGACCAACGCCGGTGATCAGGCGCTGCCCTTCGGGCTGGGGCAGCACCCCTGGCTGGTGCGCACGCCCGACTGCCGGCTGCACGCGCAGGTGCAAGGGGTCTGGCTGTCGCGGCCCGACCGCATCCCGACCGGTTTCACCGAGCGGTTTCCCGAAGGCTGGGACCTCGGCGCTGGCGCGCCGCTGGACCGCCTCGTGATCGACAACGGGTTCGGTGGATGGGATGGCCAGGCCAGGATCGTGTGGCCCGAGCACCGGCTGGCGCTGCACATGCGCAGCGAATGGTGGCTGCCCGATGGTTCGCCGGGCCAACCCGACTGCCTGCTGTATGCGCCGGCGACGCCGCCGGTGTTCTGCTTCGAGCCGATCACCCACCCGATCAACGCGGCGCACCTGCCGGGGCGGCCGGGCTGGGTCGAACTGCAGCCCGGCCAATCGACGTCCTTGCACGTTCACTGGCGCTTCTCCGAGACAGCGGCCGGTTGAAGTGCGCCGCGTCTTCGGCGAGCGGGCCGCTTTGCGACACGCTCGCCCGTTGGCCGGCGCACCGCCGGGAACTCTCGCGCCATCGAACCCCCGGCCGCGCAATACCACCCGCAAGACCCGGTGCACCGTTGTCGCGCAGGCACGAACATGGCGCTCGCCTGGTGCCGGATCCTCACGATTCGGTGGTCGTTGAGTCACGTTCCGCACGAGTTTTGAAAAGCCGAAAAAACCGTGCTACAATACGTGTCTTCGCGGCTGTAGCTCAGCTGGATAGAGTACTTGGCTACGAACCAAGGGGTCGTGGGTTCGATTCCTGCCAGCCGCACCATATGAATAGCCTGCAGCCAAAAGCTGCAGGCTTTTTCATTTGTGCTCTCCGTTCCCGTTCACGGGCGACTTGCCCGGCATTCCGAACCGCGTGGTTCCGTCACCCATGAGCAAGGCCTTCACCCGCGAGTCCGATCAGGACGACGAGGACGACCTCCCAGCCGCTGCTGCGCCTGTGCCCGGAGGCAAGAACTACATCACCCGCGCGGGCTACGACCGTTTGCGCGCCGAACTGTTCCAGCTCATGGACGAGGAGCGCCCGCGCATCGTTGAGATCGTGCACTGGGCGGCCAGCAATGGCGACCGTTCCGAGAACGGCGACTACCTTTACGGCAAGAAGCGCCTGCGCGAGATCGACCGGCGCATCCGTTTCCTGACCAAGCGGCTGGAAATCGCCGAAGTGGTGGACGCATCGCTGCACCATGGCGGCGACCAGGTGTTCTTTGGTGCCACCGTCACCTACGCGGATGGGACTGGCGAAGAAACCACGGTCACCATCCTGGGTGTGGACGAGGCCGACAGTGCGCAGGCCCAGATCAGCTGGGTGTCGCCCGTGGCGCGCGCGCTGCTGAAGGCGCGCGTGGGCGATGTGGTCCGCCTGGTGGTGCCCGGCGGGGTGCAGGAACTGGAGATCCTGTCGGTGGCCTACCCCGCGCCAGCGGCCGGCTGACCGGGGGCGCTCAGGGCTTGTAGCGCTGCGCCTTGAGCACCGAGGTTGTGCGCTTGAGGCCTCGCAGCACATCGGCCAGGTGCTGGCGGTCGCGCACCGCCACCGAAAAGCGGATGTCGGTCGCGGTCTGGGCGGGTTCGTCGCCCATGTCCACGTGGGTGATGTCGGCCTCGGCCTGTGCGATGGCCGACGCGACGCGCGCCAGCACGCCCTTGCCATTGGTCACCGTGACGATCACCGAGGTTTCGAACGGACGCACCGGTTCGTCGGCCCATTCCACTTGCAGGAAGCGTTCGCTGTCACGGGCCAGCAGGCGTTTG
The DNA here is from genome assembly GCF_031426985.1 of Hydrogenophaga sp. Classification (GTDB taxonomy): domain Bacteria; phylum Pseudomonadota; class Gammaproteobacteria; order Burkholderiales; family Burkholderiaceae_C; genus Hydrogenophaga. Next base: position 88,288 of record NZ_JASJOY010000015.1, read on the forward strand.
CCGGTCGGGCAGTCTTCGGCATGCACCACCAGGCCCTCGCCGCGGCCCAGATAGCCCACGATGCGATCGCCCGGGATGGGTTTGCAGCAAGGCGCGTACTGCACCGACAGGCCTTCGCTGCCGTCCAGGCTGACCACGCCCTGGCCCGCGGAGTCGTCCTGCCCGGTGGCGTAGCGCTCCGTGCTGATGAGCAGGGCGTCGGGCTTCAGGCCGGTCTCGGCCAGCAACACCGCCAGTTTCTTTCCCACCATGTTGGCGATGCGTTTGCCGGTGCCGATGTCGGACAGCAGTTCGCTGCGCGACTTGTTGCCAGTGAAGCGCAGCAGCTTGTCCCAGGTGGGTTTGAACTCACCACTTTCGTCCGGCAGGGCATGGATGCCTTCGGCGCGCAGCGACTGGGTGAGCATGCGCTCGCCCAGTTCGTTTGATTTCTCGTGGGCCAAGGTCTTGAGGTGGTGGCGGATCTTCGAGCGCGCACGCCCGGTCTTGACGAAGGTCAGCCAGGCGGGATTGGGCTCGGCGTGGTCGCCGGTGATGATCTCCACGATGTCGCCGTTGTTCAGCTCGGTGCGCAAGGGCCGTTGCTCGCCGTTGATGCGGGCATCGACCGCGCGGTTGCCGACGCCGCTGTGGATGGCGTAGGCGAAGTCCATCACCGTGGCGCCGCGCGGCAGCGCCAGGATCTTGCTCTTGGGCGTGAACACGTAGACCGCGTCCGGGAACAGGTCGATCTTGATGTGGTCCCAGAACTCGCTGGCGTCGTGCGTTTCCTGCTGGATGTCCAGCAGCGATTGCAGCCACTGCGTGCCCAGTCGTTGCGAGGTGTCGCTGTTCGGCTCGCTGGCCTTGTAGAGCCAGTGGGCGGCCACGCCCGATTCGGCCACCACGTCCATGGCATGGGTGCGCAACTGGAATTCGATGTTGGTCCCGAACGGGCCGATCAGCGTGGTATGCAGCGACTGGTAGCCGTTGACCTTGGGGATGGCCACGTAATCGCGGAACTTGCCCGGCACCGGCTTGTAGAGCTGGTGCAGCACCCCCATGCCGGTGTAGCAGTCGGTCAGATCGGGCACGATGATGCGAAAGCCGTAGATGTCGGTGACCTGCGAGAACGACAGGTGCTTGCTGTCCATCTTGCGGTAGACGGAGTACAGGGTCTTTTCGCGCCCCATGATGCGCACGCCCAGTCCCTGGTCCGCGAACGCGGCTTCCACTTCATGCTGCACCCGTGAGATCAGGTCCTTGCGGCGGCTGCGCGACTTGTTCAGTGCCTTGGACAGCACCTGGTAACGCCAGGGGTGCAGGAAGTGGAACGACAGGTCCTGCAGCTCGCGGTAGGTGAAGTTCAGGCCCAGCCGGTGGGCGATGGGGGCGTAGATCTCCAGCGTTTCGCTGCTGATGCGCTGCCATTTGCTGCGGGGCATGTCGCCCATGGTGCGCATGTTGTGGGTGCGGTCGGCCAGCTTGATCAGGATGACGCGCACGTCCTTGGCCATGGCCAGCAGCATCTTGCGGAAGCTCTCGGCCTGGTTCTGCTCGCGGGTATCAAACTCCAGCTTTTCCAGCTTGGTCAGGCCATCCACCAGATCGGCCACCGGCGCGCCAAAGCGCTGCACCAGATCGTGTTTGGTGATCCCGCAATCCTCGATCACGTCGTGCATCAGCGCGGCCATCAGGGCCTGGGCGTCGAGCTTCCATTCGGCGCA
>NZ_JASJOY010000016.1:0-1137 GCF_031426985.1 Hydrogenophaga sp.
GCAGGCGGCGCAGTGGTTCGCCTGCGGCAACCAGGGCCACGGCCACCAGAGCCAGGGCCAGGGCCGCCAGTTGCGGGGCCGCCGGCACCTCTGCCGAGGCCTTGTCGGCGGGGGCATCGGCGAAGGCCCGAGACAGGGCGTGGAACAGGAACGCGGCCGACAGCAGGCTGCCGGCCAGCACCACCGCCACGGCCCACCAGGCACCGGCGCGCACCGCGGCTTCGACCAGCGCGAACTTGCCGACGAAGCCGCCCGTGGGCGGCAGACCGACCAAGCTGAGCGCGGCCAGCGCGAAGGCGGTGGCGGTGATCGGCAGCCGCGAGCCGAAGCCTGCCATCGCGTCGATGCGGTCATGCCCGTAGGCGGCCAGCAGCGAGCCGGCGCACATGAACATCGAGGCCTTGGCCGCCGCATGGCTGGCCGCGAGCAGCACGGCGGCATGCATCGCCCCACCTGCCGAGCCCCCCGCCACCGCCAACGGCAGCGCGATCATCAAGTAGCCCAGTTGAGCCACGGTGGAGTAGGCGATCATGGCCTTGAGGCGCGCCTGGCGCAGCGCCTGCAGGCCGCCCCAAAGCACGGCGAGCGCGCCTAGCGCACCCAGCAACGCGGGCACCACGCCGGCGCCCGGCAGGGGACCGAACAGGTCCAGCCACAGCCGCGCGAGCAGGTAGAAGCCGGCCTTGACGACCAGGGCCGACAACGCTGCCGACACCGGCGCCGGCGCCGATCCGTGCGCCGGCGGCAGCCAGAAGTGAAGCGGGAAGATCGCGGTCTTGACGAGTAACCCGGCGGTCATCAGCGCCGCGGCCAGCCACACCGACAGGCCGGGCTGCAGGCTCTGGCGCAGCTGCAGCAGGTCCATCGTCTGGTGCGCCGCGTACAACAGCTCGACGCCCAGAATGTAGAGCATGGAGCCCAGCAGCGCGAACAGCAGGTAGCGCAGTGCGGCGGCGGCCGCACCCGCGCCGGCCAGCGCCACCAGTGCCACCGCGGCCAGCCCGAGCAGTTCCAGCGTGACGTAGATGTTGAACAGGTCGCCCGACAGGTACAGCGCGTTGAGTGCGCCCCAGGCCAGCAGCCACACCGGCCAGAACAGCCACTGGGTCGAGGCCGGCGCTGGCGGCGCGACTTCGC
>NZ_JASJOY010000016.1:1147-1436 GCF_031426985.1 Hydrogenophaga sp.
GGGCGGGGCGGTGGTGAGGGCGTTTAGGTCGTGGTGGCCAGCGGCACCGAAGTAGCGCCACGCGAAGACCGAGATGCCCGCGCCGATCACCGCGGTTATCAGCAGCATCGCTGCGGCCAGACCGTCGGCGCGCAACTCGATCCCCAGCGGCACTGCCCAGCCGCCGACCGCGACGTGCTGCATGCCACCCGTCATCACCTCCGCCGCCAGTGCGAACGCTGCCGCGACACCGAGCGCGCTCGTCAGCAGGCTGGCGGCCGCGGCGCCACGCTGGCCGGCCAGCAGCGCC
>NZ_JASJOY010000017.1:0-2207 GCF_031426985.1 Hydrogenophaga sp.
GCGTACTCGTAAGAGGGCAGATTTACAGTCTGCTGCCATTAACCACTCGGCCACCCCTCCATAGCGCAGCCCAGGATTATGCCACGGTTTTTTGTCGTTTGTCAGCCCACGCCTTCGATTGTGTTGTTCACCAGGCCACGGGGCGGTGTCCCTGCCCCTGCCCCTGCAGCCAGCGGTTGACGGCACTGAAATGCCCGCACCCGAGGAACGGCACCGGTCCGCGGCTGGCCGACAGGGGCGACGGGTGGTTGGCACTGAAGACCCGGTGTCGCTGCGCATCGATGAGCGCGGCTTTTTTCTGCGCGTGGGCGCCCCACAGCAAAAAGGCTTTGGGTCCGCCGGCTGCACTGCAGCTGCCGATCAGCGCGTCGGTCAACGCTTCCCAGCCTTGCCCGGCGTGGCTCGCCGGCGATCCGTCCTCGACCGTCAGCGTGGTGTTGAGCAACAGCACGCCCTGCTGCGCCCAACGCATGAGCGAGCCGTCCGCAGGCGGCGGCAGCCCCAGGTCACGTTGCAGCTCCTTGAAGATGTTGCGCAGGCTGGGCGGCGTCTTCACGCCAGGGGCCACCGAAAAGGCCAGGCCTTCGGCCTGCCCCAGGCCGTGGTACGGGTCCTGCCCCAGGATGACCACACGCACATCGGCCGGGTCCACGAGGTCCAGCGCCCGCAGGGGCTGCGGCGGGTAGACCACGGCGTCTGCGGCCAGCCGCTGGCGCAGGAAGGCCTGCAAGCCCTGGCCCGTGGGCTCGCGCCAGAAGCGATCGAGCAGCGGCGCCCAACCCGGCCGCACCGCCCATTCGGCTGGATCGGCGCTGCGCAAGCGGGTCGCACGCACCGCCGACGTATCGAACAGCCCCTGCTGCACCGGCGTCAGGCGAAGAGTTCGGCCAGCGCCACCCCAGGCTCGGGCGCGCGCATGAAGGTCTCGCCGACCAGAAAGGCGTTCACGTTCGCCGCGCGCATGGTCTGCACGTCGGCGCGGGTGAGGATGCCGGATTCGGTGATCAGCAGACGGTCGGCCGGCACCTCGGGCAGCATGTCCAGCGTGGTCTGCAGCGTCACGTCAAACGTGCGCAGGTTGCGGTTGTTGATGCCCAGCAGCGGCGTCTTGAGCTTCAGCGCCCGGTGCAACTCCTCGCGGTCGTGCACCTCCACCAGCACCGACATGTTCATGCCCAGCGCCAGGGCTTCGAGGTCGGCCATCTGCGCATCGTCCAGACAGGCCGCGATCAGCAGGATGCAGTCCGCGCCCATGGCCCGGGCTTCGTAAACCTGGTACGGATCGACCATGAAGTCCTTGCGCAGCACCGGCAAATCGCAGCTGGCACGGGCCTGCTTGAGGTAGTCGATGCTGCCCTGAAAGAACTGTTGGTCGGTCAGCACCGAGAGGCAGGCCGCGCTGACCTTCCCATCGCCTTCGGCGTAGCTCTGGGCGATGTCAGCCGGGATGAAGTCGGCGCGGATCACGCCCTTGCTGGGGCTGGCCTTCTTGATTTCGGCGATCACCGCCGCCTGGCCGGCCGCGATCTTGGCGCGCAGCGCGCCTTCGAAGTCGCGCGTGAGCACGCGGCTTTCGGCATCGAAACGCACGGCCTCCAGCGGCTTTTTCTTGCGCGCGGCGGCGATCTCTTCGTGCTTGACCGCCACGATCTTGTTCAGGATGTCACTCATGCTTCTGTGCTTTCTCGGGCTGCGGGGTTTGCAGCACCTTCTTGATGACGCGGTGCATGACCACGCCGGCGATGATGAACAGGGCCGAGACCCCCAGCGCGATCCAGGCGCCTTCGTTCTGCAGCCAGACCGGCATGGCGCGCCTCAGACGCCCGAGCCGGCGGTGGCCGACTGGGTGAAGGCCTGCAGATCGCGCAGCTTGGCCGCCGCCGCACCCGACTCGATGGTCCGGCGCGCCAGCGCGATGCCTTCCCTCATGTCGGCGGCCACGTTGGCGGCGTACAGGGCCACGCCGGCGTTGAGCGCCACGATGTCCTTGGCCGCCTTGAGGGCCGGGTCGTCGCTGTTGTTCAAGACGCCCACCAGCATGGCCTTGGAGTCGTCGGGCGTTTCCACGCGCAGCGCACGGCTGCTGGCCATGGTCAGGCCAAAGTCCTCGGGGTGGATTTCGTATTCGGCGATCTCGCCGTTCTTGAGTTCGCCCACCATGGTGGCCGCGCCCAGCGAGACCTCGTCCATGCCGTCGCGGCCGTAGA
>NZ_JASJOY010000018.1:0-11517 GCF_031426985.1 Hydrogenophaga sp.
AACCAGTTCGTGGCCCAGTTCATCGGCACGCCGCAGATGAACGTGCTGCCGCTGCAGCAGCTGCCGGCACCCGTTGCCCAGCTGGCCCCGGCCGGAGCCGTGGGCGGTGCCATCGGCCTGCGGCCGGAGAACGTGTCGGTGCGCGCCACCGGCAGCACACCGGTGCCCGGTCAGGTCGATCTGGTCGAAGCGCTGGGCGCCGAGACCCTGATCTACGTCAGCACGCCCAGTGGCGCGCAGTTCGTGGCCCGGCAGAACGAGCGCACCGGCCTGCACGCCGGTGACACCGTCAGCCTGGACATCGACGCCTCGCAGGCCCACTGGTTCGACACCGCCGGCCGCATCGTGGCCCGCCAGGCGGCGTGAACATCATGACGCGCGGACAAGAACTGCAAGGCCAGGTGGCGGCCGTCACCGGCGCCGCCTCCGGCATCGGCTTCGCCAGCGCCCAGGCCCTGGCCCACGCGGGCGCCCGCGTGGTGCTGATCGACCGCGACGAGCAGGCGCTGGCCAAGGCCTGCGCCGCCATCGGCGCCAGCGCGTCGCCCCTGGTGCTGGACCTGCTCGATGCACAGCAGTGCGCAAGCCTGCTGGAGCGCACGCTGGCCATCGCCGGACAACTGGACATCTTCCACGCCAACGCCGGCCTGTATGTGGGCGGTGATCTGGTGGACAACGACCCGGACGCCATCGACCGCATGCTGAACCTGAACGTGAATGTGGTGATGAAGAACGTGCACAACGTGCTGCCCCACATGATCGCGCGCGGCCGTGGCGACATCATCGTCACCAGCTCGCTGGCCGCCCATTTCCCCACCCCCTGGGAGCCGGTCTACGCCTCGTCCAAATGGGCCGTGAACTGCTTCGTGCAGACCGTGCGCCGCCAGGTGTTCAAGCACGGCATCCGCGTCGGCGCGATCTCACCCGGCCCGGTCATCACCTCGCTGCTGGCCGACTGGCCGGCCGAAAAACTCGAAGAAGCCAAGGCCAGCGGCAGCCTGATCGAGGCCGCCGAAGTGGCCAACGTCGTGCTGTTCATGCTCACGCGCCCGCGCGGCATGACCATCCGCGACGTCGTGATGATGCCCACCAACTTCGACCTCTGAACCGTTTTTCCTCCGATCCACCATGTACACGATCCTTCACCTCGGACTGGGCTCTTTCCACCGCGCCCACCAGGCCGTCTACGTCCACCAGTTGCGCCAGCTGGGTGACACGCGCTGGTCCATCACCGGCGGCAACCTGCGCCCCGACATGCAGGAGACCATCAACGCCCTGCAGGCCCAGGACGGTTGCTACACGCTGGAGACCGTCACGCCCCAGGGCGAACGCAGCTACACCGTCATCGAGTCGATCCAGCGCGTGATCCCCTACCAGGACGACCTGGCCCCGCTGATCGCCGTCGGCGCCGACCCGGCCACCCGCATCATCAGCTTCACCGTCACCGAAGCCGGCTACTACCTCGACGCGGACAACCGGCTCGACTGGCCCACCTTCCCCGACCTGCGCGCCGACCTTGAAGCGGTGAAGCTGGGCCTGACCGGCCACACCATCTACGGCGGCCTGGTCAGCATCCTGCGCGCGCGCATGCAGGCCGGCGCCGGCCCGGTCACGCTGATGAACTGCGACAACCTGCGCCACAACGGCGAACGCTCGCGCGGCGGCCTGCTGCAGTTCATCGACTCGCTGGGCGATGTCCCCTTGCGCGCCTGGGTGGAAGCGAACACCACCAGCCCCAACGCCATGGTCGACCGCATCACGCCGCGCCCCACGCCCGACGTGGCACAGCGCGTGCAGGCCGCCACCGGCTGGGACGACAAAGCCGCCCTCATGGGCGAGAGCTTCATCCAGTGGGTGATCGAGGACCACTTCATCGCCGGCCGCCCCGAGTGGGAAAAGGTCGGGGTCGAGATGGTGCAGTCGGTGCAGGCCCATGAAGAAGCCAAGATCCGCCTGCTCAACGCGACGCACAGCTGCATCGCCTGGGCCGGCACGCTGGCGGGCTACCGCTACATCCACGAAGGCACGCACGACGCCGCCATCCGCCAGATGGCCTACGACTACGTGACCGACGACGCGATCCCCGTCTTGCTGCCCTGCCCGATCGACCTGGAGGCCTACCGCGACGTGGTGCTCGACCGCTTCGGCAACCCCGCCATCGCCGACACCAACCAGCGCGTGGCCATGGACGCGTTCTCCAAGATCCCCGGCATGATCGCGCCCACCATCCGCGACCAGCTCGCGCGCGGCGGCAGCTTCGACAGCGTGGCCATGCTGCCGGCCTTGTTCCTGGCCTACCTGCAGCGCTGGCACGCCGGACAGATCCCCTACACCTACCAGGACCAGGCCATGGACCCGGCGGTGGCGCACGCCATCTGCGACGCCGCCGACCCGGTGGCCGCCTACGCGGCCGACGCCACCCTGTGGGGCGAAATGGCCAGCCACCCCAAGCTGGTGGAGGCCCTGCGCAAAGCCGATGCGCGCGTGCAGGTCTTCGTGGCGGAGCGCGCCCAGGCCTGAACCGGTGTAACTTAGGCGATCCCGAAGCCGGAGCCCACCATGTCCGTGAAGATGCCCACCGCGCCGCGCCAGCTCAAACCCGAGCTGGAACGCGACTTCACCCGCTCGCCCGAGCTGGGCTACGAGTCGCCCGATGAGGTGGGTTTCGTGCGCTGCCTGGCGCACGGTTTCCCCACGCCGCTGGCGCGCTGGCACTACCACGACGAGTACGAGCTGCACCTGATCACCAGCACCAGCGGCAAGGTGTTCGTGGGCGACTGGATCGGCCCCTTCCAGGCCGGCCAGCTGGTGCTCACCGGCCCGCGCCTGCCGCACAACTGGGTCACCATGGACATGCCCGACGGCGGCGTCGCGCAGCGCGACCTGGTGATCCAGTTCGCGCACGAACCGCTGACCCATGCGGCCGACAACATCCCCGAACTGCGCGAGGTGCTGCCCCTGCTCGAACGGGCGAAGAACGGCATCGAGTTCTTCGGCATGTCCGACGTGGCCGAGCGGCACTGGCACCGCGTCAAGCACGCGCGCGGGCTGCGGCGCCTGACCGCGTTCTGCGACTACCTGGCCGACCTGGCCGCCTGCACCGACTACCGCCTGCTCTCGAGCGTGCAGCTGCAAAGCGACGACGACGACGCCTCCATCGACCAGATCCACGAAGTGGTCAGCCGCATCACCGACCACCTGGCCGATCCGCATTCGGCGGCCGAACTCGCGGCCGAGCTGGGCATGAGCGAGAGCCGCTTCAGCCGCTTCTTCCGCAAGGCCACCGGCAACACCTTCACCGACTTTGTCAACCGCGTGCGCATCAGCCGCGCCTGCCAGCTGCTGATGGACACCGACCAGCAGGTCACCCACATCTGCTACGAGGTCGGCTTCAACAACGTCGCCAACTTCAACCGCCGCTTCCTGGACATCAAGGGCATGACGCCCTCGGAGTTCCGCAAGCAGAGCCTCACGCGCTTTCGCGGCGCAGCGTAGGCCCACGAGCGTCTTTTCGAACGCACCCCACTCCCGTTCGGGCTGAGCCTGTCGAAGCCCTCGCGCGCCCTTCGACAAGCTCAGGACGAACGGCCCTGTCCACGCCCCCAAAACACCTGCCATGTACCTCGGTCTCGACCTCGGCACGTCCGAACTCAAAGCCCTGCTGCTGTCCGACCAGCACCAGGTCATCGCCACCGCGCGTGCGCCGCTGACGGTGCAGCGCCCGCAGCCCCTGTGGTCCGAGCAGGACCCGGCCGACTGGTGGCGGGCGCTGGAGCAGGTCATGGAGCAGCTGCGCACCGAGCACCCGCAGGCGCTGGCCCAGCTGCGCGGCATCGGCCTGTCGGGCCAGATGCACGGCGCCACCCTGCTGGGCGAACACGACCAGGTGCTGCGCCCGGCCATCCTCTGGAACGACGGCCGCAGCGGCGCGCAGTGCGCCCAGCTCACGCGCGACGTGCCGCAGCTCTCGGCCATCACCGGCAACCTGGCCATGCCTGGCTTCACCGCGCCCAAGCTGCAGTGGGTGCGCGAGCATGAGCCCGAGGTCTTCGCGAAAACCCGGCGCGTGCTGCTGCCCAAGGACTGGCTGCGCCTCATGCTCACCGGCGAAGCCGTGAGCGAGATGTCCGACGCGGCCGGCACGCTGTGGCTGGACGTGGGCCGGCGGGACTGGTCCGATGCGATGCTGGCCGCCACCGGCCTGACCCGCGCCCACATGCCGCGCCTGGTCGAAGGCAGTGAAGTCTCCGCGTTCGTCACACCCGCGCTCTGCGCCCGCTGGGGACTGCCGGCCTCGGTGCCGGTGGCCGGCGGCGCCGGCGACAACGCGGCCAGCGCCGTGGGCATGGGCCTGGTGCGCCCGGGCGAGGGGTTTGTGTCGCTCGGCACCTCGGGCGTGGTCTTCGTCAGCGGTGCGGCCTTCGAGCCCAACCCGGCCCAGGCCCTGCACGCCTTCTGCCACGCCCTGCCCGGCCGCTGGCACGTGATGAGCGTGATGCTCAGCGCCGCCAGCGCCCTGACCTGGGCCACGCGCACCTTGGGCTTTGCCGACGAAGCTGCCCTGCTGGCCGCGGCCGCCACGCTGAGCCCCGAGGCCCAGCAACAGGCCCCGCTCTTCCTGCCCTACCTCAGCGGCGAACGTTCGCCGCACAACAACCCGCTGGCCAGCGGCGCCTGGACCGGTCTGCGCGCCCAGCACGGCCGCGAAGACCTGGCCTATGCGGTGGCCGAAGGCGTGGGCTTCGGGCTGCTCGACGGGCTGAACACCATTCCGCCCATGCAGCCCCCACTGCAAAGCCTGTCGCTGGTGGGCGGCGGCTCGCGCAGCGCCTGGTGGGCCCAGTTGCTGGCCGACACCTTCGGCCTGGCGCTGACCGTGCACCAGGACTCGGAAACCGGCGGCGCCATGGGCGCGGCACGCCTGGCCTGGCTGGCCACCGGCGGCGACCTCGACACCGTCTGCACCACCCCACCGGTGCGCCAACGCTTTGTGCCCGACGCGGCGCGCGGCGCGGCTCTGCGCGAGCGGCACCAGCACTTCCGGGCGCTGTACCCGGCACTGCACCCAGCGTCCGGCACCCCCGCCTGATCCCCGCACCGGGGATCCGTCCCCCACGGGGATGACCCGATCCCCGGGGTATGGGAGGCTGCGCGGCAGAAGGAACATCGGCTGCAACATGCGACAAACCGGTCTCCTGTGGTACCACCTCCTGCGCCCAGGGGGACCACCCTGGGCTTGTCGGTCGCACCACACGATCCTCGGTTTTCGCGCGTTTCGCTTCGATGCCTTCTGCCGCGCAGCCTCCTATGGCGAAGCGCGCACATCTCGTTACGATAGGGGCGATGCGCACGCCCCCACTCCTGCTCCGCTGGATCGCTGGCACCCTGCTGCTGGCGCTGGCCCTGGGTGGGGCCAGCGCGGCGTGTGCCGCCGCCGACCGGCGGGATGTGGTGCCGGGCAGCCCCCACTGGATCGACCCCACCGGGCAGGCCACGCTGGACACGGTGACCGCCCTGCCCGCCAGCGAGCTGTTGCCCCTGGAAGGCCACCGCAGCTTCACGCTGGGCCCGGGCGCGCTGTGGCTGCGCCTGGACCTGCCCGCGACCACGCCCGACGGGCCGCAGTTCCTGCTGCTCGACGGCTCGGCCTTCACCGACCACGCCAGCCTCTACCAGCCCGGCGCCGACGGCGGCTGGCACGTGCAGCACGCGGGCGACCACGTACCGGTGGCGCAATGGGCCATCCCCGACCGCTCGCCCGTGTTCGCGCTGGACCCGTCCCCCACGCCCCGCAGCGTGTGGCTGCGGCTGGACAACCACCCCGCCCCGCTGAGCGCACGGGCCTACCTGGTCAGCGCCGATCAGCTGCAGCACAGCCGTTCGTGGACGTTTTTGCTGGTCGGGGGCTACCTGGGCTTTGGCCTGCTGGTGCTGTTCCTGGGCTGGGTCCACGCCCGCCTCTACCGCGACCGCGCCTTCGTCGCCTACATGGTCTACGTGGCCTGCATGCTGGGTTTCCAGGCCGCGTTCACCGGCATCGGCGGGCTGTTCTTCTGGCCCCAGTGGGCATGGTGGAACAGCGCGGCCCCGGCCGTTTTCATGCTCTGGCTCACCGGATCGGGCATCTGGTTCGTGCGCGAGGTCTGCGCGCTTTCGCGCCACAGCCGCCGGCTGGACCGCTGGGTGCTCGGCTGGTCGGCCTTTGGCCTGCTGTACCCGGCCGCCTACCTGGCGCTGCACAACGCCACGGCCTTTGCGGTGCTCAACCTGTACGGCCTGCTGTCGGTGCTGCTGAGCATCGGCCTGTGCCTGTGGGCCTGGCGCAAGGGCGAACGCTACGCGGGCTGGATGGCGCTGGGTTTTCTGCCGGTGCACCTGGGCTACCCCTTTCCCGCGCTGCGCGCCGCGGGGGTGCTGCCCGACAGCTGGGCCGCGCAGTACGCCGTGCTCATCGGCTCGGCGATCGAGATCCCGCTGCTGCTCTACATCCTGCACCAGCGGGCCAAACACTTCAGCGAAAACCGCGCCCGCCTGCGCGCCATGGACGGCACCGACCCGCTGACCGGCCTGACCGTCACCACCGTGCTCAACCTGCGCCTGCGCGACGCGATCCGCCGCGCGCGGCGCTACCACCACCACTGCGCCCTGCTGCTGGTGGAGCTGTCCAACCACGCCGACCTGCGCCTGCGCCTGGGCCGCGAAACCGCCGACCGTGCCCTGGTGGTGGCCGCCGCCCGCCTGGGCCGCGTGGTGCGCGACGTCGACACCGTCTGCCGCGTCACCGACACCCGCTTTGCGGTGCTGATCGAAGGCCCCTGCCGCCCGGAACAGCTGCGCCTGCTGGCCCAGCACATCGTGGCCAAGGGGCTGGAACCCGGCTCCCTGCTGCCCGACGACACCAGCCTGCGGTTTCGGATGGCCACCACCTTGCTGCCCGGTGAGCGCGCCGTCGCCGCCGAAGAAGACGAACGCGTGGAAGCCCGCCGCACGCTTGAGCGCCTGCACCAGGCGCTGGACGAACCGGGCGAAGACACGCGCCGGCCGGTGCTGCACCTGCCGCGCGAAACCGCCTCCGCCGCCGGCTGACACCAAGTTACAGCTTTGCACCGCACTTCACGCCCGGTTCACCCGGCCACGGGATAATTCCGGCCCATGCTTTCTGTCCTCCGCCGTCGCACACTCCTGGGTCTGGCGCCCCTGACGCTGGGTCTCGCACTGGCCGGACCCGCGGCCCAGGCCGCGCTGATCGACCTGCCGCCGATCGACCGCATCACGCGCTACGCGCCCAAACTGCCGCTGCAGGTGTTCACCGCCGACGGCGTGGAAATCGCGCAGTTCGGCGCCGAGCGGCGCATTTACCTGCCACTGGCCCAGACCCCCAAGCTGATGCAGGACGCCTTGCTGGCCATCGAGGACACGCGCTTTCGCGAGCACGGCGGCGTGGACGCCAAAGGCATGGCGCGGGCCGCGCTGGCGCTGATCACCGGCGGGCGCAAGCAGGGCGCGAGCACCATCACCCAGCAGCTGGTGCGCACCATGCTGCTCACGCGCGAGCTGAGCATCGAGCGCAAGACCAAGGAGATCATGCTGGCCTTCAAGGTCGAGGAGGCGCTGTCCAAGGACCGCATCCTGGAGATCTACATGAACGAGATCTTCCTGGGCCAGCGTGCCTACGGCTTCGAGGCGGCGGCGCAGACCTATTTCGGCAAGTCCCTGGGCCAGCTCTCAGTGGCCGAGACCGCCATGCTCGCGGGCCTGCCGCAGAACCCCTACTACGCCAACCCGGTGGCCAACTTCGAGCGCGCGACGCAACGCCAGCGCGTGGTGTTGCAGCGCATGCGCGAGGTCGGCGTCATCGACGATGCGCAGCTCCAAGCGGCGCGCGCCGAGAAGCTGGTCATCCGGCCCCCCGGCCAGCGCAGCATCGACGCCGCGCACGTGGCCGAAATGGCGCGCCGTGTGGTGTTCGAGCGGTTTGGCGAAGGCGCGTATTCCAGCGGCATCCGCGTGACCACCTCTCTGCTGGCGGCCGACCAGCGTGCCGCCACCGCCGCCTTGCAGCGTGGTGTTCTCGCACAGGACCGGCGCACCGGCTGGCGCGGCCCGGAAGCCCACGAAAGCCTGCCCCAAGTCCAAGGGGCCGAACTCGAACGTGCGGCAGCCGAGGCCCTCAAGGAGGTGCGCGACGACGACCTGCTGCGCGCAGCCATCGTGCTGTCGGCCTCGCCCAGGGAGGTCCTGGCCCAGCTGGCCAGCGGCACGGCGGTGCGCATCAGCGGCGAAGGCCTGCAATGGGTCAAGGCAGGCCTGTCAGCCCAGGCGAAGGACAAACTGAAGATCCAGCGCGGCGCCGTCATCCGCGTGATGAAAACCGGCAAGACCTGGAGCATCACCCAGTGGCCCGAGGCCGAGGCCGCGCTGGTCGCGATGGACACCCACACCGGCCGCGTGCGTGCGCTGGTGGGCGGCTTCGACTTCTCGCGCCAGCCGTTCAACCACGTCACACAGGGCTGGCGCCAGCCGGGCTCGACCATCAAGCCGCTGCTGTATTCGGCCGCGCTCGAAGCGCGCGTCATGCCCGGCACCCTGGTGGAAGACCGCCCCTTCACCGCCGCGAACGGCTGGAGTCCGGGCAACAGCGGCGCCGGTTCGGCCGAGGGCCTGCTCAGCTTGCGCCAGGCGCTGGCGCAGTCGAACAACCTGGTCAGCGTGCGCGTGCTGCAGCACACCGGCACCACGCGCGCGCGCGACTGGCTGGGCCGCTTCGGGCTGGAGGTGGCCAAACAGCCCGACAACCTGACGCTGGCACTGGGCACCGGCCAGGTGACCCCGCTGCAGATGGCCCGTGCGTATTCGACCCTGGCCAACGGCGGCTGGTCGCTTGATCCGGTGGTGATCGAAAAAATCACCGACGCCAAGGGCAAAACCCTGTTCGAGGCGCCCCCGCCGGCGGCACTGACCGAAGACAACCGCGCCATCCCGACGCGCAACGCCTTCGTGATGAACAGCCTGCTGGCCGATGTGACGCGGGTGGGCACGGCCGCACGGGTGCAGACCGTGCTCCGACGGCCCGATCTGCACGGCAAGACCGGCACCACCAACGACGTGCTCGACGCCTGGTTCGCCGGTTACCAACCCGGCCTGGCCGCCGTGGTGTGGATGGGTTACGACCAGCCACGCAGCCTGGGCGACCACGGCTCGGGCGCGCGCCTGGCGCTGCCGATCTGGCTGGATTACATGGGCGCGGCGCTCAAGGGCTCCCCGGTGCTGCCGCCGTCCGAGGCGCCGCCCGGGCTGGTCCGCTTCAACGACGACTGGCTCTACGCCGAGTGGGCCGCTGGCGGCGCGGTGGCGAGCATCGAAGACAGCGCCGGGGCCCAGCTGGCCGGCCCACCCACCCTGATCGACGCGATCCGCGAGCTGTTCAAGCCCTGATCAGGCCACAAAAAAAGCCGGCTCCCGAGCCGGCTTTTTACTGGGTGCTTGCGGGTGATCACATGCCGCAGATGCGCGCCTTGGCCTCGGCGTATTCGCGCTTCAGACGCGCCACCAGATCGGCCGCCGGCATCACCTCACGGATCGCGCCGATGCCCTGGCCGCAGCCCCAGATGTCCTTCCAGGCCTTGGCGCTGTTGCTGCCCTCGCCGGTCGAGAAGTTCATCTTGCTCGGGTCGCTGACCGGCAGGTTGTCCGGGTCCATGCCGGCGTTCTGGATGCTGCCCTTGAGGTAGTTGCCGTGCACGCCGGTGTAGAAGTTGCTGTAGACGATGTCGTCCGAGTTGCACTCGGTGATCATCTGCTTGTAGGCGTCCACCGCGCGGGCCTCCTCGGTGGCGATGAAGGCCGAGCCCATGTAGGCGAAGTCGGCGCCCATGGCCTGCGCGGCCAGGATCGCGCCGCCCGAGGCGATGGCACCCGACAGGGCGACCGGGCCGTCGAACCACTCGCGGATCTCCTGGACCATGGCGAACGGGCTCTTGACGCTGGCGTGGCCGCCGGCGCCGGCCGCCACGGGAATCAGGCCATCGGCGCCCTTCTCGATCGCCTTGTGGGCGAACACGTTGGTGATCACGTCGTGCAGGACCACGCCGCCCCAGCTGTGCACGGCCTGGTTCACGTCTTCGCGCGCACCCAGGCTGGTGATGATGATCGGCACCTTGTATTTGGCGCACAGCTGCAGGTCGTGTTCCAGCCGGTCGTTGCTCTTGTGCACGATCTGGTTGATGGCGAACGGCGCGGCCTTGTTGTCGGGGTTCGCCGCGTCGTGCGCAGCCAGGGCCTCGGTGATCTCGGCCAGCCAGTCTTCGAGCTGCGCGGCCGGGCGCGCGTTGAGCGCCGGCATGGAACCCACCACACCCGCCTTGCACTGGGCGATGACCAGCTTGGGGTTGCTGATGATGAACAGGGGCGAGCCGATCACGGGAAACCGCAGGTTCTGCAGAACCGGGGGCAGGGTGCGTTGGCGTTGGGTCATGTCGTCTCCGGAAGGTCAAAAGAGGGGTTGCCGGGCATTCTGGGTGCGCAACATCCACCGGCCTGTCGATGCGGCGACAGGCCAGGGACGGTGCGGTTCGCAGCGGGAATTTAAAAGGCTTCGGCCGGCAGCGCCGTCACCGCGTCGGCGCCTTCGACGATGGCGTCGCGCACGCCCGGCGCGCGGCTGAGCAGGTGGTCGGCGTAGAAGCGTGCGGTGATGATCTTGGCGGTCATGAACGGTGCGTCCTGGCCAGCGGCCAGTTGCTCTTCGGCCACCAGCAGCGCACGCGCCAGCTGCCAGCCCGCCATCAGGTTGCCCGCCAGCAGCAGATAGGGCACGCTGCCGGCGAAGGCGGCGTTCGGGTTGCTCCTGGTGTTGGCGGCGATGAAGTCGACCACGTCCACGAAGGCCAGACGGGCGGCCGTCAGGCGCTTGGCCACGGCCAGCGCGTTCACGCTGCCACGGGCCTTGAGATCGGCCTCGGTCTTTTCGATCTGCGCCGCGATCGCCTTGGCGCTGGTGCCGCCGTCGCGCGCGGTCTTGCGGCCCACCAGGTCGTTGGCCTGGATGGCGGTCGTGCCTTCGTAGATGGTCAGGATCTTGGCGTCGCGGTAGTGCTGGGCCGCGCCGGTCTCTTCGATGAAGCCCATGCCGCCGTGCACCTGCACGCCCAGCGAGGTGACTTCCAGGCTCATCTCGGTGCTGTAGCCCTTGACCAGCGGCACCAGGAATTCGTAGAACGTAGCGTTCTGCTTGCGCACTTCGGCGTCGGGGTGGTGGTGGGCCGCGTCGTAGGCGGCGGCGGCCACGCTGGCCATGGCGCGGCAGCCTTCGGTGGCGGCGCGCATGGTCATGAGCATGCGCTTGACGTCCGCGTGGTGGATGATGGGCGCGGCGGTGGTGAAGCTGCCGTCCACCGGGCGGCTCTGCACGCGGTCCTTGGCGTAACCCACCGCCTTCTGGTAGGCCCGCTCGGACACCGCGATGCCCTGCACGCCCACGGCGTAGCGCGCGGCGTTCATCATGATGAACATGTATTC
>NZ_JASJOY010000019.1:0-8484 GCF_031426985.1 Hydrogenophaga sp.
CCCCTTGCACCCCATGCAAGTGCGCTACCAGGCTGCGCTACACGCCGACAAGCCTCAGATTATAGCGTGCAATTGGGTGCTTTCAGACTTGGAGGCTGAGCAATTCGCGAATTTCCAGCAATTCACGACGAACGCCCCCCAGCAACACCGTGCCAGCCAGCTCCTGCGCAGGCAGCGATGGAACCTCCGCAGGCCCTTCGTCCTCCGGCACCTCGCCATCCAGCTCCGTCACATCGATGGCGTCATCACCATCCACACGGCGCTTGTCACGCTCGGCCTGCACCAGCTCTTGCAGCTTGTTGCGGGCCCCGCTGATGGTGAAGCCTTGGTCGTACAAAAGTTCGCGTATGCGGCGGATCATCAGCACTTCGTGGTGCTGGTAGTAGCGTCGGTTGCCTCGCCGCTTCATCGGTCGCAGCTGGGTGAATTCCTGCTCCCAGTACCGCAGCACGTGGGGCTTGACACCGCACAATTCGCCCACCTCACCAATGGTGAAGTAGCGTTTTGCGGGAATCGGCGGGAGCGTTTTTTCCATGAAAATCAAGGCGGTACGAACCGAACCTTGAAATTTACTCTAACACAGGACAGCGTGCGCAACGAAGCCACAAATTCTGCACAAACTGTTGCAAATAGCCCCGAATGCGGGCACCCAACGGATGTCCGATACGCGTAGACACAAAAAAACCCGGTGACTTGAGGTCACCGGGTTCGGTTGCGACGCCTACCGCGGGTTCAACCGCCGATGACCGCCGCCTGGACCTGTTCCTTCAGCTTGGGGCTGGCGTGGAAGGTCACCACACGGCGCGCCTCGATGGCCACCGGTTCGCCCGTGCGCGGGTTGCGGCCCGGCCGCGGCGCCTTGGTGCGAATCTGGAAATTGCCAAAGCCCGAGATCTTCACGTCGGTGCCTTCGACCAGGCTGTCGGTGATGAGGTCAAAGAACGCATCGATCATGTCTTTGGACTCACGCTTGTTCAGACCGATCTGGTCGAACAGCAGCTCGGCCAGCTGCGCCTTGGTCAACGCCGGGGTTTCGAGGCTTTCCACCGCGAGTTCCATGGGTATGTGCTCCTGGAGATGCATGTAAAGGCTGCTCAGAGGTCAGCGCAGACGGGCCGCCACCTGCTGGGCCAACGACTGAACCGCGTCCCTGACCACCGTCTCGATTTCCTCATCGGTCAGTGTAGCGTCGTCACGGTTGAGGGTCAGACGCACGGCCAGGCTCTTTTCATCGACCGCCAGACCGCCGGAGATGCTGCCATCGGCCAACTTTTTCGGACGGTACACATCGAACAACACGGCCTCGCGAAGCAGCACACTCCCCGGCTTGCGGATCGCCTCCATCACGGCGGCGTGCGTGACCGACTCCTTCACGACAATGGCGATGTCGCGCTCGACCGGCTGGTGCCGGCTGACCGACTGGAACATGGGCACGTCCCGCTGGAGCACGGCGTCCAGCGCCAGTTCGAACATCACGGGCGCATGGGCCAGGTCGTAACCCTGACGCCATTTCGGGTGCAGTTCGCCCACGTGGCCGATGCAGCGCTCGCCCAGCCAGACGCTGGCGCAGCGGCCGGGGTGCATGGCGGGGTGCTCGGCCGGCTGGAACGTGGCCTGCAGAGGCGCCAGCAGCGCCTGCACATCCCCCTTGATGTCGAAGAAATCGACGTTGCGCTCCGCGCTGCCCCACTGCTGGTTGTCGACCCCGCCGTAGGCCAGACCGGCCACGCGCATCGGCTGGTCGAAACCGGCGACGCTGGTGTCGCTGTCCTGCACCGACGCGTCCTTGCGGAACACGCGGCCCAGCTCGAACAGGCGCACACGCTGGGCCTTGCGGTCCAGGTTGAATTTGAGGACGGCGATCAGGCTGCCCAGCAGGGACGAGCGCATCACGCTCATCTGGCTGGCGATCGGGTTCAGCAGCTTGATCGGGTCGGCGTTGCCGGCCAGCTCGCGCTCCCAGCGCTCTTCGACGAAGCTGAAGTTGATGGTTTCCTGGTAGCCGAGCTGGGCCAGCTGGCGGCGCACCGCGAACGGGCCGCGTTTGCTCTCAGCGCGCAGCTTGGCGGTGATGGGCGCCAACGGCGGATTCGTGGGCAGCTGTTCGTAGCCGATCACGCGCGCCACTTCCTCGATCAGGTCTTCTTCGATCTGCAGGTCGAAGCGGAACGCGGGCGGCGCGACCGTGACCGTGCCCTCGCCTTCGGTCACATCCAGACCGAGGCGGCGCAACGCGTCGGCACATTGTTCCTGCGTGACTGACATGCCGATCACCTTGACCGCACGGGCCACGCGCAGCGTGACCGGCTTGCCCTCGGGCAGCGCCAGAGTCTGGTCGTCCATCGGGCCGGCCTGGCCACCGCAGATGTCCAGCACCAGCTGCGTGATGCGCTCAACGTGCTCGACGGTGGTGGACGGGTCCACACCGCGCTCAAAGCGGTGCCCCGCGTCGGTGCTGAAGTTGTAGCGGCGCGAACGTCCGGCGATCGCCTTGGGCCACCAGAAAGCGGCCTCGATGAAGATGTTCTGCGTGTCGTCGGACACAGCGGTGGCGTCGCCGCCCATGATGCCGGCCAGCGACTCGACCTGCTGGTCGTCGGCGATCACGCCGACGTCGGCGTCCACCGTGATGGTGTTGCCGTTGAGCAGCTTGAGCTGTTCACCCTCGCGGCCCCAGCGCACCTGCAGGCCGCTGTGGATCTTGTCGAGGTCGAAGATGTGCGAGGGGCGGCCCAGCTCGAACATCACGTAGTTGGAGATGTCCACCAAGGGCGAAATACTGCGTTGGCCACAGCGCGCCAGGCGCTCGACCATCCAGGCCGGCGTCTGCGCCTTCGTGTTCACGCCGCGCACCACGCGACCGCTGAAACGACCGCACAGGTCGGGCGCCTGCACGCTCACCGGCAGGCGGTCCTGCGCCAGCACCACGGCCTTGGGGAATTCGGGTTGCTGCAACGGCGTGTCGGTCAGTGCCGACACCTCGCGCGCAATGCCGTACACGCTTAGGCAATGCGCCAGGTTGGGCGTGAGCTTGAGTGTGAACAGCATGTCGTCCAGACCCAGCTGTTCGCGGATGTTGCGGCCCACCACGGCGTCGTCGCCCAGCTCCAGCAGGCCGTTGCTCTCTTCAGAGATCTGCAGCTCCTTGGCCGAGCACAGCATGCCCTGGCTCTCGACGCCGCGCAGCTTGCCCAGCTTGATGGCGAACGGCTTGCCGTCTTCACCCGGTGGCAGCAGCGCACCGACGGTGGCGCATGGGATCTTGATGCCAGCACGCGCATTCGGCGCGCCGCAGACGATGTTCAGCGGAGCGCCCTGCCCCACGTCCACCTGGCACACGCGCAGGCGGTCGGCGTTGGGGTGTTGTTCGGCGCTCAGTATCTGGCCCACCACCACGCCGGTGAAGGCCGGCGCGAACGGGCGCAGCTCTTCGACCTCCAGACCGGCCATGGTCAGGGTGTCGGCCAGCTGCTGGCTGGTCAGGGGCGGATTGCAGAAGGCACGCAGCCAGGATTCAGGGAATTGCATGAAACGACTCGGTACGTGGACAAGCGGCTCGGGGGATCAGGCGAACTGACGCAGGAAGCGGATGTCACCGTCAAAGAACAGGCGCAGATCGTTCACGCCATAACGCAGCATGGTCAGGCGGTCCGGGCCCATGCCGAAGGCAAAGCCGATGTAGCGCTCCGGGTCCAGCCCCATGTTGCGCACCACGTTCGGGTGCACCTGGCCGGAACCGGCCACCTCCAGCCAGCGACCGGCCAGCGGCCCGCTCTGGAACTGGATGTCGATCTCGGCGCTGGGCTCGGTGAACGGGAAGAAGCTGGGGCGGAAGCGCAGCACCAGATCGTCGCTCTCGAAGAAGGTGCGACAGAAGTCGGTGAACACGACCTTCAGGTCTTTGAAACTCACGTTCTCACCGATCCACAGGCCTTCGCACTGGTGGAACATGGGCGAGTGGGTCGCATCGCTGTCCACGCGGTAGGTGCGGCCCGGGGCGATGACGCGGATCTCGGGCATCGGCAGGCCGGCGTCCAGCGCGGCGCGGTGGCGCTTGACGTGCTGCACCGCATGGCGGATCTGCATCGGACTGGTGTGGGTGCGCAGCAGGTTCGGCGCTTTGGCGCTACCGCCTTCCACATAGAAGGTGTCGTGCATGGAACGCGCCGGGTGGTCCTCGGGCGTGTTCAGTGCGGTGAAGTTGAACCAGTCGGACTCGATCTCGGGACCTTCGGCCACTTCGAAGCCTTGCGAGCCAAAGATGGCCTCGATGCGTTCGAGCGTCAGGCTCACGGGGTGCAAGCCGCCCTGCCCGCGCTGACGGCCCGGCAGGCTCACGTCCAGCGCTTCGGCCTTGAGCTGTGCTTCGAGTTCAGCATCGGCCAGCGCCTGGCGGCGCTCGGTCAGCGCAGCCTCGATGGCCTGTTTGGCCACGTTGATCGCCGCACCGCGGGTCTTCTTCTCGTCGACCGGCAGCGCCGCCATGCCCTTCATCAGCTCGGTGATGCGACCCGATTTGCCCAGGTACTGCGCCTTGGCGTTTTCCAGATCGGCGGGGGTGGCGGCCTGCGCAAACGCGGCGCGCGCGCTGTCGACCAGTGCGTCCAACTCGTTCATGTGTGTCTCGTGCGGGGAAACAAAAAAGGGGCTGAGAGCAGCGAGGGAATCCCTCAAGCCTCAACCCCTTCGAGCGACGTTGTCACCGCCGGCCGGAGCCGGCGAGGACGGTCGTGAATCAAGCGGCCAGCTTGGCTTTGACTTGCTCCACGATGCTGTTGAAAGCAGCAACGTCGTTGACGGCCAGATCGGCCAGGACCTTGCGGTCGATCTCGATCTGAGCCTTCTTCAGGCCATTGGCGAACTGGCTGTACGTCAGGCCGCAAGCGCGTGCACCGGCGTTGATACGCGCGATCCACAGCTGACGGAAAACGCGCTTCTTGGTGCGGCGGTCACGGTAGGCGTATTGACCGGCCTTCATCACCGCCTGTTTGGCGATGCGGAAGACATTACCGCGGCGACCGCGGAAACCTTTGGCAAGGGCGAGAACTTTTTTGTGACGGGCGCGTGCCGTTACACCACGTTTGACGCGAGGCATGTGTTGCTCCTTGTTCGTCGTTGATCAAATGCCCATGCCGGGCAGCATCTGTGCCATGTGACCCATATTGGTCTCATGGACAGTCACCGCACCACGCAGATGGCGCTTGTTCTTGGTGGTCTTCTTGGTCAGGATGTGACGCTTGAAGGCTTGACCGCGCTTGACGGTGCCACCGGGACGAACGCGAAAACGCTTCTTCGCGCTGCTCTTGGTCTTCATTTTGGGCATCTTCATGCTCCTTTTCATTTGTGCTCGTGAGGCGCCGCGAACCTTCCGCGGACTTGTTGGCCCCGAGCCACTTTTACGAACGGCCTTGCGACCGCTCTTTCGGCTCAGCGGCTTGCACCACTGGCCTCGGACGGCAGGCGACTACCCTGCCGATCCAATCCTCTGTCTTTTCTCGCCGGCTCAGGCCGACGCCTGCTCAGGCCGACGCCTGGTCGGCGGGCACCGCATCGACCTTGGGCGCAGGGCCGCCGGCCTTTTTGCGTCCGGGCGCGATCATCATGATCATCTGACGCCCTTCAAGCTTCGGGAACTGCTCGACGAGGATGGTGTCGCCGAGGTCGTCCCGGATGCGGTTCAGCAGTGCGAGCCCCAACTCCTGGTGGGTGATCTCGCGGCCACGGAACCGCAGCGTGATCTTGCACTTGTCACCCTCGTCCAGAAAACGACGGATGTTGCGCATCTTGATGTTGTAGTCGCCGTCGTCGGTACCGGGTCGGAATTTGATTTCCTTGATTTCGATGACCGTCTGCTTGGCCTTGGCTTCCGCCGCCTTTTTCTGCTCTTGGTACTTGAACTTGCCGTAGTCCATCAGGCGGCACACCGGCGGATTGGCGGTGGCCGCGATCTCGACCAGATCCACGTCCAGCTCACCCGCCATGCGCAGGGCTTCCATCAGGCTGACGATGCCCAGTGGCTCGTTTTCCGGCCCGTTGAGGCGAACCTCGGGGGCCATGATTTCACGGTTCAGACGGTGTGCACGCTCTTCGCGTTGGCGACGGTCACGAAAGTTGGTAGCGATGGTGTGTTCCTTGACGTGGGCGGTTCAGACAACAAAAAGCCTCAATGGGCCCACGCGCGGTGCGCAGCAACCGAGGGGCCTTCCGGAGCGTTTGACATCAAACCTTGGAGGAAACGTCTGTCGCGATCAGTTCGGAGAAGCTCTCCAGCGACATGACACCGAGGTCTTTGTTACCTCGTGCCCGCACAGCCACGGCGCCAGCGGCCTTCTCCTTGTCGCCCACGACCAGGATGTAAGGCAGCTTTTGCAACGCGTGCTCCCGTATTTTATACGTGATTTTCTCGTTGCGCAGATCTGTTTCGACCCTAAGCCCTTGTTTTTGCAGCGTTTTCGCCACTGCCTGGACATAATCGGCCTGGGCATCGGTGATTCCGGCCACCACCACCTGGGTCGGCGCCAGCCAAACCGGCAGTGCGCCGGCATGCTGTTCGATCAGGATACCGATGAAGCGCTCCAGGCTACCGACGATGGCGCGGTGCAGCATGACGGGGCGATGGCGCGAGCCGTCCTCGCCCACGAACTCGGCATCCAGCCGTTCGGGCAGATTGGAATCGACCTGGATGGTGCCGCATTGCCAAGGACGGCCCAGCGCATCTTTGAGCGTGTATTCGATCTTGGGACCGTAGAAAGCGCCCTCACCCGGCAGGTACTCGAAGTCGCAGCCCGAGGCCTTGAGGCCGTTGGCCAGCGCGGCCTCCGCACGGTCCCAGCTCTCTTCGGTACCGATGCGCTTTTCGGGCCGGGTGGACAGCTTGTAGATGATGTCGGTGAAGCCGAAGTCCTTGTAGACCTTCTGCAGCAGCGTGGTGAAGGCCACCACCTCGGACTGGATCTGGTCTTCGGTGCAGAAGATGTGGCCATCGTCCTGCGTGAAGGCGCGCACGCGCATGATGCCGTGCAGGCCACCCGAGGGCTCGTTGCGGTGGCACTGCCCGAACTCGCCGAAGCGCAGCGGCAGGTCGCGGTAGCTCTTGATGCCCTGCTTGAAGATGATGATGTGGCCCGGGCAGTTCATCGGCTTGAGCGCGTAGTCGCGCTTCTCCGATTCGGTCACGAACATGTTCTCGCGGTACTTGTCCCAGTGGCCGGTCTTCTCCCACAGGCCCTGATCGAGGATCTGCGGGCCCTTGACCTCCAGGTAACCGTTCTCGCGGTACACGCGGCGCATGTACTGCTCCACCTCCTGCCACACCGTCCAGCCCTTGGGGTGCCAGAACACCGTGCCGGGCGAATGCTCGTCGATGTGGAACAGGTCCAACTCGCGCCCCAGGCGACGGTGATCGCGCTTCTCCGCCTCTTCCAGCATCGTCAGGTGCTGCTGCAATTCGTCCTTGGTCGCCCAGGCCGTGCCGTAGATGCGCTGCAGCATCTCGTTGCGGTGATCGCCGCGCCAGTAGGCGCCCGCCACCTTCATCAGCTTGAAGTGCTTGAGCTTGCCCGTGCTGGGCACGTGCGGGCCGCGGCACAGGTCCTCAAACTTGCCTTCGCGGTACAGCGACACATCCTCGTTACTCGGGATGCTGGCGATGATCTCGGCCTTGTAGTGCTCGCCAAGCCCTTTGAAATAGGACACCGCCTCATCGCGCGGCAGCACGCGGCGCACCACCGGCTCGTCCTTGTTCGCCAGTTCGTTCATCTTCTTTTCGATGGCCAACAGGTCTTCGGGCGTGAAGGGGCGCTTGTACGAAAAATCGTAGAAGAAGCCGTGCTCGATCACCGGACCGATGGTGACCTGCGCGTCCGGAAACAGCTCTTTCACCGCGTACGCCAGCAAGTGGGCGGTGGAATGGCGGATCACCTCCAGGCCATCGGCATCCTTGGCCGTGACGATGGACAAGGCACTGTCGCCCGTGATCTGAAAGCTGGTGTCCACCACCTTGCCATCAATCTTGCCGGCCAGTGCGGCCTTGGCCAGACCGGTGCCAATGGAAGCGGCCACTTCGGCCACCGTCACCGGGCCAGGAAACTCGCGTTGCGAACCGTCGGGAAGCGTGATGTGAAGCATGGGGAAGTCCAGAAACGAAAAAGCGCGGCATGGGCCGCGCTGTAGGGGTGAGAAAGGGGATCGGGCAGGCGCGAACTGCAGGCCTTAGAAGGCCGAGACAAACCTCTCAGTAGTTCGCGGTGTCATAACCAGACTGCCTTTCTCGCTCTTGCTGCTTGATGAAGCCGTTGATTTTCCCACAAAAAAGCCCGGGACCAGCCCGGGCTTGATGTCTCCTCAACCTCTTGGGGCTGTGGATTCAGGCAGATCAGTGGAACTGCTCTTCTTCGGTCGAGCCGGTCAGGGCCTTCACGCTGGAGGAACCGCCCTGGATCACGGTGGTCACGTCGTCGAAGTAGCCGGCGCCGACTTCCTGCT